>NZ_CP009056.1:2019263-2692351 GCF_000807275.1 Frischella perrara | reverse complement strand
ATGTTTTACCCCGATCTTTTTGATGTGATCATTATTGGTGGTGGTCATGCTGGTACTGAAGCTGCTATGGCAGCAGCAAGAATGGGTAGAAAAACATTACTTTTAACCCATAATATCAATACATTAGGACAAATGTCTTGCAATCCAGCTATTGGTGGTATTGGTAAAGGTCATTTAGTTAAAGAGATCGATGCCTTAGGTGGATTAATGGCACATGCAACAGATCTCGCAGGGATCCAATTTAGGATCTTAAACGCCAGTAAAGGACCCGCGGTTAGAGCAACGCGTGCTCAAGCTGACCGATCGTTATATCGTGATGCGATCCGTATAGCTTTAGAAAATCAGCCAAACTTAATGATCTTTCAACAATCTGTTGATGATGTCATTATTGAAAATGATCGTATTACTGGTGTTGTAACGCAAATGGGCGTTAAATTTCGCGCTAAAGCCGTTGTTTTAACAGCGGGTACATTTTTAGCGGGTAAGATCCATATTGGGCTTAATAATTACAGTGGTGGACGCACAGGGGATCCTGCTTCGATCAGTTTATCAAAATCACTACACCAGTACCCTTTCCGCATTGGTCGTTTAAAAACTGGAACTCCACCAAGGATCGATGCACGTACCATTGATTTTTCACAGTTAGGTATTCAAGCCGGCGATGATCCAGTACCGGTATTTTCATTTTTAGGCGATCCTAATGAACATCCAAAACAGATCCCATGTTACATAACTTCAACAAATGAAAAGACACATGAGATCATTCGAAATAGTTTGGATCGTAGCCCAATGTATACAGGGGTAATAGAAGGAATTGGTCCAAGATATTGTCCATCAATTGAAGATAAGATCATGCGATTTGCTGATCGTGATTCTCATCAGATCTATTTAGAACCTGAAGGATTAAATAGTAATGAAATTTATCCTAATGGGATCTCTACCAGTTTGCCGTTTGATACACAGCTCGAATTTGTACGTAGCATGAAAGGATTAGAGAATGCCAACATCGTAAGACCTGGTTATGCGATCGAATATGATTATTTTGATCCAAGAGATCTGAAACCAACGCTTGAAAGTAAAGTTATAAATGGTTTATTTTTAGCAGGACAGATCAATGGTACAACGGGTTACGAGGAAGCAGCTGCGCAAGGATTATTGGCCGGTTTAAATGCAGCAAGATCCGTTTATGATCAGGAACAATGGTACCCAACACGTGATCAAGCCTATTTAGGTGTTTTAGTTGATGATCTTTGTACTTTAGGAACTAATGAACCGTATCGTATGTTCACTTCACGAGCTGAATATCGCTTAATGTTACGTGAAGATAATGCTGATATACGCTTAACTGAAATTGGTCGTAATTTAGGTTTAGTTGATGATTATCGCTGGCAACATTTTAATGAAAAACTTGAAGCGATAGAACAAGAACGTGCTCGATTACGTGATATCTGGGTTCACCCATATATTGATACTATTGATGAAGTCAATGCGGTGTTAAATGCTAATTTAACGAAAGAAGCGAATGGTGAAGAGTTACTAAAACGCCCTGAAATGACCTACAAGACATTAAAATCATTATCGCTATTTGCTCCAGGCCTGCCAGATGGATCGGCGGCTGAACAAGTTGAGATTCAAGTTAAATATGATGGTTACATTAAATTGCAAATTGAGGAAATTAAACGACAAAAACGCAATGAAGAAACGTTAATTCCTGAAGAAATTGATTATGCTGATATTTCGGGTTTATCTAATGAAGTTATCGCGAAGCTTAAACAACATAAACCTGTTTCGATAGGTCAAGCTAGCCGAATTTCAGGAATTACACCGGCAGCAATATCAATGTTATTAGTTTATTTAAAGAAAAAAAATTATATTAGTAAAAAGGCGCAGTAAGATATGTTAAAAAATCAGCTTAATAAGCTTATCAAACAAACAACATTATCAATTAATGACGCACAGATCGATAAACTGATCCATTATGTCACTTTACTTGATAAATGGAATAAAGCGTATAACTTAACTTCTGTGCGTGATCCTAATGAAATGTTAGTTAAACATATTTTAGATAGTATTGTCGTTTCGCCTTATTTAGAAGGTCAACAATTTATTGATGTAGGTACTGGACCGGGGTTACCCGGTATACCTCTTGCTATCATTAATCCTGATAAGCAATTTGATTTAGTTGATAGTTTAGGAAAACGAGTTCGTTTTTTAAAACAAGTACAATTTGAATTGAATCTTAATAATATCAATCCTGTACAAAGCCGAATTGAAATGTACAATCATAAACAATTTGATGGCGTAATAAGTCGTGCTTTTGCTTCACTAAATGATATGCTTCAATGGTGTCAACATTTACCGAATGAAACTGGCTTATTTTATGCATTAAAAAGCCAGTCTTCAGAAGATGAAATAGCGAAGCTTCACGCTCCTTTTAAATTAAAAACATGCATTAATTTAAATGTTCCGCAGCTTAATGCCGAGCGGAAATTATTAATTATTCAAGCGTCAACGTATTAATAACTTATCATAAATTGTTAACTAAACCACATAGTTAGTTATATAGGGCAGATAAATTGATTTTTATTTATTAAATTATCCATGTTACAATCTGCCGCCAGTGGTCATTTAAATTTAAATGATTAATAGATTTAATACACTGAGGTTATTCCATGAAAATTGTTGAAGTCAAACATCCCCTTGTCCGCCATAAAATTGGACTAATGCGTGAGCATGATATTTCTACTAAAGATTTTAGAGCCCTAGCCAGTGAAGTTGGAAGTTTATTAACTTATGAAGCAACCGCTAATCTGCCAACTGAAAAAGTTACAATTCAAGGTTGGTGCGGACCAATTGAAGTAGAACGAATTAAAGGAAAAAAAATTACTGTGGTGCCAATTTTACGAGCTGGTCTTGGTATGATGGATGGTGTGCTTGAACATATCCCAAGTGCTAGAATTAGTGTAGTTGGATTCTACCGTAATGAAGAAACGCTTGAACCAGTCGCTTATTTTCAAAAATTAACCTCTGATATTGAAGATCGTATGGCATTAGTAGTAGATCCAATGTTAGCCACAGGTGGATCAATGGTCGCAACCATTGATTTATTAAAACAAGCAGGTTGTAAAAATATAAAAGTATTAGTTTTAGTTGCTGCACCTGAAGGAATCAAAGCACTTGAACAAGCGCATCCTGATGTTGAGCTATATACTGCCTCAATTGATGAAAGACTTAATGAGCAAGGATATATTCTTCCTGGTCTTGGTGATGCCGGAGATAAGATTTTCGGTACCAAATAACTTTTAAACATTTAAACCGGCTTAAGCCGGTTTTTTTATACCTGTTATTTAATAAGAAGGAACGTTAAATATGGTAACTAACCAAACATCTCAAGCATCTGATCAAATTAAGCCTAGTTGGCTAGATATTGTTACGGGGGCACAAATGTTATTTGTGGCATTTGGCGCTTTAGTTTTAGTGCCCCTATTAACAGGACTTAATCCTAATGTTGCTTTATTTACAGCTGGCGTAGGTACGCTACTATTTCAAATTACTACACGTGGTAAAGTGCCTGTATTTTTAGCCTCCTCATTTGCTTTTATTGCACCTATTTCTTATGGTGTAGCACAATGGGGTATTCCTGCTACTTTAGGCGGAGTAGTTGCAGCAGGTTTAGTTTTTATGTTTTTTGCCTTTTTAGTTAAAATTAATGGTACTAATATTATTGAACGTATTTTACCGCCCGTTGTAACAGGACCGATTATTATGGTCATTGGTTTATCATTAGCGCCGGTTGCAGTGAATATGGCAATGGGTAATAGTATCGAAACTAATTTACCAAAATATCAATTAATTATTATTTCAATGGCTTCTTTAATCACGACTTTAGTTGTAGCCATACGGGCTAAAGGATTTGTTAAATTAGTTCCTATTATATCGGGTATTATTGTTGGCTATGCACTTTCATGTTGGTTTGGTTTAGTTGATTTTACTCCTGTTATTAAAGCCCCTTGGTTTTCAATACCTGATTTTACTTTTCCATCATTTAAATGGCAGGCTGTTCTGTATATGATTCCCATTGTTATAGCACCAACCATTGAACATGTTGGTGATATTATGGCAATAGGTAGTGTGACAGGTAAAGATTACACTAAAAATCCGGGATTACATAAAACGTTATGGGGTGATGGTTTAGCTACTTCAGCGGCGGGTTTCTTAGGTGGACCACCTTGTATTACCTATGCAGAGGTTATTGGTGCTGTAACATTAACGCGTAATTTTAAAACAAGAATTATGACATGGGCCGCTATTTGGGCCATTATTATGTCATTTGTCGGTAAAGTTGGCGCCTTTTTATCATCTATTCCGACCGTTGTAATGGGGGGGATTATGGTATTATTGTTTGGTTCAATTGCTTCTGTGGGAGTGAATATCTTAATTAAAAATAAGGTTGACCTCTCTATATCACGCAATATGTGTATAACAGCTTTAGTATTGGTGTTTGGTATTGGTGGGATGTTATTTGATTTTGGCAATTATGTACTACAAGGTATTAGTCTATGTGGTATTGTAGCTATAATATTAAATCTCATTTTACCTCGTAACTAAAAAATCTATGGCTAAGGTAAAAAATTATCTTAGCTAGATTTTCGTAACTTATTTAATAAGTTTGACTATTTATTTTAACTATTAAAATAATTAATCTAAGAAAATTTTTCTTTTTTGTAATGATATTGCTTTTTAGGTTTCAGAATTTATACTACATGGGTCATAAAATAGAGTGAGGTATTAACAATTAATTCCCATCAGTTGGTGTTACCTGTTTCATTACCGGATACGGAAACGTTTGCTAGTTTTTATACCGGTTATAATGAGTTATTAATCAATAATTTAAGAGCGGTTTTAAATAAATCAGGCTTCCACTGTCTCTATTTCTGGGCAAATGCATCATCTGGTAGAACACATTTGTTACACGCTGCTTGCCATGATTTATCACTTTCAAATAAGTTAATCAGTTACATTCCACTTGAACAGCATTTATTATTAACTCCAGATATTTTATTTGGTCTTGAAAATTATGATTTGGTTTGCTTAGATAATATCGATCAGATAGCAGGTTATCTGCAATGGGAAGAGGCAATATTTGATCTGTTTAATCGCTTATTAGAAAATTCTCAAGCTAAGTTATTAATCACAGGTAATAACTCGCCTAAACAAATTCCTTTTAATCTTCCTGATTTAGCTTCACGTTTGGAATGGGGACAAGTCTATCAGTTGAAAGAGCTAACTGATGAAGATAAATTAAGTGCGCTACAATTACGTGCTAAATTACGTGGTTTTGATTTATCAACTGAGGTTGGGTTATTTCTCCTAAAAAGGGTTGAGCGTGATATGCGATCTTTATTTGATATGCTAAATAAATTAGATAAAGCCACTATCGCTGAACAAAGAAAATTAACTATTCCTTTTATAAAAACAGTCTTTAATTTATAACAAAACAGGGTGGCTTAATGAATAATAAACCGAAAGCGATCGTCTTTTTTGATTTAGATGGGACATTACTAACTAGTGATATTCAAGTGGCTGATAGTACTGTGGCAGCTTTAGATAAATTACGTGCTAATCATATCATACCCATTATGGCGACCGGCAGATCCGCATTTGAAGTCAAACATATAATGCATAGAACAGGTATTGATTCTATTGTTGGCATGAATGGGCAGTCAGTAATTTATCAAGGCAAATCAATTTTTACTAATAATATTGATCCTCAGATTATTGATCGTATGCTAGAGTTTTCTCGTTCTCATACTGGTATTCCATTAGCTTTTTATAATGATCACTTGATGCGAATTTCTCAATCTGGAGAAGCAGCGAAAAAATTTTATGATTATTTGAAGCAAGCTATTCCTCAGGTTGATGATAAAATTCATCATCATAAGCCAATTCAGATGCTACTCTTGCTCTGTGAAAATGGAGAACAGATCTATCAAGATTTTTTCCCTGAACTCACCTTCATACGAAATACACCATATTGTGTTGATATATTTAATACTGGAGGCTCAAAAGCATTTGGTATTGATAAACTTCTACAAAATGCCAATTTGTATGGTATTCCTACCTATGCGTTTGGTGATGGATTAAACGACATTGAAATGTTTGAAATGGTAGATCACCCAATAGCGATGGCTAATGCGGTCGCTCCTTTGAAAGAGCTTGCTCAATTGATTACTGCTGATAATAACCATGATGGTATAGCTAAGGGTTTACAACAGTTAGGACTCATTTAATTGTAATATTGTTAATCGTGTAGGCAATCAAATAACACGATTAACAATTAAAAGAAAAATAGATTTATTCTTCTATAATTTTATTTGCTTGTTTACCATACTGATTAGGACCGGGTGTTGATGGTAAGCATGCTGAAACAATCCATACGATTAATATAGCGACAAGATATAGTAAGCATAACAACCCAGAATATCCAGCATCATGTAAGCGACGAACATTAAATGATAATGTGGATAAGAAATATCCTGCCAAAATGACAATGCACACCATCTCCCCTAAAAATCCAAGCACATTACTAAGTAATGCGCCTAAAATAATGGCTACAATAAATAATAGAGAATTGATTAGAACAAAACAACGAAATGCAACTTGACTTTCACGCCCTGTATAACAAAAAATATTTTTGTAACCATGTAGCATTACGTTGAAAACATATGAATTAAGTATTTTTTCTTTCATTGAATTATCTCCTTTTTTTAATTTGGGTATATCACGCCTAAGCTGATAGCTTTAGTCGCTCCCGTTACTGTTGTTATATTACTTGGCAAATTATGTATTCGACAATATGCTAGCCACGCAAAAGCCATAGCTTCTATGAAGCTACTATCAATATTTAATTGATCGGTTGTAAGTACTGACCAGTCTTCTAACAATTTACTAAAACGCTCAATAATAAGTGGGTTTTTAGCACCGCCACCACAAATTAATAATTCATTTGGCAAGTTATCGGATAATGTTAATTGTTTATTTATAGCTTGAATTGTCGCATTTACTGTCAGCTCGACTAAAGTTGCTTGTACATCTTTTGGTGCAGGCGTGTAATTTATCAGTTTCTTTAATAACCAGTCAATATTAAATAATTCTCGACCTGTACTCTTTGGATAAGGCATGTGAAAGTAAGGTTCATTTAATAAATGCTGTAAAAGAGATTGATTGATTATTCCAGTTTTAGCCCATTGTGCATCTTTATCATAGGGTTGATTTAAATGCCTCATTATCCAACTATCAAGCAATACATTACCCGGTCCAGTATCAAATCCAATGATAGGTTGATTGGGTGATAATACGGTGATATTGCTTATTCCACCAATATTTAAAATAATACGATTTTTATCTGGAGCACTAAATATTGCTTGATGAAATGCGGGTACTAAAGGTGCACCTTGCCCGCCATATGCCATATCTTTGCGACGTAAATCTGCAACTGTAGTAATGCCAGTTTTTGCTGCAATGATGTTGGCATCACCTATTTGCATTGTAAAAGGGTATTCACCATTCGGGGAATGATAAATTGTTTGTCCATGACAACCAATAGCACCAATTTTTTGGCTATCCAAATGATATTTATTTATAAAATTATTTATACTATCGGCATATAACTGCCCTAAACGATGGTCAAGCTCACCCAATTGTAATAAGGTACACGATGATTGTTGACATAATTGCCATAATGCCATTTTTACTTCGTTTGGGAATGGGTAACATTCACCGGCAATAAATGTAATGTTATCATCAGTAATATCAACTAATGCGATATCAATTCCATCTAAACTCGTTCCCGACATAACACCAATATAAAGTGAATTTTGCAATGGATTTATCCTTGTCGAATAATGCTGCCGGTCATAATATCACGGATTTGTGAAGGATTCCGTTGTTTTCCTGTTTCACCTTTTAGAACTGGGAATTGTTCACCAAATTGGATTGCGATCTCAGCCAAAGTTCGACAAGGAGGCTGACCAGATAAATTAGCACTTGTCGAGACTAAGGGTTTGGTAAAAGCTAAACATAGTTCTTTAACTAAAGGATGATGACTAATTCGAATAGCGATTGAATCAAATTGGCCTGTTAACCATGTCGGTGTATTTATATTTTTCTTAACAAGCCATGTTGTGGCTAAATCTCTTGGTTGATTAATTAACTCAATTTGTTTTTGAGTTAAAGATAATTTATCAAAATACGGTTCCAATTGTTTTAAATTGGCGGCAATTAATATCAACCCCTTTTCTATTGGGCGTTTTTTAAGGGCTAACAGTTGTAAAACAGCCTGTTGATTATCTGGATCGCAACCTAAACCGAATACAGCCTCTGTGGGATAAGCTATCACTTTGCCATCTTTAAGATATTGGCAAGATTGTATCAATGTGAGTGCGCTCATAATTTATTATAATAAGTCAGAGGATAAATAATTATTTATTTTAAGCTAAGTGATCTTAATCAATCAAGGTAAATAAAAAATATTGATGTAGAAATACAGACTTAATCAATAGATAAACTATGATTTCTTATATAACCACCAGTAACCGCTTTCACTAAGCCTTCAAGTTCTAACTCAAGCAATTTTATTGCTACTTCAGCAACGGGTTCTTTAATTTTATCGGCAATAATATCAATGGGCAGAGCATGATGATTAATTACCGCTAAAATATTGCTATGCAATAATGATGAGTTCTCAGTTGTAGTGCTTATACTCTGTTTTCGTATCCAACTTAATTGATGTGTATAATGTTCTAAAATATCATTGGGTTCCGTCACTAAATAAGCACCCTGTTTTATTAGCCAATGAGTACCATTACTATTACTATGATCGATAATGCCGGGTAGAGCAAACACATCTCTATTTTGTTCTAATGCATAACGCGCCGTTATCAATGAGCCACTATTACACGTAGCCTCAACGACAAAAGTACCTAAACTCAAACCACTAATAATGCGATTTCGTCTTGGATAATATTCCGCTCTAGCCTTAATGGTTGGTAAAAATTCAGAAATAATAGCGCCATCATTGGCTAAAATAGCTTGGGCTAAATAAGAATTTGTTTTTGGTGTAATATAATTTAATCCACTAGCTAAAACAGCAATGGTTTTACCTTTTACATCTAGTGCACCACGATGACTAATTGCATCAATGCCTAATGCTAATCCACTAGTAATAGTTAGCCCATTAATGGCTAATTCGCCAGCAAAATAACGCCCCCACTGTGCGCCATAATCAGTAAATTGGCGACTACCAACCATGGCTATTTGAGGAGAAATTAAAAGCGCTGGATTACCAATAACAAATAAACAGAGAGGCGCACTGCTGATGAATTTTAATTGTTCAGGATATAATGGATCATCCCAGCTAATAAGATAATGATTATCCTGATTTAACCATTCCAAGATTGATTTTATATCAAATTGATAAAATTGGCTGATTTGTTCTTTACTTAATTGACAGTGTTGGAATACAAACTGTTCATCTATATTATCAGATGAATTTTGTAGATACCTGATTAGTTTTGATGGTTTTTTATGAGATAACATTGAAAAACGAATCAATAATTCATATTTATTCATAAAACATAATTTAATTAATAGAAATTAATAGACTATTCATTAGTTTAAATAGTGTTTAAACTATGGAGAATTTAAAAAATTTAGAGTGAGAGGCAAATCGAAAAATTTATGGCTATATTACCGGTATTACGTTTTCCTGATGAAAGACTACGCAAAGTAGCAAAACCTGTTGAAGTGATTACAGATGAAACACAACGAATAATCGACGATATGACTCAGACCATGTATGAGCAAGAAGGAATTGGCTTGGCAGCAACTCAAGTTGATATCCATCAACGGATTATTGTTATTGATGTATCAGAGAATCGTGACGACTTATATGTCATTATTAATCCAGAAGTAATCAGTAAAGAGGGTGAAACTGGAATTGAAGAAGGTTGTTTATCAGTGCCTGAATGTCGTGGATTTGTACCAAGAGCAGAAAAAATCAAAATTAAAGCCCTTAACCGTCATGGGGAATTTTATGAAATTGATGCTGATGGAATCCTAGCCATTTGTATTCAACATGAAATGGATCATTTAATAGGCAAACTCTTTGTTGACTATTTATCACCATTAAAGCGTCAACGTATTGAGCAAAAAATGAAGAAATTAGCGCGGCTAAATTCAAAAAATTAAGTTTTTATATTTGTAAAAAGTGGGCTTGATTGCCCACTTTTGAATCTGGTTACATTTTATTTTTAATAAAATCAATCAGGTTCTCAATTTTAATCATTTCTTTTATACCACTAGCACGATGCTTATATTCTACTTCGCCATTGGTTAAGTTTCGCTCGCCAATTACGATAGTATGTGGAATACCAATTAATTCTGCATCAGCAAACATAACGCCAGGGCGTTCTTTACGATCATCAAATAAAACCTCAATACCCAGATCTTGTAGTTCAGCATACAGCTTTTCAGCTGTTTGTTGTACTTGTACTGATTTATGCATATTCATTGGAATAATCGCAACAGTGAATGGCGCAATCGCTTCTGGCCATATAATCCCTCGATCATCATGACGTTGTTCAATAGCCGCGGCAACAATGCGACTAACGCCAATTCCGTAACAACCCATAATCATGACATGGTTTTGACCATCTTCACCTTGTACTGTAGCATTCATAGCTTGAGAGTATTTTGTACCCAATTGGAATATATGTCCGACTTCAATACCACGTTTAATTAAAAGTGTGCCCTTGCCATCTGGACTCAAATCACCTTCCACCACATTACGAATATCGGCGACACGTGGCAATGCAACATCACGCTGCCAGTTAATATTAAAATAGTGCTTACCATCAATATTGGCGCCAGCAGAAAAATCGCTTAAAACAGCCACTTCACGGTCAATAATAATAGGTAATGTTAAATTGACAGGACCTAATGATCCAGGACCTGCACCAATAGCAGAACGAATCTCTTCTTCACTGGCAAATTCTAATGGTGAAGCAACAATATCTAGTTTTTCAGCTTTTATTTCATTTAAGGTGTGATCACCGCGTACTAATAATGCAACAAACTCATGCCCACTCTCTTTACTTGCTTTAACAATTAATGTTTTAACTGTTTTTTCAATCGCTAAATCAAATTGAGTCACAAGTTCATCAATTGTTTTTGCATTTGGTGTATCAATTAATTTCATGGCTTCGGTCGCTGCCTCTAATATTGCGGTAGGCGCTAATGCTTCAGCCATTTCGATATTTGCCGCGTAATCAGATTCGGTAGAAAAAACAATATCATCTTCACCACTATCCGCGAGAACCTGAAATTCATGAGAAGAACTACCACCAATTGAACCTGTATCAGCACGGACAGCACGAAAATCTAGTCCAATACGGCTAAAAATAGCGCTGTAAGCTGCATACATATCATCATACGTTGCTTGTAAAGATTCTTGTGAAGTATGGAATGAATAAGCATCTTTCATGATAAACTCACGTGAACGCATAACGCCAAAACGTGGTCGAACTTCATCACGGAATTTAGTCTGAATTTGATAAAAATTAAGCGGAAGTTGTTTGTATGAACTGACTTCATTTCGGATTAAATCGGTTATAACTTCCTCATGAGTTGGACCTAAAACAAAATCACGATTACCTCGATCTTTGATACGTAATAATTCTGGACCATATTGCTCCCATCGACCACTTTCTTGCCAAATATCGGCTGGTTGCACAACTGGCATTAATACTTCGATAGCGCCGATTTTATTCATCTCTTCACGGACAATTTGTTCAACTTTTTTTAATACACGGTAACCAGTGGGAAGCCAAGTATATAAACCGGAAGCAACTTTACGGATCATACCGGCGCGTAACATTAATTGATGACTAATCACTTCAGCATCAGCTGGGGTTTCTTTTAACGTAGAAAGTAGATATTTACTGGTTCGCATGAATTTGTCCCACAAAAATAATTGACTTATTAATTTAATAAAATGTTAGCTAGTTTAGCAGTAGCTAACGCAACACTAAAGCAATTTTATTGCGATTTTTTTAATGCTAAAAGATTAAGTGTAAACTCATATCATAGTCAATAAGAATAAAATAAACCTGAAATGTTGGTATATGGCTTATGATAGTAAGTATTACCGCAGTACAGTTGTAGTATGGTATCTCTATCATGATGCAAAAAATTGATTTAATTTAAAAAATAACATACTAGCTGATTACTCTAGATTAAAATAAGACAATCAAAAATAAATTTAGCAATAGTGTTTTATAAAATTTTGATTAATAATCAATTTTTTTTGTAAAAAATTAACGTCAGAAAAGGTTATTTTTGCTATTATTTTTAACCTTTTAAAAAGTAGGATAATTAACAAATCAATACAATTATGAATAATAAAACTGTAACTCAAACTGAAGATAATCAATCGCAGTTTACCAATAACACACTCCCAAAATGGCGATCAAGTGATACTGTTTGGATGTTAAGTTTATATGGCACGGCTGTGGGTGCGGGTGTGTTATTTTTGCCAATTAATGCCGGCGTGGGTGGACTCATTCCACTGCTTGTCATGTTACTATTAGCTTTTCCTATGACCTTTTTTGCTCATCAGGCCTTATGTCGATTTGTACTGTCTGGAAAAGATCACGATAGTGATATTACTGATGTTGTTGATCAAGCCTTTGGTCGGACTATTGGTGATGGTATTACCTTTCTTTATTTTTTAGCTATTTATCCAATTTTATTGGTCTATAGTGTTGGTGTAACAAATACTGTCGATAGTTTTATCGTACATCAATTAGGTATGACTTCACCTCCACGAATATTATTATCTTTTATACTGTTGGCTATTTTAATGTCCATTGTTCATTTCGGTGAGAATTTGATTGTAAAAGTCATGTCAGTGTTGGTTTTTCCTTTCTTAACTGTATTAATGTCATTTGCATTATTTCTTATTCCGGAATGGAATACTTCAATATTCGATAATTTTTCATGGTCAGGTAACGCTACTAATCAAACGCAAAGTATTTGGCTCACGTTATGGTTAGTCATTCCTGTTATGGTTTTTTCTTTTAATCATTCCGCGATTATATCTTCATTAGCCGTCACTAAGCGTAAAGAATATGGTGATCGTTACGCTGAACCTAAATGCAGTAAAATTATTGCTGCGAGTAATGTGATGATGGTTGCCACAGTGATGTTTTTTGTATTTAGCTGTGTATTATGTTTAACACCGGCTGAATTACAGGAGGCAAAAGCACAAAATATTTCGATATTATCATATTTGGCGAATCGGTTTAATTCACCTATTATTGAATATGTTGCACCACCAATTGCATTGGTTGCTATGTCAAAATCTTTCTTAGGTCATTACTTAGGGGCAAGAGAAGGTTTTAATGGTATAGTGTCTAAAACATTACGTTATAAGCAAAAAACCATTAAAACGAAGCAACTAAACAATATTACTGCTATTTTTATGTTTATAACTACTTGGTTAGTTGCGACGCTTAATCCAAGTATTTTAGGATTAATTGAATCATTAGGTGGCCCTGTTCAAGCGATATTATTGTTCTTATTACCTATGTATGCTATCCATAAATTGCCTAAATTAGCCCAATATCGAGGCAAATTACGAAATATCTTTATTGTAATTACCGGATTGATTGCAATTTCAGCCACATTATATGGCTTGATATAATTTAATCATTATTAATGAATAATAATGATTAACCACTAAGTAAGTTATTGATATTTAATTATCGAATTTATCAAGAATTGTTCGATAATGTGAAGGAGTGGGCGGTGAGCTCTGTATTTGATATATTTAAAATTGGTATTGGTCCGTCAAGTTCTCATACTGTTGGACCAATGCGCGCAGGCAAATTACTGATTGATGAATTAATTGATAAGGAATTAATGTCGTCGGTAACAACGATTGTAGCAGATGTATATGGTTCTTTGTCTTTAACTGGTAAAGGTCATCAAACAGATATAGCTATTATCATGGGGCTAGCAGGCAATCAACCTGACACTGTCAATATTGATGCAATTGCTGGTTTTATTGCTCAAGTGCAACAAAGCGAACGATTACCCATTTATGATGGTCAATATGTGATTGATTTTCCTTTAGATCGCTGTATGAATTTTCATAGTGACTTTCTACTATTACATGAAAATGCAATGACATTAACAGCTTATCAAGGTAAGCAGGCTATTTTACAAAGAACTTACTATTCTGTTGGTGGTGGAAAAATAGTTGAAGAGCAAGAATTTCGTTCAACAGACTCTTCTTCTATCGATGTGCCATTCCCTTTCTCAAGTGCAGAAAAGTTATTGCAATATTGCATTAATAATTCATTATCTATTTCGACGATTGTCTTAAAAAACGAATTATGCTATCACCGTTATGCTGAAATTGAAGCGTATTTCATGCGTGTTGGTAAAACGATGCAAGACTGTATTGATCGCGGTATTCATACGGAAGGATTATTGCCCGGACCATTAAAAGTACCACGTCGCGCTAATGCACTTTATCGGCAATTGATTGCTACTTCACAAAATATGATTAGTGATCCGATGATCGTCATAGATTGGGTAAATATGTTTGCATTAGCTGTTAGTGAAGAAAATGCCGCGGGAGGGCGAGTTGTTACGGCACCAACTAATGGAGCATGTGGCATAATTCCCGCAATACTGGCTTATTATGATAAGTTTGTCACGCCAATGACTCCTGATAGCTATGTGCGATTTTTCCTAACATGTGGAGCAATTGGTCAACTCTATCAAACCAATGCTTCTATATCCGGTGCCGAAGTTGGTTGCCAAGGCGAAGTCGGAGTAGCATGTTCAATGGCTGCTGCTGGATTAGCTGAATTATTGGGAGGGAATCCCGAACAAGTTTGCATTGCAGCGGAGATTGCAATGGAACACAATTTAGGCTTAACCTGCGATCCGGTAGGTGGGCAAGTACAAGTTCCATGTATCGAAAGAAATGCAATTGCTGCTGTTAAAGCCATTAATGCCACGCGTATGGCATTAAGACGCACTTCTGCTGCTAAGGTTTCACTTGATAAAGTGATTGAAACAATGTACGAAACAGGGCGTGATATGAACGCTAAATATCGAGAAACATCGCGTGGTGGTTTAGCGATTACTATAAAATGTGAGTAATTACTTACTTATAAAATCAAGCACCCTAAGGTGCTTGATTCTTTAAAATAAATCTGTTTTTCCCTTTTAACGCCCTAAACTCAATATGTTAAGCAATATCAACGGAATAATATCGAATTAAGATTTCGATATCCTATTTATTTTAATGTTATAATTGATGCAATTTTGTTTATAAAAAATGCAATATTATGTCAGATCCTAAGTTTATACATCTCCATGTTCATAGTGATTTTTCCATGTTAGATGGCATGGCAAAAACGGATGCATTAGTCAAACAGACGGTTGCAATGAATATGCCTGCACTTGCCATAACGGATTTTTCTAATCTGTGTGGATTAGTAAAATTTTATGGCAGTGCCTTGTCTAAAGGTATTAAACCGATCATTGGTGCTGATCTGAAAATACATGATGTAGAACGTGATGAGTTTTATGATATTACAGTTTTAGCAGCTAATAATGAAGGTTATCACAATTTAACTTTACTGATCTCACATGCTTACCAACGAGGTTATGTTGGTGATGGTCCTGTTGTTGATAAAGAGTGGCTTATTAAATATAAAACTGGCTTAATTATCCTTGTCAGTTATCGAAGTGATATTGGTTTAGGGGTCATTCGCGACAATCAAGCAATGATAATGGAATCTATCCAATTTTATCAAACGCATTTTGCTGACGCTTGTTATCTGGAGTTAATTCGTACTGGGCGCGAAAATGAAGAGCTATTTGTTAAGCAAGCGCTTAAATTAGCTGAACAACATGATCTACCGGTTGTTGCTACTAACGATGTCAGATTTTTATCTGCAAGTGATTTTGAAGCCCATGAAATTCGTGTAGCCATTCATGATGGCGATACCTTAGATGATCCTAAACGCCCTAAAAAATATTCATTACAACAATATTTTCGTAGTGAATCGGAAATGGTTGAACTTTTTTCTGATATTCCCGAGTCGCTAATTAATAGTGTTGAAATTGCCAAACGATGTAATGTTTCAATCCGTTTAGGTGAATATTTCTTACCGCAATTTCCAACGGGTGAAATGACCACGGAGGATTTTTTAATTCATAAAGCGCAACAAGGACTTGAAGAGCGTTTACAATTTTTATTTCCTGATCCAGATATTCGCCAAGCTAATCGCCATAAATATGATGAACGTCTAGCGATAGAGTTAGACGTGATAAACCAAATGGGTTTCCCCGGTTACTTCTTAATTGTGATGGAATTCATCCAATGGTCTAAAGATAATTCTGTACCTGTTGGACCGGGTCGAGGGTCAGGTGCTGGATCACTGGTTGCGTATGCACTTAAAATTACCGATCTCGATCCCCTTGAGTTTGATTTACTATTTGAACGTTTTTTAAATCCAGAACGTGTATCTATGCCCGACTTTGATGTTGATTTCTGTATGGATAAACGTGATTTAGTTATTGATCACGTTGCGGAAATGTATGGACGTGATGCCGTATCACAAATCATCACCTTTGGTACTATGGCTGCGAAAGCAGTAATTCGAGATGTTGGACGGGTATTAGGTCATCCATATGGATTTGTGGATCGCATATCGAAATTAATTCCACCTGATCCCGGTATGACACTCGCAAAAGCCTTTGAGGCTGAACCTCGATTACTTGAGCTTTATAATAATAATGAAGATGTTAAAGGGCTCATTGATATTGCCCGTCAATTAGAAGGAGTCACGCGTAATGCTGGTAAACATGCTGGCGGGGTTGTTATCTCGCCAACTAAGATTACGGATTTTGCACCGATTTATTGTGACGCCGAAGGTCATCATCCGGTAACGCAATTTGATAAAAATGATGTTGAGTATGCTGGGCTAGTTAAATTTGACTTTTTAGGTTTACGAACATTAACAATCATTGATTGGGCAATATCAATGATTAATGAACGTTTACAACGAGAAGGCAATCCCCCTGTTGATATCAATCGAATTCCTCTTGATGATAAGGATTCATTTGATTTATTACTAAATGCTGAAACTACCGCTGTCTTCCAGTTGGAATCGCGAGGGATGAAGGACTTAATCCGACGACTCAAACCTGACTGTTTTGAAGATATGATCGCTCTGGTAGCACTGTTTCGACCGGGTCCTTTGCAATCAGGCATGGTAGATAACTTTATTGATCGTAAACATGGATTGGAAGAGGTATCTTACCCTGATAGCCAATATCAACATGAATCTTTGAAACCAATTTTAGAACCAACTTATGGCATCATTCTTTATCAAGAACAGGTCATGCAAATAGCCCAAACGCTGGCTGGCTATACACTTGGTGGCGCTGATTTATTACGTCGCGCTATGGGTAAAAAGAAGCCCGAAGAAATGGCTAAACAACGTTCGGTATTTAAAGAAGGGGCGGAAAAACAGGGTATAAATGGCGAATTATCAATGAAAATTTTTGATTTAGTTGAGAAATTCGCTGGCTATGGATTCAATAAATCACACTCTGCAGCTTATGCGTTAGTATCTTATCAAACTTTATGGCTTAAAACCCATTTCCCAGCGGAATTTATGGCAGCGGTTATGACCGCTGATATGGATAATACGGATAAAATCGTTGGTCTTGTTGACGAGTGTTTAAGAATGGGGATTAAAGTCAATCCTCCTGATATTAATAGCGGTTTATACCATTTCCATGTAAATGATAAAGGTGAAATTGTCTATGGTATCGGAGCGATTAAAGGTGTGGGTGAAGGACCTATTGAAGCTATTGTTGAAGCGCGCAATAAGCAAGGTAAACAAGGTTATTTTAGAAATATCTTCGAATTATGTGCAAAAACGGATATTAAAAAGCTGAATCGGCGCGTCTTAGAAAAACTCACTATGGCAGGGGCATTTGATAAAATCGGTCCTCATCGGGCAGCCATATTACATAGTATTAATGACGCAATTCAAGCGGCAGATCAACATGCTAAAGCGCAAGATATTGGACAGGAGGATATGTTTGGTGTGTTAGCTGAAGAGCCAGAACAAGTTGAATATGCTTATGGCAATGTGCCGAAAATGCCAGAACAGATTCTATTAGACGGTGAGCGTGAAGCACTTGGTCTATATTTAACGGGACACCCTGTGACGCAATATCTTAAAGAGCTAAGTCGTTATACCAATGGCGCTAGAATCAGTGAGGCAACGCCAACCGGTTGGGGTAAAATGGCAACATTTGCCGGACTGGTGATTACGGCACGGATTCGTCTGACCAAAAAAGGTAATCGAATAGGTTTATTTACGCTTGATGACCGTTCAGGGCGCATTGAAGTGATGGTTTTTGGTGAAACCCTTGAGAAATTTGAACATCACATTGTACAAGACAAGATATTAATTGTTACCGGGCAAGTTAGTACTGATGATTTTAATGGCGGAGTCAAACTTGCTGCCAGAGAAATTGTCGAACTTAGCGAAGCGCGCGAAAAATATGTTAAAGGGTTAGGCATTTCTTTACGAGACTCTGAAGTTAATCGACTTTTCCTACAACAATTACAAAAAAATGTCGAGCCACATCGTAATGGCGTGATTCCGGTTAATGTTTATTATCAGACTGATCAAGCTAGAGTACGCATTCAATTTGGCACAACTTGGCGTGTTACACCCAATGATAATTTACTCATTAGTTTAAAAAGTTTACTAGGCAATGAGCGAGTAGAGTTAGAGTTTGATTAATAAAAATTAATCAAAATTTACTATAATATATTGAGATTTACCGATAATATGTTGTTCTAAAATAGAGATAGATCATTAAATATCTGGCGATCTATATTAAATACATAGTAGAATTAGCGAAAATTTAATAACACTCTTTTATTATATTTACACAAAACCAATTTATTACTAATTAGATTTTAAATTATTGATGAATTGACGTTTAAATAAGAGGCCATACTTGGACTATTATGAATAATTTTTTAGATTTTGAAAAACCAATTGCTGAATTAGAAGCTAAAATTGATTCATTGAAAAATATGAATTCTGATGAAGTTCAGCTCAATATTAATCTGGATAAAGAAATAAAACAGCTTAACGAAAAAAGTCAGGAATTAACCAAAAAGATTTTTTCAAGTTTAACACCATGGCAAATTGCACAGTTAGCTCGTCATCCAAATCGTCCTTATACGCTTGATTATATCAATGAAATCTTTACTGATTTTGACGAACTCCACGGCGATCGTGCTTTTGCTGATGATAAAGCCATTGTTGGTGGTATAGCGCGTATTGATGAACGACCAGTGATGGTAATTGGTCATCAAAAAGGGCGTGAAACTAAATCTAAGATCTACCGTAATTTTGGAATGCCAGCACCTGAAGGTTATCGTAAAGCATTAAGATTAATGGAAATGGCAGAACGATTTAAGTTACCTATTTTGACATTTATCGATACTCCGGGGGCTTATCCAGGCATTGGTGCTGAAGAACGTGGTCAAGCTGAAGCTATTGCACGTAATTTACGTGAAATGTCACGCTTAAAAGTACCGACTATCTGTACCGTTATTGGTGAAGGTGGATCCGGTGGTGCATTAGCTTTAGGTGTCGGTGATAAAGTTAACATGTTACAATACAGTACTTATTCAGTCATTTCACCGGAAGGATGCGCTTCTATTTTATGGAAAAGTGCTGACAAAGCGTCGTTAGCTGCTGAAGCGATGAATATGACCTCAGATAAACTGTTAAAACTTAACTTAATTGATGCTGTTGTTAAAGAGCCTCTTGGCGGTGCGCATCGAGACTATACTGTCGCTGCTGAATCACTAAAAAAACGTTTAATTAGTGATCTTGATGAACTAGCAGAAATGGAACTTCCTGCTTTATTAGAAAGACGTTTTCAACGTCTAATGAACTATGGTTATGTTAGATAATAAATATAGTTAATAACATAAGTGAATCATTATAATGACAAAAGCAAAAGGTTTACGAAGAATTATTAATGCGGGGAAATATTCTCTACAAGGTTTAAAATCAGCATTTCTTAATGAAACAGCATTTCGGCAAGAAATTTATCTATTAATAGCTGCATGTATAATCGTCATGTTAATCGATTTTTCGATTTATGAACGAATCTTATTGGTAGGTTCAATAGGATTTATTATGATTGTTGAATTGATTAATAGTGCAATCGAATGTGTGGTTGACCGAATTGGTCCTGAGAGGCATGAATTATCAGGACGAGCAAAAGATTATGGTTCAGCTGCTGTATTAATGTCGATTGTACTAGCTATTGTTTTATGGATTTATATCTTTACTTGTCACTATTTTCCATAAAATTTAAGTTTATCTTTTCAAAATACAAGCTTAGCAATTGTTAGCTTGTTTAAATTCACAATGTAGTGGGGACTAAATAAATAGTCCCTCTTTTTCATCTATTATCAATTAATTTCGTATTGAATAAATAGTGACATATCATCTGTAACGATATTAGCACATAAACGTGTTAGGTTTTAATTCCGTATACAGGTAAAAAATAGAATTTTATGAATTAATATTCATAAAAAATGAATAAATATTTACAGCGTGGTGATTTCGTTTACAATAGTTGCATCATTATAAATTGCTTTCAGGATTGGTTTATGACAATAAAACAACAAGCTTCCATTAAACGAGATTGTTTTGATAAAGTTATGTTACCCGTTTATGCACCCGCACAATTTATTCCCGTTAAAGGTTTAGGAAGCCGTGTTTGGGATCAAAATGGTGAGGAATATATCGATTTTGCCGGTGGAATTGCCGTTAATGCTTTAGGTCACTGTCATCCTAAATTAGTTAAAGCGTTACAAGAACAAAGTGAAAAACTCTGGCATGTTAGTAATGTATTTACTAATGAACCCGCGTTACAATTAGCTCAACGACTTGTCGATCATACTTTTGCCGATCGCATCTTTTTTGCCAATTCTGGTGCTGAAGCCAATGAAGCAGCATTAAAATTAGCACGTCATTATGCTATTAAAAAATTCAATCCATACAAAACTAAAATTATCTCTTTTACCCATTCATTTCATGGACGAACATTGTTTACTGTTTCGGTTGGAGGGCAAGCTAAATATTCAGATGGCTTCGGTCCAAAACCAGCAGATATTGTTCATGTACCTTTTAATAATCTAGATGCGGTTAAAGCAGTGATTGATGATCATACATGTGCTGTTATTTTAGAACCCGTCCAAGGGGAAGGAGGACTAACTTGCGCAACACCTGAATTTTTAGCAGGTGTGCGTCAACTCTGTGATGAATTTAATGCACTATTGATTTTTGATGAAGTACAATGTGGTATGGGGCGGACCGGTACACTATTTACTTATCAGCAATATGGCATAATACCGGATATTCTTACTTCAGCTAAAGCATTAGGCGGTGGTTTTCCGATTAGTGCGATGTTAACCACTGATACCATTGCGTCAGTCATGTATCCAGGCGTGCATGGAACGACCTATGGGGGAAATCCGTTAGCTTGTGCCGTAGGATGTGCTGCATTTGATGTTATTAATTCAGACGCTGTTTTAAGTACTATCACAGCGAAGCGAAAATTATTTATTGAGCAATTAGAAAAAATAAATCAGCAATTTTCGGTGTTTAGTCAATATCGTGGAAAAGGTTTATTGCTAGGTGCACAATTAAGTGAACCTTACCATGATCGCGCGAGGGATTTCTTAAATACCGCTACCGAGTTTAAAGTCATGATTCTAAATGCCGGTACTTCAGTACTTCGATTTACGCCATCTTTAGTCATCAGTGATGAAGAAATCATCCAAGGTATGGCGCGTTTTGCTAAAGCGGTAGAAAAACTGGTTAACAGCAAATAAAACGAATAATTGATACAAATGATGTCAAAAAGGGTAATGGGTTATTAAATTACCCTTTTTATATATAACATTAACACACAAAGCATTGATTGATTTAGGATAAATACACGGCAATCTTATCGTAAATACGTTTAAACATCGTTAATCTATCAAAATTACCGATATTCAGTACTTAAGCAGTTTCTATCAATTGCGGTTTTTGATAAAATTCACCTTTGTTATTTTGTTTGATGTGATTATGCATGTTCATTCACTTATTCAAATGATAAAACATATTATTAACTGACTAAAGCCTTTGCTTAATCGTTATAAATCCAGCCAATTTATCAAATTAAGGTATTGTACAATGACCATCACACCGTTAAATTATGCTAAAACTAAGTTTGTTACTAGCGCGCCAGACATCAATCATCTACCTGCTGACACCGGTATTGAAATTGCTTTTGCCGGTCGATCCAATGCGGGAAAATCAAGCGCATTAAACACCTTAACTAATCAGAAAAATCTAGCGAGAACCAGTAAAACACCCGGTCGTACTCAGTTAATTAACTTATTTGAAGTTGCACCTAATTGTCGTTTGGTCGATTTACCGGGTTATGGTTTTGCTCAAGTGCCTGAAGAAGTAAAACGTAAATGGCAAAAATCCTTAGGTGAATATTTACATAAACGCGAAAGCCTAAAGGGATTAGTCATATTAATGGATATTCGTCATCCACTCAAAGATCTTGATCAACAGATGATTGATTGGGCGGTGCAATCAGAACTGCCAGTGATGTTACTGCTAACAAAAGCCGATAAACTTGCCTCAGGAGCACAAAAAAAACAACTTAATATGGTCAAAGAAGCAATATTACCTTTTCAAGGGGATATTACCGTTGCAACCTTTTCTTCACTAAAACGAACCGGGCTAGAACAACTTAGACAAAAGTTAGATTATTGGTTTGAACAGCTTTAGAAAAATTAAATTGCTGATAGTGACATGTTAAAAAGATCATATATTCATTATTAATAATAGATTAGTTCATTTTAACATGCTGTCATTATTCAATGATAAAGGAGCAAAAAAGCTCCTTCATTTATCTGTAAATCCATTAGATTACACTTTAATCTTAAGATCGCCTTATTTATCCATTTTCATTCAATAATTAATAATTACTGTTTATTTAATTAGTTAATATTTCTTTTATCGAATTTATCATTGATGCGCTGATTTTTTAAACAAATTTATTAATTGGAAAATCTGTTAAAAACGAATTGATTTAAGCTAAAAAATACCTTATTTTACACGGTTATAGTTATAATAACGGACTAATAAAAATAAGTATAAAATTTAAGGAATGCTGATGATTATGACAGAGCAAGTGGTAAAACCAGTTACCACTTTAATGGGTAGTCATACCCATAACCGTTATCAGTTAGCGATTAACGGTTTACCTTCTACCACCACTTTATCCGTTCTATCAATCTCTGGGCGGGAAGATTTAAACCAACCTTGGCGTTATGAAATCAACTTTACCTGCACTGATAAACAAATCCCCGTTGATGCCATTCTCCGCCAATCTGCCAGTCTTACTTTCCAAACACCTCATATCGCTGAACAACTCACCAAAATCAGCTCACTAGAAAAACCGCAACCACCTCGTACCTTGTACGGTGTGATTACCGAGTTTAGTCTGTTATCAATTAATAAAGATGAAGCTCATTATCAAGTCGTATTACAACCTCGTCTAGCATTATTCGCCAACGACCAGTACTGTGCGATTTATCAAAATCAAAGTGTAGTGAGTGTTGTGGAAGCTGTATTACGTCAGCATGGCTTTACCGGTGTTGATTATCGTCTAGAATTAAAAGATGAATACCCGGCACGAGAGTTTATTACGCAATGGCATGAAAGTGATTTAGCGTTTATTCAGCGCTTACTAAGTGATGTAGGGATTTGGTTTTACTTCGAAAGTCATCATGACCATCATTGTGATGTATTGGTATTAAGTGATAATGAACAAGGGTATGACGATGCCGGTCATATTGTGTTTAAAGCACCCAGTGGTATGGTTGATGGTAAACAAAATAGCATATGGAATTTACAATTTAGCAGCAGTATTCAACCGCAGTCAGTTATAACAAAAGATTATAACTACCGCACCGCATCAGCAGACCAGCATTCTTCACTCAATACTCAACCTAAAGATGTAACAACTGCCGGCATAGATTACCGCTATGGTGAGCATCATAAAGATAAAGGCGATAACACACAAATCGAAAGTGGGCAGTGGTACAGTAAAATCCGCCATGAAGCTCATTTGAGTCAAAAATGGATTATTCGGGGTGAATGTAACGATTACCATCTCATACCCGGTCAACACATCATTATTGATAACTGTGAAATTGGTGGGCTTGAGCAAGGTATTATTATTCTATCAACGGAAAGCTATGCTGACCGTAGTGCGTCTTATCAATGCCATTTTACGGCGATTGCTTATGATGTCTTAAAACCGTATCGTCCTATTCCTTTATCATGGCCTCAAGTCAGTGGCACATTACCAGCGCGGGTGACCAGTCCTGATAATGATACTTATGGTTATATTGATACACAGGGACGTTATCGAGTTAAGTTTGATTTTGACCTAAAAAGTTGGAAAAAAGGTGAGGAAAGTCTCTGGGTTCGTTTAGCCAAACCTTATGCCGGAGACCGCTATGGTTTTCACTTTCCTTTAATAGATGGTACCGAAGTAGCGATTGCTTTTACAGAAGGTAATCCTGACCGACCATATATTGCACATGCGATGCATGACAGTGCTCATCCTGACCATGTGGCAACCGCGAACAAACACCGTAATGTAATTCGAACACCTGCCAATAATAAGTTACGGATGGATGATAAACGAGGTCAAGAGCACATTAAACTTGCGACCGAATACGGTAAAACGCAATTAAATCTTGGTCATTTGGTTAATCAACGTAAAGAGCAACGGGGTGAAGGATTTGAATTAAGAACGGATGAATGGGGGGCGATTCGGGCAGCCAAAGGGCTTTATATTTCAACCGAAGGTAAATATAAAGCTGATGGTGATGTGCTTAATATTGATAACCCGGTTAAAGAGCTTGAACAAGCATTACATATGGTAAGAAAACTCAATGAACAGGCGAAAGTTGCCAAAGCATCTTTGGCCGACTTACAAACTCAACAAAAATTAATGGAAGAAAAGATCAAGCAATTAAATGATGCTGCGCTATTACACTATGCGCCAGCCGGTGTGGCAACTGTTACGCCAGATAGTATTCAACACACGGCGGGTGAAAATATTATTCATACCGCTCAAAATAGTGTTGATATTAGTGCCTTTAAACGTTTTATGATCAATGCCGGTAATCGTATTAGTTTATTCGCTAGTAAAATGGGGATTACTATCTTTGCTGCACAAGGTAAAGTTGATATTCAAGCTCAAAATGATGAATTACATTTGACAGGGAATAAGCATGTTAAATTGACCAGTGTCAACCATGAAGTCACTGTTTCCGCTAGTAAAAAATTGAACTTAGTATGTGGTAACTCAGCTATTGTTATTCAACCAGATGGCATTAAATTAATTTCTCCAGGTGATGCTAAAGCATTAACTGCGAGTTTTAATGTAATTGGACCATCGAATTTTAAAGCATCTGTTCCCGAATTACCTGCCGGAGCCAGTTGTGAGGAGCAATTATAATGGATAATAGATTTGTTAACAATTTGAAAGCAGTGTTAGAAGTACTTCAAAGTCAATTTAATGAAGGGAGCAGTTTACAACATTATCGTTATTTACTCATTGATCGATTAGCAGTTGTCAGTGAATTATCACCACTTTATGATGAAGCATTACAAGATAATATTGCGCCCGAGTTGTTGGCTGTTATTAAACGGCCTGAACTTGCGCATAGCTTAGCTAGTTGTCCGTTACTTGTGTGTATTGCAGAGCCAAATGAACAATTAAACAAAAAACTTTTTGTTAGTGCCTTGAGGCAAATTAATATAGATTACCTAACAAGTAAGCAATATGTGTGTGGTTTTTTGGCAAGTCCTTTACCGCCGGAATCGCTAGCTGATGAGTTGCTTAATGCCTGTTTAATAGCTGGAAAAGCCTTAGGGCGTAGGTTTTTACCATTTTATGAACCTTTCACACTTGATGTGCTATGGCACAGTTATGAAGCACCTAAATCACACCTTGGTTTACTTTTGCCTGACGATACTCATTATTATTTTATTAATACTAATGGCGACTGTTGTGTATTTCATGCTATTGATTATGAGGATGAGAAAGAGTTTGCGCAGCGTTTTGTTAATCCAAAATTACGGTTCAATTTATTGAATCAGGCTGCTCTTTACCATTTAGTTGTGACTTGGCAAGATCTTTGCGAACAACAGAAAAAACCATTATCGGAACAAGCATTATCCCGTATTATGGCATTGTTTTATGATCCTCATGCTACTCAACTTGACAATGATCAAGATAGGCGAGCTTATGTCTTATTTTCATTACAATATGGACAGTTAATGACTAATGAAGAGTTATCAAAACTGATAAAAGAGGTAATAGAAGATAGCCATAAACAAGGGCAATTAGGTTATCTTTTAAGTCAAAGAAAGGAAGCGCTTTCGTTATTATCACAAGCGCAATAAGTCGCACTTATCAGAATAATTCAGCGTAATAAAAAATAAAAACAGTTAGAAAATTAGGATGATGTCATAGAGCTAGATATCGTCGAAAATAATGTAGGGAAGAGAAAATAAGATGAATGAGTCAAATAATCAAGCAGAATCAGAAAACATATATAATCCGCAGCTTGTTTATGAAGCCAGTGAAAAAGATATGAACTTAGACAGTGGCCAATGTGGCGCATGTCAGCGGCGCGGTTTTCCATTATTTTTGGTACGAAAATCAATTGTTCCACGAACCTTTAAATCCCAAATCGATTGGTCAAATGGCATGGTCTCACTGGGAGACCGAGAGCCAGAAAGAAACTGGCTTGATTATCAGTATGCCTATCGTACTCTCCGAGAAGGGTATGTGTATATTTTATGTAATCGAATAGGTAACGATGATGATAGTAAGCTAGAAGTGATGGCTTATGAAGTGACCCACTCAGGCGGTTTTCGGTTACGTGAGTTTCGAGATGTTAAGGGAACGAGACCGAAAGATATTCCGCTTAGTTGTTTGTCAGACAATCATCAAGTGAAGGCGCAGTTCGTCACGATAGATAACCGAGTTTATGATAAAGCTTGGGTAGCTTATTCATCTATTCGCTGGACATTAGCGACCATCAACTATTATAAAGAAAATCTAGCAGAGCGAGAGCAGCGTTTCAGTCATGTTGATTTAACACAGCAAACAGCAAAGGACGTATCAAAACAAAATCGAAGTTTTTTGTTTAGAGATTTTTTTACAAAAAACCGTTTTTTGTTAGAGCTTGAATGTAGCGATGAAGAAGTCATAGATTACTATGAAGATGAAAGTAAAAACATATTGGTAAGGAAAAAAGATAAAGGGAAAGAGGTACCAGAAGATGGCGTAAAAAGTTTGTTTGATAATATTCGTAACGGGATGATGACAGTTAAAACCCGAACGTTATCGGATTTGTTAAACGCAACCAAATCTAATTTGGGCGGATTATATAATCAGGTATTTTGTACAGCCAGCCATTTTAACTCTCTGCATGGTGAAAAAGTGCGTCAAGCTTTAGATTTGACAGTAAGTCGCTATGAGCAAGATAACAATTATGGCACAACAGAGCTAACGGCATTAGTGGTAGAAGACCCGTTAGGATTAGCCGAGGAACTATCAATACAACGTCGGCAACGCTTAGCACCGGTGATAGAAGGACTGGCGAAGCAAGATGAAAATGACAACGAGTTATTAAAGCGATACGATAAGTTAGTACGAAACAGTAGCCATAATTATATCTACTATGAAGAAAAGAAAACGGCGAAAAGTAAATTGGCGAAAACGATGCAGAAGTGGGATTCGAGTGAAATTCGGGATACTTTTGCACAATTCTATCAAGAAAACAACGATTATGTCAGCAGTTATCCCTTGTCTTATTTCACACCTGAAATTCGTTATGCTCGCAATCACTACCACAGTATTATGCAGTACAAGCAGATGATTAAGTCTTCAATAACGCAAGCAGGTGACAATGATTTTTATCTATTTCTGTTTTATGACAAAAATCAAGATTATCAGAAAGAATTTAACGAAGAAGTTGGAGATCCAAAAGATTTTAGGAATACTATTGATTGGCAAGAAATTGAACTGAAAACTATTTTTCAATCATCCGATAAACTTGCTGGGTTAAATGCTCTAGATAAGATTTATGTATTAGATGCGGTGGGTGAAACGTATTTTGCTGAGCAGTTAGGGATAAGTGACCCCCATACATTGGAAAAGTCAAAACTAAATCATTATTTATTTTGCCGGCGTTTAAGTTTGTATGGTTTATCCATGCCTAAAAATAAGGATAATAATGGCTTTGGGGATTATAGAAGCATTACTTTAAGTGAGGCACAACAAACAGCTTTACTTTCATACTATCATCAATCGCATACCGGTAAAGAAGCGAACCAAGTTAACAGCGTTATGGTGGTGCATTTTTACAATTTAAGTGCTTATAAAGATAAATTGGGCGACAAAACGGTGGCGGATAACTGGGATAAGCATCAAAAACGACTGAATCAGCCATCTATAGATAATTTTGAAGCGTTAGAAAAATCGGGTTATCAGTCTTTATATCAATATGTAAATGAAAGCTCACAAGATTATTATCACTATCTGATTTGGTTATGGGGAGAAGATAAACAATACTATCAAGTGGAGGACGGAGCGAAGAAAGAAGCGCTACCGCAGACATTAAACAGCTTATTTTTCTGGCGCAATGAAGTCTTGCCGAACTGCTCTGATATGCATATTAGTTTTTTATTAACCGTGTTACAAATATTTGATAGTGGTAGTGTTGGCAATATGGAATTGCCAATCCAATCCGCACTATGGGCGATGCTGTTTGAAAATAAGCAGTCGATTTATTTTTACCTATTGGGTGATACCGAATCAACCGTATCACCGATAGCGGATGAAGAGGAATTTTATTTCCGACAAGAAGTGAAAGATAGGCAGGCAAAGCAAGATGGTGAATCGCTTTCTGAGGAGCAACAATCCGACGGCGTAATATCGAACGAGACTATTTTCAATGCGGCGAAGGGAACGCTAGATTTAAGTCAAGATATAAATACACTACAAGGAAGAGAAGAGAATGTTTCCGTATTGCAGTTGCTGTTGAAAAGATGGCTTAACACCAGTCTTGAAGGGGTGATAAGGGCATCAAGGCATTCCGTCAGGCTGAATGAATTAATGGTACGTGACCATTTTCTAAGGGTAATGAATTTATTCACGGGGAGCCAAAGTGAGCGTATTTTGCAATATGAAGTGAAGATGACAGTCAGAGCCTTGAACAAATATATGCAAAATATGCATGGATTGATGCCGTTCTTTTTTAATTCAGAAATGAGAACCGCTAGAGGTCAAACACTACAAGTTAGTAAAAATATTGACGGTATTTGGCAGGTAGAAAATGCTAATAGCCGAAGCATTAACCGGGATAAAGTGAAAGTAAGTCTGTTAGCGTTTTTTAAATCAGCAGAAGAGCAACAGAATTTTGAATCATTATTGCATCGCTCTGGTGGGCGCCCGGCCAAGTCGGCGATGAATAGGCTTGCTCCTTATATCATAGAGATGAGTGATACCGTATACGATAGCGAAGATATAGAAAAATTGTCGAAAGCATTGTCGCGCAATAAACGCAATGCGCCTCGTATTGAAAAACTCGACAGCTTGGCAGCAAGTATATTAAATGGAGTAGGGATTTACTTCCAGATACAAACGCTACAGAATTTAGAAAGTCAGCTTGATACGTTAAATGACCCAATAACGAAAGAAACAATCAAATATAAAATACTTGTTAACAGAAGCTTAATAGCATTAAATACAATGGATATAGTAGCGAATATTACTAATTTAGCAACGTCAGGGAAATTAGAATTATATTTTAGCCGTACGAGTAGTCTTTATCGATATGCTAGGCGATATAAAATTTGGAGTAAGACCCTTGCTTGGATAAGCGTTTACGATGCGATGTTATCATGTCTAGTGGCATTTAGGAGTTATAACAGTGGAAATACCGGGTCAGGTGTATTATTGGTAACGAGTCTTTTAAGTTTGGCTGTGAGTTATGCGATGGCTATTAACGTGCTTCCGCTTTATGGGCAGATAGCGGCAGTAGTGATATTGGCATGTGCGGCGATAATTGAGGCTATTTACTATAGTGATGGAAGTGATTGGGATGAGTTGGATAAGTGGTTAAACCGCAGCATGTTGGGTAATTATGACCATAAAGACAAGTATCCGCTTTATTACTTACCGACACCGATTTGCATGCGGTTATCACAGCAGGATTTTTATCTGGCGGTAAATGGTGGTATTTGTAAGGTTGAAGCTGATTCAAGTTGGTATGATTTTTGGAACAATTATGACCTTTATTTAATGCTAAATTTACCGGATTTTGATGAGAAAAAGGGATGGTTTGAGGGCACAATAATGGTTATGTCATTAAAAAATGGGCAAGCGATCACTCTGAATATAAAACATAATTATAAACGATTAGAAATTGTTCCACATGGATCAATGGCTAACTTTAAGCCGATAAATAAACAATCATTTGATAAGGAAAACGAATATTATCGTATGGATAAAAAAGAAAAGAAAGAGGTGAACGATGATAAAGAAGCGGAAGAGATGGATGATGAACAACAATGGAATACGTTAATGAGTCTGGCAGCTGGGCAAGCTTTACCTGCCCCTACAGCTTCGTCAGAGCTTGAAAGCCCTACAAATGATTCACAGATAGGGTTATTTTTAATTAAGCAGTGTGTTGGTCAAATCAGGGGTGACCATGAAGTTGAGGTAACTATTAATTATTGGCCAAATGGCAAGCAAGATGAAAATGGTCAGCAAATAACACCGTACTTACTAACTTACCACTATAAGAAAGATTAATGGGAGCGGATAAAAGATGAATAAACGATGGGTAATAGCATTATGGGGGTTAATAGTATTAGGGTTAACGGGGTGTGATTCGTATCCATATAAGGATAAAATTCAACGTGGTTATGACTTAAATAATCAATCAGGCAATAAAGCAATTTGTATGATTGTGGGTGATATTAAACGAGCTATCTACCCTTATACCACTTATCATATGGAGGGGGAAGACTTGCCTTTTTCAGAAAAAACACAAATATCTTTTCACAATCGAGTAAAAAATGAAAATCTACATTTTTTTGCTGAACGAGGCTTTTTTACCGAGGAATGGGTGGGGGAAACTGATGGTAAACCGCTATACCGTTATGATTTGACCGATTTAGGTCGACAGTATTTTGATGGGTTTAGGAACCAAACTAATTTCTGTTTTGGACGGATAGTGGTGGACTCTATTAAACGGACCAAAGATGGTATAAATGGTATAGGAGGGGGCACAATTCGTGATGTGTATATTACCTATCATGTGGAGAATATCCCGGATTGGGTAAAAGACCCGGCAGTGTATCAGCGTTTTAGTTATTCTGAAAAACTCACTACTGGTGAAAAACTATCAGGTATGCATAGTTTTCGAGTAATAGGTAAGGATAAATTGAAGACAGTTTCAGGAATAAGTGGAATTTACCAATGGGCATCTCCAAACGATGATGAAGATTAAAAAGTGTAGTAATCCATCAATTCAGCATTACTATAATCTTTTTTAATGTGTCGGGCAGGATACTCATCTGCCCTTACAATATGTGTGTGGTTTTTTGGCAAGTCCTTTACCGCCGGAATCGCTAGCTGATGAGCTGCTTAATGCCGGTTTAATAGCTGGAAAAGCCTTAGGGCGTAGGTTTTTACCATTTTATGAACCTTTCACACTTGATGTGCTATGGCACAGTTATGAAGCACCTAAATCACATCTTGGTTTACTTTTGCCTGACGATACTCATTATTATTTTATTAATACTAATGGCGACTGTTGTGTATTTCATGCTATTGATTATGAGGATGAGAAAGAGTTTGCGCAGCGTTTTGTTAATCCAAAATTACGGTTCAATTTATTGAATCAGGCTGCTCTTTACCATTTAGTTGTGACTTGGCAAGATCTTTGCGAACAACAGAAAAAACCATTATCGGAACAAGCATTATCCCGTATTATGGCATTGTTTTATGATCCTCATGCTACTCAACTTGACAATGATCAAGATAGGCGAGCTTATGTCTTATTTTCATTACAATATGGACAGTTAATGACTAATGAAGAGTTATCAAAACTGATAAAAGAGGTAATAGAAGATAGCCATAAACAAGGGCAATTAGGTTATCTTTTAAGTCAAAGAAAGGAAGCGCTTTCGTTATTATCACAAGCGCAATAAGTCGCACTTATCAGAATAATTCAGCGTAATAAAAAATAAAAACAGTTAGAAAATTAGGATGATGTCATAGAGCTAGATATCGTCGAAAATAATGTAGGGAAGAGAAAATAAGATGAATGAGTCAAATAATCAAGCAGAATCAGAAAACATATATAATCCGCAGCTTGTTTATGAAGCCAGTGAAAAAGATATGAACTTAGACAGTGGCCAATGTGGCGCATGTCAGCGGCGCGGTTTTCCATTATTTTTGGTACGAAAATCAATTGTTCCACGAACCTTTAAATCCCAAATCGATTGGTCAAATGGCATGGTCTCACTGGGAGACCGAGAGCCAGAAATCGATTGGATTGATTATCAGTATGCCTATCGTACTCTCCGAGAAGGGTATGTGTATATTTTATGTAATCGAATAGGTAACGATGATGATAGTAAGCTAGAAGTGATGGCTTATGAAGTGACCCACTCAGGCGGTTTTCGGTTACGTGAGTTTCGAGATGTTAAGGGAACGAGACCGAAAGATATTCCGCTTAGTTGTTTGTCAGACAATCATCAAGTGAAGGCGCAGTTTGTCACGATAGATAACCGAGTTTATGATAAAGCTTGGGTAGCTTATTCATCTATTCGCTGGACATTAGCGACCATCAACTATTATAAAGAAAATCTAGCAGAGCGAGAGCAGCGTTTCAGTCATGTTGATTTAACACAGCAAACAGCAAAGGATGTATCAAAACAAAATCGAAGTTTTTTATTTAGAGATTTTTTTACAAAAAACCGCTTTTTGTTAGAGCTTGAATGTAGCGATGAAGAAGTCATAGATTACTATGAAGATGAAAGTAAAAACATATTGGTAAGGAAGAAAGATAAAGGGAAAGAGGTACCCGAAGATGGCGTAAAAAGTTTGTTTGATAATATTCGTAACGGGATGATGACAGTTAAAACCCGAACGTTATCGGATTTGTTAAACGCAACCAAATCTAATTTGGGCGGATTATATAATCAGGTATTTTGTACAGCCAGCCATTTTAACTCTCTGCATGGTGAAAAAGTGCGTCAAGCTTTAGATTTGACGGTAAGTCGCTATGAGCAAGATAACCATTATGGCACAACAGAGCTAACGGCATTAGTGGTAGAAGACCCGTTAGGGCTAGCCGAAGAACTATCAATACAACGTCGGCAACGCTTAGCACCGGTGATAGAAGGACTGGCGAAGCAAGATGAAAATGACAACGAGTTATTAAAGCGATACGATAAGTTAGTACGAAACAGTAGCCATAATTATATCTACTATGAAGAAAAGAAAACGGCGAAAAGTAAATTGGCGAAAACGATGCAGAAGTGGGATTCGAGTGAAATTCGGGATACTTTTGCACAATTCTATCAAGAAAACAACGATTATGTCAGCAGTTATCCCTTGTCTTATTTCACACCTGAAATTCGTTATGCTCGCAATCACTATCAAAGTATAATGCAGTACAAGCAGATGATAAAGTCTTCAATAACGCAAGCAGGTGACAATGATTTTTATCTATTTCTGTTTTATGACAAAAATCAAGATTATCAGAAAGAATTTAACGAAGAAGTTGGAGATCCAAAAGATTTTAGGAATACTATTGATTGGCAAGAAATTGAACTGAAAACTTATTTTCAATCATCCGATAAACTTGCTGGGTTAAATGCTCTAGATAAGATTTATGTATTAGATGCGGTGGGTGAAACGTATTTTGCTGAGCAGTTAGGGATAAGTGACCCCCATACATTGGAAAAGTCAAAACTAAATCATTATTTATTTTGTCGGCGTTTAAGTTTGTATGGTTTATCCATGCCTAAAAATAAGGATAATAATGGCTTTGGGGATTATAGAAGCATTACTTTAAGTGAGGCACAACAAACAGCTTTACTTTCATACTATCATCAATCGCATACCGGTAAAGAAGCGAACCAAGTTAACAGCGTTATGGTTGTGCATTTTTACAATTTAAGTGCTTATAAAGATAAATTGGGCGACAAAACGGTGGCGGATAACTGGGATAAGCATCAAAAACGACTGAATCAGGCGTCCATTGATAATTTTGAAGCGTTAGAAAAATCGGGTTATCAGTCTTTATATCAATATGTAAATGAAAGCTCACAAGATTATTATCACTATCTGATTTGGTTATGGGGAGAAGATAAACAATACTATCAAGTGGAGGACGGAGCGAAGAAAGAAGCGCTACCGGAGACGTTAAACAGCTTATTTTTCTGGCGTAATGAAGTCTTGCCGAACTGCTCTGATATGCATATTAGTTTTTTATTAACCGTGTTACAAATATTTGATAGTGGTAGTGTTGGTAATATTGAATTACCAATCCAATCGGTACTATGGGCGATGCTGTTTGAAAATAAGCAGTCGATTTATTTTTACCTATTGGGTGATACCGAATCAACCGTATCACCGATTGCGGATGAAGAGGAATTTTATTTCCGACAAGAAGTGAAAGATAGGCAGGCAAGGCAAGATGGTGAATCGCTTTCTGAGGAACAACAATCCGACGGCGTAATATCGAACGAGACTATTTTCAATGCGGCGAAGGGAACGCTAGATTTAAGTCAAGATATAAATACACTACAAGGAAGAGAAGAGAATGTTTCCGTATTGCAGTTGCTGTTGAAAAGATGGCTTAACACCAGTCTTGAAGGGGTGATAAGGGCATCAAGGCATTCCGTCAGGCTGAATGAATTAATGGTACGTGACCATTTTCTAAGGGTAATGAATTTATTTACGGGGAGCCAAAGTGAGCGTATTTTGCAATATGAAGTGAAGATGACAGTCAGAGCCTTGAACAAATATATGCAAAATATGCATGGATTGATGCCGTTCTTTTTTAATTCAGAGATGAGAACCGCTAGAGGTCAAACGCTACAAGTTAGTAAAAATATTGACGGTATTTGGCAGGTAGAAAATGCTAATAGCCGAAGTATTAACCGGGATAAAGTGAAAGTAAGTCTGTTAGCGTTTTTTAAATCAGCAGAAGAGCAACAGAATTTTGAATCATTATTGCATCGCACTGGTGGGCGCCCGGCGAAGTCGGCGATGAATAGGCTTGCTCCTTATATCATAGAGATGAGTGATACCGTATACGATAGTGAAGATATAGAAAAATTGTCGAAGGCATTGTCGCGCAATAAACGCAATGCGCCTCGTATTGAAAAACTCGACAGCTTGGCAGCAAGTATATTAAATGGAGTAGGGATTTACTTCCAGATACAAACGCTACAGAATTTAGAAAGTCAGCTTGATACGTTAAATGACCCAATAACGAAAGAAACAATCAAATATAAAATACTTGTTAACAGAAGCTTAATAGCATTAAATACAATGGATATAGTAGCGAATATTACTAATTTAGCAACGTCAGGGAAATTAGAATTATATTTTAGCCGTACGAGTAGTCTTTATCGATATGCTAGGCGATATAAAATTTGGAGTAAAACCCTTGCTTGGATAAGCGTTTACGATGCGATGTTATCATGCCTAGTGGCATTTAGGAGTTATAACAGTGGAAATACCGGGTCAGGTGTATTATTGGTAACGAGTCTTTTAAGTTTGGCTGTGAGTTATGCGATGGCTATTAACGTGCTTCCGCTTTATGGGCAGATAGCGGCAGTAGTGATATTGGCATGTGCGGCGATAATTGAGGCTATTTACTATAGTGATGGAAGTGATTGGGATGAGTTGGATAAGTGGTTAAACCGCAGTATGTTGGGTAATTATGACCATAAAGACAAGTATCCGCTTTATTACTTACCGACACCGATTTGCATGCGGTTATCACAGCAGGATTTTTATCTGGCGGTAAATGGTGGTATTTGTAAGGTTGAAGCTGATTCAAGTTGGTATGATTTTTGGAACAATTATGATCTTTATTTAGACCTTAGATTACCGGATTTTAATAAGAAAAATGGATGGTTTGAGGGGTTAATAATGGTTATGTCATCAAATAATCAGCAAGTGATCATCCTGAAGATTAAACATGATTATAAACGATTAGAAATTGTACCACATGGGTCAATGGCTAACTTTAAGCCGATAAATAAACAATCGCTTGATGAAGAAAACGAATATTATGATTTTAAAAATAATGAAGTAAAAGATGTGAGCAATGATGAACAGCAATGGAACGCGTTAATGAGTCTGGCAGCTGGGCAGGCTGTACCCGCCCCTACAGCTTCGTCAGAGCTTGAAAGCCCTACAAATGATTCAAAGACAGGGTTATTTTTAATTAAGCAGTGTGTTGGTCAAATTAAGGGTGACCATGAAGTTGAGGTATCTATTAATTATTGGCCAAATGGCAAGCAAGATGAAAATGGTCAGGAAATAACACCGTACTTACTGACTTACCACTATAAGAAAGATTAATGGGAGCGGATAAAAGATGAATAAACGATGGGTAATGGCATTATTGAGTTTAATGGTATTGGGGTTAACCGGATGTGACTCGTATCCCTATAAGACAGATATTCAAGAGATTTATGACCGGAATAATAAGTCAGGCAATAAAGCGATTTGTATGATGGTTGGTGATATTAAACGAACAATGTACCCTTATACCACCTATCATATGGAAGGGGAAGATTTGCCTTTTTCAGAAAAAACGCAAATATCTTTCCACAATCGTGTAAAAAATGAAAATCTACATTTTTTTACTGAACGGGGCTTTTTTACTGAGGAATGGGTAGGTGAGACTGATGGTAAACCGCTATACCGTTATGATTTAACCGATTTAGGTCGACAATATGTTGACTGGGCATTGGGTGAGACAAACTTTTGCTTTGGACGGATAGTGGTGGACTCTATTAAACGGACTAAAGATGGTATAAACGGTATAGGGGGGGGCACAATTCGTGATGTGTATATCACCTATCATGTGGAGAATATTCCTGACTGGGTAAAAGAGCCAGCAGTGTATCAGCGTTATCGTTATTCTGAAAAACTTATTACCGGTGAAAAGCTATCGGGTATGCATAGTTACCGAGTATTGGGTAATGGGAAGTTAAAGTCAATAGGAGGAGTGAATGGAAGGTATCGATGGGCATCTCCAAACGATGATGAAGATGAAAAAGCGCAGCAATCAGTTGATTAAGTATTGCTATTATCTTTTTTATATCTTTGGTAACGATATTCGTCTGTCAGCATTCGGTCGTTGAATGCTGACTCTTTAATGTATCAATCATTATTTATTTTGCCAGCGTTTAAGTTTGTATGGTTTATCCATTCCTAAAACTAAGGATAAAAATGGATTTGGGGATTATAAAAGCATTACTTTAAGTGAGGCACAACAAACAGCTTTACTTTCACACTATCATCAATCGCATACCGGTAAAGAAGCGAACCAAGTTAACAGCGTTATGGTGGTGCATTTTTACAATTTAAGTGCTTATAAAGATAAATTGGGCGACAAAGTGGTGGCAGATCACTGGGATAAGCATAAAAAACGACTGAATCAGCCGTCCATTGAAAATTTTGAAGCGTTAGAAAAATCGGGTTATCAGGCTTTATATCAATATGTAAATGAAAGCTCGCAAGATTATTATCACTATCTGATTTGGTTATGGGGAGAAGATAAACAATACTATCAAGTGGGGGAAGGAGCGAAGAAGGAAGCGCTACCGCAGACGTTAAACAGCTTATTTTTCTGGCATAATGAAGTCTTGCCGAACTGCTCTGGGAAGAAAAGATCAAGCAATTAAATGATGCTGCGCTATTACACTATGCGCCAGCCGGTGTGGCAACTGTTACGCCAGATAGTATTCAACACACGGCGGGTGAAAATATTATTCATACCGCTCAAAATAGTGTTGATATTAGTGCCTTTAAACGTTTTATGATCAATGCCGGTAATCGTATTAGTTTATTCGCTAGTAAAATGGGGATTACTATCTTTGCTGCACAGGGTAAAGTTGATATTCAAGCTCAAAATGATGAATTACATTTGACAGGGAATAAGCATGTTACATTGACCAGTGTCAACCATGAAGTCACTGTTTCCGCTAGTAAAAAATTGAACTTAATATGTGGTAACTCAGCTATTGTTATTCAACCAGATGGCATTAAATTAATTTCTCCAGGTGATGCTAAAGCATTAACTGCGAGTTTTAATGTAATTGGACCATCGAATTTTAAAGCATCTGTTCCCGAATTACCTGCCGGAGCAAGTTGTGAGGAGCAATTATAATGGATAATAGATTTGTTAACAATTTGAAAGCAGTGTTAGAAGTACTTCAAAGTCAATTTAATGAAGGGAGCAGTTTACAACATTATCGTTATTTACTCATTGATCGATTAGCGGTTGTCAGTGAATTATCACCACTTTATGATGAAGCATTACAAGATAATATTGCGCCCGAGTTGTTGGCTGTTATTAAACGGCCTGAACTTGCGCATAGCTTAACTAGTTGTCCGTTACTTGTGTGTATTGCGGAGCCAAATGAACAATTAAACCAAAATCTCTTTGTTAGTGCCTTGAGGCAAATTAATATAGATTACCTAACAAGTAAGCAATATGTGTGTGGTTTTTTGGCAAGCCCTTTACCGCCGGAATCGCTAGCTGATGAGCTGCTTAATGCCGGTTTAATAGCTGGAAAAGCCTTAGGGCGTAGGTTTTTACCATTTTATGAACCTTTCACACTTGATGTGCTATGGCACAGTTATGAAGCACCTAAATCACATCTTGGTTTACTTTTGCCTGACGATACTCATTATTATTTTATTAATACTAATGGCGACTGTTGTGTATTTCATGCTATTGATTATGAGGATGAGAAAGAGTTTGCGCAGCGTTTTGTTAATCCAAAATTACGGTTCAATTTATTGAATCAGGCTGCTCTTTACCATTTAGTTGTGACTTGGCAAGATCTTTGCGAACAACAGAAAAAACCATTATCGGAACAAGCATTATCCCGTATTATGGCATTGTTTTATGATCCTCAGGCTACTCAACTTGACAATGATCAAGATAGACGAGCTTATGTCTTATTTTCATTACAGTATGGACAGTTAATGACTAATGAAGAGTTATCAAAACTGATAAAAGAGGTAATAGAAGATAGCCATAAACAAGGGCAATTAGGTTATCTTTTAAGTCAAAGAAAGGAAGCGCTTTCGTTATTATCACAAGCGCAATAAGTCGCACTTATCAGAATAATTCAGCGTAATAAAAATAAAAACAGTTAGAAAATTAAGATGATGTCATAGAGCTAGATATCGTCGAAAATAATGTAGGGAAGAGAAAATAAGATGAATGAGTCAAATAATCAAGCAGAATCAGAAAACATATTTAATCCGCAGCTTGTTTATGAAGCCAGTGAAAAAGATATGAACTTAGACAGTGGTCAATGTGGCGCATGTCAGCGACGCGGTTTTCCATTATTTTTGGTACGAAAATCAATTGTTCCACGAACCTTTAAATCCCAAATCGATTGGTCAAATGGCATGGTTTCTCTGGGTGACCGAGAGCCAGAAAGAAACTTGCTTGATTATCAGTATGCCTATCGCACTCTCCGAGAAGGGTATGTGTATATTTTATGTAATCGAATAGGTAACGATGATGATAGTAAGCTAGAAGTGATGGCTTATGAAGTGACCCACTCAGGCTGTTTTCGGTTACGTGAGTTTCGAGATGTTAAGGGGACGAGACCGAAAGATATTCCGCTTAGCTGTTTGTCAGACAATCATCAAGTGAAGGCGCAGTTTGTCACGATAGATAACCGAGTTTATGATAAAGCTTGGGTAGCTTATTCATCTATTCGCTGGACATTAGCGACCATCAACTATTATAAAGAAAATCAAGCAGAGCGAGAGCAGCGTTTTAGTCATGTTGATTTAACACAGCAAACAGCAAAGGACGTATCAAAACAAAATCGAAGTTTTTTGTTTAGAGATTTTTTTACAAAAAACCGCTTTTTGTTAGAGCTTGAATGTAGCGATGAAGAAGTCATAGATTACTATGAAGATGAAAGTAAAGGAGAATTGGAAGAAAATAAGGAGAATCAGGGACCAGTGGATGGTCTAATAAATCTGTTAGAAAATGTTCGTAAAGGGGTCATGGCAATTCAATCGCAAAAGTTATCAGATTTGTTAAATGCCACTCCATCAGGCCTAGGATACTTATATAGGCATACATTTTGTACAGCCAGTCATTTTAACTCTCTGCATGGTGAAAAAGCGCGACAAGCCTTAGATTTGACAGTAAGTCGCTATGAGCAAGATAGCCAGTATGGCACAACAGAGCTAACGGCATTAGTGGTAGAGGATCCGTTAGGGCTAGCCGAAGAACTATCAATACAACGTCGGCAACGCTTAGCACCGGTGATAGAAGGACTGGCAGGACAAGATGAAAATGACAACGAGTTATTAAAGCGATACGATCATTTAGTGCGAAACAGTAGCCATAATTATATCTACAATGAAGAAAAGAAAACGGCGAAAAGTAAATTGGCGAAAACGATGCAGAAGCCAGATTCGAGTGAAATTCGGGATACTTTTGCACAATTCTATCAAGAAAACAACGATTATGTCAGCAGTTATCCCTTGTCTTATTTCACTCCTGAAATTCGTTATGCTCGCAATCACTACCACAGTATTATGCAGTACAAGCAGATGATTAAGTCTTCAATCACGGAAACAGGTGACAATGATTTTTATCTATTTCTGTTTTATGACAAAAATCAAGATTATCAGCGAGAATTTAATCAAAATGTTGGAACTAAATTTGAAGAAGATTATTATGAATGGCAAGAAATTAAACTGAAAACTATTTTTCAATCATCCGATGAACTTGCTGAGTTAAATGCATTGGATAAGATTTATGTATTAGATGTGGTGGGTGAAACGTATTTTGCTGAGCAGTTAGAGATAAGTGACCCCCATACATTGGAAAAGTCAAAACTAAATCATTATTTATTTTGTCGGCGTTTAAGTTTGTATGGTTTATCCATTCCTAAAAATAAGGATAATAATGGATTTGGGGATTATAGAAGCATTACTTTAAGTGAGGCACAACAAACAGCTTTACTTTCACACTATCATCAATCGCATACCGGTAAAGAAGCGAACCAGGTTAACAGCGTTATGGTGGTGCATTTTTACAATTTAAGTGCTTATAAAGATAAATTGGGCGACAAAATGGTGGGGGATAACTGGGATAATCATCAAAAAAGACTGAATCAGGCGTCCATTGATAATTTTGAAGCGTTAGAAAAATCGGGTTATCAGGCTTTACAACAATATGTAAATGAAAGCTCACAAGATTATTATCACTATCTGATTTGGTTATGGGGAGAAGATAAACAATACTATCAAGTGGAGGACGGAGCGAAGAAAGAAGCGCTACCGCAGACGTTAAACAGCTTATTTTTCTGGCGTAATGAAGTCTTGCCGAACTGCTCTGATATGCATATTAGTTTTTTATTAACCATGTTACAAATATTTGATAGTGGTAGTGTTGGTAATATTGAATTACCAATCCAATCGGTACTATGGGCGATGTTGTTTGAAAATAAGCAGTCGATTTATTTTTACCTATTGGGTGATACCGAATCAACCGTATCACCCGTTGCAAATGAAGAGGAATTTTATTTCCGAAAAGTAGTTAACAATATGCGGGAAAGGCAAGCGAGTGAATCGCTTTCTGAGGAGCAGCAATCTGACGGCGTAATATCGAACGAGACTATTTTCAACACGGTGAAGGATACAATAACAGCACAAAAAGAAAAAATGATATCAGAAACGGAATCTCAGACAGATACCGTATTGGAGATACTGCTGAAAAAATGGCTTAACACTAGTGTTGACGGGGTGATAAGGGCATCAAGGCATGCTGTCAGACTGAACGAATTAATGGTACGTGAACATTTTCTAACGGTAATGAATTTATTTACGGGGAACCCAAATGAGCGTATTTTGCAATATGAAGTGAAGATGACAGTCAGAGCCTTGAACAAATATATGAAAAATATGCATGAATTGATGCCGTTCTTTTTCAATTCAGAGATGAGAACCAATGGAGGTCAAACGCTACAAGTTAGTAAAAATATTGACGGTATTTGGCAGGTAGAAAATGCTAATAGCCGAAGTATTAACCGGGATAAAGTGAAAGTAAGTCTGTTAGCGTTTTTTAATTCAGCGGAAGAGCAACAGAATTTTGAATCGATATTGCATCGCACTGGTGGGCGCCCGGCGAAGTCGAAGATGAATGAACTCAGACCTTATATCATAGAGATGAGTGATACCGTATACGATAGTGAAGATATAGAAAAATTGTCGAAAGCATTGTCGCGCAATAAACGCAATGCACCTCTTATTAGAACAATCAGCAGCTTGACAACAATGTTATTAAGCGGAATAACAGTCTACTTCCAGATGCAAACATTAAAGAATTTAGAAAGTCAGCTTGATACGATAAATGACCCGGCAATGAAAATGGCAGTACAATTTAGAATATATACGAGTAAAGCCTTAATAGTCTTAAATGCAGTGGATGTGGTAGCGAGGTTTGCTAATTTAGCATCGTTAGGGAAATTAGATTTATATTTAAGTTCAAGGTTTAGTTTCTATTTAGTCATAAAAAGAGCAGATTTATTAAGTAAAGCAATTAGTATAGTTGCGATTATCGATTCGGCGATATCATTCGGGCAAGCAATTTCAAGTTATCGTGATGGGAATACTGGGGCAGGCGTGTATTTGGTAACGAGTTTTATAAATGTTGTTGTGAGTGTTGCTATTAATAAGCTTCCGCTTTATGGGCAGATAGCGGCAGTAGTGATAGTGGCATGTGCGGCGATAATTGAGTCGATTTACTACAGTGATGGAAGTGATTGGGATGAGTTGGATAAGTGGTTAAACCGCAGTATGTTGGGTAATTATGACCATAAAAATAAATATCCGCTTTATTACTTACCGACACCGATTTGCATGAAGTTATCACAGCAGGATTTTTATCTGGCGGTAAAAGGTGGTGTTTGTAAGGTTGAGACTGATTCAAGTTGGTATGATTTTATGAATACCGATTATGACCTTTATTTAATGCTAAATTTACCGGATTTTGATGAGAAAAAGGGATGGTTTGAGGGAACAATAACGGTTACGACATTAGATAGTGGACAAGTGGACACTCTGAATATAAAACATGATTATAAACGATTAGAAATTGTCCCAAGTGGATCAATAGCTAACTTTAAGCCAATAATTAGGCAATCCCTAGACGGTAAAAAAGAACATTATGGTTTTGATGATAAAGAAGTAAAAGAGATGAGTAATGATGAACAGCAATGGAATGCGTTAATGAGTCTGGCAGCTGGGCAGTCTTTACCTGCCCCTACCTCGTCGTCAGAGAGTGAAAGCCCTACAAATGATTCACAGGCAGGGTTATTTTTAATTAAGCAGTGTGTTGGTCAAATTAAGGGTGACCATGAAGTTGAGGTTTACATTAATTATTGGCCAAATGGCAAGCAAGATGAAAATGGTCAGCAAATAACACCGTACTTACTGACTTACCACTATAAAAAAGATTAATGGGAGCGGATAAAAGATGAATAAACGATGGGTAATGGCATTATTGAGTTTAATGGTATTGGGGTTAACGGGATGTGATTCGTATCCCTATAAGACAGATATTCAAGAGATTTATGACCGGAATAATAAGTCAGGCAATAAAGCGATTTGTATGATGGTTGGTGATATTAAACGAGACATGTACCCTTATACCACCTATCATATGGAAGGGGAAGATTTGCCTTTTTCAGAAAAAACGCAAATATCTTTCCACAATCGTGTAAAAAATGAAAATTTACATTTTTTTACTGAACGAGGCTTTTTTACCGAGGAGTGGGTGGGGGAAACTGATGGTAAACCACTGTATCGTTATGATTTGACGGATTTAGGTCGACAGTATTTTGATGGGTTTAGGAACCAAACTAATTTCTGTTTTGGTCGAATAGTGGTGGACTCTATTAAACGGACTAAAGATGGTATAAACGGTATAGGGGGGGGCACAATTCGAGATGTGTATATTACCTATCATGTGGAGAATATCCCGGATTGGGTAAAAGAGCCTGCAGTGTATCAGCGTTATCGTTATCCAAAAGAAGTTGCAACAGGGGAGTCGTTTGAAGGATTTCATAGTTATCGAGTATTAGGTAAAGGTAAATTAAAGTCAATTGCAGGCGTAAATAGAAGATACCAATGGGCATCTCCAAACGATGATGGAGATGAAAAAGCGGAGTAATCAGTCAATTAAATTTTACTTTTATCTTTTTTTAATGCCTTTGATAACGATACTCATCTGTCAGCATTCGGTCGTTGAATGCTGACTCTTTAATGTATCAATCATTATTTATTTTGCCAGCGTTTAAGTTTGTATGGTTTATCCATTCCTGAAACTGAGAATAATAATGGCTTTGGGGATTATAGAAGCATTACTTTAAGTGAGGCACAACAAACAGCTTTACTTTCATACTATCATCAATCGCATACCGGTAAAGAAGCGAACCAAGTTAACAGCGTTATGGTTGTGCATTTTTACAATTTAAGTGCTTATAAAGATAAATTGGGCGACAAAACGGTGGCGGATAACTGGGATAAGCATCAAAAACGACTGAATCAGGCGTCCATTGATAATTTTGAAGCGTTAGAAAAATCGGGTTATCAGTCTTTATATCAATATGTAAATGAAAGCTCACAAGATTATTATCACTATCTGATTTGGTTATGGGGAGAAGATAAACAATACTATCAAGTGGAGGACGGAGCGAAGAAAGAAGCGCTACCGGAGACGTTAAACAGCTTATTTTTCTGGCGTAATGAAGTCTTGCCGAACTGCTCTGATATGCATATTAGTTTTTTATTAACCGTGTTACAAATATTTGATAGTGGTAGTGTTGGTAATATGGAATTGCCAATCCAATCGGCACTATGGGCGATGCTGTTTGAAAATAAGCAGTCGATTTATTTTTACCTATTGGGTGATACCGAATCAACCGTATCACCGATAGCGGATGAAGAGGAATTTTATTTCCGACAAGAAGTGAAAGATAGGCAGGCAAGGCAAGATGGTGAATCGCTTTCTGAGGAACAACAATCCGACGGCGTAATATCGAACGAGACTATTTTCAATGCGGCGAAGGGAACGCTAGATTTAAGTCAAGATATAAATACACTACAAGGAAGAGAAAAGAATGTTTCCGTATTGCAGTTGCTGTTGAAAAGATGGCTTAACACCAGTCTTGAAGGGGTGATAAGGGCATCAAGGCATTCCGTCAGGCTGAATGAATTAATGGTACGTGACCATTTTCTAAGGGTAATGAATTTATTTACGGGGAGCCAAAGTGAGCGTATTTTGCAATATGAAGTGAAGATGACAGTCAGAGCCTTGAACAAATATATGCAAAATATGCATGGATTGATGCCGTTCTTTTTTAATTCAGAAATGAGAACCGCTAGAGGTCAAACACTACAAGTTAGTAAAAATATTGACGGTATTTGGCAGGTAGAAAATGCTAATAGCCGAAGTATTAACCGGGATAAAGTGAAAGTAAGTCTGTTAGCGTTTTTTAAATCAGCAGAAGAGCAACAGAATTTTGAATCATTATTGCATCGCTCTGGTGGGCGCCCGGCGAAGTCGGCGATGAATAGGCTTGCTCCTTATATCATAGAGATGAGTGATACCGTATACGATAGTGAAGATATAGAAAAATTGTCGAAGGCATTGTCGCGCAATAAACGCAATGCGCCTCGTATTGAAAAACTCGACAGCTTGGCAGCAAGTATATTAAATGGAGTAGGGATTTACTTCCAGATACAAACGCTACAGAATTTAGAAAGTCAGCTTGATACGTTAAATGACCCAATAACGAAAGAAACAATCAAATATAAAATACTTGTTAACAGAAGCTTAATAGCATTAAATACAATGGATATAGTAGCGAATATTACTAATTTAGCAACGTCAGGGAAATTAGAATTATATTTTAGCCGTACGAGTAGTCTTTATCGATATGCTAGGCGATATAAAATTTGGAGTAAGACCCTTGCTTGGATAAGCGTTTACGATGCGATGTTATCATGTCTAGTGGCATTTAGGAGTTATAACAGTGGAAATACCGGGTCAGGTGTATTATTGGTAACGAGTCTTTTAAGTTTGGCTGTGAGTTATGCGATGGCTATTAACGTGCTTCCGCTTTATGGGCAGATAGCGGCAGTAGTGATATTGGCATGTGCGGCGATAATTGAGGCTATTTACTATAGTGATGGAAGTGATTGGGATGAGTTGGATAAGTGGTTAAACCGCAGCATGTTGGGTAATTATGACCATAAAGACAAGTATCCGCTTTATTACTTACCGACACCGATTTGCATGCGGTTATCACAGCAGGATTTTTATCTGGCGGTAAATGGTGGTATTTGTAAGGTTGAAGCTGATTCAAGTTGGTATGATTTTTGGAACAATTATGACCTTTATTTAGAGCTTAAATTACCAGATTTTAATAAGAAAAAAGGGTGGTTTGAGGGGTTAATAATGGTTATGTCATCAAATAATCAGCAAGTGATCATCCTGAAGATTAAACATGATTATAAACGATTAGAAATTGTTCCAAGTGGATCAATAGCTAACTTTAAGCCAATAATTAGGCAATCCCTGGACGGTAAAAAAGAACATTATGGTTTTGATGATAAAGAAGTAAAAGAGGTGAGTAATGATGAACAGCAATGGAATGCGTTAATGAGTCTGGCAGCTGGGCAGTCTTTACCTACCCCTACACCATCGTCAGAGCTTGAAAGCCCTACAAATGATTCACAGATAGGATTGTTTTCAATTAAGCAGTGTGTTGGTCAAATTAAGGGTGACCATGAAGTTGAGGTATCTATTAATTATTGGCCAAATGGCAAGCAAGATGAAAATGGTCAGCAAATAACACCGTACTTACTGACTTACCACTATAAAAAAGATTAATGGGAGAGGATAAAAGATGAATAAACGATGGGTAATAGCATTATGGGGGGTAATAGTATTAGGATTAACCGGATGTGACTCGTATCCCTATAAGACAGATATTCAAAAGATTTATGACAGGAATAATCAGTCAGGCAATAAAGCGATTTGTATGATGGTTGGTGATATTAAACGAAACATGTACCCTTATACAACCTATCATATGGAAGGGGAAGATTTGCCTTTTTCAGAAAAAACGCAAATATCTTTCCACAATCGTGTAAAAAATGAAAATCTACACTTTTTTGCTGAACGAGGCTTTTTTACCGAGGAATGGGTGGGTGAAACTGATGGCAAACAGCTATATCATTATGATTTAACCGATTTAGGTCGACAATATGTTGACTGGGGATTGGGTGAGACAAATTTCTGCTTTGGTCGGATAGTGGTGGACTCTATTAAACGGACTAAAGATGGTATAAACGGTATAGGAGGTGGCACAATTCGTGATGTGTATATCACCTATCATGTGGAGAATATTCCTGACTGGGTAAAAGAGCCGGCAGTGTATCAGCGTTATCGTTATCCAAAAGAAGTTGCAACAGGGGAGTCGTTTGAAGGATATCATAGTTATCGAGTATTAGGTAAAGGAAAATTAAAGTCAATTGCAGGTGTGAATAGAAGATATCAATGGGCATCTCCAAACGATGATGGAGATGAAAAAACTCAGCAATCAGTTGATTAAGTATTGCTATTATCTTTTTTTATATCTTTGGTAACGATACTCGTCTGTCAGCATTCGGTCGTAGAATGCTGACGCTTTAATGTATCAATCATTATTTATTATGTCAGCGTTTAAGTTTGTATGGTTTATCCATTCCTAAAACTGAGAATAATAATGGCTTTGGGGATTATAGAAGCATTACTTTAAGTGAGGCACAACAAACAGCTTTACTTTCACACTATCATCAATCGCATACCAGTAAAGAAGCGAACCAGGTTAACAGCGTTATGGTGGTGCATTTTTACAATTTAAGTGCTTATAAAGATAAATTGGGCGACAAAACGGTGGCGGATAACTGGGATAAGCATCAAAAACGACTGAATCAGCCGTCCATTGAAAATTTTGAAGCGTTAGAAAAATCGGGTTATCAGTCTTTATATCAATATGTAAATGAAAGCTCACAAGATTATTATCACTATCTGATTTGGTTATGGGGAGAAGATAAACAATACTATCAAGTGGAGGACGGAGCGAAGAAAGAAGCGCTACCGGAGACGTTAAACAGCTTATTTTTCTGGCGTAATGAAGTCTTGCCGAACTGCTCTGATATGCATATTAGTTTTTTATTAAACGTGTTACAAATATTTGATAGTGGTAGTGTTGGTAATATGGAATTGCCAATCCAATCCGCACTATGGGCGATGTTGTTTGAAAATAAGCAGTCGATTTATTTTTACCTATTGGGTGATACCGAATCAACCGTATCACCGATAGCGGATGAAGAGGAATTTTATTTCCGAAAAGTAGTTAACAATATGCGGGAAAGGCAAGCGAGTGAATCGCTTTCTGAGGAGCAGCAATCTGACGGCGTAATATCGAACGAGACTATTTTCAACACGGTGAAGGATACAATAACAGCACAAAAAGAAAAAATGATATCAGAAACGGAATCTCAGACAGATACCGTATTGGAGATACTGCTGAAAAAATGGCTTAACACTAGTGTTGACGGGGTGATAAGAGCATCAAGGCATGCTGTCAGACTGAACGAATTAATGGTACGTGAACATTTTCTAACGGTAATGAATTTATTTACGGGAAACCCAAATGAGCGTATTTTGCAATATGAAGTGAAGATGACAGTCAGAGCCTTGAACAAATATATGAAAAATATGCATGAATTGATGCCGTTCTTTTTCAATTCAGAGATGAGAACCAATGGAGGTCAAACGCTACAAGTTAGTAAAAATATTGACGGTATTTGGCAGGTAGAAAATGCTAATAGCCGAAGTATTAACCGGGATAAAGTGAAAGTAAGTCTGTTAGCGTTTTTTAATTCAGCGGAAGAGCAACAGAATTTTGAATCGATATTGCATCGCACTGGTGGGCGCCCGGCGAAGTCGAAGATGAATGAACTCAGACCTTATATCATAGAGATGAGTGATACCGTATACGATAGTGAAGATATAGAAAAATTGTCGAAAGCATTGTCGCGCAATAAACGCAATGCACCTCTTATTAGAACAATCAGCAGCTTGACAACAATGTTATTAAGCGGAATAACAGTCTACTTCCAGATGCAAACATTAAAGAATTTAGAAAGTCAGCTTGATACGATAAATGACCCGGCAATGAAAATGGCAGTACAATTTAGAATATATACGAGTAAAGCCTTAATAGTCTTAAATGCAGTGGATGTGGTAGCGAGGTTTGCTAATTTAGCATCGTTAGGGAAATTAGATTTATATTTAAGTTCAAGGTTTAGTTTCTATTTAGTCATAAAAAGAGCAGATTTATTAAGTAAAGCAATTAGTATAGTTGCGATTATCGATTCGGCGATATCATTCGGGCAAGCAATTTCAAGTTATCGTGATGGGAATACTGGGGCAGGCGTGTATTTGGTAACGAGTTTTATAAATTTTGTTGTGAGTGTTGCTATTAATAAGCTTCCGCTTTATGGGCAGATAGCGGCAGTAGTGATAGTGGCATGTGCGGCGATAATTGAGTCGATTTACTACAGTGATGGAAGTGATTGGGATGAGTTGGATAAGTGGTTAAACCGCAGTATGTTGGGTAATTATGACCATAAAAATAAATATCCGCTTTATTACTTACCGACACCGATTTGCATGAAGTTATCACAGCAGGATTTTTATCTGGCGGTAAAAGGAGGTGTTTGTAAGGTTGAGACTGATTCAAGTTGGTATGATTTTATAAATACCGATTATGATCTTTATTTAGACCTTAGATTACCGGATTTTAATAAGAAAAATGGATGGTTTGAGGGAACAATAACGGTTACGACATTAGATAGTGGACAAGTGGACACTCTGAATATAAAACATGGTGAACAGAATTTAGAGATCACTCCGACTAAAGAAATGGCTAACTTAAAGCCGATAATTAAAGAATCCCTAGACGGAAAAAAAGAATATTATGGTTTTGATGATAATGAAGTAAAAGAGGTGAGCAATGATGAACAGCAATGGAATGCGTTAATGAGTCTGGCAGCTGGGCAGTCTTTACCTGTCTCTACACCGTCGTCAGAGAGTGAAAGCCCTACAAATGATTCACAGATAGGGTTATTTTTAATTAAGCAGTGTGTTGGCCAAATCAAGGGGGACCATGAAGTTGAGGTTGCTATTAATTATTGGCCAAATGGAGAGCAAGATGAAAATGGTCAGGATATAACGCCGTACTTACTGACTTACCACTATAGAAAAGATTAATGGGAGAGGATAAAAGATGAATAAACGATGGGTGATAGCATTATGGGGGGTAATAGTATTAGGGTTAACCGGGTGTGACTCGTATCCCTATAAGGCAGATATTCAAAAGATTTATGACCGGAATAATCAGTCAGGCAATAAAGCGATTTGTATGATGGTTGGTGATATTAAACGAGACATGTACCCTTATACTATTTATTATATGGAAGGGGAATATTTGCCTTTTTCATCAAAAACACAAAGAGCATATTTTAATCGTTTAAAAAATGAAACTCTACACTTTTTTGCTGAACGAGGCTTTTTTACCGAGGAATGGGTAGGGGAAACTGATGGTAAACCGCTATATCGTTATAACCTAACCGATTTAGGTCGCCAATATGTTGACTGGGGATTGGGTGAGACAAATTTCTGTTTTGGTCGGATAGTGGTGGATTCTATAAAACGAACTAAAGATGGTATAAACGGTATAGGGGGAGGTACAATCCGTGATGTGTATATCACCTATCATGTGGAGAATATTCCTGATTGGGTAAAAGAGCCGGCAGTGTATCAGCTTTTTCGTTATCCAAAAGAAGTTGCAACGGGGGAGTCGTTTGAAGGATTTCATAGTTATCGAGTATTAGGTAAAGGAAAATTAAAGTCAATTGCAGGTGTGAATAGAAGATATCAATGGGCATCTTCAAGCAAAAAAAATAAAGATGAAAAAACTCAGCAATCAGTCGATTAAGCATTACTATTATCTTTTTTAATGTCTTTGGTAACGATACTCATCTGTCAGCATTCGGTCGTAGAATGCTGAAGCTTTAATGTGTCTTTAGCAACAGGGCAGACCTGCCGGCTCCTATACACCGTCGCCAGAGAATGAAAACCCTACAAATGATTCTCAGACAGGGTTATTTGTAATTAAGCAGTGTATTGGCCAAATCAAGGGTGACCATGAAGTTGAGGTAGCTATTAATTATTGGCCAAATGGAGAGCAAGATGAAAATGGTCAGCAAATAATACCGTACTTACTGACTTACCACTATAAAAAAGATTAATGGGAGAGGATAAAAGATGAATAAACGATGGGTAATAGCATTATGGGGGGTAATAGTATTGGGGTTAACCGGATGTGATTCGTATCCCTATAAGACAGATATTCAAAAGATTTATGACCGGAATAATCAGTCAGGCAATAAAGCGATTTGTATGATGGTTGGAGATATTAAACGAGACATGTACCCTTATACTACCTATCATATAGAAGGGGAGGAATTGCCCTATTCAAATGATAGACTAAAACCCTTTTATAATCGTTTAAAAAACGAAACTTTGCACTTCTTTGCTGAACGGGGATTTTTTACCGAGGAATGGGTAGGTGAGACTGATGGTAAACCGCTATATCGTTATGATTTAACCGATTTAGGTCGACAATATGTTGACTGGGGATTGGGTGAGACAAATTTCTGTTTTGGTCGGATAGTGGTGGACTCTATTATTCGGACTAAAGATGTTACTAATGGAGTCGGGGGAGGAAAAGAGCGTGATGTGTATATTACCTATCATGTGGAGAATATCCCGGACTGGGTAAAAGAGCCGGCAGTGTATCAGCTTTTTCGTTATCCAAAAGAAGTTGCAACAGGAGAGTCGTTTGAAGGATTTCATAGTTATCGAGTATTAGGTAAAGGAAAATTAAAGTCAATTGCAGGTGTGAATAGAAGATATCAATGGGCATCTTCAAACGATGATGAAGATTAAAAAACTCAGCAATCAGTTGATTAAGCTTTACAATTATCATTTTTAATTTTTTGGATAAGTGTGCTTACTAATAAAAATGTAGTTGCGAAGTCAATAAATTATTGGTCAAATGAAAAACGTAGGAAATAAAGACATTTCATCATCCTCATTGGCTTAATACTATACTAATAATTAACAAAGGAGCGGTAGATGATAAAACGATTATCAGTTGGCTTAATGTTAATAATGGCATTATATTTCTCTTTTTTCGATACTTATCCATATGAAGAAAAAATTCAGAGACTTTATGATAAAAATAACCCATCTGGCAATAAAGCAATTTGCTTAATAGTGGGGAATATCTCGAAATCAATGTATCCCTATACCATCCATTATATGGAGGGCGAATTTCAGCCCCTTTCACCCAAAAATCAAGAAGCACATCTTAATCGTTTAACAAATGAAAATTTGCATTTATTTAGTCAATTCGGTTTATTTACCGAGGAGCAAGTGGCAAGAAGTTGGGGTAAACCTATCTACCGTTATAATCTCACTAATTTAGGTCGACAATATTTTGACGATTTTAATGATCAAACTAATTTTTGTTTTGGGCGGATAGTAGTAAACTCTGCCAATATAATTGAAGATGTTCTTAATAGCGATAATGGTAACAAAGAGCGTAAAGTATACATTACTTATTATGTGAAAAATGTTCCAGACTGGATGAAAGATCCAACGGTATATAAACGCTTTGGTTATCCCAAAGAAGTCACAACAGAAGGATTAATAGATGGTATTCATCGTTATCGAATCTTAAGTAAACGTAAATTGGAGTCAATCGAAGGGGTGAGCCTAACTTATAAATGGGCGTCTTCTAGCTAACATAATGGCTATTAACAATTTATTTTTATGCTAACCAAGATCGTGGTAGATTGAATTAATAGTATTAAATGAATTAATAGTATTAAAAAGTTGTGAATATAAACGTTGGTGTAATTGGTATTATGTTATTCCGCTTTCTGATAGAAATCCGCATGAGTAAATAAAAATCTGATTTTTAGAATTAATGAGAATGCGTTATAAAAAAATTAACGTTAATTATTGGTAGGAATAGTCTTCTTCGGGAAGTGTCTTAAAGATAAAAACAGCAATAATAAGTAAACAATAAGGAGAAAGAATGCGATATGTCATTAGACTTGGTGATAGCACGGATCATGGTGGAAAGGTGATCTCAGCATCAACGACTATGATAGTTAAAGGTAAAGGTGTTGCGCGAGTAGGTGATTTAGTCAGTTGTCCGAAAAAAGGGCATGGTGTTACCGCTATTATTGAAGGCGATAGTCGAATGAAAGATCAAGGAAAACCTATAGCTCTTGAAGGTCATCATGCTGGATGTGGCTGTGTATTATTTACTTCATTATCTAATGTGGGGATTAAATAAGGTGGCCATTGATTTTGCATTACTTCCTGAAAGAAAAACCTTACCTAAATTCCCTCATTGGTGGATATGGCCTTTATTGTTGGTTGTTTTTGTAATAATTGGAACAACAATTACTTTTTTTATAAGTATTAATCATACTATATCAAATAATTGGTTTTTGGGCGGGATTGTGTTTATTCCTTTGTTATTTTGGGCTGTCGTTTCCAGTTTTTGGTTATATTGCGTGCAAAATCTTAAAAGATATACCATTGGTTGGAATAAATTATATGATACACAATATGCTCAAATGACTGAACTCGGTCAGCAGCCTTTATATGTTATTTTCAACGGACTTTACACAGAACAAGGGTATCAAGATACCGCTCGTAAAATTACCCAAGAAGGGGCTTTTCTTCAAAGTAAGGAGCCTTTACAAGGAACTCAAGCTATCTTACATGCTAAGTTGGCACTGGAAGAGCCCATTAAATCCTCTGCCATTGATATTCGGGTAAGCTATTTATTAGAACGGTTTTATAAACAAATCGCTGCTTTTCTTGATGAACCTTGGCATAAGTATCCACTTCATGTTCGATTTTGCCTTGATTCACAATTAGATCAAAAACATTTACAAGCATTATGGAAAAAACAGTTTTCCACTTATCAATTTGCTAGTATTGGCTTTATTGATCCAGCACAAAGCAGTCAGTTCATTGATACATGGATTGATGATGAAAATGAAGCGCTGCTGTTGGTTGTTTCTTTGCATTTATTTGATTTCCCACAGGAAAAAGAAGGGGAGGCCTTTAGTGCATTATTACTGGCCAGTGAGAGTTTACTTTCAAAACCGTTAGTTAAACAAGCTATTAAATCACAGGCAATACCATTGGTTAGTTTACATCGACCTGAAATAGGGCAAGAACTTGATAAAGTTATTCATAATGGTGTTCTTTGGGGAGCAAAAGAAGAGGCTGAATTGAATACGATTTGGTATAGTCATATTGAACCGGAGCTTATCCCAAAGATTGCGACAACATTAAATGAACAAGGTACAACGCTTAAAAATATTTATCATTTAGATAATACGATTGGTCATACCGGCAACTGCGGTTATTTCACAGCCGTTGCGCTTGCTATTGAACATGCCCAGAATAGCGAAGATAAACAATTAGTTGTCTGTCAAGAGAATGAAGTTAGTGTATCAGTGGTTGTCAAATCTAAGTTATTATCTTAATAATATCAATTGAAAATGCTAAGTTAAATGAATAACTGAAATTAATAACTGAAATTAATAGTAAAGGGGGGTATTTCATTCCCCCTTTTACTTTAATAGCATCTCAATGTATTCACCTGAAAAGTTAGTTGTACTTAAAATGCACTTATAGCATCGAGTTAACTAACTAAAATTTAGGACTTAGCCATCCCTCTTCGTTGCGGTTTTCATCGTGCTCACAAACTGTGTTAATTTTTGGCGCAGTAAAGTTGGATTGGATTGATTTTCAGCGATGATTTTGACTGTCGCAGATCCTGCTATGGCGCCAGATGCTCCAGCTTGAATAGCTTCCTTAACCTGTTGCGGGGTTGAGATACCAAAACCTTGAATAGCCGGCGGTGCGTTATATTGTTTTAGCTTTGTTAATAAATGTGTCAGTGGCTTATCCGCTTTGTTTTCAGTGCCGGTAACGCCAGCACGGGAAACCAAATAAGTATAGCCTTGTCCATTTTCTGCAATGGCTTTTATCACATCATCATCGGCATTAGGTGGGCAGATAAAAATCGGTGCAATGTTATATTTAATAGCCGCTTGTCGGAATGGTGCCGATTCTGACAAAGGTACGTCCGCAATCAATACCGAATCAATGCCTGCCTTTGCACAACGAGCATAAAAATTCTCAATGCCAGCTTTGAATACTAAATTAGCATAGATTAATAAACCAATTGGAATGGTCGGATGTCGTTGACGGATCTGTGTTAATATTTCAAAGCACTTCGCGACATTAATGCCACCAGCAAAAGCACGCAGGTTGGCATCTTGAATAGTAGGGCCATCGGCAAGTGGATCGGAAAATGGTATCCCCAATTCTAGCGCATCAGCACCAGCAGTAACGAGAGTATCAATTATATCAAGTGATAATTCAGGAGTAGGATCCCCTATTGCCACGAAGGGAACAAATGCACCACGTTGTTGTTGTGCCAGTTCGGCAAAGAGTTTTTGATAGCGGTTAGATGGCGTTACATGACTCATGCGATTTCCCCTCTTGCTTTTAGAATATCGTATACAGTAAAGATATCTTTATCTCCCCTGCCTGACAAATTGACGATCAGAATTTGTTCTTTTTCTGGATTATTTTTTATTAACTTTAAGGCATAGGCAAGCGCATGCGAGGATTCTAGTGCAGGTATGATCCCCTCATTACGTGATAATGCCTTAAATGCATCTAATGCTTCATCATCTGTAATCGATACATATTGTGCTCGACCAATACTATCAAGATAAGCATGTTGCGGACCAACTGATGGAAAATCTAATCCGGCAGAGATAGAATAGGATTCTTCGATTTGCCCTTCCTCGGTTTGCATCATCGGTGATTTCATACCAAAATAAATACCAAGTTTTCCATGTTTTAACGAAGCGCCATGTTGACCTGTTTCAATACCGTGTCCTGCCGGTTCAACACCAATTAATTGTACATTTTTTTCGTCAATAAAATTGGCAAACATCCCGATAGCATTTGAACCACCGCCAACACAAGCAATGACGGCATCAGGTAATCGACCTTCCTTCTCTTGGATTTGTTGTTTAGCTTCGGCACTGATCATTTGTTGGAATTCACGGACAATGGTAGGGAAAGGATGCGGTCCTGCTGCGGTGCCGAGCATATAATGAGCGCGTTCATAGCTACCAGACCAATCGCGTAGCGCCTCATTACACGCATCTTTTAAGGTTGCACTGCCTGTTGTAACAGGAATAACGGTCGCACCCATTAAGCGCATCCTAAAAACGTTAGGTGCTTGACGTTGCACATCTTTCTCACCCATATAGATTCGGCATTTTAACCCTAATAATGCGCAGGCTAATGCAGAGGCAACACCATGTTGACCAGCACCTGTTTCGGCAATAATTTCAGTTTTTCCCATACGTTTGGCGAGTAATGCTTGACCGAGAACTTGGTTTGTTTTATGAGCCCCACCATGTACCAAATCTTCCCGTTTTAGATAGAGTTTAGTTTTACTACCTGCCGTTAGATTTCGGCACAATGTTAATGGTGTTGGGCGTCCTGCATAGTTTTTAAGAAGATCCTGAAACTCTTGTTGAAAAGCAGGATCATCCTTGGCAGATAAAAATGCTTGTTCTAGATTATCAAGTACCGGAATGAGAATCTGTGGTACATATTGTCCACCAAATTCGCCAAAATAAGGATTTAATTTTGCCATTATGTTTTCCTTTTAAACAGTATCATTGCAATTACTGTGAAATTAATTTTATAAAATGAGCTTATGAATAAGGATAACCTCTTAAGCGTGCAAATAAAGTTGTTAGTTTTTGCGGATCCTTGTGACCTGCGGATATTTCTACACCGGAATTAATATCTAATCCCGCCACGCCGGTTTGAATAGCTGTGATCGCATTATCGGGATTAATACCCCCTGCTAATAATACGTTACTAAGATTTTTGTTCGCTAACAGTTGCCAGTTAAATGATTGACCACTGCCTCCTTCTCCATTATCAAAAATATAGCGGGAAATTAGAGGATTATTATAGTCAGGAATGGTATGGTTAATGCTTAATGCTTGCCAAATTTGACAAGTGGAAGGAAGTAATTTGGCTAATTGTTGAATATAGTTTTGATCTTCGTTCCCATGTAATTGTACAGCGTATAATTTGAGTGTCTTAGCTACCTCGGTGATGTAGTTTGGATTCTCATTTCTAAATACACCGACCCAATTGAGTTTCGCAGCAGACATTACTATTCGTGCTTGATTGGGGTCAATATACCGCGGGGAGGTTTTAACGAAAATTAAACCGCCATAAACGGCTCCGGCTTGGTAGGCGACTAACGCATCATTTTTTTGCGTCAAACCACACACCTTATTTTCACCAAATATAACTTTGCGAATAGCTAATTCAAGATTAGATTCTGCCATTAAGGCGCTACCAATTAAAAAACCGTGTGCATGTTGGCTCAATGATAAAATTTGAGAATGGGTATGAATACCTGACTCGCTGATCACAATTCGATCAGCAGGAATTGACGCGGATAGATTTTTAACTCGATTAAGATCAACTGATAAATCTCGTAGATCTCGATTATTTATACCGATCACTTTAGCATTTAATTTTATCGCACGTTCCACTTCTTCTGGCGTACTCGCTTCGGTTAATATTCCCATATTAAACTGATGAGCTAATTGGCTAAGCCTTTGATACTCATCGTCAGTTAACACTGATAACATTAACAATATGGCATCAGCTTGATAGTAGCGGGCTAAATAGATTTGATATTCATCAATGATGAAATCCTTACATAAAATTGGTTGTTGGGTATGCTGTCGGACAATCGGTAAGAAATCAAAACTGCCTTGAAAATAGGTCTCATCGGTTAATACAGATATGGCATTAGCGTATGGGGCATAGGTTTTGGCAATCATTGCCGGATCAAAATCAGCACGAATTAGCCCTTTTGATGGAGAGGCTTTTTTGCATTCTAAAATAAAAACGCTATGTTGATCGGTCAGTGCTTGGTAGAAACAACGATCGCTTGGTTGTAATTGTGTTTTGAAACTTGCCAGCGGTTGTGTTTGTTTCCGTTGTTCGACCCAATTTACTTTATCGGTAACAATTTTTTTTAGTACTGTTGCCATCGCAACATTATTTTTTAGTGATTCAATTGCCATCATTAACCTCGTTGTGCCAATGCAGTTAGGAGTTGATAAGGTTGACCAGAATGCATCATTGTAATAGCTTTAGCTGCATTGGCTTTTAAATCATTATGATCAAATAGCTTCATTAACATTGCTACATTAACGGCAATAGCCGCTTCATGAGCTGGTTTACCATGACCTTGCAAAATATCAACTAACATATCCCGGTTTTGTTCGGGGGTTCCGCCTTCGATATCTTTTAACGTATACGTTGTTAAGCCAAAATCTTCTGGATTAATTTCATAATAATCGATTACACCATCGATGACTTCAGCAACATAGGTTGTGCCATGTATCGCGACTTCATCCATTCCTGAACCATGTACGACAATGGCATGCTTATAGCCTAGCATGCATAATGTTTCGGCTATCGGTTTTAGTAAGCCACGATCATAAACACCCAGTAAAATTCGTTTCGGTTTGGCTGGATTTATTAGTGGACCAAGAATATTAAATATAGTGCGAGTTTTTAGTTGTTGACGGATCGGTGCTGCATAACGAAAACCTGAGTGATATTGTTGAGCAAATAAAAAGCAAACACCGAGTTCATCTAATGCTTGACGAGCGGTTTCAGCTGACATATTTAATTTAATGCCTAACGCAGCTAGTACATCAGATGAGCCTGACTTACTTGATACACCACGGTTACCATGTTTAGCAACCTTGAAGCCTAACGCGGCCGCAACAAACGTACTGGCAGTAGAGATATTAATACTGTTCGTACCATCACCACCTGTTCCCACAATATCGGTAAAGTCATATTCTGGCGCAACAAAGGGATCAGCATGGCGTAGTAAAGCGTTAGCTGCCCCTGCAATTTCTTGTGGTGTTTCACCTCGTACTTTCATACTTATTATGGCGGTAGCCAGTTTGGTTGCTTCCAATTTACCTTGAATTATTTGGCTAAATAATATTTCACTTTCGGATTGTTCTAAGATTAGCCCTTGATAGAGTTTATTAAGGATTGGTTGCACTAGTCGTTCACTGGTTTGGGCAGCCGTTTTTTCACTCATAACCGACGGTTGTTTTGAAATTTGTGGATCAGCTAAAGCACATTCAATCGTCTGATTAAGTAACTGCGCACCATTGATAGTTAAAATCGATTCGGGATGGAATTGAAAACCGTATACGCGATCTTGATTGTTTCTTACCGCCATTACGATATTATCAAACATTGCATTAATGGTTAACGAATCGGGAATATTTTCTCCTTTTAGAGAATGATAACGTGCAACAGGTAACGGATTAGGTAAATTATTAAACATATATTTTCCGTCATGTTTAATTAACGATGCTTTCCCGTGCAGGATATCTCCGGCGGGGACGATCGATCCACCATAAGATTCAACAATGGCTTGATGTCCAAGACAAATACCGATAATAGGTAATTTCCCTTTTAAACGCTTTAATAGTTCAGGCATACAACCGGCTTGGCTTGGTGTGCCTGGACCTGGTGATAAAAATAATATGGGATTGTCTAATAAGGCCAGTTTATTAATGATGACATCAGCAGGTAAAGTATTACGATAAATAATAACTTGATGTCCACTATAGCGTAATTGATCGACTAAATTGTAGGTGAATGAGTCAATATTATCTAGGAATAGAATATTAGCCATTAGAATTCTCCCGTAACATGATGCGCTTGAGCGATAGCGCGAATAACGGCACGTGCTTTGTTGCGTGACTCATCGGATTCTGCTTGTGGATTGGAATCTAATACAACGCCGGCACCGGCTTGGACGGTTGCAATGCCATTCTCAACATAGGCACTTCGGATCACAATACAGGTATCTAAATCACCGTTAGCGGTGAAATAGCCGATAGCACCGCCATAGCTACCACGTTTCGTTTTTTCTGATTCGGCGATTAACTGCATGGCTCGGACTTTTGGTGCACCGGTTAATGTTCCCATATTCATCGTGGCTTGATAGGCATGTAGCGCATCTAAATCACCACGTAACTGCCCAACAATACGAGAAATTAGGTGCATCACGTGTGAATATCTATCAACTTTTAACAGTTCTTTTGTATATCGACTACCAGGTTCACAAATACGGGCTAAATCATTACGTGCTAAATCGACAAGCATCAAGTGTTCCGCTAACTCTTTTTTATCGGTGCGCATTTCGAGCTCTAAACGACTATCTAAATCATAATCAATTTCACCATTAGCTTTTAAACCACGAGGCCGAGTTCCCGCGATGGGATAGATTTCGACTTGATTGGTTGCTTTAGTATACTTTAAGGCGCTTTCTGGTGATGCACCAAATAAGATGAAATCTTGATCCTGCATATAGAACATATAGGGGCTAGGATTTTGTTGTTTTAAGGTATGATAAGCGGCTAAAGGATTTGGACAAGGTAGGGTAAAACGACGCGATGGTACTGATTGAAATATTTCGCCTTGTTGGATAGCGTCCTGCATTTTTTTGACGATAGTTTTAAAGTCATCATCACTTAAATTACAAGCAACGGTAATGTCAGTTAACGTTTGCACAGGTATGGGCTGCAAAGGTTGTGCAAGCTGTTGACTAAGTTGCTGTAAACGTTGAGTTAAACGTTGATCTTCGGCTTGGTTCGTTGTAAATAAACTAGCTTTTAATATGGCAGTGGCGTTTTTATGGTTGATTTCTAATAAGGTTTCGGCAAGATAAAAGCAAAAATCCTGACAGCATTGTTCGCTAGGTAGTTGCGGTAAATCTTCAAATCCAGCCACTAAATCATAACCAAATAGTCCACCCAATAAGATCGCATCGGGGGAAGCCTCGGCTGGTAATTTTACAACGTTGAGAATATGGCGTAAGGCATCAAATACAGATAACGATTTTAAGCGTGAATCTTCATCTAGATCATTATTAATTTGCGTAAAATTAAGTATTAGCGTTTGCTTTTCAGTTTCTAGAATCTTGTCCACCCCTTGTTTAAAGGATTGCGCTAATAGTGGTAACAATGATGCACCATTTTCAGTCAGTGCAACAATGGTTACTTGGTTATTCGAAGCGGTAATTCTTAGTGCAGCATCAATAATCATGACACTTTTAATACCTTGCTTATTATCGATCTCTGCCGATTCTAATAGTAACGTTGCTGTTCGTTGGGCACAAAGTTGATTGAAAATCTCGGTGGGGTCATTGTGATAATGTATGCTATGTTGCAGTTGTTTAAGGGTTGGCATTGTTATCGGTTCCTGATTCGCTAGCGTTGTATCACTATACTAGTTCATAAGTAATTGTCAAGATGGAAACTCGATTTTGTTCCGTTCAATTTGTGCCATATGTAAACTAAAAATAATAATAATTAGTTTACAATAATCTTATTCGGCATTATATTGCGGATCTGAAAATACGATTATTCTTAACATAAGGCAGGTCATTAATTATGAAAGCTCAATTAACTTATTATTCACCGTTTATTAATACGCTTGTGCCGTTGTCTTCTTGGCAACAAAAATTACTTACCACTTCAGTTGCGACATTACTATTAGCCATTGCGGCTAATATTAGTATTCCAACCTATCCAGTTCCTTTTAGCTTACAATCACTGGCGGTGTTATTAGTTGGCGCATTTTTAGGTCGTAAACTTGCGACTATAACTTTATTACAATATTTATTCGTTGGCGCATTAGGATTACCGGTTTTTGCCAATGGTAGTGGTGGCATTGCTGCGTTAATATCACCATCAGCGGGTTACTTATATGGATTCGTGGTGAGTGCTTATATTGCCGGTTATGCGGCTGAGAAAGGCTATGACCGTCGTTGGTTGACCGGTCTTATAGCTTTTGCTGTTGCTCATCAAGTGCTATTTGTATTCGGTGTCGTTTATTTAGCGGGATATTTCCAAATTAGTCTAATGGATGCAATAAAAATGGGTTATCTACCTTTTGTCGGAGTTGATGCAATTAAGTTTGTGTTAGCTACCATTGTCATGCTAACACTATGGCGTTATCGTGCTAAAAAATAATATCCAAGCGGGCTGTATTATTTTTCAAAGTCTTGATCATAATGATCAGTTTAATGATGCAGTCAGCCGTTCGGGCAAGAATAACCTGACATTAGCCATTGATAATATCAATCACGTTGGTTTATATATTGGTGATGATCAGGTTATAGAAGCAACACAAAAATACGGTGTCATCTTGCGCTCTTTACAAACGTTTTTGGATGCAGCGGATAGCAATCTTATTGCCACAATTAATGACCCATCGTTGATCAAACCAGCTATCGTGCGGGCAAAAGCCTGTTTAGGTTTACCTTATAATTTCAGTTTTCATCCCACCGGTAACGGGTTATATTGTAGTCAATTAATTACACATGTATTTAAGACCCATCAAGGTCAAGACTATTTTCAATGCTATCCCATGAATTTTAACGATGTTGATACACAACAGATTTTACCGTATTGGGTGGATTATTATAAAGCGTTACAACAAGCTATACCACATGGCTTAGTGGGCTCGCATCCTCAACAGCTATTAAGCCAACAGCACTTATTTTCTTCCATCATATCGTACAATTCGTGCAAATAAATAGCATGAATTGTGAGCAATATACCAAAACTAGCAATAAATGTTAACCGATTATCTATTTATCATAAAATTTTGCAAGTGCTAACAATTTTGGTGCATTTTGGTATGATATGCGATAGACAATTTTAGTTATTATACAGGTCTACTAATGAAAACAGCATTAACAGCGATATTTCCCGGCACATTTGATCCAATTACTAATGGTCATATTGATTTAATTACGCGCTCGGCATTGCTTTTCCCACATTTAATTGTTGCCGTAGCCCAAAGCCCTAATAAAAAAACTTTTTTTACATTGGATGAGCGCGTTGCGTTAGCGGAAACGGCATTAGCACATTTACCGAATGTCGAAGTCATTGGTTATGCTAATTTGATGGCTGATTTTGCTAAAGCTCATCGGGCAACAGTATTGGTACGAGGGGTACGGACAACTTACGATTTTGAATATGAGCGTCAATTAGCTGAAATGAATCGTAATTTAAAACCGGATTTAGATACTATATTTTTGATGCCATCATTAGTAACTGGTTTTATTTCTTCAACGATTGTTAAAGAAGTTGCGATTCATCATGGCGATATTAGTCGTTTAGTACCTAAACATGTCGAACAGGCATTATTAGAACGAGTAGGTTGATTAGAAGTACTATGGTTTTATTTTATTCTCCACCGAAAAAAACAGTTTCACCAAGGACGATTGAATTAACGATTGATTCATTAGATGCATTTGGACAAGGCATCGCTCATTATCAAGGTAAAACAGTATTTGTTAAAAATGCATTACCGTCAGAACGTGTTAAAATTAAACTGACGGAAGATAGAAAAAATTATGCCAAAGCCAAGGTAACACAATATTGCAGTACCAGCCCAGTTCGAACAACTGCGTTATGTTCGCATTATCAAGTGTGTGGTGGCTGTGAAATGCAGCATATATCGGCACAAATGCAACACCACCTTAAGGCAGAAGCACTTGCTAATTTATTAAAAAAAGAAGCAAATTATGAGTTAACCGTTACCGATATTCAAGTGATAGAGGATAAACCATATCATTATCGTCGACGGGCACGTTTAGCACTAATGTGGCAGAATAATCAATTGGCTATGGGATTTAGGCAATTAGAATCTAACCAAATTGTGAATATTACCGTTTGCCCAGTGCTCGTACCAGAACTGGAACAGTTAATCGTTCCGTTAAGAAGTTGTCTAAATCGCTTAAAAGATAAGAAAGCGCTTGGGCATGTAGAGTTAATTCATACTGAAAGTGGTATTATTGTTATTTTACGGCATATTAAGCCGTTGATTGAAAAAGATAAGCAAATATTAGTTACCTTTGCGGAACAACACGAAATTAGTCTATATTTATTAGGCGAAACGTTAACGCATTGTAGTGGTAGTCAGCATCATTATTATATTATTAATGATTTAACACTCGAATTTAGTCCACAAGACTTTATTCAAGTAAATACTCAAATCAATCGTAAGATGATTTATCAAGCAATTAATTGGCTTGATTTACAACCGACTGATCATGTATTAGACCTGTTTTGTGGTATGGGGAATTTTTCGCTTCCTATTGCCCAACATTGTCATCATGTGATTGGTGTTGAAGGAGTTCAGACGTTAGTAGAAAAAGCTAAACACAATACAAGAATAAATCAGCAGCATTTATTAGCAGAGGTAGATTTTTTTGTTAGTAATCTAGACGAAGTAGCGAAAAAACCAATTTGGTTTACAAATAAAATAAATAAAATATTGCTCGACCCAGCGCGTGCCGGTGCATATCACGTGATGGATAGCATCATTGCTCATCAACCAAGTCATATTGTTTATATCTCTTGTAATCCAGCAACATTGGTTCGAGACAGTAAAAAATTAAAACAGGCAGGTTATAAAATCGTAAAAGCCTCAATTTTGGATATGTTTCCACAAACTAAACACATTGAGTCAATGCTACTGTTTAAAAAATGAGGAACACAACAAATGGTTTCAATACGAGAAGTACATCAATACTGCAATGAACGTATTGCTTTAGAACAATTTGATGTTGAACAATGGGCTAAACAAATAGTTGGTTTAACCAATCCTAAATGCTATCAAAAATTCAAGTCGGTATGGGATTTTTGTTTTGAAAATAGTGCTGGTTCGCCCGAACAAAATTATTGCTTCCAATATGCGATTGAAATGGTCGAAATTCTATCCAATTTGAATATGGATATTGATAGTTTATGTGCTGCACTGGTTTTCCCTTTCTTAGACATTAAAATTCTGCGTCATGAGGATATTAGCGAAGAATTTGAACGTGATATTTTGCATTTAGTGACCAGTATTATTCGTATGAAAGGTATTCGCCAACTAAGTGCTATCCGAAATGGTACAGCAACGCTTGAACAAATTGATAGTATCCGTCGGATGCTATTAGCTATGGTGAATGATTACCGCAGTGTTATTATTAAACTAGCAGAACGCATTACTTATTTACGTAAGTTAATTAACGAATCTCGAGAAAAGCAGGTTTTAGCCGCAAAAGAATGTTTTAATATTTATGCGCCTTTAGCTAATCGATTAGGGATAGGTCAATTAAAATGGGAGATAGAAGATTTTTGTTTCCGTTACTTACATCCCGACGAATATCGTGCGATCGCGAAGAAATTAAAAGAAAAACGACTTGATCGAGAACGGTATATTCATGATTTTGTGTCAAATCTGCAAAACATGATGAATCAAGATAATATTCGCGCTGAAGTATATGGACGACCAAAACACATTTACAGTATTTGGCGTAAAATGGAACGTAAGCATCTGCCATTTGAACAACTATTTGATATTCGAGCCGTTAGAATTATCTGTGATCAGGTTGAAGATTGTTATGCAGCCTTAGGAATTGTACATAGCCAATTTAAACATATTGCTAAAGAGTTTGATGATTATGTCGCTAATCCTAAACCAAATGGTTATCAATCAATTCATACCGTAATTTATGGACCACAATATAAAACGATTGAAATTCAAATTCGAACTGAACAAATGCATAACGATGCCGAGTTAGGTGTTGCTGCACATTGGAAATACAAAGAAGGCAATACTAACAAGATGACTGCCTATGACCAACGTATCACGTGGTTAAGGAAACTCTTGGCTTGGCAGCAGGAGATGTCAGAAAATGGCGAAATTCAAGAGCAAATTCGTAGTCAGGTTTTTGATGATCGTGTTTATGTATTTACCCCTAAAGGCGATGTCGTCGATCTACCAACCGGCTCAACACCTTTAGATTTTGCATATCATATTCATAGTGATGTAGGGCATCGTTGTATTGGTGCGAAAGTTGGTGGTCGCATTGTGCCATTTACTTATCAATTAAAAATGGGTGATGAAATTGAGGTCATTACTCAAAAACAGCCAAATCCAAGTCGTGATTGGTTAAATCCTAACGCCGGATTTATTAATAGTAGTCGGGCTAGAGCTAAAATCCAAGCTTGGTTTAAAAAACAAGATCGTGATAAAAATATCGCAGCCGGTAAAGATATTCTTGAAAATGAACTAACAGCGTTAGACTTAACTCTCAAGGACGTTGAAAAATTGCTTATCGCACGCTATAACGCACACACGTTTGAAGAAGTACTCGCGGGCATTGGTAGTAATGATATTCGCATTAATCAATTAGTTAATTATATTAATGCACAATTTAATAAACCGACGGCTGAAGAGGAAGATCAGGCTGCCTTAAAACAAATTACTCAGAAATCCAATACGCAAAGTAAAAATAATAAGAAAAATAATAGTGAGATCATCATCGCCGGTATGGGTAATCTCATGATTACGATGGCTAAATGCTGCCGTCCAATTCCCGGCGATAGTATTGTCGGTTTTGTTACTTTGGGTCGAGGTGTTTCTGTTCACCGTGCTGATTGTGAACAATTAATTGAATTGAAACAACATGCCCCAGAACGAATTGTTGCTGCATCATGGAATACGGATAGTTTCAGTAGTTATACTATGATAGTGCGTGTTATCGCTCATGATAGAAGTGGATTATTAAGAGATATTACAACGATTGTGGCTAATGAAAAGGTGAATGTACTAGGACTCTCAAGTCGCCTTGATAGTAAACAACAAATTGCAACAATGGATATTGATTTACAAGTCAACAATCAAGAAGCCCTTAACCGAGTATTAAATAAATTAGCACAACTACCAGATGTTATTGAAGCCAAACGATTGACGACGTAATAGCAGTAATAGTTTTATTTTAAAAAACGATGGTTACAGCTCAACTTATAATATTAGGATTTATGGTATAGGTTGGGCTGTAACTGTATGTAAGTAGATGCAGATAAAAGCTGTAATCAATCAATTTATAATAAAGTTATCAGTTTTAGCCATGCGATTCTTTAAATAAATGAGTTAATCATTGGCTTATAATGTCTTATCCATATCTAAATTATTAACATTATCGGTTTTATGATATTATAAATTAAAAACAATGATTAGAATTTCGTATGTGATGTTATGCCCACTTCAATTAACCCGACCAGACGTCTTTTAATAAAAGGTATTGCTGCTGTATGCTTGCTATCCGCTACGCGTGTCGGTTTTGCTGCGCAAGCACAAATGGTGGCGGTTCGGGTATGGCCTTCATCCACTTACACGCGCGTTACATTAGAATCAAATATCTTATTATCTTATAAACAGTATATGTTAACCAATCCAAGACGATTGGTCATTGATATTGATAATCTTTATCTTAATTCTGTATTTCGTGGCATAACAACGTTAGTTAAAGCGGAAGATCCTTATATTAAATTAATCCGTGTGGGGCAATTTAATACCAAAACAGTCCGACTTGTGATTGAACTAAAACAAGATGTTAATCCCAACTTATTTACGTTAAAACCGATTTCTGAATTTAAAAATCGTTTAGTAATAGACCTCTACCCAGTACAAAAAAATGTCGCTGATGAAGATCCATTAGTCGCTTTGTTAGAAGAATTTAATAAAGGTAGTTTAGATGATAATGATCCGGCTGTGGTCAATCAACCGATTGTTAAAGATCGGAATAAAATTGTTGTCGTTTTAGATCCAGGACATGGTGGAGAAGATCCGGGAGCTATCGGTTATTATAAAACTCGAGAAAAAGATGTGGTATTACAGATTGCGCGACGCCTGCGTGATCTGCTAGTTAAAGAGAAAAATATTACTGTACATATGACTCGTGACGAAGACGTGTTTTTACCGTTACGGGTTCGTGTTGAAAAGGCGCGGGCGTTACGTGCAGATCTGTTCATTTCTATTCATGCTGATGCCTTTACAAAACGTAATGTTAAAGGGTCATCGGTTTTTGCTCTATCGACGAAAGGTGCAAGTAGTTCAGCAGCCAATTATTTGGCTCAAACTCAAAATGAAGCGGATGAAATTGGGGGAGTTAGCCGTAGTGGTGACCATTATCTTGATCATACGATTTTAGACTTAGTGCAAACTATTACTAAAAGCAATAGTATGGTATTGGGAAGCACTGTTCTAAATAAAATGAAACATGTTAATACGCTACATAATAGCCGTGTTGAAACGGCTGGATTTGCTGTATTAAAAGCGCCTGACGTTCCTTCAATATTAGTTGAAACTGCTTTTATTAGTAACCTCAATGAAGAGAAAAAACTAAAAACAGCCGCATTCCAAAATCAGATCGCTAAAGCGATGCTTGATGGTATCAAAGAATACGTTAAACTACGTAAAAATTAAACCTCCCCACATCTTCTTATCAGTGATGATTTCAATTATCTGCAATCATTAATCAGAGCATAATTTCAACAAATTTTATCCTTTTGATATAGAAAATAACTATATCAAACAATAAATAAATAGAATTATTCAATAACAATTATTTTTGTTATCTTTAATAATAAGATAAAAATTAACCAATTAATAAAGGAAATAAAAATGACTACTTCTGTTATTGGCTATCCAAGAATCGGTAAATTACGTGAACTCAAATTTGCTATTGAAGGTTATTTTAAAGGTGACAAGAGTCAAAATGAGTTACTAAAAATTGCGCAATTATTACGTAAGACGCATTGGCAAGATCAAAAACAAGCTCACATTAATTATATTTCATCCAACGACTTTTCTTTTTATGATGCGGTACTTGATACAGCGTGTTTACTTAACATAATTCCTGCTCGTTATCAGCAGTTAGGTTTGCCTGAGCTTGATGAGTATTTTGCGATGGCGCGCGGTTATCAAGGTGAAAAAGGTGATGTACACGCATTAGCAATGAAAAAATGGTTTAATACCAATTACCATTATTTAGTACCAGAAATTGAAGCAACGACTGAAATTAAATTAGTGGGAAAAAAACCATTTAATGAATATTTAGAAGCCAAACAACTTGGTATCGAAACTAAACCAGTGATTATTGGTCCATTGACTTTGTTGAAATTAGCTAAATTGCCAAAAGGGCAAAATTATTCAACTTACATTGATGTGATTATTAAGGCTTATCAAGATATTCTTCAACAATTTGCCCAAATTGGAGTAACTTGGTTACAAATTGATGAACCGATCTTAGTTACCGATTTAACATCACAAGACATTGAAAATTTTGAAAAAATTTATCATGCAATTTTAGCTAATAAGCAACAATTAAACGTATTATTACAAACCTATTTTGGTGATATTCGTGATTGTTACCAACAAGTCGTTAATCTACCATTTGATGCGATTGGTTTAGATTTTGTTGAAGGAAAATTAACTTTAGAGCTACTAGAGAAATATGGTTTTCCACAAGATAAACAGTTATTTGCTGGTGTGGTAAATGGTAAAAATATTTGGCGCAATAACTATGCTAAAACCTTGGCATTACTTGGTAAAATCAAAGCTGTAACTCAAAAAGTTGTTGTTAATACATCATGTTCATTACTGCATGTACCTTATACATTAAAAAATGAAACAAAGTTAACCATTGCACAAAAAGCCTATTTTACTTTTGCTCAAGAAAAGTTGCAGGAATTGGCGGAATTAGGTCAATTATTTGGACAAAATGATGCTCAGCAACATGAGGCTTATAAATCTAATCAAACATTATTTACACGTGAGAGAGAAGGCACTAATCAAGCTATTCGTGAAAAAGTCGCCGCTTTAACTCAAGAAGATTTTGTGCGTCTTCCTGCTTTTGCTGAACGGGAGTCCATCCAAAAACAAGCATTACAATTACCAGTATTACCAACCACCACTATCGGTTCTTTCCCGCAAACCAGTGATGTGCGATTAAACCGCGCTAAGTTTAAGAAAGGTGAAATCAATCTTGAGCAATATACGGCATTTAATCAACAAAAAATTGCCGACTGTATTACATTACAAGAAGAGATTGGTTTAGATGTGTTAGTTCATGGTGAATTTGAACGTAATGATATGGTAGAGTATTTCGGTGAAAGCTTGAATGGCTTTGTATTTACTGAAAAGGCTTGGGTTCAATCTTATGGCACTCGTTGTGTTAAACCACCTATTATTTGGGGTGATATTTCACGTTCTAAACCGATTACGGTTGAATATTCTCAGTATGCGCAAAGTCTAACTAAAAAACCAGTTAAAGGAATGTTAACCGGACCTGTTACCATTTTAAATTGGTCATTCCCTCGTGAAGATATTTCATATAAAGATTCAGTGTTCCAAATTGGTTTAGCGATTGCCGATGAAGTGCTAGATTTAGAAGCAGCTGGAATTAAAGTTATTCAAATCGATGAAGCCGCATTAAAAGAAAAATTACCATTACGTAAAGCCGATTGGCATAGCGAATATTTAGATTGGGCAATACCGGCATTTCGTTTAGTACATCGCAAAGTGAAACCTGAAACACAAATCCATACGCATATGTGTTATAGCGAATTTGACGATATTATTAAAGAGATCGATGATCTAGATGCTGATGTAATTTCATTTGAAGCATCACGTTCTAACTTAGCTTTAATTGATGTTCTTAAAGCAAATCATTTCAAAACAGAAGTAGGACCAGGTGTGTATGATATTCATTCACCTCGTGTGCCTTCAGTTGATGAAATTCGTCAAGTTATTGAGAAGTTATTGGCTAAAATTGATAAATCAAAACTTTGGATCAATCCAGATTGTGGTTTAAAAACACGCGGTGAATCTGAGGTCTTTGCTAGCTTGATTAATTTAGTGAAAGCGACTCAGGACGTTCGTTCGGAGTTATAGTAATGAAAGTTAATCAGTTATTCAAAGATAAGACTGTTTTATCGTTTGAGGTTTTCCCACCGAGGAAAACCTCCCCACTCGCTTCCATTTATGGAACATTGCGAGAATTGGGCCATTTAAAGCCCGATTTCATCAGTGTTACCTATGGTGCTGGTGGAAGTTTAAATGGTGAAACCACAATCAATATAGCCCATGCCGTTAAGCATACTTATGGTATTGAAAGTGTTGCACACTTACCGAGTATTAATTTCAGCAAGGTCGAAATCAAATCAATCCTTGAAGAACTGAAATTAGCAGGTGTTGATAATATCTTGGCACTTCGTGGTGATATTACACCCGAAGTACAGCCAAAGCAGGATTTTCGTTATGCCAGTGAACTGGTATCATTTATTAAACAGCATGGTGACTTTAATATTATTGGTGCTTGTTACCCCGAGGGACATACTGAAGCAACGACGGTTAAGCAAGATTTGATTAATCTTAAAGAAAAAGTTGATGCAGGGACAAATCAACTTATTTCGCAGTTATTTTTCGATAATGAGTACTTTTATGTCTTCCGTGATAAAGCGGCTGATATGGGTATTCATGTACCGATTGAAGCGGGGATTATGCCGGTAATAAATAAAAAGCAGATTGAAAGGATGGTCTCAATTTGTGGGGTTAATCTACCTAAGAAATTTAAGCAAATGATGGCAAAGTATGAATATCACCCAGAAGCTTTCCGTGATGCCGGTATTGCATATGCAATTGATCAAGTGGTAGATTTGGTATCTCAAGATGTGGATGGTGTACATTTATATACAATGAATAACTCTTTAATTGCTAGAAGAATCCATGAGGCTGTTGCTTCCTTATTTACCATTCCTAAACAGATAGCTACGCAGCCAGTATCCGCTTAGTAGCTACCAGCCTTGTAAATTTGAATAGGTCTTTACGACCTATTTAATCAAAACAACTTATTGATTTTATTATATTTTTAAAATATATTAGGTATTAAGTAAGTTGATTAAAATTGCAATAATATCACTAAATAATAAAAGTTTGTGCTAGATAAAACGATAATAGAAATAAGATTTGAAGAAGTGAGAATTGGTTGCGGGGGCTGGATTTGAACCAACGACCTTCGGGTTATGAGCCCGACGAGCTACCAAGCTGCTCCACCCCGCGTCAAAGTGGTGATAATAATACAGTATTTTTGGAAAAAAGCAATATTTTTCTTACTTTTATTTCACTTTTTATAAAATTGTTTGAAGAATTATTTGAAATAACTATTAGTTTGAGGATGACATGATAATCCAGAGGGGATATGTTAGACTGTCTAGACGTCCCTTAATTTACTAACGAGATATGATAAAATGAGTCTGAGAACAATTATCGTAGTGTTATTTTCTTTATTATTTGGTTTTAACAGTATGATGGCTTATGGAAAAGACTCGTCAATAAAGAAACAACGCGAAATCTATCAAAAATGGTTACAAAATTATACGACATTAAGTGATACAGAACAGCTTAACCAACTTGTCTTGTTAAAAGACTATCCTCTTTACCCTTACGCTAGATACCAATACCTTAAAGCCCATTTGGCGACGGCTTCTATCAATCAAGTGAACCAATTCGTACGACAAAATCCGGATTTTCCATTATCATCTTCATTAATGCAGTCCTATGTTGAATTGTTAACTGAAAAAAAAGACTGGCAGAATATTAGCAAACTCTCTATTGATAACTCACTAGTCACCAAATGTCGCTATAAATACGCCTTATTTCAACAAGGCAAGAAAACCGAGGCATTCAAGGATGTTGCATCGCTCTGGTTATCAGATAATGATCTACCATCAGCTTGTAATGATCTATTTAATGCTTGGGATCAATCAGGCGCAAAGTCAGTTAATTTAATTTTATTAAGACTGGAATTAGTATTAAGTAAGAACAATATAAAATTAGCACGTTATCTAACCAATCAGTTACCGAGTAATTATGGAACGTTAAAGAAAAATTTATTAGCAGTATTAGATGATCCACAAAACTTGACAGCATTTGTTAAAAATATGTCTGTTACACCATTTAGTAAAAATGTGGTCATGTTATCTTTTCCTCGATTGGCTAACCGTAATCCTGAGCTTGCAAATACTTTTATTCCAACTTTAGTAAAAAGGTTAAAATTAACACAAGAGCAGGAAATTAAATTACAAAGAAGTATTGCCCTAAATTACTTCAATTCTTCAGCGACAAAAGAGCAAGTCGCTTGGCGTGACCACTTTATTAGTGAACATAGTGATGTAGGACTTTTGGAACGACGCATCCGATTAGCTCTAAAAGATAATCAGTTAGATCAAGTTGCTTATTGGATAAATTTACTACCGAAAACTCATAAACAAAAAGATGAATGGCGTTATTGGCAAGCAGTAATTTTGGAGAAGGATAATCAACAGGCTGATGCTGACAAAATCTTACAGAGTTTAATGGAGCAAAGAGGCTTTTATGCAATGTATAGTGCACAAAAACTCAAACAAACCTATCATTTTAATTTTGAATATCCAGTGATTGATAAAGTAACGCCTAAGGAAGAGCTAGCTCGTTTATCATCCCATTATGCTAAACTACCGGTAATACAACGTATTGAAGAGCTTCGTTATTTCGGTAAAATACCAGAAGCCATTGCTGAGTGGCGATATTTCTTATATAAAGATAATAATCCTAAACAGTATGCTGAGATTGCACGTTATGCTTATTTACGAGGGTGGGGTGAACACAGTGTGCAAGCTACCATTGCTGGTAAATTATGGGATAATTGGTTAGAACGCTTTCCACTTGTCCATCAGCAACATTTTGATCATTTTACTAAAGACAAATCGATCCCCTTATCCTTTGCGTTAGCGATTAGTCGGCAAGAAAGTGGTTTAGACCCAACGGTACAATCACCAAGTGGTGCTAAAGGACTTATGCAGCTTCTGCCAAATACGGCAAAGGAGAGCGCAAAAAAAATTGCTTTGCAAAATTATCATAGTTCCGAGCAACTTTATGATCCTGAGACAAATATTCAACTGGGAACATATTATTTGAATTATGTTTATCAATTATTTGATGATAATCGAGTATTAGCAGCGGCGGCTTATAACGCTGGACCAAATCGCGTAAATCGCTGGTTGCAAGATACAGCAGATGGTTTAGAAGTCATCGCATTTATAGAGAGCATCCCTTTTACAGAAACACGAAATTATGTTAAAAGTGTGCTAGTTTTCGATTATATTTATCAATTAATTCTTAAAAATAAACCACAAACAATATTAAATACTAAAGAAGTGCAACATATCTATCACAAAGAGAAAAGTTAATGTGAACTATTCTGCTAGTGTAATAAAGTTATGAATAAACGTGGTAAAAACGCCGTTATATTAATGACACATGAACCTAATTTATTGTTTTTCTTAAGAGAGTAAAATGGAAAAAGACGATTGGCAACAAACCGTTAATTTTATACAACAGGCATTTAATCATAATTATCAATTTGATGTATTGAAATTGCTTTTAACGCCTGATGAACGAAATGCACTCATTACTCGCGTCAAAATTGTACATGCTTTACTAGATGGCTCAATCAATCAACGACAATTGAAGGAACATTTAGGGATTGGCATTGCCACAGTAACGCGAGGGTCTAACTCATTAAAAGAAGTTTCAGCCGATTTCCGAACTTGGTTAGAACAAACCCTTATCGATAAGAATCATGTTGATGAACATAATCAATAACCGATTAGGGTAATGAGATTAATGTACTTGTAATAACGAATTATGCACATCAACTAGATGATTTAACTAAATAATATAATACCTAATCTAGGGAAACGATAGGTATACAATAATCACAATCAAGTACGTTAATTTCAGTAATGTTGCCTAGTCTTGAGACATTATCATGATTTCTATAAATTTCAATAACTTCCGCTCGACGTAATTGAACATTTAATCGAGGTATTGCTGAAAAATAAACATGGTTCATAAAATCAATGAAACTAGCAGGAGAACCAACATATTTAAAGCATAAGTATAAGCCCCCAGAACTGACAATCTTTTTCGTATTTTCAGAAATATTTTGTTCTTCAATGGCAATACTATAGAGCAACTCTTGCTCATCTTGATTGTCTTTATCTTTACTTTTAACTAAGCGACTAAATGAATAAATCTTATCAGGTAAGGTTCTTTTATTATTGAACGTTTTTGCTAAATAATCATTAAAAAACTGTTTTCTTAATTCAGTATTTTTATTTATAAGCGTATTTAAATCACAATTATTTTTATATGTAATTCCCCAAAACTCTTGCTCTGGAAAATTGGCAAAGGTTGGTTCCGGTAATGAGATTTGAATTTTCTGCAATTCAATCGGGGGAGTTAAACCGGCCGGATTCCACAAATCATTACGGCGATATGTTGCCGGCGTAACATTAAATTGTCTTTTAAAAGATCGGGTAAAGGTTTGTTGAGAATCAAAACGATATTGCATGGCAATATCTAATATTGGCTTACTAGTTAATCGTAAGGCTAAGGCTGCATGCGTTAAACGACGGTGACGAATATAGGTTCCTAAAATTTGCCCAGTGACTTTTTTGAACATTCTTTGTAGGTGCCATTTAGAATACCCTGATTTTTCTGCCACCGCATCAATTGATAATGGTTGCTCAAGATTTTTTTCTATCCATTTTATTAAATCACTAATAATATTTATTTGATTCATAGTATTCCATTAATTATGCAATAACCTTGATGGATTATGCCGTAATGATGAAGTTAAGCAAAGCGAAATCTTTTGCCTTTGTTATTATTTTATTAATAATATGAATGACTACCAGACTGATGATCAGTCAGATCTTGTACTCCTTTTATTTCTGGAAATTCCGACATAATTTGAGTTTCAATACCTTCTTTTAAGGTTACATCTACCATTGAACAACCATTGCAACCTCCTCCAAATTGAAGAACCACATAGTTATCATCTGTTATTTCTATTAAATTAACATGACCACCATGGTTAGCTAATTGCGGATTAATTTGTGCTTGAATAAGATAGTTTACACGTTCAATTAACGGTGCATCATCAGCAACTTTTCTCATTTTGGAGTTTGGTGCTTTCAACGTTAATTGGGAACCTAATTCATCTGTGACATAATCTATTACCGTTTCTTCAAGAAATGGCGCGCTGATTTCATCAATATAGACGGAAAATCCATCAAACTGCTCTTCAATATCGGTATCTTCAATAGTATCAGCAGGACAGTATGATACACCACATTCCGCTGTCGGCGTGCCGGGATTCATCACAAAGACACGGATTTGTGTTCCTTCCGCTTGGTTACTTAACAATTTTCGAAAGTGCTCTTGAGCAGCATCTTTAATCGTGATAATTGACATAATTTTTACCTAAATATAGTCATTTGGTTAGGGTTTATGGTGCAAATGCCATAACTTAACAAATAGTTGATACAATTTATCAACTATTATAAGGGTAGTTTCGGCATTTACAAGCTAGTCCGACATAAACAAATGATCTGAATTTCACCGGCACCTTGTTGCTTTAACTGATGACAGGCAGCTTGCACCGTATATCCAGTTGTAACGATATCATCTATAACAGCAATAGTTTTACCATGCAGTTGTTTATTACAATTAAATACATTTTCAATATTACCTTTACGTCGTTGTTTCGATAAAATTTTTTGATCTATGGTATTTTTATTACGTTTTATAAGGTATGGTAGCCACTCTGCTCCTAACCAATGGGCTATTAAACGAGCTAACAATTGAGATTGATTATAACCTCGTGACCAATATCGATGATGATGAAGAGGAATACACGTTACAATGGCCGGTTTTTTTAATCCATGTAGATTTCGGGCATTAAACCAAGCGAGTAACATCAATCGAGCAAGCGGATAGGCTAATTCGGTATGTTGATTGAATTTTAATTGATATATCCATTTAGTGTAAGGCTGTTCATAATCGCCAACAGCAATTAAATTGTCCCAATTAGGGAGAATTTTAAGGCAATGATGACAAGATTTATTAGCAGGGAAAAGTGGTAAGCCACATTTTTTACATACAGAAATCAATTTTGGTAACAACTGATAACATTGACTACAGATACCCCACACGAGCTTTACGGGTAATCGACAAATAATACAGCGCAAAAAAAGACCTTACTTTTAAAAATAATTATGAACTTATTATGGAGATTCTAGTCAAATATAAAAGGTATTGGTATTATGCACGCAAAATTGTGATTTAGTTGGAATAACATTTGTAATTATTTCCAATAATCTTAATTTTATTATCAGCCCTGTTATTATAATGATCGTTATGAATCGATTTGAGGATATTTAATTGTGAAAAAAATAAAATTGATGTTTTTGACGCTATTGTTATCAATGTTATCAAGCTTTGTATTGGCAGATACAAAAGTACTAATGCAAACTAGTATGGGAGACATTGAAATTGAATTGGATACTGAACATGCTCCAATTACAACTCAAAACTTTCTAGCATACGCTAATGATCGATTTTATGATGGTTTAGTTTTTCATCGTGTAATTCCAAACTTTATGATTCAAGGCGGGGGCGCCGATAATGAGTTAAACTTTCAAGTCCCACATGAACCTATTAAAAACGAAGCGATGAATGGCTTGAAAAATGATCGTGGTACTATTGCTATGGCAAGGACGTCCGAAATTGATAGTGCGACCAGTCAGTTTTTCATCAATGTAGTTGATAACGATTACCTTAATTATCAGTCACCAGAAAGATATGGCTATGCTGTATTTGGAAGGGTTATTAAAGGTATGGAAGTTGTTGATGAAATTGCCAATGTTAAAACTACACGTAAAGGTCCTCATCAGAACGTTCCTGTTGAACCGATTTATATCATTAAAGTATCGGTTATCGATGAACCCGATGAACCTCAGCAAGAAAATCCGACAGTATCTGAGCAGTAAACTGTTTTTTTAAATAAAATCCACGAGGGCGAGTCATGATTAACTCGCCACTTTCGTTATAAGCCTCAGTTAATGCTTGACCATTGGCTGCTTTAGGTCTTATCTGTAAATACTCACCGTGTCTGGCTGTGATGTGCTCAATTTTCCCTAATACAATCATATCCATTAGTTCTTGCCAGTCATTTTTCAGTTGCTGCTCCTGCTCAGCATTCGGTTGCCATAATATTGGCATTCCCACTCGGCGAACAGCTAGCGGAATTGATCGCTCACCTTCTATTGGGATCCATAATACTTTACTTAATTTGTATCTAACATGGCTTGTTTGCCATGTGATGCCATGATTTGCGACTAATGGTGCGATGCTTACAAAGGTTGTTTCTAAGGGATAGCCAACACGATTAACCGGTAAGGTTTTAAGCTCAATCCCTAAATGGGCAAAATCTTGTTGTGCTTTGCTACCGGCATCTGCACCTAAATAACGCTCAATTAAGGTTCCTACCCAGCCTTTGTGCCTTTGTAAATTGCAGGGTACTGAAACGTCAATGCTGTTAGCAATTTCAGCTAAAGTATAACCGGCAATTGATAAAGCGCGTTGCATTAATTCCACTTCATTTTTCGGTGCGGATATTGTCTTCATTATGCTGTCTGTTGTTGCCAGATGTTATGGAAACCATTTTGTTTAATCAAAAGTCTATTTATTTTAACGTATAACCAATAAATGCAAAAATGCTATACGTTATCTTTTGGTAAAGTCATTGTAAGGTTTAAAGAAATACGCTTATTTATGATAAAAAGGTATTGAACGTATCAGGAATCTTCATCCTAATCCTAATACGTTTTAAATAATATTTAATTGATTTTTATTAAATTATTAAAGATGATTTAGGCAATTTTTTGTGCCCATTGCGCATAGGCATCAATAAACTGTTTCAAAAAACTTCGACTTTTCTCATTGATATTACCTTGCTCATCAAAAGCATTTGCTACACCACCAAAATAAGCCTCAGGTTGCTGTAATGTCGGCATATCTAAAAAGACGAGGGTTTGTCGTAAATGATGATTTGCGCCAAATCCACCGATAGCACCAGGAGAAACAGATATTACCGCAGCCGGTTTTTTACTCCAGACACTTTTTCCATACGGTCGGGAACCAACATCAATCGCATTTTTAATTACAGCGGGTAATGAACGGTTATATTCAGGGGTGACAAAAATAACGCCTTGGCAAGCAGCTATTTCCTGCCGAAATCGGGTATAGCTTGCGGGTGGATTTTGAGTATCAATATCTTCGTTGTAAAGGGGTAAATCACCAATTTCGATGATTTTCAAACGTAATGAATTCGGAGCAATTAGTGCTAATACTTTAGCTACTTTAAGATTATATGATTCTTTACGGAGACTGCCGACTAACACTGCGATGGGTTTACTCATAATAAAATCTTACCTTTTAAGCTAATGACATAAAAAACGCCACATTACGTGGCGTTAGTTGCAATAATTAATGGCCTGATGAATCCATTTTGCGTCCAGTTTCAAATAAGAACCAGGCGCGTTTTTCTGTTTGATCGATCCACTCTTCAATTAAGCTTGCAGTAGCACTATCGTTGTACTTATCACAGATATCATGCGCAACACGCATTCGTGAAGTAAGTTTTATATTATCTTGGCATAATTCAGCTAGCATATCAGAAGGTTCAACGTAATCAGCATTATTGTCTGAAATACTTTGCAATTTTGAAATATGACCAATTGAACGTAATGTTGTACCACCTAATTTACGTACACGTTCAGCAATCGGATCAGTCATAGCAAATAATTCTTCACCATGGTCATCTAGCATAAGGTGATAATCGCGGAAATGAGGTCCACTTACATGCCAATGGAAATTTTTGGTTTTTAAATAAAGTGCAAATACATCTGCTAAAACAGAATTCATCGCGCCGGAGATATCTTTCGATGCTTTTTCGCCAAGATCAGTAGGGAATAAAATTGCACTTTTTTGCAATTTTTTAGTTTGTTCTACTTTTGTTGCCGATAATTTTTTAGGTGCGGTTTTCGCAGTCGATTTTGTTGATGATGCAGTTTTAGCCATAATAAATCTCCTTATTTTAACCTTAATTTGCAATGAGTAAAAAAATCTATAATAATTAAATAATTATTAGTATTAAAATAGCAATTTTATTATGCTAGTGTCCAGTAAAATAAGAATTTTTTTAACTATCACTGCTATTTATAATTAAATAAAAAGGTTAAAAAATAGCAAGAACTAAACTCATAAATATGATTGGTTGACTCATTTATTTTGTATTAATATTTAGCTCTTTAATTTTACGAGTTAGGGTATTTCTTCCCCAACCAAGGATTCGAGCTGCATCTTGTTTATGTCCGCGGGTGAAATTAAGCGCGCATTCTAACAGTATCTTTTCTATATCATAGGTTACTTCAGGTAAGATATTCTCTTTGCCTTCTTTTAATGCTTGTTTTGCCCATTGAGTAAATAGCAGTTGCCATTGCGTATGGCTATTGGATGATAACGATGGATTTTCAGATGTATGAAGCGTGTTATGATCTTGTAATGATGAATCAATTCTCGTATTTGATAACAGATCAGGAGGAAGATCTTGCGGTAAAATTTCTTTACTTGATGCCATGACTGTTAACCAGCGACATATATTTTCGAGTTGCCGTACATTACCTGGCCAACTTAGCGTTGACAAAACCTGTAATGTTTCTGGTGCGATCACTTTTGCTTCAACCCCTAATTCTTTGGCAATAGATTGTAAAAAATGATGAGTTAATGCAGGAATATCTTCAACTCTTTCTCTTAAGGATGGTAAAACAATACGAATTACGTTTAGACGATGAAATAAATCCTCCCGAAACTTCCCTTCTTTAACGCGCGATTCTAGATTTTGATGAGTAGCCGCGATAATTCTCACATCAACTTTGACAGGAGAATAACCGCCAATACGATAAAATTGCCCATCTGCTAATACTCTTAAAAGTCGAGTTTGAACGTCCAAAGGCATATCACCAATTTCATCTAAAAAAAGCGTTCCTCCATTTGCTTGTTCAAATCGTCCTTGTCTTACTTGGTTAGCACCAGTGAAAGCGCCTTTTTCATGGCCAAACAATTCTGCTTCAATAAGATCTTTAGGTATGGCTGCCATATTTAATGCGATAAATGGTCCATGAACTCTAGGACTATGAGTATGCAGGGCATTAGCCACTAATTCCTTACCACTCCCAGATTCACCATTAATTAATACACTAATGGATGAATTTGATAAACGACCTATTATCCGAAATACATCTTGCATCGCTGGGGCTTCACCAATAATGCCAGTACTTGTTTTACTACCCAAATGAGTGTCAACGCGATTTTTTTGATTCTGAGCAATCGCTCGTTGCACTAAATGTACCACTTCATCAACATCAAATGGTTTGGGAATATAATCAAAAGCACCTTGTTGGTAAGCATTAACGGCAGCATCCAAATCTGAATGTGCGGTCATAATAATAACCGGTAAGGAGGGATAGTATTGCTTTATATGTTTTAGTAAGGTTAATCCATCTATTTCAGGCATTTTGATATCAGAAATGAGTACGGCTGGTTTTTGCAAGCTATTTTGTAGAGCAGTTAAGGCTATTTTACCATTTTCAAAACAGACGCAATCAAAGCCGGTTTGATCGAGCGCTTTTTTTAAAACCCAGCGAATTGAATTATCATCATCAATTACCCATACAGTTTTAGGTGAATGGGAAAAATTAGCATCTTGCGGTGAATAATGATGATTTTTGTTGATGTTGATATGATAATTCATAACCTAACTCCTTTATAAACGTATTGGCAGATAGATGGAGAATTCCGTGTGTGTTGGCCAACTGATAAATTCAATTTTGCCATGGTGCTGATCGATAATGTTTCGTGCAATTGATAAACCTAATCCTGAGCCATTGTCTCGACCGCTAACCAATGGGTAAAAGAGCGTATCTTGCAGATGAACCGGGACACCCGGACCATTGTCTTCAATATCAATGCGCGCGCATAATCGATAGCGCGTACCGTGAATGGTAACTTGAAAAGCAGTTCGAGTTCGAATCGTAATACAACCATCGGGTTGATTGCCCAGTGATTGTAGAGCGTTACGCACAATATTGATTATAACTTGTTCTAGTTGTTCAGGGTCATGAGATAATTCTGGCAGACTCGGATCATAATCGCGAATTATTTCAACATTAACCGGTTTTTCCAATTTTAAAAGGGCATAGGTTCGTTCTAAAGCTTGATGAATATTTTGTACGTTTTGTTGTAATCGTTGCTGAGGACCTAGCAACCTATCAACGAGATTTCTTAAACGATCGGCTTGTTCAATAATAACTTGGGTATATTCTTGTAAATCATCATTCGGTAATTCACGTGCTAGTAATTGTGCAGCCCCTCTTAATCCTCCTAGAGGATTTTTTATTTCATGGGCAAGACCTCTGACCAAATCACGCGCGGCTGTCTGTTGCGCGTATTGCAATTGTTCCTTGGATAAACGTTTATGATTATTTAGCGGCGTCATTTCAATGAGTATCTTATTATCAACAAATTGTTGAGCCGTTAAAGACATGACATACAATTGATCATTAACGACCATATCAACTTCATTATCGGTAAATCCTTGCCCTTGCGCTAAAGTGGTTGACATTAATGAAATATCCAAAGAGCAATAGCTAAGTAGATCAGGAAAAAATGAGCCATATAGCTTTTTGGTACTCTGTCCTAATAACTGTTGTGCCGAGCTATTAGCAAAAATAATATGAAGTTGGTCGTTGAGTAACAGAATATGAGTAAATAAAGAATTAAGGATGGCATCTGCTTCAAATGGATGCTTTGTCATCACAGTATGCCTCCTGAATATTGATATAGCTTGATCATTAAGCACCAAGATTACTCGGGAATTGAGTAACCTTAGTGCCTATAATTAAATGACGTGTTGATTAAAGACTATAATAGAGATCAAATTCAACCGGATGTGGTGTCATACGTACACGATCGACTTCTTCAGTTTTTAACTTGATGTAAGCATCAATCATGTCATTGCTAAAGACGTTACCACGAGTTAAGAACTCTCTATCGGCATCTAATGCACTCAACGCTTCTTCTAATGAACCAGCAACTTGTGGAATGAGTTTTGATTCTTCAGGTGGTAAATCATATAAATTCTTATCCATCGCATCACCAGGATGGATTTTATTAATAATACCATCTAGACCCGCCATCAACTGCGCTGCAAATGATAAATATGGGTTACTTGCTGGGTCAGGGAAGCGCACTTCAATACGACGAGCTTTTGGACTACTAACAACTGGAATACGGATGGAAGCAGAACGGTTACGCGCTGAATATGCTAGCATCACAGGTGCTTCATAGCCCGGTACTAAACGTTTATAGGAGTTGGTCGTTGCATTAGCAAAAGCATTGATAGCTTTAGCATGTTTAATGATACCACCAATATAGTAGAGAGCCATTTCAGAAAGCCCCGCGTATTTGTCTCCAGCAAACAAGTTAACGCCATCTTTAGATAAAGATTGGTGGCAATGCATGCCTGAACCATTATCGCCAAACATCGGTTTCGGCATAAATGTAGCAGTTTTATTATAAGCGTGGGCTACGTTCTGTACTACATATTTATAAATTTGCACTTCATCAGCTTTTTTAGTTAAGGTGTTAAAGCGACAAGCGATTTCATTTTGACCTGCGGTTGCTACTTCGTGGTGATGTGCTTCAACAACTAAACCTAATTGCTCCATAATTAAGCACATTTGTGAACGAATATCTTGTGATGAATCGACAGGTGGAACTGGGAAATAACCGCCTTTAACACCTGGGCGATGTCCTTTATTACCATCTTCATAACGTTTACCACTATTCCATGCTGCTTCAATATCATCAATATGTACAAAACTACCAGACATAGGCGTACCAAAACGAACATCATCAAATAAGAAAAACTCTGGTTCTGGTCCAACGATCACCGTATCAGCAATGCCGGATGATTTTAAAAATTCTTCAGCTCGTTTAGCAATTGAACGTGGGTCACGATCATAACCTTGTAACGTTGCTGGTTCTAAAATATCACAGCGAACATTAATTGTGGCATCTTCATAAAATGGATCAATAACAGCGGTGGATACATCAGGCATTAACACCATATCTGATTCATTAATCCCTTTCCAACCAGCAATTGAAGAACCGTCGAACATTTTACCATCTTCGAAGAAATCAGCATCGATCTGGCTAACTGGAATTGTGATATGTTGTTCTTTTCCTTTAGTGTCTGTAAAACGTAAATCAACAAATTTGACATCGTTTTCTTTTATCATTGTTAAAACTGTTTCTATCGACATGTCGTTTCTCCGTAATTGGAATGAAATATAAGAATCTTAAAATAATTACTTGTATGAATATGTTTATCACTAAGCAAAATTTATGCCAATTTTCTTTCGTGCTAAAATATCCAATAAACAATTTAATTTAAACGCGCTATAAGTTCATTTGAGAGCAAATTGAATAATCAATCTTCATTGTGCTCGTTAATAGTGCACCATTTTGACACTTTATAATTAAAATTGCACTAATATAATGCAACTTAATTTTATCTAATTAAGATAAGAAGGTAGGTCATATTTGCGTATATTTCTAAAAATGAGTTTGTCCATTGCTGAAAAAGCGCAATGAAAGGAAAGGTAGGCTAAGGTATTATATAATAAATGACTTAAATCATAGCTTTTTTATTCAATGCTGTATTTCAAGGCATAATATCGTTATAATTTGAGTTTAATTTTAACTAATTCATTAAATGATAGGTAATAGTACTAATATGGACTTTATCGTAAATGAGATTTTCCCATTTTTTAAAAATCATCCAATACTAACATTAGGTTGGGTAGCCATTGCATTCATGATAATTCAGATGACTGTAAAAATGAAATTATCAAAAGTAAAAGTCATTTCTAATGCTATCGCTATTCAAATGATTAATAATCAAAATGCCGCAGTTGTAGATTTACGTAATGCAGATAATTTTAAAAAAGGGCACATAGCAGAATCAATTAATATCCTGCCGATTGACATTAAAAATGGTAGTACAAAATCAATTGATAAATATAAAGCGTTGCCTGTAATTTTAGTTGACGAAAATGATTTAAATACAGTTGCATTAGGTGAAACGCTGTCTAAACAAGGATTTAACCACCTTTTTGCGTTAAAAGACGGTATTGCAGGTTGGAATGGTGAGAATTTACCATTAGTCACTAAGTAAAATAATCAGGAAATAAAGGATTTATCATGACAGAACAAAATAGCACTCAAGAAACTCAAGAAAGCGGTTTTTCAATTCAACGTATATACGTTAAAGATGTTTCTTTCGAGACACCGAATTCACCAAAAATTTTTACACAAGAATGGGATCCCGATGTTAATATTGAGCTAAATACGTCTTCACAACTTGTCGCTGAAAATGTTTATGAAGTCTCTTTACGCTTAACAGTAACGACAAAATCAGGTGATCAAGTTGCTTACATTTGTGAAGTAACGCAAGCGGGTATATTTACAATTCTTGGTTTAAATGGCCAGCAACTACAACATTGTTTAGCTGCATTTTGCCCAAATATTCTTTTCCCATATGTTAGAGAAACGATTTCTAGTCTGGTCAATAAAGGTTCATTCCAACCAATTAATTTAGACCCTGTTAATTTTGATGCGTTGTTTGCAAATTATTTACAACAACAAGCAGAACAAGAACAAGTTGCAGATTCAAGTGAGATACTGCAATAACCGTTTTACTCATTAAATATCAAAGTAGGTGAATATGAATAGTCAATTAAGTTCAGTAACTGCATCAAGCATTAGCGTAATTGGTGCAGGTTCTTATGGTACCGCATTGGCAATTTTATTAGCACGAAATGGTTATGAAACGTTGTTGTGGGGGCACGATAAGGCTGAAATTGAGGCTCTCCAACACGATCGACAAAATAAGAAATTTTTACCGGATATTATTTTTCCTGATAATTTGTTTATTGAAAGTGATCTCCAGAAAGCCGTATCTGCATCCCCTATTTTATTGATTGTGGTACCAAGCCATGCCTTTGGCGAGGTACTAAATAGAATAAAACCGTTTTTACGACCGGATTCAAAAGTTGTTTGGGCAACCAAAGGATTAGAAACCAATTCAGGTCGATTATTGCAAGATGTTGCGAAAGAGATTTTGGGTGATCAAATTCCGTTAGCGGTAATCTCTGGTCCAACGTTTGCTAAAGAGGTCGCATTAGGCTTACCGACAGCGGTCACAGTCGCTTCGACTAATGATGAATTTTTGGGTGAATTACAACAGCTTTTTCATTGCAGTAAGAGTTTCCGTGTTTATAGCAGTAAAGATTTCATTGGCGTTCAACTCGGTGGTGCAGTAAAAAATGTAATCGCTATCGGTGCGGGTCTATCAGATGGATTGGGCTTTGGGGCTAATGCACGAGTCGCTCTAATTACACGAGGGTTGGCTGAAATGATGCGCTTAGGCGCTGCATTAGGTGCGGATCCGATCACATTTATGGGTATGGCAGGACTTGGTGATTTAGTTCTAACTTGTACTGATAACCAGTCTCGGAATCGACGTTTTGGAATGTTATTAGGGCAAAATAAATCTATTGAAGAAGCCAAAGCCATCATTGCACAAGTGGTTGAAGGTTGCCAAAATACCAAAGAGGTTTGGACATTGGCACAAAAAAATCAAGTTGATATGCCAATAACTGAACAGATTTATCAAATTCTCTATTGTAATAAAAATCCACTGGATGCTGCTAAAACATTATTAGGAAGAACACAAAAAGAAGAATTAGCGAGTTCAAATACTATATAATAAATAATGCATCTTGTAATTACAGGTTAGATTATGGGGACAGAAAAAAAAATCGTTAAACCAGAAGATCTTTGGCATACTATTTGTGATGAAGCGAATCAATTAGTGAAATGTGAACCGATGTTGGCAAGTTATTTTCATGCAACATTGTTAAATCACGACGATATAGCTAGTGCAATTAGTTATATACTAGCAAATAAATTAGCTACTCAAGTTATGCCCGCATTAGATATTCGTGAAGTAATTCGTCATGCCTACCAAGCCGATTCTCAAATTATACAATCCACAATTACCGATATTATTGCTGTTTATGTTCGCGATCCAGCAACTAATCGATATTCTACGCCGTTACTTTACTACAAAGGTTTCTTAGCATTACAAGCTTATCGAATTGCCCATTGGTTATGGGGGCAACAGCGAGAGGCTTTGGCGATTTTCTTACAAAGCCAAATTGCGATCGTGTTTGGGGTTGATATTCATCCTGCCGCCAAAATTGGTTGTGGGGTCATGTTTGATCATGCAACGGGTATTGTGATTGGTGAAACCGCTGTTATTGAGAATGATGTATCTATATTACAATCGGTAACCTTAGGCGGAACAGGTAAACAAAATGGCGATCGACATCCAAAAATTCGTGAAGGTGTCATGATTGGTGCACATGCGACTATTTTAGGAAATATAGAAATTGGTACAGGTGCAAAGATAGGGGCGGGTTCAGTTGTATTAAATCCAGTACCACCTCATACTACGGTTGCGGGAGTGCCTGCTAAAATCGTGGGCAATCCAAATTGTGATAAACCTGCATTTAATATGGATCAAGTACTCTAATTTCTTCTTGTTTATTCTTAGATGATTATATCTATTAAGAAGAAATTAGTTCACAGTACTTAATTATTAATTAAATTTAGTTAATCACTATTGTTTAATATTTACATCTAATGTTTGGTACGGAATATTGATATTATGATGATCTAAATCCATTTTAATATTCTCAAGTATTAATGTTCGTACCGGACCGTAATTATCATTATTAGTCCAGACCATTACCAAAAAATTAACACTAGATGCTGCTAACTCATCAAGACGAATAATGATGCCTAATTCTTTAGTAATATTGGGTGTTCTTTCGACTGACGACAGTAATATCTGATACACTTGTTTGATATCAGCTTTATAATCAATACCGATAGTTAAATCAATTCGTCGATTGGGTTGGCGAGTAAAATTGATGATACTAGTGGCGAGTACATGGCTATTGGGAATTGTAACGGCTTCACCTGTGGGTGTCAGAATAGTTGTCGAAAAAATTTGAATAGCATCCACCGTACCACGAATATTACTGACCATTACTAACTCACCCACTTTAAATGGGCGGAATAAAATGAGTAAAACACCCGCTGCGAAATTAGATAATGAACCTTGTAATGCTAAACCGATAGCTAATCCTGCTGCACCAATGATAGCAACGATAGAACTAGTCTGTACGCCTAATTGCCCTAACACGGCAACTAAGGTAAGCCCCATAATAGTATAACGAGAAGAAGAGGCCGTAAATTTGATAATAGTCGGTTCTACTTGTTTAAGAATCAGAATTTTACGTAACTGATTACTAACAAATATAGAGATAAATCGACCTACAATAAAAATCAAAATGGCTAAGCCAAAATGGATAAGATAATCCAAAATGATGCTATCGTAATTTTCAAAAAATTGTATGCTTCTGTTAATAATTTCCATGTTTAACCTTCTTTATTAATAACAGGTTATCGGCCTGCATAAAAATGAATTTAAACAGATAAGGCGCTGCAACAGATAGATAAACTTATCTATAAAACTGCTGACTAGCTTCTACAAATTTTTGTTCTTATTATCATCAAAGTAAGAATATAATCCATTTTATAAATAAATCAAATAGTTAATTCTTATCGAACTTGTTTAAGTAGCTAAAATAAGGAGCAGGAATGCAGATGAATACTAGTCACACCTGCATTAGGCATTATTTTGTGATTAGATAAATTGTCTGGAAATTAAAGTCCAACGTATCTCGAAATCAGTTGTGGGTAGATATTTGAATCCTGAGCGTACATACCGAGCCATTATACCTTCACAATATGCGAGTATTTGACCAGATAAAATACGTTCTTCTGTCACAAAAGCATTTCCTTCGCGTAATTTTCGTTCCCGAATAACTTGTTTTAGTTGTGTTTCAATACGATCAAATAACTGGCTTACTCTTTCTTGTAAGTGTGCATGTTCAAACATCAATGCATGACTAGTCATGATTCTGGTTAAACCGGGATTTTTTTCAGCAAAGCCTAAAATAAGTGCGACAATTAACTTTAAGCGAGCTTCGGTATTTTTCTCATCTTGTAAAATAAAGTTAATGCGTGAAAGTAGGGTATCTTCAATAAAAATAATTAGACTTTCGAACATTTTCGTTTTACTTGGAAAATGTCGATAAAGCGCAGCCTCTGAAACACCTACTGTTGCAGCAAGTTTTGCTGTGGTAATACGCTGTGTACCTTCGTTAGATTCAAGCATTATTGCTAATGCTTGAAGGATGTCTTCCTTGCGATTTTTTCTTTTTGTTGTCACAATTATTTTTTACCTGAATGACCAAATCCGCCTTCACCACGAGCGGATGTAGTGAACTCTTCAACGATATTAAATTCGGCTTGAACAACTGGCACAATAATTAACTGAGCTATGCGATCGCCTACTTCAATGGTAAAGGGATGCTGACCTCGATTCCATAACGGTACAAATAGTTGCCCTTGATAATCAGAATCAATTAAACCAACTAAGTTGCCTAATACAATTCCATTTTTGGCACCTAATCCAGAGCGAGGAAGTACTAGCGCTGCTAAGTTAGGATCAGCGATATGCATAGATAAACCGGTAGGCGTTAAAATAGTTTCGCCAGGTTTAATTTCTGTTGTTTCATCAAACATTGCTCGTAAATCAATACCGGCCGAACCTGAAGTGGCATAGGTAGGTAATGGAAATTCATTGTGGAATCGTTTATCTAAAATCTTAATATCTATTTTTTTATTCATCATGATACTCATTATAATGTTTAAATATTTCACTAATAAGCTGCTGTGCTAAGCGATTCTTATCAACTAAAGGCAGGGATAGTTTACCTGTAGGCCAATATAATGTAAGCGAATTTTGGTTACTATTAAATCCTTGTGTTGTTAATGAGACATCATTAGCACAAATCATATCCATTTTTTTACTGGTAAGTTTATTTAATGCATATTGCTCAATATTTTGTGTTTCTGCAGCAAATCCTACGACAAATGGCCTATGTTGTTTAAGATTAGCGACTTCAGCAACGATATCTGGATTTTTAACGAGTGTAATAGTGAGATTATCACTGTTGTCTTGTTTTTTGATTTTCTGATCGGCAATGGTTGCTGCGCGGTAGTCCGCCACAGCAGCACAAGCGATAAAAATATCAGCTGATTTAACCGTATCAAGTGTCGTTTGGTACATCTCTAGCGCCGTAGTTACATCTTTTCGTAATACATTATGTGGAGTACATAAATTAACGGGACCTGAAATTAAAGTAACCTTAGCACCTAATTCTGCTGCAGCTTTAGCAATAGCAAAGCCCATTTTACCTGAGCTGTGATTTGATATATAGCGTACTGGATCAAGAGCTTCTTGAGTAGGACCGGCTGTAATAACAATGTTTAAGTGTGAATATGATGATTTAGACGAAAACAAAGCCACAATTTTGTTGCAGAGTTGTTGTGGTTCTAACATTCTACCGGGACCAACATCACCACATGCTTGTTCACCTTGATCAGGTCCCCAAATATGGAAACCCCGTTGGGTTAATGTATTAATGTTGGTTTGGGTTGCCTCAGCAAGATACATATATTGATTCATAGCTGGTGCAATAGCAATTGGTGCCTTAGTCGCTAAGCATAACGTCGTTAAAAGATCATCAGCAATACCATGTGCTAGTTTAGCAATTATATTTGCCGTACAAGGTGCAATAATAACGAGATCAGCCCATTTTGCTAAGGCAATATGCCCCATAGAAAGTTCAGCAGCCGAATCAAATAGATCGTGAGAAACACGGTTACCGGACACGGCTTGTAGGGAAAGTTCGGAAACAAAATGTTTGGCAGATTCAGTCATTACAACTTGTACTTGCGCACCCATTTTTTTCAATTGACGAACTAAATCAGGACATTTATAAGCGGCAATGCCACCGGTAATGCCTAATAAAATGCGTTTATTGGTTATGTTCATGTATCATCTTACTCATTAATGAACGATAAGCTATTTTAACATAAATAAAATTAATAATTAAATGACGTGAAAACGTTAACTAGTTACGAAATAAAAAATTTATTAATGATTTCAATCAATAAGCAGTTCCTTTGCATTGGCTAAGGTATTGTCGGTTATTTTATCACCACCAAGCAAACGGGCTAATTCATATAATCTTTGTTGATTATCAAGTATATTAATTTGCGTTTGGGTGTGTTTACCGTCAGTTTGCTTAACGACAAAATAATGGTGATGAGCATTACCGGCAACTTGGGGTAAATGTGTAACCGTAATGACTTGGGTTGATTGCCCCAATTGCCTTAATAAATTACCTACCTTAGCGGCTGTTGGACCACTGATGCCAACATCTATTTCATCAAAAATAAGTGCCGGAGTCTCCATTTTTTGAGCAGTTAATACTTGTAGCGCTAAAGCTATTCGGGATAATTCCCCACCCGATGCTACTTTAGCAATCGGCTGTAATGGTTGTCCCGGATTGGTTGTGACCAAAAATACAATTTGGCTACATCCTGTCTCGGATAATTTATGCTCATCCCAAGTTATGTCTATTTTAAATTCACCATGTGGCATTGATAATTCTTGTATACTCTTAGTGATTTTTTTAGATAACGTTGCAGCGACTTTAATACGTTTATCATGTAATTTTTGTGCAACAGCAATCACTTGTTGATGATATTTCTCAATATCATGCTTAAGTTGTTCACCTTGCTCATCTTGGGTACTTAGCTGATTAAATTCATCTAAAAGTTGTTGATGTAATTTTGGTAGTTCTTCGGGCTTTACCTGATGCTTGCGTGATAAAGCAATCTGTTTTGAAATGCGTTGTTCAAGCTGCATTACTCGTGACGGATCAATATCCAAATTATCAACGTAATGATGTAACTCATAACAAGCTTCTTTAATTTGAATTGATGATTCTTCTAAAATAGTTGTAATATTATCAAGTTGATGATCAACCTCTACCAATTTTAACGCCAAATTCTTGGCTTGACTAAGATGAGAAAGAATATTGAATTCGGTGTTTTCATCTAATAGATCAATTAATTGTTGACTAGTTGTTATTAACTGTTCACTATTGGATAAACGTTTATACTCATCATCAATTTGTTCATATTCGCCTTCAATAGGGGAAAACTCATTAAGCTCTTTCAATTGGTATTGTAATAATTGCCTATGAGCATCCCGTTCTAAACGAGATTTCTCATATTCTTGTAATAGATTTTTGGTCTGTTTCCAACAACGATGCGCTTCTTTCATTTTAGCTAATAGAATGTTATCAGCTAAATATTGATCTAAAATCAGTTGTTGATGCTCACTGCGTAATAATTGTTGATGTTCATGTTGACCATGAATCTGAATCAACATTTGCCCTAGCTCTTTTAACTGATTAAGAGGAACAGCACTGCCATTTATAAAGGCTTTTGAACGACCATCCTGACTAACAACTCTTCGTAAAATACATTCATTAGTATCATCGAGTTGATTATGTGTAAGCCATTTTAGTGCACTTGGAGTATCATCTAATACAAAGTGTGCTGAAATATCTAATCGATCACTACCGTGACGGATAAAAGACGTATCGCTACGCGCACCCAAACACAAATTTAATGCATCAACGGCTATCGATTTACCAGCACCTGTTTCACCGGTAATGGCAGTCATTCCTGAATTAAGATCGATAACTAAATGATTAACAATAGCAAAATTATTTACAGTTAATTGAGTTAGCATATTTTTTATCAATAATGAATATTACGTTGATCAATATTATAACGTTTATAATACTGTAAATAAATACAGCTTTAATTAATATACCGCTTTTTTAAGCTAGGCTAATTTGCTTTTTGATCATTACTTTTTAATAGTAATATTTTTGTTATATGCTAAAAAATGATTATTGTGCGATTTTTTTACAAAAAGGCTATTATAAAATTAATAATAAATTTATTAATCGTTAGATTTTATCAATTACCTGTAACTCATAAGAATACAACGCAATGTTATGCTCATAGTATTAGTTGTTGATGGGTATAAAATGATAGGTATAAAAAAACCACCAAAGATGGTGGTTTGTAAAGTTTAACTATAGCATTAAGATTTATTCATAAATGCCTAGCTTTTTCTCTAAATAGTGGATATTAGTTCCACCTTTTTGGAAATTCTCATCTTCCATTATCGCGATATGTAAATCAATATTGGTTTTGATACCATCAATGACTAATTCTGCTAAAGCATTTTTCATTCGTGCGATAGCGATCTCACGTGTTTCACCATAAGCGATCAATTTACCGATCATTGAATCATAATGCGGAGGTACTGTATAACCAGCGTAAATGTGTGATTCCCAACGAATACCAAACCCACCTGGTGCATGGAAGCGTGTAATTTTACCCGGTGAAGGCATAAATGTTTTAGCGTCTTCTGCGTTAATTCGGCATTCGATCGCATGACCTTTGATGTGGATATTTTTTTGTTTGATAGACAAAGGTAATCCAGCCGCGATTCGAATCTGTTCTTTAATTAAGTCAACACCAGTAATCATTTCTGTCACTGGGTGTTCTACTTGAATACGAGTATTCATTTCTATAAAGTAGAACTGATCGTTTTCAAATAGGAACTCAAATGTGCCGGCACCACGATAACCAATTTCGATACAGGCATTAACACAGCGTTCACCGATGAATTGGCGCATTTTTTCAGTGATACCAACCGCAGGGGCTTCTTCTACCACTTTTTGATGACGACGTTGCATTGAACAATCACGTTCACCTAAATAAACAGCATGACCTTGCCCATCGGATAGTACTTGTATTTCAATATGACGAGGGTTTTCAAGGAATTTTTCCATATAAACCATATCATTATTGAATGCTGTTTTAGCTTCTAATTTGGTCATCTTAATTGATTGTTCCAGATCTTTTTCTTGGCGCACGATTCGCATTCCGCGACCACCGCCACCACCTGAAGCTTTAATAATGACCGGATAGCCAATATCTTTGGCTATTTTTTTGTTTAACTCAATATCATTTCCAAGTGGACCATCAGAACCCGGTACACAAGGAACACCTGCTGCTTTCATCGCGTTAATTGCTGACACTTTATCACCCATTAAACGGATCGTATCAGGTTTTGGACCGATGAAAATAAATCCAGAGCTTTCAACTTGCTCTGCGAAATCAGCATTTTCAGATAAGAAACCATAACCTGGATGAATCGCTGATGCACCGGTTACTTCGGCCGCAGCAATTAATTCAGGAATATTCAAGTAACTCTTTGCAGATGGAGGAGGACCAATACACACACTTTCATCAGCCAATAATACGTGTTTTAACTCTTTATCTGCGGTTGAATGAACGGCAACGGTTTTGATGCCAAGTTCTTTGGATGCTCTTAAGATACGTAAGGCGATCTCACCGCGATTAGCAATTAAAATTTTGTCAAGCATATAAACCTCTAGGCCGCTGTTTTAGTTTTAATGTTGTATAGAAACATATTAAAGATGATCAAAGTTATTCAATAATGAATAACGGTTGATCAAATTCAACAGGTTGCCCGTTTTCAACTAAAATAGCTTTTATTGTTCCTGCTTTTTCTGATTCAATTTGGTTCATCATTTTCATTGCTTCTACAATGCATAATACATCACCAACATTGACGGTTTGTCCAACTTCAACAAAGGCCTTAGAATCCGGACTCGGCGTACGATAGAAAGTACCAACCATTGGTGATTTAATGGTATGTCCTGTCATTGCGCAAGCATTTGCTTCGCTTGTTGCTGGTTGAACGGGTTCATTAACTGGCGCATTGACAACTGTAGGTGCCGGTTGTGCTACGTGAATATTTTGCACAGGATAGGCAGCTTGATTAATGACGCGACTAATTCTAACTGATTCTTCGCCTTCTGAGATTTCAAGTTCAGAGATACCAGATTCTTCAACTAATTCAATTAATTTTTTTATTTTGCGTATATCCATGAATAACACCGTATTTTCGTTTTATTGTCAAAATAAGCTAATAACACTTTTAATAGCCTGTAATAGCCTAGATTTTAAAGGCCTGCTGTTTAATAGTGTATTAACCGATATTGCCCATTTTTGCCGAAATTAGCAGATAAATTGCTAAATTTTAAGACAATTATCTATTGCGCGCAAGCATACACCTTAAAATTAACTTTGTCATTATATATATTATTATATGTATCATTTAATTTAATTTAGTTACAAAAATTGATAATAAAAAAAAAGATTAAAAACCAAAAATCTAATTATTTCTAACTATGCGTTACTATATAAATAAGATACAATAACATCCAATTTTTTGGATGCAACTAAACTAGGAATAACTTTTATTATGTTTAAAAAAATTCGCGGCATTTTTTCTAATGATCTCTCGATTGATTTAGGTACTGCAAATACGCTGATCTATGTTAAAGGTCAGGGAATAGTTCTTAATGAGCCGTCTGTTGTTGCTATTCGTCAAGATCGTAATGGCGCGCCTAAAAGTGTTGCAGCCGTTGGGCAAGCTGCCAAACAAATGTTGGGTAGAACCCCAGGAAATATTGCAGCGATTAGACCGATGAAAGATGGGGTTATTGCTGATTTTTCTGTTACTGAAAAAATGTTGCAGTATTTTATTCGCCAAGTACATAGCCATGGTTTTTTAAAACCAAGCCCGCGCGTATTAGTTTGCGTTCCAGTTGGTGCAACTCAAGTTGAAAGACGAGCAATTCGTGAATCAGCTTTAGGAGCCGGCGCTCGAGAAGTCTATTTAATTGAAGAACCGATGGCTGCGGCGATTGGTGCAGAATTACCAGTTTCAGAACCAACAGGATCAATGGTAGTAGATATTGGTGGTGGTACAACTGAAGTGGCGGTTATTTCCTTAAATGGAGTTGTATATTCCGCTTCGGCACGAATTGGTGGCGATCGATTTGATGAGGCAATTATTAATTACGTTCGTCGTAATTTTGGGGCACTTATCGGTGAAGCGACCGCAGAACGTATTAAACATGCTATTGGTAGTGCTTATCCTGGTGATGAAGTATTGGAAATTGAAGTGAGGGGGCGCAACCTAGCTGAGGGAGTACCAAGAAGTTTCACCTTAAATTCCAATGAGATTTTAGAAGCATTACAAGAACCACTTAGCGGAATTGTGAGTGCAGTTAAAGTTGCTTTAGAGCAATGTCCGCCAGAGTTGGCCGCAGATATTTCTGAACATGGTATGGTGTTAACCGGTGGTGGTGCGTTATTGCGTAATATTGATAAACTACTTTCTGCTGAAACAGGCATTCATGTTGTCATTGCCGATGAACCGTTAACATGTGTTGCTCGTGGTGGTGGTAAGGCACTTGATATGGTGGATTTACACGGTGGCGATCTATTTAGTGAAGAATAATCACTATTTAATCATGAAAACCACTTTTTATTATTTTAATAAAGAGTGGTCGTTTGTATGAAACTGATATTTTCAAAAAGTACACCTTTAGGATTAAGGCTTTTTTTATCATTGATATTATCAGTCGCCCTAATTATTTGTGATGTTAACTATCGACCGTTCACGGTTATCAGATATTACTTAGATAGTGCAATTTCTCCTTTATATTACGTTTCTAATTTCCCTCTATCGGCATTTAATGAGTTAAATGATTTATCGGCAAAGCATCAAGCATTACTCGACGAAAATGTCTTATTAAAAGAACAATTACAAATGCAGCAAAGTGATCTGGTGCGTTTAGATTCTTTAAAAAAAGAAAATGATGAATTAAGGACTTTATTAGGCTCCCCTTTGCGTAATGATGAATATAAAAAGGTGGCACAGGTATTACTGGTAGATACCAACCCTTATTCTTACCAAATTACCTTAGATAAAGGTACGCGAGAAGGGGTTTTTATTGGGCAACCGGTTGTTGATGAAAAAGGGGTTGTCGGACAGATTTTTAAAACTGCCTATAATACCAGTCGAGCAATTCTCATTTGTGACTCTCAACATGCTATACCCGTACAAGTACTGAGAAATGGTATAACAATGGTGGCAGTTGGTAATGGTTGTAATAACGATCTATTACTGGATTTTCTACCCAATAATGTCGATATTCAAGTCGGTGATGTATTAGTGACTTCTGGATTGGGGGGGCGTTTTCCGAAAGGTTATCCTGTTGCTACGGTGAGTTCTGTTAAAGTTGATATGCACGATTCTACACCAGTGATTTCAGCGACCCCAACGGCTGATTTAAAACGTTTACGTTATCTTCTATTGTTATGGAATGAGCATAATAAATCCCAAGCAGTTACACCTATCGAAACAACTCAAGAGATAAGCTCAAATGAATAATATCGCACATAACTATTGGGTGATTTGGGTGACCATTATTATTGGTTTATTATTACAAATTATGCCATGGTCTTCATCATTTTATATTTTTAAACCGCATTGGTTGATGTTAATTCTTTGCTATTGGTTTGTCGCATTGCCCCATCGCGTTGGTATAACGACCGCATTTTTGTCAGGAATTATTATCGATCTCTTTTTAGGGACCATGTTAGGAGTACATGCTTTTATCTTTACCGTAATTGCTTACTTAATTCTCTTTCGTTTTCAATTAATCAGAAATTTAGCTCGATGGCAGCAATGTTTTATTATTTTTGGTTTATCAATATGTTATGATTTATTATTATTGTTATTCCAGATCGCTATCTATCGAACGATTACCTTGACACCCATGATATTTTTATCCAGCTTTGTTGATGGTGTATTGTGGATCTGGATATTTTCATTATTGCGTCAAATTAGACGTCGTTTTGCAATCGATTAAATGAGGAAAGTATGTCAGTTGAATTATTTATGAATATCACCCCGTCAGAAACGCGGGTTGCTTATATTGAAGATGGTATTCTACAAGAAATTCACATTGATCGAGAATCAAAAAGAGGAATCGTTAGTAATATCTATAAGGGCAAAATTATCCGTATTTTGCCAGGTATGCAAGCGGCATTTGTTGATATCGGATTAGAAAAGGCCGCGTTTTTGCATGCCTCCGATATTATGCCACATACAGAATGTGTTTCTGATTCTGAACAAGAACAGTTTCAGGTAAAAGACATTTCTGAACTTGTCCGTCAGGGACAAGATATTATGGTTCAAGTTGTAAAAGACCCGATGGGAACAAAAGGGGCAAGGTTAACAACCGATATCACATTACCTTCACGATACTTGGTATTTATGCCGGGGCCTAATTCAGCCCATGTTGCGACATCACAGCGTATTGAAAGTGAAAAAGAGCGGCAACGATTAAAGGAAATTGTTGAAAATTATATCACTGAAGAGGGTGGATTTATTGTTCGGACGGCAGCAGAAGGTGCAACTGAACATGAAATTGAGCAGGACATTCATTTCTTGCGCCGATTATGGAAGAAAATCCAAGAAAGAATGGCTCGTCCGAGAAGCAAAAATCTACTTTATGGTGAATTAGAATTATCGCAACGTATTCTACGTGATTTTGTTGGTGATCCTATTGAGAAAATTGTAGTTGATTCAAAGCGAACATATGATCTGCTATTTGAATTTACTAAAGAGTTTATGCCAGAGGTTACCAATAAGTTAGTTCACTATAAAGGCAATATGCCAATATTTGATCTTTACGATATTGAAAATGAAATACAACGCGCCTTAGAACGAAAAGTCTTATTAAAATCGGGGGGTTACTTAATTATTGACCAAACGGAAGCGATGACCACTATTGATATTAATACTGGCGCTTTTGTTGGGCATCGTAATTTGGAAGAAACCATTTTTAATACCAATATTGAAGCAACTATTGCCATAGCGCGACAATTACGATTACGTAACCTCGGTGGTATTGTGATTATTGATTTTATTGATATGCAACAAGAGCATCATCGAGAACGGGTATTACAATCACTGCAAGATTCATTAAGTCGTGATCGGGCTAAAACAACGGTTAACTCATTCTCTTCATTGGGTTTAGTTGAAATGACACGTAAACGAACGCGTGAAAGTATTGAGCACATTTTATGTGAAGAGTGCCCATCTTGTCAGGGGCGAGGGATGGTTAAATCAGTTGAAACTATCTGTAATGAAATATTGCGTGAGATTGTACGTGTTCATAAGGCGCATCGTAGTGAGTACTTATTAGTGTATGCTTCTACAGCAGTGGCAAATGCTCTGACTACAGATGAATCACATGCCTTAGCAGAAGTTGAATTGTTCGTTGGTAAGCGTGTTGAAGTCAAAGTTGAAAATCTTTATATGCAAGAACAGTATGATGTTGTATTAATGTAAGTATTCACTAACAAAAATATCTGTTACATTTAAAAAACGACTGAACTTAATAAAGACAATTAATTACATAAAATTAAAGCTATTTTAGGATAACTATGTTACGAACAAAAGTAAGTGATCGTTTACTGACGGCTAATAATTTGAGCCAAAATGATGTAATAAATCTATTGGATATTTTAGCTGCCAGACAAATTGATTATGGTGATTTATACTTTTCCTCTGGGTACTATGAAAGTTGGACATTAGAAGACAAAATAATAAAAAGTGCTAACTTTCATCAGAATCAAGGGGTAGGTATACGTGCTGTTATCGGAGAAAAAACGGGATTTGCTTATACTGACAAAATTGCATTAACAGGATTGCAACAAAGTGCAATTGCCGCACAAAGTATATGTAAAAGCAGTCAGCCTCTTGTGGTTACTCCGTTTAAAAACAGCGATAAAACACCAATTTATTGCAGTATCAATCCCATCCATACTACGCAACAAGAAGTTAAAATTGCTTTATTACAGCATATTGATCGCTTGGCTCGTTCGCTTGATCCAAGGGTAATTGATGTAACGGTAACACTAGCTGGAAGTTACAATGATATTTTAATCGCAGCAACGGATGGAACCTACGCTGCGGATATTCGACCCCTAGTGCGTTTATCCATTTCAGTATTAGTTGAAAAGGATGGCGTCCGTGAAAGAGGAAGTAGTGGCGGAGGGGGTCGATTCGGTTATGATTACTTCTTCTCAATAAACCCTCAAACTAACGAGAGTGTCGTTGATAGCTATACCAAAGAAGCCGTGCGCTTAGCTTTAGTTGCGCTATCCGCTGATGCAGCGCCTGCTGGTGCAATGCCGGTGGTGTTGGGGGCTGGCTGGCCAGCAGTATTGTTACATGAAGCAGTTGGTCATGGTTTAGAAGGCGATTTTAACCGTAAAAAATCATCAGTATTCAGTGGTAAAATCGGTCAACAAGTCACATCTGAATTATGTACTATTGTTGATGATGCTACGCTAAAAGATTGCCGAGGTTCATTAACAATTGATGATGAAGGTACTGATGGTCAACGAACAGTCCTCATTGAGAATGGTATTTTAAAAGGTTATATGTTTGATAAGCTTAATGCCAAATTAATGGGAACAAGTTCAACGGGCAATGGTCGTCGTGAAAGTTATGATTGTTTACCAATGCCTCGAATGACAAATACCTATATGTTAGGTGGGAAATCCAGTTTTGATGATATCATAAGCAGTGTCGATTATGGTTTATATGCCCCCGGTTTTGCCGGAGGACAAGTAGATATTACTTCGGGTAAGTTTGTGTTCTCAACTTCCGAGGCCTATCTAATTGAGAAAGGTAAAATTACTAAACCAGTCAAAGGGGCAACATTAATTGGTTCAGGGATTGAAACAATGCAACAGATATCAATGGTCGGTAATGATATGGCATTAGATAAAGGTGTTGGAATATGTGGTAAATCTGGACAAAGTGTGCCGGTCGGTGTTGGACAGCCTACGCTTAAAGTAGACAATCTAACTGTTGGCGGTACCGTTAATCATGTGTAGTTTAAATATGTATATAATTGGATGGATAATAAATGGAAACAATGATCTCTCTCTATAATGCCTTTATTAATCTGGATTTGGATACCCTTTCTAATCCGAATCTATTGTGGACGTTATATGGCATGTTATTTGTCATTATTTTGCTAGAAAATGGCGTATTACCGGCTGCATTCTTACCTGGTGATAGTTTATTATTTTTGACGGGTGTATTAATTGGTAATGAAGTCTTTCATTTTGGTTTAATTAATCTGATTTTAATTGTTGGGGCTGCGCTCGGTACTTGGTTAGGCTTCATTCAAGGTCGTTGGCTTGGTAACACGAAAATAGTCCAAAACTGGATGGCACACTTGCCAGAAAAATATCATCGTAAGTCAGAGCTTTTATTCCATAAATATGGTTTACATGCTTTGTTTATTGGTCGATTTATTGCTTTTGTTCGTACTTTAATGCCAATGATGGCTGGACTTTCAGGCTTACAAAGCAAACGTTTTCATGTTTATAACTGGCTTAGTGCTACGCTATGGATCTTTTTGATTGTGACATTAGGTTACTTTTTTGGAATGACTTCGCTTTTCAAGAATCACCAAAGAGAGTTTATGTCTTTATTAACCTTAATTCCAGTCGCTTTATTGGTTTTAGGGCTCGTATTGTCACTAATAATGGCGATAAAACGTTGGATAACAACTAAAAAGTAATTATCAAGTTCATCTTAAGAAAGGTAGAGAAAAAGGAAATCAACCGATAAGCCGGGTTCTGTCGAGGACAATCATTCATCTAGGCTAATGCTCACGCATTAGCTCAAGCAGTCTACCCGGATTCAACGCGGGCCGCGCCAATGAATCCCTATTTGACCTTGCTCCGAGTGGAGTTTACCGTGCCACAATTGTTACCAATTGCGCGGTGCGCTCTTACCGCACCCTTTCACCCTTACCTGAACTTATAAATAAGCCATTGGCGGTTTGCTTTCTGTTGCACTAGTCGTGAATTTTCACTCGCGTAAAAACTCCCCAGGCGTTACCTGGCACTCTGCCCTATGGAGCCCGGACTTTCCTCCCCTTTATTTGTCTCCCTATTGGGACAACAATAAAGCAGCGATTGTCTGGTTGATTTCTTAGCAGGCAGAATAACCTATTAAATTAATGTTGTAAATCTGTTTACTAATTAACGATACGTTATAGCTTAAATTAACGCTATTTTGACTATTATGTGATACACATTAATGACTTAACGTGTATCACATAACTTAAAAAACTTATTAATTTTACTAATCTAATTTACCCACTAATGCATCATTCAACGTAGAATAAAACATAAGTTTGTTTTCGATAGGTACAACTTGTGCACGGGCTAAGGTTTTCAATGGTTGGAATTGTAATTCAGCAATTGATAAATCAACCTCAGGTGGCAATGCTTCAATAAAATGCGATAATGCGTTAAGACCACCGGCATCAAGTAACGGCACTGCATCCCACTGTAATACGATATGTTGATAACCATTAACACGTTTATATAGTTCAAGGAAGGTTTTTTCTGCTGCGGCAAAGAATAGTGGACCATTTATTCTAACAATTAGCGTTTTATCCGTGCTTTGAGGTAGCTCAACAATTTTGGTCATCCGTGAGATGCGACGCATAAATAATAATGATGCCAGAACAATACCAAAAGTGATAGCAACCACCATATCAAATAAAACGGTTAAGGACATACAAAGAATCATAATAATAATGTCATCTTTGGGCGCTCGTTTTAGCATATAAATGATTCTTTTTGCCTCACTCATATTCCAAGCAACAATGAGTAATAATGCTGCCATCGTTGATAATGGTAAGAACGATAAAATAGGCGCGAAACTAATAAGAGCAAGTAATACCACTAAAGCATGAAAACAAGAAGATAACGGTGAGGTTGCTCCCGCTTTGACATTTGCTGCAGAACGAGCGATAGCAGCTGTAGCAGAAATACCGCCAAAAAATGGCGCAATAATATTACCCAGTCCTTGACCAATTAGTTCACTATTAGAGTTATGCTTGGTATGCGTCATTTCATCCAATACTACAGCGCACAACAGGGATTCTATTGCGCAGAGCATTGCCATTGTTAAAGCAATCGGAACTAAAGCAGAGAATGTTGTCCAATCCCATTGTAATTGTTCAGACTGCCAAGGTAATATAAGCTCTGGTAACATTGACGGAATACCATGACCTTCCGTCCCATCAGGCAATATATAGCTAAAGCGTGAACCAATAGTTTCCACGCCCAAACCAAATTGCAATAAAATTAGCATCACAATCACACCGACGACAATGGCGGGTAAATGACCGGGAAATCTAATTTTTAATTTTGGCCATAAAATTAACACCAACAATGACGAACAACCTACAAGAAAATCTGCTATTTGTATAGTTGGTAAGGCATGAATAATCGCACCTACCTTACCGATATAGCTTCCAGGCATATCTTGAATTTCTAACCCTAGGAAGTCCTTAATCTGCATGGTGGCAATCGTAATACCTATCCCACAAGTAAAGCCAAGAACAACGGGTAGCGGAATATACTCTATTAAACGACCTAAACGAATAATTCCCATGAATATAAGAAAAATGCCCGATAACAGTGTTGCCATTAACAAACCGGATAAACCATATCGCATTGAAACAGGATAAAGTATCACAACAAATGCAGCCGTCGGACCAGAAATGCTAAATTGTGATCCACCAGTTAATGCAATGATTATCCCAGCAATAATAGCCGTATATAATCCATGTTGCGGAGCAACACCACTGGCAATAGCCAAAGCCATCGATAAAGGAATGGCAATGATACCGACTGTAATACCAGCTGTAAGGTCTTTTATTAAACGATATCGATTATAAGGGGTATTGATGCAGGCAGCTCTGACCGCGCTACCGATTTGAACTATACTAATACTATGCCACTTCATGCTATTTTCTTTACAGTAAATTACAGTTTGATTAGTTCGTTATATGACATTTTGATGGGAAGATTTAGCAGCCGGACAATCAAACTTAGGGTTATATAGTTTTTATAAGATACGCCTTTGTATACAAAAATAAAAGGGTTAGACTAAAATTATAACCAATAAATTTATCAAAGTAGAAAATACGTTAAACCTGTAACCAGAAAGTCACGGGACCATCATTAATTAAAGAAACTTGCATATCTGCGGCAAATATACCTGTTTGAGTAGTAATATGTTGCTGGCATAGCTTAACAAAATACTCATATAACTGATTAGCCTGTGTTGGGTTCGCTCCTTTGGTGAAACTAGGACGCATACCTTTTTTAGTATCAGCAGCTAAAGTGAATTGTGAAACCACCAATATACTACCATTAACTTGTTGTACATTAAGGTTCATTTTCTCGTTAATATCGCTAAAAATGCGATAACCAAGAACCTTATCGCAAAGTCTTTGTGCCTTTTGCTCATCGTCGCCCTGTTCGACACCTAATAACACCAATAAACCTTGTTCAATTTGACCAACGATACGATCATCAACCTTGACACTCGCTTGTTTTACTCGTTGAATTAAAGCAATCATAAACTATCCTGATTTAAATTAGTTTGTGATGAAGAATCATTCGATTTTTTCTGTTGATTATAATCGGCTAGGGCTGCCGCAAATTCGGCACCAAACAAAATAATACACCAAGAAAAATAAATCCAAATCAATAATAACGGTATAGAAGATAATACGCCATAGATTAACTGATAGGTAGGAAATGATGTAACATAGATGGTAAAAGCCCGCTTACCCAGTTCAAATAAAACTGCTGCTAATAATGCGCCCAAAATTGATTCTTTAATGGGGATTGGTTCGGAAGGTACAATACAATAAAGTAACCAAAAACCGATTACCGATATAATAAAAGGTAATGCACTCAACAAAATTGAACTTACATTAGTATTATAAAGCCATTTACTGGAGAAAATATAAGAACTAATTGCAATACTGGCGCCAATCAAAATAGGTCCTAACGTCAAAATAGTCCAGTAGATAGTAAGATTATACATTAATGAACGACGGCGCTTAGTCCGCCAAATAAAATTCAAAATATTATCAATCGAACGAATAAGTAGTAAGGAAGTTACAATCAGTCCGATAACACCAAATACCGTCATACGATTGGTATTCGAAATAAACTGTTCAATGTAAGGCGCTAGGGTGTCGCTCGCCGCTGGCGCTAAATTGTTATAAATGTAAGTCTTAACATTACCACTCACTTCTTCAAACATTGGAAAAGCCGAAAGTAATGAAAAAATGACCGTAATTAAAGGAATCAAAGATAAAATAGTGGTATAGGCTAAACTAGCAGCAGAGGTGGTCAAGCGATCACGGATAATATGTTGTACCAGAATATGGATAAAAGTTTGAGCACCCTTAGTCGTTTGACTTAATTGCATGTTAGTCAGCTTCATTGGTATTATCCTCAAGCAGTTATTTTTGAGATAAGATACAATCTAATATTCCGTTACTTTCTAAGCGTTTTTTCGCATTTTCGGCTTCAATTTTTGAAGCAAATCGTTCATCAACGAATACGCGATATAATTTATCGTTAACAATTGATGCATTGAAACCAAGCATAGCTAATTTTGCTTTTGCAGATTCGGCATTAGCATGCTCTTTGAAAGCACCACATTGTAAATACCAATCATCTGTTGTTGTATTATTTGAAGATAGGGAATTACTTGATAATTGACTACTGTCATTGATGAAGTCATTCAAAATCTGCTGACGTTCTAAATTTTGTTGGTGTGTTATCGGCTGCCTATTAATCGGAAGTTGATTGGTATCTGTTTTTTCTAACTCTTTTAAATAAGTCCAACGCTCTTCAGGTTTTTCAGGTAAAGTGGATTGAGGTCCTTCAGTAATATTTTTAACTGGCGGGACAGGCTTAGCATCTTTTTTATTGGTCGAAACAACATAAAGAATTGCAGCAAACAACACGACTAGCGTAATAGCTAACAATACCATGATGGTAGGCATAGTACGTGATTTATTATTTGATTTGCTTTTGGTTACATTTCTACTCTTGCTCTTATTCTTTTTCTTGGTAGTCTTTTTAACATAATCACGTTGTGCCACAATTTTGCTCTCTTGCTACGCTTTATTTAAATACTCTGTATAGTATACAAATAAAAAAAGTGGCTTACACCACTTTTATTAAATTTAAACAAAATGTCTAAAAACACAGAGATAATATGTGCTTTTATTTTATTTACAGACTTATGCTAAAGCATTGATCTGTTTTGTTAAGTTTGCTTTATGACGTGCTGCCTTATTCTTGTGGATTAAACCACGAGCCGCCTGACGATCGACAACAACTTGCATGTCTTTAAATGCAGCTTGTGCTTTTTCTTTATCACCAGTTGCGATAGCTGCGTATACTTTCTTTATATAAGTACGCATCATTGAACGACGACTTGCGTTGTGTTTACGGCGTTTTTCAGATTGAACTGCACGCTTCTTAGCTGATTTAATATTAGCCAAGGTCAACTCCCAAAATTAGTTTAACTAATTAAAACATAATTATCATTAAGGCGGAAAAATATGCCCTATTTGAACTATTTTGTCAATAAGAAATTTTTGTCAAATCATTTTTTTTAATTTGTTATTCGTTAAAATTTTTATGCTAGAATATCGACAAAGTTTTTTGAATTATAAATCTTAGAAAGGGGAAGTTTCATGCCTATTATTAAAATGCAAGATCTTGATCTCAAGGGCAAACGCGTTTTTATTCGATCCGATCTCAATGTACCAGTAAAAAATGGTAAAGTTACTTCTGATGCACGTATTCGTGCTTCATTACCTACAATAGAGCTTGCTATTAAGCAAGGTGCTAAGGTAATGGTAACATCACACATCGGTCGACCTACAGAAGGTGAATATAATCCTGAATACTCACTCCAACCTGTCGTTGATTATTTAAAAGAACACGTTAGCTATCCTGTTCGTTTAGTCAAAGATTATTTAGATGGCGTAGAAGTTAAAGAAGGTGAATTAGTTGTTTTAGAAAATGTTCGTTTTAATAAAGGCGAAGGTAAAGACGACGAAGCACTATCTAAAAAATATGCGGCATTATGTGATATTTATGTGATGGATGCTTTTGGTACCGCTCATCGTGCTCAAGCTTCAACACATGGTGTTGGTCTATTTGCACCGGTTTCTTGTGCAGGTCCATTGTTATCTGCTGAATTAGATGCATTAGGTAAAGCATTAGATAATCCAGCTCGCCCAATGGTGGCAATTGTTGCTGGTTCTAAAGTATCAACTAAACTAACTGTACTTGATTCATTATCAAAAGTTGCAGATCAAATCATTGTTGGTGGTGGTATTGCAAATACATTCATTGCTGCGGAAGGATATAATGTAGGTAAATCTCTTTATGAAGCAGATTTAATCCCAGAAGCGAAGAAGTTAATGCAAAATTGTACAATCCCAGTACCTACTGATGTTCGTGTTGCGACTGAATTTAGTGAATCAGCAACAGCAACATTAAAATCAGTTAATGATGTCAAAGATAATGAACAAATTCTTGATATTGGTGATGCTTCAGCAGAAGAATTAGCTAAAATCATTAAAAATGCTAAAACTATTTTATGGAATGGTCCAGTAGGTGTATTTGAATTCCCTAATTTCCGTCGTGGTACCGAAATTGTTGCTAAAGCCATTGCAGACAGCGCTGGATTCTCAATTGCTGGTGGTGGTGATACTTTAGCTGCTATTGATTTATTTGGAATTGAAGATAAAATCTCTTACATCTCAACGGGTGGCGGTGCTTTCCTTGAATTTGTTGAAGGTAAGAAATTACCTGCGGTTGCTATGCTAGAAGCTAGAGGCAAATAATCAGGATTACTAAGTGATACTAAGGATGAGAACAAGCTCATCCTTTTACTTTTTATAAAATTATAAAATCGATAGGTAAGAATAATGACTAAGATTTCAGATGTAGTAAAACCGGGTGTTGTTACGGGTGATGATGTTCAAAAAGTATTCCAAGTTGCTCGTGAGAATAATTTTGCATTACCTGCAGTAAACTGTGTTAATACTGATACTATCAATGCTGTAATTGAAACAGCGGCTAAAGTACGTTCACCTGTTGTTGTGCAATTCTCTAATGGTGGTGCACAATTTATGGCTGGTAAAGGGCTAAAATTAGAAGGTCAAGAAAGTGCTGTGCTAGGTGCTATTTCTGGGGCTAAACATGTACATTTAGTTGCAGAAAAATATGGTGTACCTGTGTTAGTTCATACTGACCATTGTGCTAAAAAACTATTACCTTGGGTAGATGGATTATTAGATGCTGGTGAAGCACACTTTGCACGTACTGGTAAACCACTATTCTCTTCTCATATGATCGATTTATCTGAAGAATCTTTAAAAGATAATATTGACCTATGTTGCCAATATCTTGCTAGAATGAAAGCAATTGGTATGACTTTAGAACTTGAGTTAGGTTGTACTGGTGGTGAAGAAGATGGTGTTGATAACAGCCATATGGACAGTTCAGCATTATATACTCAACCTGAAGATGTCGCTTATGCTTATGAACGTCTAAGTGAAATTAGCTCACGCTTTACCATTGCAGCATCATTTGGTAATGTTCACGGCGTATATAAACCAGGTAATGTTAAACTTACTCCGAAAATTCTTGATAACTCTCAAAAATATGTATCTGAAAAATTCGGTTTACCTGAAAAATCATTGAACTTCGTATTCCACGGTGGTTCTGGTTCAACACCTGAAGAAATTGCTGAAGCAGTTCGATATGGTGTAATTAAAATGAATATCGATACAGATACTCAATGGGCAAACTGGCAAGGTATTTTAAAATACTACAAAGCAAATGAAGCTTACTTACAAGGTCAATTAGGTAACCCAGAAGGTCCAGATTCTCCTAACAAGAAATACTACGATCCACGTGTATGGCTACGTAAAGGTGAAGAATCTCTAATTGCTCGTTTAGAGTTAGCATTTAAAGAACTTAATGCTGTAGATGTATTATAATTTATCATATTTTGATATTAAAAAGCCCACTACTTATAGTGGGTTTTTTTATGGTAAATATCCTACAGCATAAATATCTGAACGATATCATAATTGGTATTCTATGATTACCAACCATCAATAGGGTCGACATCAATACTCCAACGGCTATTTTTTGCTTCCGACCATTTTTCAATCATTATGACTAACTCGCTCAAAATAGCTTGCAGTTTAGCGCGTTGACCATGTTGTAGTAATAACTGCCATCGATAATAGCCCGCTTTTTTAGGTTGATTTGCTGGACTTGGTCCTAATAACCATAAAGAAGGATCAGTATGGTAAGTATGTAACCAATCAACTATTTTCTGCAATAATTGTGGGGCGTATTGATTATTACGATCAGCAGCATGGATTAAGGCTTGATAACTAAAGGGTGGTAATAATGTACTTTTTCTTTCTGCCAATGTTTGCTTTGCAAAAGCCGAATAGCCGTTATGCAATAGATTATTCAATAAAGGGTGTTCAGGATGATAGGTTTGCAGAATCACTTCACCTGTTTTATTCTCACGCCCAGCCCGACCCGAAACTTGCATATATATTTGAGCAAAACGTTCGGTTGCCCGAAAATCGCTAGAAAATAATGCACCATCCACATCCACAATACCTACAAGTGTTACATCTGGAAAATGATGACCCTTAGCTAGAATTTGAGTACCAACTAAAATATGTTTACCTCCTTTACCAATTGCTTGTAAATATTGATCTAAACTCCCTTTCTTTTGGGTTGAATCACGATCAATTCGAGTTACAGGAATGGTCGGAAATAAGATATTGAGTTGTTGCTCTAACTGTTCTGTACCAAATCCGATTGGGACTAAATGTGTAGACCCACATTTAGGGCATTGAGTTGGTATCGTTCTTGGAGTATCGCAATGGTGACAAATTAATTTATGCTGCTTTTGGTGATAAGTAAAAGGTCTATCACACCGCGGGCATTCAGCGATCCAACCACAATCATGACAAATTAATAATGGTGAAAAACCACGACGATTTAAAAATAGCATGACCTGATTATTGTTAGCCAAATGTTGCTTAATTTTAGCAGTAAGAGGTTGAGATAACCCGGCTGTTAGTACTAACCCTTTTATATCTAAGATTGTCTGTTTAGCTAATTGCGCATTTCCCGCTCTTTCGGTAAGCAATAAATGACGATAACGTTGATTATATGCATTATTTAGAGTTTCTAATGAAGGCGTAGCAGAGCCTAACACGATAGGTATTTGTTCAATCTTGGCTCGCAATATAGCGAGATCACGCGCATGGTATCGCCAACCTTCTTGCTGTTTAAAAGAACTATCATGCTCTTCATCAACAATAATCATGCCAAGATTAGAAAATGGCGTAAATAATGCCGAGCGCGTTCCAATTACAATAGCAATGTCGCCAGTACGACATTGCAACCAAGCTGCCAAACGCGCTTTATCACTCATCGCTGAATGCAAAACAACGATTGGTACATTGAAACGTTGTTGAAATCGTTTAATCGTTTGTGGTGTCAGTCCTATTTCAGGTACTAATACTAAGGCCTGCCGACCTTGCGCAAGCACAGATTGAATGGCTTGTAGATAGACTTCTGTTTTCCCTGATCCGGTTACGCCTTCTAATAAAAAGGCAGTAAATTTATCTAATTGTCGTACTATTTCATTAATCGCCGTATGTTGTTGTTGATTAAGTTGGAAAGGCATATGTTGCGGTTGAAAGTCAATTCGCCAGTCATTGGTAATAGATGAAATCGCCACCTTTTCAATTAATTGTTTATCTTGTAGACCTTTAAATATAGCAGGAGAAAAGTCTTGATTATCAACGGGTTGATCAGCCTGCAATAAATTTAATAGCGCTTGTTGTTTAATTGAGCGAGACAACAATTGTGTATCGAAATGTCTACCTTTTTCCGTCAGTTGCCAAATTTGTGTTTCTTGAAGCGCAGCAAGTTTACCTTGACGTAATAAGATAGGTAATGCGTGAAATAAAACTTCCCCCAGTGGGTAATGATAATAATTGGCAGCCCAATTTAAAAGTTGCCATATTTTTGCAGAAAAAAGAGTTTGATTATCTATTATACTATGGATAGTTTTTAGTTTATCTAATTCAAATTCACTATCCTTACTTAATGCGGTAATAATTCCGATAGCTTGTCGATTACCAAAAGGGACTTTAATTCGTTGCCCGGCACCGACAATAGTACACAAATTATCGGGTACGATATAATCGAAAATTTGATGTAATCTAATGGGTAAAACAACTTTGGCAATTAACATAATGCTATCAAATCAATAAAAGGTGGGTTTTATTTTAGCACATTTTGATTAATTGATATTTTTACCAGTAATCCATACATTCAATAATTGGGTGACAAAACCGAATGAAACACTGATTAAGGCAGTCTGACCAATTATAATCCAAAGCTCAAAATGTAACATCACAAGTACAAAAGGAATTAAAGAACCGGCAAAGTATCCTAAATAATCAGTTTTTGAGATTAGACATAACAAAAATACTATTATTGCAACGACAAATTTCCATTTGACGAATAAAATGAAGTATATAAGAAAAAAATAAGCAACCTCATAGACTAATTAACAATACAGCTAAAAGACTCAGTGAATATCTTGTGTATGGCACGGCGAAAAATAATCCATAATTAAATAAACAAAACCACACCACACAAGTAGAAATAAATAAGCCCTTTACCAGACTAAAGATGCGATTAACGGAGTAATAAAAATGACAATAAAATCACTTTACCTATTAATGCTTAATCCTTTAAAAGAGTAAGTGGTTATATCCTAATTAATCCGCAAAAGTATCACAGTTTTTTATATTACCACTGTCAAAGCCACGTTTGAACCAATTATAACGTTGTTGAGAAGTGCCATGAGTAAAACTGTCGGGTACAACATAGCCTTGTTGTTGTTTTTGTAACCGATCATCACCAATTGCTTGAGCCGTTTTTAATGCCGTATCAATATCACCCACCTCTAAAATATTCTCTTGTTGCATTGCGTGTCCCCACATCCCGGCATAGCAATCGGCTTGTAGTTCAAGTTTAACAGACAATTGATTTTTACCGGCGGAAGAATTACCTTGTCGTAAATTAGCTACATAATCAAAAGTACCCAGTAAGTTCTGTACATGATGAGCGACCTCATGCGCAATAACATAACCCTGTGCAAATTCACCACCTCCACCCAAACGTTGTTTCATTTCTTGATAAAAAGAGAGATCAAGGTAAAGCGTGCGATCTGCACTACAGTAAAAAGGCCCCATTATAGATTGACCAACACCACAACCAGTTCGGGTAGAACCTCGATAAAGAACTAATTTGGCGGGGGTGTATGATTTACCTAAACGGTGAAATTCTTGTGACCAATAATCTTCGGTTGATGCCAAAATAACGGAGGTAAATCTGGTTGCCTCTTCATCCTCTTGAGAATAGGAAACACTCTGATCGGTAGGTGTCACGGTGGTACTATTTAATAAACCGGTCAAATCAACGCCGTAATAACCAGCCACTAAAATGATAATGAATACTATCAATCCACTTTTACCACGAAGTGGAATATTACCTAATTGGCTGCTTGTTTGTGAACGGCGATCCTCAATATTAGTGCTTTCGCGTTTATTTTGCCAGCGCATAGATTTACCCTATCAATAAATGGTCATCTCTATTTTAGATGATAAATAATTACGATTCCACTATAAGTTATTTTATAAATAATTTATTATAATTTAATAAGTTAGTTGAAAAATCACTTTTTAAGTATTAAGATATTAACCACAAAATTAGTGATAATTAAGTTTCACTGCCGATTAAATTATTATCCTAGTGATATGAGTTAATCTCACTAATTATAAATCAGTACGCACTAAACAATCTTCTCATTAATCATTTAATGATTTTTGGGATATATGCTCACTATTGTGACAATATTATTGCTTTCCTATATATCTCATTTTACCAAGTAAAACAAAAACATAAGTTGCAAAAAAAATCTATATTATTTAATATGTTAGCACAAAAATAGCTGTATTTTTAGTCTAAAAAATAATATAGCTTGGTTAAAAAACAGACAAAGGAAATAGCCATAATGCGTCACATCGATCACGCTTCTTTATCTTTTATAATACCTAAATTTTACTACCATAATACGATAAATGCGGTGGATGTCCTTCACCAAAAAACAAACGTGTTTGTAGCAATGCCAGATGAAGTTATTAATAAAAGTTATCGGTATTTGACGATGGTATTTTGTCAAATTTTTCGATTGTTATTAATTTTCAGTCTTATGGGAAGTTGTGTCGCATGGGGAAATTTGTCGAAACAAACAGAAAACCCTATTCAAGGGACGGCTCCTTATTTGTTATTCGAATTTGAAAATGGTGAAAAAAGAAAAGTACATAATAGTGACGATCTATTTTATATGGCGTTTTATGATGCGGATAAGCTAAAGATATATGATCCAATCAATAATACTTCTGAAGAAGATAACCCTTATACAGTACCAGAAACGGTAAAAACGTTTGAACAGATTCTATTACCGGTTCCTATAACTGCATCATATGACACAAGTAATTTTCAATTTATTAACTTAGCTGAATTATCAAGTAAATGGGGAGTAGATGACGATGGTGATCAAAATATGTCAGGCGAAGGTAAAATAAAAGTACGAATTTCTAATGATGAAAACCATACTGTAAGGCGAGATGCTCGGTTTGTTGCTTGTGATTCAAAATATTATAGGATAACTTTAACCCTTACTAGTGATTCTTTAATATCAACTATGTATGGATTCCCTAAAAAAATTAAGTTTGATGGTCTACCTTACATCGACTTTTTTATTCAACACAAAATTGAACCTTCAGCCTGTTGGGTTACACCTTATTTGAAATCTAATGGCGGGGTGAATAATAGTGATAGTTTTAATGGACCGGCAAATCAGTGGGATTTTGATAAAGGATTCTTACCTCAAAATATTGATCAACCTTCACTAAATTTCCCAACCAGTGGTATGGATAATCTTTGGTTTTATTTAACGATGGCGGAAACTAAGGTTAATGACATGACATATACAACAGAGCCAAGTGATTCTAAATTACGTTTAGCTATTACTCCCTTTTCAGAAAATAAAAAAGTAATTGCTAAAATAACCTTACATGGCCCTAACTCAAACACTATACTACCACAAGACACATTTATCCCAACTACTTTCACCATCTTTACTGATCAAAGTAAAAAAACTAAGCTCTATACCTTTAAAATTGCACAATGGTTTATTGTTAAACCGAACTCAAATAATAACAAGAAAGGAGTGATATATTCAGAAGCTAAAGACTATTGCGAAAGTATTGGCTATAAATTACCGCTTATCGGTGATCTAACAAATGCAAATGCACCTGATTCAGCTTGGGAAGGTGGTCTTCTAGGGCAACCAAACAATTATCAAAGACGAATTGGTGGTGGTTTATTAGCAGAATGGGGCGATTTAAAAAATACCAATGAATATTCAGACAGTAATGTCACATTAATGAAGTCTTGGGGTGTTAATTATCAAGGGGATAATAATCTGCCATACTTAATTGATAATTCGAGTGGGCAGGTTATAAGAGGTGGTAAAAATCTTACCGCCCAAGCAATTTGCGTTTCACCTTAAGCGGATAAGTGAAGAATAAAAAGTTACATCGATGCTAGTAAAACATTATGCTAGAAATAATTATCATCTTGATGCTTAATGAACATAAGTTCATCGCATCTGGATGATTTTTACAACTAGTATGTTCAGTATAATTTTATAGATTTCTAATATTTTAAGTAATCATTTCTATGTTGTACGCTATAAAATTAAAAATGCAATTGTAATGAGCAACTATTCCAAATTATGAATCAATGTTAAGACGGTTATTTTGCCATTTTTTTGATTTCCAACGCCAAGCATTTGCTAGTCCGCGTAGCCATTCGTCGCAAGCAAAAGCGATCCATATCCCCAATAAACCCATTTGAAATGTAATACCAAGAATATAGCCAATAGGAATAGCAACGCCCCACATAAAGATGATTGCCATATAGAAAGGGAAACGAGCATCGCCGGCTGCTCTTAGTGCATTAACCATAATGATATTTTGTGTGCGTCCCGGTTCAAGGAAGATAGATAAAATAAAAATTGGTAATAAGATACGCATCACATCACTATTATCGGTGAATAATATAACGATAAGTTCTCTGAAGAAGAAAAACGGAAGTACCACAACAACGGTGACAATCATTCCCAATTTAAGGCTACTAAATGTTCGCTTATAGGCTAATTCGAATTGTTTTGCACCAACCAAATGACCAACTATAATTTCATTACCGATACCAATCGCAATGGCAAATAGCATCATAAAATAAGCAAGTTGTAGATAGAGTGCCTGCGCGGCTAATGCCGTTTCTCCCATTAAACTAATAAAGGCGGTCATAACTAATACCTGACCCGTCCATAGCAAATTTTCACCCGCAGAAGGTAAGCCAATTTGTAAAATTTGCTTTAAAACGTTCTTATTCCATTGGATAAATAATCGCAATTCCGCTTTAATTTTTAGATGACAAAAGAGAATAATACTAAGCAATAAAACATTGACTACACGACCAATTACTGTTGACCAAGCTACACCAACTAATCCTAATTTAGGAAATCCCCAATAACCATAAAGCACCAATATATTACCCACGACAGTTGTAATATTCATAATTAATGAAACATACATAACCGATTTTGAATAACCATAAACGCGAATACACGACGCCATAATAAGACCAATGGCTTCGAAAAATAAACAGATACCCAAAATATGAAAGTAGTCATAACTTAAATCTAGGATTGTTTTTGGTGTATTCATAACTATCAATACGTGATATCCCGCTAATAAGATAAATAAATAGCAAATTAAGCCAAGAACAAGATTGAAAGCGATGGATAAATGGATAGCATGACGTGCCTGTTGATAATTTTTGGCTCCCAAATGTTGTGCAACAACAACACTACATCCAATACCAATGAAATTAAAAATCGGAATAAAAATATCAAAAAACTGATTACCAATGGTAGTAGCAGCGACCATTGAGATAGATTCGTGACCTATCATATAGGTATTAATTAATAACGTGGAAAAATGTAAGAAAATATCAATAAAAATTGGCCAACTTAAAGAAAAGAGTGATTGATCGATAACCGAACGATCTGCTTTCATAAAACGTTTCTCAACAATGAATGTTATAGTTAAATGTTACTTACTTTTAAATGGTACTTAGTTTGGGTTAACAAACCAAATATTGCTTTAATAGCTTGTTTACTAAAGGGAAGTATAGATGTTGCCACGCTATTTAACAATTTAAATAGCGTGACGGATATGAGTTACAAGGCCAACACTTTAACAATTGACTCACATAAAAGAGACATATTATCAAGTGTCATTCCTGCTACATTAATTCGACCAGAATTAACGATATAGATACCGTAATCATTTCTTAACGTTAATACTTGTTCTTCAGTAAGTCCACTAAATGAAAACATACCGTTTTGCTTAACAATAAAACTAAAATCTTGATTAGTGCCTTTTTCTTGCAAGGTTTTAACAAATAATTGTCGCATACGGTGAATACGTTGACGCATTACTGTTAATTCGGCAATCCATTCTTCTTTGAGCTCTGGATTATTTAGAATATGAGCAACAATATTACCACCATGAGAAGGAGGATTTGAATAGTTTGTTCGAATAATGGTTTTAACTTGACTAAATGCCTTATCGGCAATATCTGCATTTTCAGCGATCAGTGTCAACGCCCCAACGCGTTCATTATAAAGTCCAAAATTCTTGGAATAGGAGCTAGCAATCAGTAATTCCGGCAGCGCATTAGCAAATAAACGGACACCGACCACATCTTCTTCAAGTCCCCCCCCAAAACCTTGATAGGCTAAGTCAAAGACTGGTAACCAACGTTTTTTGGTGGCGACGGCTAAGATCTGTTGCCATTGTTCTGCGGTTGGATCAATACCCGTTGGATTATGACAACATCCATGGAAAAGTACCGCATCTCCTTCAGGAATATTTTCGAGATCGCTAAGCAAAGCATCAAATGCAATATTATGATTTTGTGGATCATAATAACGGTATTCTTTAACTTCAAGCCCTGCGGAATGGAAAACACCGCGATGATTAGGCCAAGTTGGTTGACTTAGCCAAATTCGTTTGGTTTTAGTCTTATTAAATAGGAAATCAGCCATGATTCTTAAAGCCGCCGTCCCGCCGGGAGCTTGGGCAGTTTTAACACGGTTGTCTTGAATTAATGGGCTATCATTTCCCAAAATAAGCTGTTGGGTTGCAAGATTGAATGTCGCTAATCCTTCAATAGGTAGATAGGATTTACTCTGTTCATTTTCTAATAAATAAGATTCAGCTTTTTTGACACTGTTTAAAATAGGCGTAACAGTATTTTCATCCTTATAAACACCCACACTCAAATTGATTTTATGGACACGCTCATCGGCTTTATAGATATCAGCTAATCCTAATATAGGATCGGCCGGCGCTTTAACTAAACTCTCGAACATGCTGACCTCAATCGTTATTTTTATACTCAGCTTTTTATTATACGCTTGAAAAATCCTATTGAGCAATAGGTTTTAATTGTGCCAAGAATTCAGCTAAATTATCAGCTAGAATTTGATTTTCATTATCAACAAGTCTTTCCAACATAATGTTACCCGTTTGATTATCGATCGTAATAATTTCAGTATTATCTGATGTTGATGCAATAAATACTGATGGGCGACGTTTGAGTTTTTTTTGCATATTAAGGTGCGCAATCAAGTTTTGCTCTAAACGTGAAAAATCATCATCATTCCAGATCTGAATTAATGTTAGAGTTAAACCATTGAATGTGGCAGCCATATCACCAGCATATTGGGTTTGATAAAAATCATGCGCATCTGGGTGTAGGGTGATGAAAATAACTTGTTCCACAATCGTGAGTGAATGATCTTGAGCCGGTACAGGGCGCCAAAATACCGCTGAATCATGAGTACTGGTTATGCAAGGAGAAGCAATATCATATAGTTCGTAACTTTTAGGATCATGGTGACAGGTGGCTTGCCATTCATCAACATATCGTTGTGTAAAGTCTTTAAGTGCTAGAGATGGTTTAGTCATAATCGTCCTGTTGTTTAAATAATCGCTTTAGTTTTAAGGCTAAATTAGCTATGCTGAATGAATCGATAAACAATATTGTAGCGAAAAATCTCTAGAGTGGAATCAATGCGTAGAAAGTACGCATTTTTGATGAGGCATTTGCTACGTAAGAAGTACCGAGATATAACTTAAAATCAAAGAGAGGTGCGCTGTGATTACCCAAATTAGTCCATTAGGTTCAATGGATCTATTGTCACAAATTGAAGTAGATATGTTAAAGCGTTCTGCGAGCAGTGAACTATATCAACTCTATCGCAATTGCTCGTTGGCTACCCTAAATGCTGGTAGTAAAACTGATAATACTAAACAATTACTAGATCGGTTTTTATCTTTTGAAATAAATGTAATCAGTAAAGAGCGAGGGGTTAAATTAGAATTAGTGGATCCACCTCAGAGTGCTTTTGTTGACGGTAAAATAATTCGTTCAATTCAAGCTAACCTTTTTGCAGTTCTACGCGATATTTTATTTGTTAATAGTCAAATTGCCTCGGTTAAGGGATTATTAACGACGGAACTATTTAATGAGCATAGCACTTTTTATATTACCAATTTAGTCTTTTCAATTTTGCGTAATGCTAATGCGCTTCATGTTGGGGAAGACCCGAATATGGTCGTATGTTGGGGTGGTCATTCCGTTAATGAAACAGAATACTATTATGCTCGACAAGTTGGTATGCAGTTAGGATTGCGAGAATTGAATATCTGCACGGGTTGTGGTCCAGGTATTATGGAAGCGCCAATGAAAGGGGCGGCAGTCGGTCATGCTCAGCAACGTTATAAGGATAGTCGCTTTGTTGGTTTAACAGAACCGTCTATTATCGCAGCAGAACCCCCTAATGCCTTAGTTAATGAATTGATTATTATGCCCGATATTGAAAAACGGCTAGAAGCATTCGTACGCATGGCGCATGGTATTGTCATATTTCCGGGAGGACCGGGGACAGCAGAAGAATTACTGTATATTTTAGGTATACTGCTTGACCCAGCAAATAAAGCTCAAGCATTGCCATTAGTCTTAACGGGACCAAAAGAATGTAGTGATTATTTTCAAGCGATTGATAGTTTTATTCACAATACTTTAGGTGAACAAGCATCAAAACTGTATCAAATTGTTATTGATGATCCAAAAGAAGTGGCACGTATTATGAAAAACGGCATCAAGCAAGTCAAAGCAGCACGTTTAAGCAGTGGTGATGCTTATGGTTTTAACTGGACTTTAAAAATCAACAAAGACTTACAACATCCATTTTTCCCTAGTCATGAAAATATGGCGAAGCTCAATCTTCACAAAGATCAACCCATTGAACAGTTGGCTGCGGATTTACGACGTGCCTTTTCGGGTATTGTGGCTGGCAATGTTAAAGAATTGGGTATGCAGGAAATTGAAAAACATGGTCCTTTTAAATTACAAGGTGATGCACTCATTATGCAACAACTAGATCAACTACTCCGTCGTTTTGTTGACCAAGATCGCATGAAATTACCGGGTGGATCAGCATATAAACCTTGTTATGAAATTTGCTATGACAAGTAACTAAAATCAATAAAAATATACAGTTATCTCATTTGGGATGACTGATTCTTAAAACATTAGCAGGAAACAAGTAAATCCTGCTAATGTTTAATGTCTTAAAAGCTTATCAACTCAGAGAATGAAGTGTTATTAGCTAACCTTTTAATAAACATTAATTATAAAAATAATTGATTGAGAAATGTCAAAAAAAAGGGTAAATTATTTACAAAAGCAATTAAGTGCTAATTTATATAATGATTACAAAGGAGCAATATCAATGCCTTACTCTCTTCCACCGTTACCGTATGCCTATGATGCTTTAGAGCCTTATATTGATTCTGAAACCATGCATTTACATCATGATAAACATCATCAAACTTATGTGAATAACGCGAATGCCGCATTACCAAGTTTACCTACAGAGTTACAAACTTTATCTGCGGAAGAGTTAATTAAGAATTTAGATAAAGTGCCTGCGGATAAACTTACTGCCATTCGTAATAACGTGGGTGGGCATGTAAATCACACATTATTTTGGGAATTACTAAAAGTCGGTACGGAATTAAAAGGTGAATTAAAAGTTGCTATTGAACGTGATTTTGGTTCAGTTGATGCTTTTAAAGAAAAATTTGCTTCAGCAGCAGCAAGTCGATTTGGTTCGGGTTGGGCATGGTTAGTTGTGCAAAATGGTCGTTTAGCGGTTGTATCTACAGCTAACCAAGATAACCCTTCAATGGGAGAGAAATATGCAGCGACGTCAGGTACGCCAATTCTAACATTAGATGTATGGGAACACGCATACTATCTAAAATATCAAAATCGTCGTGTTGATTATATTGGTGCTTTCTGGAATGTCGTGAACTGGGATAAAGTCTCAGAATTATATTCCGCAGCGCAATAAGTTATTTCATTTCTCCTATCTTTATTTTTTGGCAATGACATAACCGTGTCATTGTCGTTTTTATTTATAATTATTTACTTTTCTAATTGCTTTAAAAAACCGTTTCTTTTATTTGAAATTTCCACTAACACATGGTTTTTACCAAATTTTATTTATTTTTGGAGATGAAATAACACTGAGATCTGCATCACTATTTTACATTTTATTTACATTTTTAAGTGATTAAAATCACAAATTAGGATTATTTAATTTGAGCAGTGAAATATGTTAGTTCATTATGTTTCCATAAATATAAAGTTCATATTTTCTTTAATTTTGAATTTATTATATTTTTATTAATCATCGCTTGTTAGGAAATAATGAAAATGAACAACCATAATAGCTATGCCATAATATCGCGAAAGAAACCATCCATTATCAAACATTCAATTGCTATCATTTTAGGAACAACATTATTCTGTGAGACTTTACCTGTATATGCCAACCAATTTTTAGATGATTCCTCTGTTTCAGGAAATATCTTCTTTTGGAATCGAGATCGGGAAAGAAAAAAAATCACTGAAGATTATAATCACACCAGACAGTATCAAGGGTATAAAAAGAATATTCGCCAATCCACTTTTAATGCCAATTTAGATATCAAAACAGGATTTATTGCCGATAAATTAGGTTTTGAATTTGGTGAATATGGGGCATGGGAAGTGAGTAATGGTGGTGATGGTCATCCAAATGAGATCGGTTTCAGTGGTGGAAAAACTCGCTGGGATGAAGATTGGAAAAGGGATGTTAGTGGGTTAAGTACCTATAAAGCATTGATGCATGTAAAAATTGATGATCTATTTTGGCTTAAAGCGGGTTATATTCAGCCGTCAGGTCAAACTTTACTTGCCCCACATTGGAGCTTATTACCCGGTACCTATCGAGGTTTTGAAACCGGAACTACCTTAGATTTCCAAGAGCACGGTGCATTATCCATGTCCTATATGTGGGCTGATAAATATAAGGCACCATGGTATAAGCGTTTATATAATTTCCGTCAATGGGATAATAAAACAGAAATCAGCTATTTACACTCTGCTGGATTTCAATATGATTTTAAAAATAACTTCGTAATTGAAGGCTCATTTGGTCAGGCACATAACTATATGAACCAATATCGAGCTAAAGCATCCTATCAAATAGACGTGTTAAATAATCCTTTATCTATGAGCTATCAATTTTATGGTGCTAAAGATCAAAGTCATAGTGGCTTAGATGTCTATGACGGATTAGCATGGTTACAAGCAGCGACGTTACATTATCAAATGGGACCAGTCGGTTTACGTGCTGAAGGGGTAGTTGTTAAAGCTGCAGGTAATCAAGGTTTCTTCTTACAACGTATGACGCCAAGTTATGCCTCTTCTAATGGACGTTTAGATGTATGGTGGAATTCCCGTTCCGACTTTAATGCTGATGGTGAAAAAGCACTTTTTGCTGAAATTAGTTATGATTTAGGACACTTATCAAACTCTCTATCAGGTTGGCGCACAGCAACATCATATGCTTATGGTTGGGATGCTAAACCAAATGCGTTAGATATCCAAAATGCGACGAATAAACGTAAATACCGTCACCAAAGATTAGCTGAATCAGCTTGGAATTTGGATTTATCTTATACAGTACAAGAAAGTTGGGCTAAAGATAGTTCATTCCAACTTCATTATACCCGTTATAACAATCATTCGAAAAATCCAAGTTGGAGTAATGGTTACGCAAATGTATTCCAAGATGAGCATGACATTAAATTCATCGTTACTTTGCCTTTTACCATATTTAGCCCGAATCAAAAATAGGAAAACAGTGTTATGAATAGTTTAAAAACAACGTTACTCAGTAGTGTTATTACTGCTTTATTGTCCACCGCGATGAGTACAACTGCTGTTGCTTCACAAACCACCGTTGATACGCTTAGCCAACAGTTGAAAGTTAATTATCAAGTAATCGATAACCATGCTGCCAATCATGGCGTGGATTGCTCCAGTTTAGGAGGCGATTGGGGAGCCTGTAATAAAGCGACGATTTCCTTAACCAACGACGGACCAGCTATCACGGATAATAATTGGGCCATTTATTTTAGTAGTATACGAATGATTTTAGCCGTTGAAACGGATCAGTTTACGATTACTCATTTAACCGGTGATTTACATAAAATTGAACCCACTGAAAAATTCACCGCTTTCCCAGAAAAAGGAACGATTGAGATTCCAATCATTGGCGAATATTGGCAATTAAGCGAATCGGATGTTATTCCACGTTGGTATGTGACATCAGAGGGAGCTAAACCGAAAGTAATTAATAATACCAATACCGAAACATTGAGTGATTTTGTCTCACCGATTGGGCAACAATGGCAACGTACGCCTGATGACCATAATGTTCTGATGACACCGGTAACACGTTTTGAACGTAATGCAGATGTTCAAAAGCTATCAGCATCAACATTACGTGGGCAAATTATACCGACACCAACCCATATTACGGTTGGAAAAACAAATATTACCCTTGATAAAACCGGTGTTAATTTGCAATTAAAGTCGCTTAATAAAGCTAGCCAAGCGGTACTATCTAAGCAATTCCAACAATTAGGTGTTAAATTAAGCGACAAAGGTTACAAAATCCAAGCAAGTATTGATCCGACACAATTTGAAAATACGGTATCAGGTGCTTATTTACTTAATATTAGCGATAAGCAAGCGACCATTACTGCTTATGATGAAAGTGGTATTTTTTATGCTGTAGAATCAATTTTATCACTTATTCCAGCAGGCGAAAAACCAACGATCACAACTGCTGAAATTAATGATGCACCACGTTTTGATTATCGCGGTATCATGCTTGATACCGGACGTAACTTTAAAAGCAAACAAGCTGTTTTAAAGCTTTTAGATCAAATGTCTCATTACAAACTTAATAAATTCCATTTCCATTTAAGTGATGACGAAGGTTGGCGAATTGAGATCCCAGATCTACCAGAATTAACATCAGTAGGTGGTCAACGTTGTCATGATTTAAGCGAACAATCTTGTTTATTACCGCAACTTGGTTCTGGACCAGATAGTGATAACTTAGGTAGTGGCTATTTTAGTCGTGATGACTATATCGAGATCGTTAAATATGCAAAAGATCGGTTTATAGAAGTGATTCCTGAAATTGATATGCCAGCTCATGCGCGCGCAGCAATTATTGCGATGGAAGCACGTTATAATCGGTTGATGGCAGAAGGTAAAACAGAACAAGCCAATGAATTTCGCTTAGTTGATCCAACTGATACATCTAATACCACCACCGTTCAATTTTATGATCGCAGAAGTTATCTTAATCCGTGCTTAGATTCATCAAAGCGCTTTGTCGATAAAATCATTACCGAAATTGCCAAGATGCATAGTGAAGCAGGTCAACCTATTGCTGTATGGCATTTTGGTGGTGATGAAGCAAAAAATATCCGTTTAGGTAATGGCTATCAAGATATCAATGCTGAAGAAAAAGTAACGTGGAAAGGTACAATAGATCAAAGTAAAGAAGATCATCCTTGGGCTAAATCACAGGCTTGTCAGGCCTTAGTTGCTCAAGGTACTGTACATGATATTGAACATTTACCTAGCTATTTCGCCATCGAGGTTAGTAAAATCATCAAAGATCACGGTATTAACAATATGCAAGCATGGCAAGATGGCGTGAAGTATGCTGAAAATGCCCAATCTTTTGCTGTTGATCAAGTGAGGTTAAATTTCTGGGATACGCTTTATTGGGGTGGTTTTGATTCGGCCAATGACTGGGCAAACAAAGGTTATCAGGTCATTATATCTAACCCTGATTACGTTTATTTTGACTTCCCATATGAAATAAATCCGAAAGAGCATGGTTATTATTGGGCAACCCGCTTTAATGATGAACGTAAGATCTTTAGTTTTGCCCCGAACAATTTACCGCAGAATGCTGAAACATCAAAAGATCGTGATGGTAATGTGTTTAATGCAAAAGGAACAAAGGATTGGCCGGGAAGCTATGGTTTATCGGCACAATTATGGAGTGAAATCGTACGTACAGATAAGCAAATGGAATATATGATGTATCCAAGGTTATTGGCTGTTGCAGAGCGTGCTTGGCATCAATCTGACTGGGAAACACCATATGTGAAAGACCGTGAATATAAGCTAGGCGAAACACAATATGTCGATCAAACAACGTTATTAAATGATTGGACACGTTTTGCTAATCTAATTGGACAACGTGAGTTAGCCAAACTTGATTTAGCTGGAATTAATTATCGTTTACCGATTCCGGGTGCGAAATGGGTGGATGGTAAATTGCACGCTAACATTGCTTTTCCTGGCTTAACAATTGAATATTCCCTAGACAAAGGCAAAACATGGTTAACTTATAGCCAAGACGTAACGGTCAATCAGCAAGATCAAGTCATGGTACGCAGTCGTGCTGCCGATGGTAAACGAACCAGTCGTGCCGAAATAGTAGAATAACAAAAGGTAAAAGTAGAATAACGAAAGGTAAAATACCTTCGGAATAAAAAAACCAGCATAAAGCTGGTTTTTTTATGAAGTTAATAGGATGTGATTAAATCACGCAATTATTATAACACCATTCTAACAATATCGATATCACCTAATTCTTTATAAAGGCTTTCCACTTGCTCGATATGTGTTGCATTAATTGTAACCGATACAGAGTGATAATTACCTTTACTGCTTGGTTTAATTGATGGTGTATAATCACCCGGTGCATGACGTTGAATAACAGTAATTACTTTATCAACCAGCTCTGGTTTGGCTTCCCCCATTACTTTATAAGTAAATGAGCAAGGAAATTCAAGTAATTCATTGAGTTTGGTTGGTTGCATAATATTCTCTTAAGTTATCATTAAATTCATTAATTATATGGTGTTCAATTTTTATTTATCAACTAATATTTTATGATAAAAATTTGGCGCGGATTATACCGCCCCAAATTATGATAATAAAATTAAAAAATATCGCCAAACCATTGATTAAATTTCAATTTAATATAATCAAGAATACTTCCAAAGAAACCGGTTTCTTCTACTTTTTCAAGCGTCACTAATGGTTTTTCCGCTACAACTTGATTATTCAAAATAAATTGCATAGTACCAACTTTAACACCTTGTTCAATTGGTGCTGAAATATAGTCGGAATCCATTTTATATTCAATCTGCAAATTCGCTGCTTGTCCTTTGGGTACTGTTACATAGACATCATTAAGTGATCCTAGGTTAACCGTGTTACTGTCACCGTACCAGATTTTAGCATTCATTTTTGGTAGATTTGCCACGACAGGATTGACCGTTTCGAATGAACGGAATCCCCAAATTAACAGTTGTTTACTTTTTGATTCACGTTCTTTTTCGGTCTTCGCGCCCATCACTACCGAAATTAATCGTGTATTTCCATCGACAGCGGAAGCAACTAGATTATAACCAGCGTTATTGGTATGGCCGGTTTTAATTCCATCAACACTCAAAGTCGTATCCCATAATAAACCATTACGATTTAATTGTGGTTTACTTAAGTTGTATTTAAACTCTTTTTGCTTATAGATGGCATATTCATTTGGAAGATTGTTAATTAACGCTTTTCCTAAAAATGCCATATCGTGAGCAGTGGTATACTGATCATCAGCATCTAGACCATGAACAGTTTGGAAATGAGTATCCGCTAAGCCTAATTGATTGGCATAATTATTCATTAAACTCACAAATGAACTTTGGCTGCCAGCAACATGTTCAGCCATTGCAATACAAGCATCATTACCAGACTGAATAATAATACCTTTATTTAGATTCTCTACTGAAACTTGTTTACCCACTTCAAGGAACATTAATGATGAACCTTTTAACTTCGGATTTCCTGTTGCCCAAGCATCTTTACTAATGACGACCATATCAGAGTTATTGATACGACCTGATTTTATTGCTTCACCAATTACATAACTGGTCATCATTTTGGTTAAACTAGCCGGATCACGTCGTTGATCGGCGTTATATTGAGTTAATATTTCACCTGATTTTGCGTCGATAAGAATATAAGCACCTACGTTTTCAAGTTTTGGTGCATCAGGAATAGGAAAATTGATATCTGCATGCGCACAGCCATAAGCTGATAATATCAAAATGGTTAAAGATCGTTTAACATGTTTTAGAAAATGTTGTTTCTTCATTATATAAATCCGACAGTGATGAAAAATTCAAAAAGTTATATGTTCTTAGATAACATATATCGATGAGTATGGATTGACATAATAATGCCAAAACTGGCCATTAAAACGACCAAAGATGAACCACCATAACTAATTAAAGGTAATGGTACACCAACCACCGGTAAGATACCACTCACCATACCGATGTTAATAAATACATATACAAAAAATACTAATACAAACCCACCGGCTAAAATACGACCAAAAGTCGTTTGAGCCTGCCCAGCAATCATTAATCCACGAATGATTAAACATAAAAAGAGCGTTAATAATATGACCGCACCGATAAAACCAAGTTCTTCTGCAATCACTGAGAAAATAAAATCGGTATGCCGTTCAGGAATGAACTCCAATTGTGATTGAGTTCCTTGTAACCAGCCTTTCCCCCACATACCACCTGAGCCAATCGCCGTTTTCGATTGTAAAATGTGATACCCTTTACCCAAAGGATCGCGTTCTGGATAAATAAGAGTTAATACGCGTTCGCGTTGATAATCATGCATTAGATACAACCACATCACCGGAATAAAGGCAGCGATTGCACCTACCGCAGCAATAATATATTTCCAGCCAATTCCGGCTAAGAAGATAATAAAAATCCCTGACATCGCAACTAAAATTGATGTCCCTAGATCGGGTTGCATCGCAACGAGTAATGTTGGAATAGCAATAATGGCAAAGGTTTGTAATATTGTCATAAATGGCGGAGGACAACCTTCACGATTAATAAATTTGGCCACCATCAATGGTACTGCAATTTTGGCAATTTCCGAGGGTTGAAAGCGAATAAAACCCAAATTTAACCAGCGCTGAGCACCTTTGCTAGTATGTCCAAAAATATCCACAGACAGTAAAACCAGAATACAAGCAGCATAAAGATAAGGGGCTAGCTTCTCATAAAACCGTGGCGGAAATTGGGCAAAGGTGATCATGACGGCTAAACCTAACATAATTTGCATAATTTTGCGCTGTGTCATCGCAACATCTTGGCCACTCGCACTCCAAATTACATAAACACTATACCCTAATAACAAGAGAGTGAATAATAGCAATAATGGGTCAAGATGTAATTTTGTCCAAATCGGCAATTTTTTACGATCTATCATTAATCATCCCGCCTTATTGATGAATCTGTAGTTTCTAAATTGGTACTTTCAATACCTAATAAATAATAATCTAAAATGTGTTTAGCCACCGCACCACCATTAGTACTTCCACCGCCACCATTTTCTAACACAATCGCTAATACAATTTTTGGTTTATCAAACGGGGCATAAGCAATGAATAACGCATGGTCACGTAAATGCTCTGGAATGCTATCGGCATTATAGATTTCATCATTTTTTAAACCATATACTTGTGCCGTACCTGATTTACCGGCTGCTTTATATTGTGCATCGGCATAGACCTTACGCGCGGTCCCACGTGAACCAAACATCACTCGATACATACCTTGTTTAGCTATTTGCCAGTTACTTTTACTGATTAAATTAACTAATGATGAATCTTCAACAGGTAGCGGTTTATTTTGTTTCGGTAAGGCTGTATCTAGCACATCGGATTTTTTCTTCAATAATAGATGAGGTGTATACACAACGCCTTCATTCACTAAAATTGTTAGGGCTTTGGCCATCTGTAACGGTGTTGCTGTCCAGTATCCTTGCCCAATACCGACAGGAATCGTATCGCCTTGTAACCAGCTTTGCTTATAACGACTTTTTTTCCAGTCACGATTTGGTAATACTGCTCTGGTTTCCTCATTTGGTGACAGATCGATACCACTTCGTTCACCATAACCAAATTTTTTCATCCAATAATTAATACGATCAATACCTAAATCATAAGCAACTTGATAATAAAAGGTATCAACCGACTCCTCAATGGATTTAGTGGTATCCACTTTACCATGTCCCCAACGCATCCAATCTCTAAAGCGTTTAGTTGTGCCGGGTAATTGCCAGTAACCCGGATCATACACAACTGTTTTAGGTGTGATAACACCTTCACTTAGCGCAGAAACGGCTAAAAATGGTTTTACCGTTGATGCAGGAGGATAAGAGCCTAACATGGTACGATTAAAGAGTGGTTTTTTCGGATCATTAAGCAGCTCTTTATATTTAGTTGAAGAAATACCATCAACAAACAAATTAGGATCATAACTAGGACTTGATACTAATGCCAATACTTCACCATTATTGGGATCTAAAGCCACCACGGCAGCACGTCGACCTTCCAATAGCTTTTGAATATAAAGTTGTAATTTCAGATCGATAGTTAAATAGACATCTTCGCCGGCTTCAGGATCATGATGATTAAGTAGGCGTACGATTCTACCACGATTATTAACTTCAACCTCTTCATAACCCGGTTGACCATGTAATAGATCTTCATAGAATCGCTCAATCCCAATTTTACCGATATTATTTGTACCGACATATTCAGTAATTTTATTCTGTTCTTCCAAGCGGATCTTATCTTGACCATTTATTTTTGAAACATAACCTAAAACATGGGTAAGAGCAGAACCGTAAGGATAGTAACGATGCTGTGTGCCAGTAATATTCACATAAGGATAAAGGTGTTGATTCACCACAAAGTGGGCAATTTCTTCTTGAGTTAGATTATATTTCAAAGGTACCGCACGATGAGATTTATAATTTAAGCGTTCTTTTTGAAAATTCTCAATATCCTCATCGGTTAAATTAACAATAGACTTAAGCTGTTCCAGTTGTTCATTAAGATTGCGAATCTTATCAGGAATAATATTCAGCTGATAAATCGTATTATTGGTAGCTAACGCAACGCCGTTCCGATCATAGATAATTCCACGGTTAGGTGGAATTGGTATGATTTCAATACGGTTATTATTTGATTTAGTATTGTAATAGCCATAACTAAAAATTTGTAAATGCGCTAATTTACTTAACAAAACAATTACCATAACAATGATAACCGCAAAAGCAATCAAAGCGCGTCGCAGAAATAGATTGGTTTCGGCACTATGGTCACGGAATTTCGTTTGTTTATGGGAATTATTCTGTTGTATGGTACTACTCCTTATTATTAAGCTTATCTAATTCACGCTGACGACGTCTTTCTGCTAATCTAAATTGTTCTTGAGTATCCCATTGTTCATAAGCATTAATAATACTTGCAACAACTGGATGACGTACGACGTCCTCACTATGGAAGAAATTAAGGCTAATCTCATCAAGATTACTTAATACTTCAATGGCATGTTTCAACCCAGATGTTTGATTACGCGGTAAATCAATTTGAGTCACATCACCGGTCACAACCGCTTTAGAATTAAAACCAATACGGGTTAAGAACATTTTCATTTGTTCTATGGTCGTATTCTGACTTTCATCAAGAATAATAAAGGCATCATTAAGCGTACGTCCGCGCATATACGCAAGCGGGGCAACTTCAATTATATTTTTCTCAATCAGTTTTTCGACGCGTTCAAATCCAAGCATTTCGAATAAAGCATCATAAAGTGGTCTTAAATAAGGATCGACTTTTTGGCTTAAATCACCGGGTAGAAAGCCCAGTTTTTCACCTGCTTCAACCGCTGGTCGGGTAAGTAAGATACGGCGAACATATTGTTTTTCTAAAGCATCAACGGCAGTCGCAACGGCTAAAAATGTTTTACCTGTACCAGCCGGTCCAATACCAAAGGTAATATCATGTTCGAAAATATTATTAATATATTTTGCCTGATTGGGTGTGCGAGGTTTAATTACGCCTGATTTAGTTTTAATCGACACTAATTTGCCATTATTTTGCAATGAGTTAATTAACAGATTCTCCTTTGATTCAGTTAAGATGCCACTTTCGATAATTGCTAAATGTACCTGTTCAGGTTTGACATCAATAACGTAATTAACGTAAAGTGTTTGTTCATATAGTGATTGAAGAATTGATTGACATGCCTCAACATTCGCTTCATCGCCGATCACAACAAATCCATTATCACGTTGATTAATTTCGACCCCTAATCGATTTTCGATTTGTTTAAGATTATCGTTATGGGGACCACATAAGCTAATTAACCTTTGGTTATTAGCCGGTTCTAGTTTTACTTCACGTTGAATAATGTTCAAGAAATCACCTTTTGGGGTTAGCTAAAATTTGATTAGACCCAGCCTAATCACCTGTAACGGGATATTAATTACAGACCGATATCCCGTTAATATACCAAACAGATTTACTTCTATTTTATCATTAACCCATTGAATTAATGATAAAATCAACAATCTCAGAAAAATACTATGATCCGACTACCTAATTCATCCTATTTAGGGATGATACATACCAACGCCGAGCGCATCTTCTTTTTGGGTACGCGCAATAATTGCATTTGGTGATTCATTAACGCGCAATGTCATTTCATCTTCTGTACGAATAACCTTACCACGTAATGAATTTGGATAAACATCTGTAATTTCAACATCAACAAATTTACCAATCATATCGGTATTGCCTTCAAAATTAACAATCCGATTATTCTCTGTGCGTCCTGTAAATTCCAACATGTCTTTTTTCGATGTACCTTCTACGAGCACACGTTGAATTGTTCCCAACATTTGACGGCTAAATTGCATTGCTTGTTGATTAATTCTCTCTTGTAGAATGTAAAGTCGTTGTTTTTTCTCTTCTTCGGAAACGGTATCTTCCATATCGGCAGCCGGTGTGCCTGGGCGAGCAGAATAAATAAAGCTATAACTTAAATCGAAATTAACATCAGCAATAAGTTTCATAGTCTGTTCAAAGTCTTCTTGTGTTTCACCAGGGAAACCAACAATGAAGTCAGAACTAATTTGAATATCAGGACGCGTTTTTCGTAGTTTACGAATGATTGACTTATATTCTAAAGCGGTATGAGTTCGCTTCATTAAATTCAAAATACGATCGGAGCCGCTTTGTACCGGTAAATGTAAAAAACTCACCAATTCAGGGGTATCACGATAGACATCAATAATATCATCAGTAAATTCAATTGGATGGCTAGTCGTAAAACGAATGCGATCGATACCATCAATCGCAGCAACTAAACGTAATAGTTCAGCGAAAGTACAAATATTACCATCAAAAGTTGCGCCACGATAAGCATTCACATTTTGCCCTAAGAGATTCACTTCGCGTACGCCTTGAGCGGCTAGTTGCGCAATTTCATAAATTACATCATCACAAGGTCGGCTGACTTCTTCACCACGGGTATAAGGTACAACACAGTAAGTACAGTATTTATTGCAACCTTCCATAATTGACACAAATGCAGTCGGTCCTTCACTTCGTGGTTCCGGAAGCCGATCAAATTTCTCAATTTCAGGGAAACTGACATCAACCACGTGAGCATTTTCCTGATTACTGACTTGGTTAATCATTTCGGGTAAACGGTGAAATGTCTGTGGACCAAAAATAATATCAACAAACGGTGCCCGTTTACGGATATGTTCACCCTCTTGAGACGCAACACAACCACCCACGCCAATAATCACATTAGGATTGTGTTTTTTAAGATTTTTCCAACGCCCTAATTGATGGAACACTTTTTCCTGTGCTTTCTCTCGAATTGAACAGGTATTAAGTAATAATATGTCGGCTTCTTCAGCATTTTCGGTTAGGGTTAACCCATGGGTCGATTCAAGTAGATCTGCCATTTTTGAAGAGTCATACTCATTCATCTGGCAACCCCAAGTTTTGATATGTAATTTCTTGCTCATCAATTGCTCAACTATTTTTAATTGTTGTTAAAATGAAAACGGTTATAAATCCGCGATTTTAGCGCGTCATATTGTAATGCTTTGTTAATATTGAATCCAGTTAAAAAATCTATATTGTTTTGCTAAAAATAAGTTAATCAGCGCATAACATGCTCCAATTATTTTCATATCAAATCACTAAAATATTATCTATTATGCTTGAATAAGTACCGTTTTGTTAAGGGGATATTTCTATCGGAACAAGATATAGTTTAAATAGATTAATTCTTGTTAAATGAAAGCTGTTATTGATATCAACATTTCGTTATAATTACGGTAATAATTATATTAAAAATACCTTTTCGAGTTTACAAGATCAGGAACATTGAATGAATCAGTTACGATTTTTCATAATTATATTGTCTATACCGTTATTTATAAATACAGCGTTAGCACAATCGGACGCTACAATAGACAATCCTTCCAAGCCATCAGAGGTTACGATCTTAGATCCGTCATCCTTAATCGAATCACTACGCACAGCAGCTGAAAAAGGGGAGGCTGATGCCCAATACTCGTTAGGGAACATTTATCAACAAGGTTTAGGTGTTGATGTTAGCTATATCAAAGCAGCTTTCTGGTACAAAAAGGCAGCCGATCAAGGATTAGCTAAAGCACAAAATAACCTAGCCAATCTTTATTTAGATGGATTGGGTTTTAAACAGGATCCTGAAAAAGCGGTTGAATATTATAAAAAAGCAGCTGATCAAAATTTTGCCTTAGCACAATTCAATTTAGGCTTAGCCTATAAAAATGGCTTGGGAATAAAAAAAGATATTACTCAAGCCATCAACTATTTTATCAAAGCTGGCGATCAAGGTGTATCTGACGGTTATCTTAATCTTGGATTAATGTATTATTTAGGTGATGGAGTCCAACTAAATAGGTCCACGGCGGCGGATTGGTTCAGTAAAGCTGCAAAAGATAAAAACAATGAAGCTGATTATTATTTAGGTATGATGTCAGAAAAAGGTGACGGCATAACACAAGATTACAACGCAGCGATTTTCTTTTATACCGAAGCAGCAGAAAATGGTCATATTAATGCGATGTATAATCTAGGTATTATGTATGCTATGGGAATCGGTACAAACCCCAATAGCTCGCAAGCCGCTTATTGGTTTGAAAAGGCCGCAGAAGCGGGTAATGTCGAAGCACAATATAATATTGGTGTGATGTATGACATAGGTGGTGGCGTGGAACGTAATGCCGAGACTGCCGTTAAATGGTACATAAAAGCGGCAGAACAAGGCAGTGTTGATGCTCAATATAATCTAGCTGTCAAATATTTAGACGGGGATGGCATTACCCAAAATAAAGGGCGCGCCATCTACTGGTTTACCAAAGCAGCCGATCAAGGTGATGAAGATGCTAAAAATAATCTAGCACAAATCCTAAAAGATGATGAGTATAGCGAAACCGTTAAGTAACTATACTTCAAGAAATATAAGTAACCCATTGCTTATATTTCTTTATCAGCCATTTTTCACTTACTCGCAATTAGGTTGATTAACTGGCGACGCATTTATCTGGTATTTTCTATTGAATTGAATCGCCATCTTAACCGCTCACATTTAAACGATATTAATGATGATAAATAATAGCCATAGTGTTGCTATTTTCTAAGTAGCGTTAAGCTTGTGATCACGCAATGCCTCAGATAATATGTTTCCATACTGATATCACAGTTGAAAAAAAGCCACGTTACCATAGAAATTGAAAGCAAATAGCCGATATTCAAAGGCTAATTTTATTACCAATGCTAAAAGCTAATGCTAAAAACTGATTCTATTAAACCCTTTGACATTTTTGATACTTATTGACTTAGTAATAGAATCAATTTGATCGATAAGTTGTATCAGTTTACTGCCATAATTGGGATCCGTTGCATAGTTGGCTTGTTGTAAGGCTTGAGCCGCCGCTTTGGCAGTTGGCGCTTGACGGATAACTTTATAGCGTGGATTTTGCGTTATTAATCGAGTGTAATCATTAATGGCTTGATGATGATTATCATATACCCGAAAACGATGTTTTTTAGTCACTTTTTTATTATTGACATATTCGGTTGTTGTGATTTCAGTTGTTTTACCTTGCCATGTGTTACCGGCTTTAATCGCAAAATAGTTATAACTCGGCTGACCATCCGTTGTGGTGATTTGCCTTTTACCCCAGCCCGTTTCTAAAGCAGCTTGCGCAATGATAATTTGATAAGGAATACCCGTTTGTTTCGCTGCCAGTTGGGCTGGATTTAACCACTGATTAACGAATTGCGTAATATGATCCTCTTTACTATCTGATTTTTGTTGGCTAGCCGTCGGATTATGTACTTTAGCTTGTATCGCTGAATTGTTAACTTGGTTTTGATATAAGACCTGACCCAATGCTTTTGGTGTATGGGTTGCTGAATCGGTAAATAATGATTGCGCCAGTGAGTTTGTCATAGATGATTGAGCGACTTGAGTTTGATTAACATCAGTATTGGATTTTACCTGTTCAGTTGACATTGATGTTCTTGATAACTGCTTAGTCAACATATCAGCTAAACCAAAGCCTTTACCCGCTGCATCTTGAGCAATTTGCTGATCAAACATTGACGTAAATAATTGGCTTGCTGAACTGCTGAATAATCCTCCTTCAGGCACAGCCTTTCGCATGCTTTGCATCATCATATTAATAAATAACGTTTCAAACTGTTGTGCTACTTGTCGAATTGATTCGGGAGAACCATTAACAGCTTGCTGTTTTAATTGGCTAAAACCCGATACATCAAATGCTAAACGATGGTAAGATTGACCTATATTGTTATTTATCATGATGTTAATTTTAGTTAAATGGTTTCCAAGCTAGCATGTAAACAGCCAACCGTTTTTAATGCTTCCAAGATTGACATTAATTGATCGGGCGTTGCCCCTAACACATTAAGTGCATTCACCACTTGGTTTAAGTTAGCGCTAGAAGGTACATTAAGTAACGATCCCGGTTCTTGGTGAATTGCAACTTGGGTTTCTGGAACCACGACAGTACTGCCCTCGGTCAATGGGGTTGTTGGCTGGCTTACTTTTAATTGATTATTTACGACAATAGATAGATTGCCATGCGCTACGGCACAATTATCCAATGTAACATTTTGATTCATGACAACAACACCCGTGCGCGTATTTATGACCACTTTCGCACTAACGGGCGTTTTACCAACTGGCAAATCTTGAATATGAGCGAGAAATTTGATCCGTTCATTCGTCTCGGTAGGCATATTCACCGCGACGGTACTACCGTCCAAAGCCATAGCGGAGTTTTTGCGCCATCGATTAATTGTATCCGAGATTTTTAAGGCTCGGGTAAAATCAAATTGATTAAGGTGTAAATGGACAACGTTTTGCTTATCAAACTGATTATTTAATTCGCGCTCAATTGTCGCTCCTTTCGGAATAGTTGCTCCCGCTTGTTGATTAACACTGATACTACTACCTTGAGAAGTAGCACTTACGCCACCAACAAATAAATTTCCTTGCGCGATGGCATAAACTTGATTATCTGCGCCTTTTAGCGGAGTCATAATTAATGTACCACCTCGTAGGCTTTTAGCATTACCCAAAGATGAAACCACGACATCCATTTGCTGCCCAATATGGGGGAAGGGTGGTAATTTGGCTGTCACCATTACCGCTGCAACATTTTTTAATTGCATATTACTACCGGTAGGTACGGTAATACCAAGCTGTGACAACATATTAGTAATACTTTGAATCGTAAAAGGAGTTTGGGAGGTTTGGTCACCGGTACCATCTAATCCAACAACAATACCATAACCAACGAGGGCATTTTCTCGCACCCCTTGAATACTGACTAAATCGCGAATGCGCTCAGCATAACAATGAGTGACCGTTGTTAACATAATCAAAATAGTACAAAACAATAAACGCAGATTTTTAAACATAATCATTTTTTAAAAAGGTGAAAGGTTCAAGAATAAACGCTGCAACCAACCCATTGTTTGCGCTTCATCAATATAACCATTGCCGACATATTCAATACGAGCATCAGCAACTTGGGTTGAAATAACGGTATTATTACCACTGATCGTTCTCGGATTAACGACGCCAGAAAAGCGGATAAATTCAGTACCTTGGTTAATAGCGATTTGCTTTTCACCAACCACTTTCAAATTACCGTTAATCATCACATCTTGCACAGTGACCGTAATCGTTCCGCTAAACGTATTTTTGGCGTTAGCTCCCCCGGATCCTTTAAAGTCGGTACCGCCAGAGAGATCGGTATCCACTTTACCACGCCCCAAAGCACCATCAAGAAAAGATGGAATCGCTTTTACGCCAATATTTGCCGAACCATTACGCCCCGCACTGATCGATGAACTTTTGCTCGCACTGACATTCTCTTGTAATACAATGGTCAATACATCACCAATATGACGCGGTCGACGATCCTCAAACATGGGTTGATAACCGTAGCTGCTCGGTTGGGCAGCTTGGTAAATTGAACCACTATTGTTGGTAATATCTGGCATTTGTGGTGACACGCTCGTTTCACCTTCTACTAACGGTTTTTTGGGTAGTTGAGCGCAACTGGCTAAGAACAAAATGCACACAAGACAAAAATATTTCATCACATCGACCACACCCTTAATATTAAAGTTGATTCAACCGTTGTAACATTTGGTCAGAAGCAGATATCGCTTTACTGTTAATTTCATAAGCACGTTGTACTTGAATCATATTCACTAACTCTTCTGCCACATTCACGTTAGAGGTTTCGGTATAACCTTGATATAACAAACCGGCACCATTCAAACCGGGAGTATTTTCTGTAGGAGCACCCGAACTCTCCGTTTCCAGATAAAGATTCTCACCAACGCTTTCCAGTCCAGAATCATTAATAAAAGTATGCAGCGTTAATTGACCCACTTGCACTTGATTTGATTGGTTAGCTAGCGTGACATTAACGATACCGTCACGCGATACCGTCATTTTGGTCGCATTGGTAGGAATATTAATAGTAGGTTGAATTTCATAGCCATTAGCTGTAACCAATTGCCCATTTTGATTAACCTGAAAAGCACCACTACGCGTATAAGCTTGGGTACCATCGGGAAGTAAGATCTGGAAAAATCCCTGCCCATTAATAGCAATATCGCTACTGTTATCCGTTAATTCCAAATTACCTTGGCTATGAATACGTTCAGTTGCAACCGGCCGTACCCCAGTACCAATCTGTAGTCCAGAAGGTAGGGTTGTTTGCTCTGATGATTGAGCACCGGGTTGGCGCATAGTCTGATAGAGCAAATCTTCAAAAACAGCGCGTTGTCGTTTAAAGCCAGTTGTACTGACATTAGCCAAGTTATTGGAAATAATATCCATATTCATCTGCTGTGCAGATAACCCGGTTTTGGCAATCCATAGTGATTTAATCATTTGTCGATCCTACTTAAGTTAATGATAAGATTTGATTAGCTTTTTGGGCATTTTCATCCGCGGTCATTATCCCTTTCATTTGCATTTCGAATTTACGGGAATGGCTAATTAAATCAACCATTGCCGATACCGGATTAACATTGCTACCCTCTAAAACGCCTGACATTAATTTAATATTAGGATTATCTGGCAAATTGGCACCGCGCAGATTTTTAGTCGTCTCGGTTGAATGGAAGAAACCATCATCACCGCGAACTATCTCATTGGGTAGTAACTGCACACGTTTGATTTTTCCTACTTGGGCAATGGTCGTTGGATCATCGCCGGCACCTAATGATGAAAGTGTCCCATCAGTACTAATGCTGACATTAGCGTGAAGGGGGATGGTAAGTACGCCACTGTCACCTAATAACGGGTAGCCTTCAATGGTGAGGGTGCCATTTTCATCTACAACAATATTACCGTTACGGGTGTAGGCCTCACTACCATCAGGTAATTGGATCGCTAACCAATGATCTTCCATTAAGGCAACATCAAGTTCACGACCAGTATAATTGAGTGCGCCCATTGAGGAATCAAACAACGGTGTCGTTGTGGTGACTAAGGTACGTGTGGTCATGCTATTACCTTGAATCGGCACCGCTTTCATCGTTGCAAGTTGTGCTCGAAATCCCGTCGTTGAAACATTCGCTAAATTATGACTGGTAATGGCTTGTTGATTAAGCGCCTGACTAGCAGCAGACATAGCTGTATAAATAACGCGATCCATTTACCGCTCCCTATTTTATTAACGTAAATTAACCAAAGTATTAAGTATTTGGTCTTGCGTTTTAATGGTTTGTGAATTGGACTGATAATTACGTTGTGCAACAATCATATTCACTAATTCTTGACTCATATCGACATTCGAATTTTCAATCGCACCGCTTGTTAATGAGCCAAAAGTACTCGTACCCGGAGCGCCAATCACAGCTTCGCCAGATTGGTTGGTTGAACGCCAATTATTATTGCCGGCAGATTCAAGCCCATTAACATTGGCAAAATCAGCTAAGGCAATTTGTGCTAACAGCATGGTTTGTTGATTAGAATAAATACCGTAAATTGAGCCGTCATCGTTAATGCTATAACCGATTAAGTCACCAGCAGCATAGCCATCAACGATCGGGTTTTTAACACTCCCCATTTCTTTACCAATATTTTGTTGGGAACTGTTGACAAATGATAGCGTAAAACTACTATCGGCAGCGCCTTTGATGCCAGCAATATCAATGGTCATTTCTGGATCACTGATCAGTTTACCGGTAGAATCAAACGTCATCGCACCTGCTTTAGTGAGTTTAGCATCAGGATCACTGCTATCTAAATAATGTACATCCCATTGATTGTCAGCGGTTTTAACATAGAACAACTGAACATTATGTTGATTACCAAGGGAATCATAACTCGTAATTGTTGTGGAATAGTTAAATGTTTCAGAATCACTGGCATTCACGGGTGATTTTGAAGGGATAACATTGTTTGAATTAAGATTAACTTGTAATGATGCCTTACTGGTTGCTGACGCACTTAACATTTGCCGTGAAATCGTTATTGATTGTGGTGTTGCGCCTTGTAGGATCTTCGGTGGCATACCTACCGCCGGATAACCCGTTAGATACAACCCGTCAGCAGAAACAATATTGCCTTCGCTATCAAGTTGGAATTGTCCATTACGACTATAATAAGCTTGACCGGTACTATCAACTAAACGGAAAAAGCCATTTCCTGAAATGGCTACATCTAGGTTATTATTTGTGTTGGTAATGGTACCATCATTGAAACTTTGCATGACGGATGCAACTTTTACCCCCATCCCAACTTTCGAACCTGCATACATGTCAGCAAAGGAAATACTGGCACTTTTAAAACCGACGGTGGCTGAATTGGCAATATTATTACCAATGACATCTAACTGTTTTGCGGCAGCGTTCATGCCACTAACTGCTTGAGAGAATCCCATAATTAATTACCTTCTTAAAGAATTTGACGTACGTCATGAATGCTCACAGTGCCTGATATACCTAAATCAAGTAACACAGTGTCGTTGATTCTGCTATTAATCACACCATAAACCATAGAATACGATAATGATGTTGCGGGAATTTTTTGCCCATCACTAGTGGCATTCACAGTAAATGTATAACTACCATCAGGTGCAAGTGTTCCGTCACTTAGTTCGCCATCCCATGTGAATGAACTGACGCCGGCAGATACTTTACCAAGATCAACTTCACGCACCACATTACCATTTTCATCTTTAATGGTAATGACAACAGAATCAGCATCTCGCATTAATTCAAAACCAAAAGGAGTCGTTACGACTTCATTGTCGTTTTCTGTGTCATTGCCGTCTTCTGCCGGTGTTCTGGCTACGAGTATTTTCTCACCGGGTATCATCACGCCATGCCCAATCATATTGCTGGCATTAACTGATAAGCTATTATCAATTTGACCAGAGACCATACCCAACGTCGTATTGAGTTTTTCAATACCTGATAACGTGCTAATTTGAGCTAACTGGGAAGTTAACTGGCTATTATCCATCGGATTGGTAGGATCTTGATTTTTCATTTGTGCAATCAGCAGGGTTAAAAAATGATCTTGTAATTCCTGACTTGAATTACCATTCGATGATGAGCTTGTCACTGCGCGATTCATATGATCAACGGGTTGTGCTGAAACGGGAATACTCGAAACGCCCATAATAATTCCTTGTTATTGTCCTAACGTGAGAGTTTTTAACATTAAGTTCTTTGCTGTATTAATCACTTCAATATTAGCTTGATAACTACGTGATGCTGATATCGTGTTGACCATCTCACCCACGACATCCACATTTGGTTTCTGTATATAACCACGTTCATCCGCTAAGGGGTGATTAGGTTCATACACCAGATTCATCGGTGTAGGATCTTCAATCACTTTTGCTACTTTTACGCCGCCAATTACACTACCCGTTCCTTGATCATCCACTTGGAAAATAACTTGCTTAGCATGATATGCATCGCCAGATGTGCTTGTAACACTATCAGCATTAGCCAGATTACTTGCACTGACATTCATCCGTTGAGTTTGTGCAGTAAGAGCTGAACCGGCAATAGCGAAAATTGAAAAACTCATGATGATTATCCTTGTTGCAATACAGATATTAGACTTTTAAATTGCTCACCTAAAAAAGTTAAGCTACCTTGATAATGAATGCTGTTATCCATAAATGCCATTCGTTCGAGATCCATATCAACGGTATTACCGTCGGCTGAATTTTGAAATGGAACGCGGTATAAGGCTTGTGGACTATTCGCTAGTGGTGTCGCGATTTGCATATGTTGTTGAGCTGTTACTTTTAATCCAACAGGGGGACGATGATGAACAGAATGCTGATCGAGCGCTTTAGTGAGTTCTGTTTTAAAATCAAAATCACGCGCCTGATAGTTTGGCGTGTCACTATTAGCAATATTGGCAGCTAAGATTTGTTGACGCTGTTCACGTAAGTTTAACGCTTGTCGGTGAAATCCAATCATTACATCTAATTTATCAAGCATAGCATCTACTCGGTTAATGTGATGATCAGAATTTTAAGCTAGACAAAAAAAAATCATCGTATAAATAACTGCAAAAATTATCCTTATTTTTTGCTTTGGTATGCAGGGCGATAGCGTAGAATTATGATTATTGTTAACATAATAAGTAATTAATAATGATAAAAAACAGAATGTTATTTCTTATTGTCATGCTGGTATTAAGCGCTCATCCGACTGTTGCCAGTACATTAGATAAACAGATAGAAGCCTTTTTTCATGCACAATGGGGTGAAAAAGCATCAGATATTCAAGTGAGCTATCCACAAACTAAGCCTCAACTTGATTGTGAAGAACCTATTTTAAATTTAGTTAATCCACAAAAAAAATGGGGAAATGTAACGATTAGCGCCGAATGTCATCATAAAAAAACATTTATCCAAGTTTATATTGCGATAATGGGTAATTATATTGTCGCTAATCAATCTATTGCAGCAGGAAGCGTTATTACGCAAGATTCGATTCGCCTTCAATCAGGGAGACTTGATAAATTACCACCGGGTATTTTGCTTGATAAAACAGAATTAATTGATTTTGTTGCATTACGTAATATTACGCATGAACAACCCATTAAAAGCACCATGATCCGAAAACGTTGGCAGGTCAAAGCAGGGCAAGTTGTCAAATTAATATTAAATGGGGATGGTTACCAAATTATTACACAGGGTAAACCGCTAACCAATGCTGGCTTAGGTGATATGATCAATGTACGAACGGAAAATGGTAAAGTGGTGAAAGGGGTTGTTACAAATCAAGGCATTACTATTTCTGATAAAAAAAATTAAGGAATTTTAAAAAAATGCCGATAATTACAATGAGCAAAGTTATTTAAACTAATAATTAACAAGAGAAATGTCATGAGTATAGATTCAACTAAATCCGTTTCAACAATTGCAGCAACGCTAAATTGCGATTTAATTAATGCTCAACAAAAACAACCTACTGCGAAAGTAAAATCTAAACCATGCATTGAGCCAAGTACAAATGTTAGTTTAAATCAAACAGTTTCACTGTTATCGTCAACCAATGACATTAATATGGAAAAAGTAAACAAAATCAAACATGCCATTGAAACCGGCAGTCTATTAGTCAATACCGATAAAATTGCAGATGAATTAATTAGGCATACGATGGAATATCTAACGATGGAAATGGATATTGAAGGTGAATAATAATGCAAGAATTAAATCATATTTTGAATAAAATGACGGAGTTATTACAGCAACTCACCGGTATTCTCCATACAGAACAAATGATATTAATTGAAAACTATCTGGTTCATAAGTTAGGAAATATCATTGATGAAAAAAATCAATTACTGATAAAATTGAAAATTCTTGATGAGCAACGCATCGCAATTGGTAAAGAGCTGCATCTTGCCTCTCCTTATAGTGATAATGAGCCTTTAGCCAATCAATGGGCAACGATTGTAAAAAGCACCTCATTATTAGCGCAAATGAATCGTGATAATGGTGAAATACTACAACAACGATTAGACCAAACTCGACAGACAATAGACTTCATTAATAAGTCAAAAAAAACCAATATATACACCAATGGTGGTTACCAAAAGACTGAAACAGTTTCAACAACGCGTGCTAAAGTCTAATTAATACCATATTCGGCAAATTATTAACAACCTTAAACGCCTTAAATACACTGTAAAATAGTTTCTTTTCTTGCCAATAACTTATGCTATTTAGCGCGATACTTATTGCTCTGATACAACCCTTATCATAGTTTGCATCGAGAGAAGTGCCGCCATGGCAGATGATAGTGATTTAGAAAAAAGTGAACAGCCAACCGACAGTAAGTTAAAAAAAGCGAAAGAAGAAGGGCAAATTCCCCGATCGCGTGAATTGACTTCTATTGTTCTTCTCTTAATAGGTCTTGCGACTATGTGGTTATTTGGATCGACGATGACATCCAATCTAACCACGATCATGAAACAAGGTATGATCGTCGCCCAGCAAAGTAGTGATGAAAAATTGATGCTATTTAATTTCACTCGCTTAATGAAAGCGGGTTTTTGGGTATTAGTACCGGTGTTAATCGCATTAGTTGTCACGGCGATATGTGCACCGATCAGTATCGGTGGTTTATTGTTTAGTAGTAAATCGATTTCATTTGATCTTAAACGATTAAGTCCAATTAGTGGATTTAAACGAATTTTCAGTACTAAAATCTTCGCCGAATTATTAAAAGGCGTGCTAAAAGTTATATTGATCACCATCATGACAGGTGGCTTTCTTTTAACCACCTTTCCGATCATGCTGTCATTACCCAATTCATTTTTTAATCAAGCGTTAAATCAATCAATGAATCTGCTTATTGGGTGCGGAATATTAATTGTTATTTCGCTGACCCCTATGGTGGGCTTTGATATCTTTTATCAGATTTGGAGTCACTTGAAAAAACTCAAAATGACTAAGCAAGAAATTAAAGATGAATTTAAAGAACAAGAAGGCGATCCACAATTAAAAGGTCGCATTCGGCAAATGCAACAAGCCATGGCGCGACGCCGAATGATGGGCGATGTTAATAAAGCAAATGTCATTATTACTAACCCCACTCATTATGCTGTGGCACTACAATACAATGAGAAAACCATGTTAGCACCTAAAGTGTTAGCAAAAGGGGTGGATAAGATTGCCCTTCACATTAAGCAATTAGCTACCGAACATAATATACCTCAATTAGAAGCACCTCCTTTGGCGCGAGCACTTTATCGACATAGTGAAGTCGGTCAAACAATCCCTGCCGAATTATATGCAGCCGTTGCGCAAGTTCTGGCATGGGTTTATCAATTAAAACGCTGGCATCAACATGGGGGTGCAGCGCCTATCAAACCTCATCATTTACCCGTACCGGCATCACTTGATCCGGCTGTAAATAACGGAGATCAGCCATCTCATGAATAAACTAAATATAATGAGTTTTTTTTCTAAGAAAAACCTAAAAAATGCACATTATCAAGTATTAGCTGGTCCATTGCTGATATTGTTGATTTTATCAATGATGGTGCTACCGCTACCGCCTTTTATTTTAGATTTACTTTTTACCTTTAACATTGCCTTAGCCATTATTATTTTGATCGTGGCACTGTTTACGCAACGAGTATTGGATTTTGCTGCTTTTCCAACGGTGCTTTTGTTTGCGACCTTGTTACGCCTATCATTAAATGTTGCCTCGACGCGAGTCGTGTTACTTAACGGGCATACCGGAAGTGATGCAGCAGGACGCGTCATTGAAGCATTTGGGCATTTTCTGGTTGGGGGTAATTTTGCGATCGGAATCGTGGTTTTTATCATATTGGTAATCATTAACTTCATGGTCATCACGAAAGGTGCTGGGCGTATAGCTGAAGTCGGTGCACGCTTCGCATTAGATGGTATGCCAGGTAAACAAATGGCTATTGATGCCGATCTCAATGCTGGATTAATTGGCGAAGATGAAGCGAAAGCTCGACGGGCGGAAGTCACTCAAGAAGCTGATTTTTACGGTTCAATGGATGGTGCGAGCAAATTTGTACGCGGTGATGCTATCGCAGGCTTACTGATTATGGCGATCACGATTATTGGCGGTTTGTTGGTCGGTGTCGGTCAACATGCAATGGCAATTGGCGATGCTGCGCACACTTATGTACTTTTAACCATTGGTGATGGCTTAGTAGCACAAATTCCGTCACTGATTATTTCAACAGCAGCTGGGGTTATCGTCACTCGTGTTGCTTCAGAGCAAAATGTCAGTGAACAGATGCTCGGTCAGTTATTCAATAATCCACAGATCTTAATTTTAGCGGCAATTGTCATTGGTCTACTGGGCTTAATTCCTGGCATGCCGAATATGGTTTTCTTATTATTTACCGGGGCGTTAACAACATTAGCATGGTGGATTACAACACGTCAAAAGAAACAACAATTAACATCAAATGAACCCGTTACCATTCAAGCTACGACGACAACAACGATTGAAGCCAATTGGTCAGATGTCAATATTGAAGATACCCTCGCAATGGAAGTCGGTTATGGGTTGATACCAATGGTTGATCAGAGCCAAAATGGTGAGTTACTAAGTCGAATTCGCAGTTTACGTAAAAAGTTTGCCCAAACCATTGGCTTTTTACCGCCGTCAGTCCATATTCGTGATAATTTGTCACTCAATCCTTATCAATATAAGTTATTTATGAAAGGGGTAGAAATTGGTCAAGGTGAGGTTATGCATAATAAATGGTTGGCGATTAATCCGGGGAATGTAACCGAAACCATCGAAGGAACCCACACCACTGAACCGGCTTTTGGTTTAGCTGCAATTTGGATTGAGAACCACCTAAAAGAAAATGCCCAAATTCTTGGTTATACCGTTGTCGATGGTAGCACGGTGATCGCCACTCATCTCAACCATTTATTGCAACAAAATGCAGGTGATCTGTTTGGTCGCCAAGAAGCACAGGAACTTTTAACGCGTGTAAAAGAAGATCTCCCAAAATTGGTAGAGGATTTTATTCCAGCGGTGGTAACCTTAACGGTATTTCATAAAGTGTTACAACATTTAATTAGTGAACAAGTTTCAATTCGTGATATGCGTACCATTATAGAAACCTTGTGTGAACATGCACCGGCACAAACTGATCCTATGGAATTATTGAGCATAGTCCGTGTTGCACTGGGACGTTCGATCACACAACAATGGTTTGCTAGTGCGGATGAAGTACAGGTGATCGGTTTTAATGTCGGTTTAGAACGATTGTTATTACAAGCTATGCAAAATGCTAGTAGCTTAGAACCCGGTTTAGCCGATAGTATTATTCAGCAGACCCAACAAGCCTTAACACAACAAGATATATTGGGAGCACCGCCCGTGTTGTTAGTTAATCATGCATTAAGACCAATGATGGCACGTTTTTTAAGGCGACATTTCCCTCAACTGGCGGTATTAAGTAATTTGGAAATTAGTGGCAATCGACAAATAAAAATGACGGCTCAAATTGGAGCCGAATAATTGTTAATTGAATGATATTCAAAAGAAAACTAATTAGGAAACGGAATTAATACTTAAGTTGATTAAAATGATATTTAATTAACATGGCCTGACATCCATAATGATAAATTTCAATGTCAGGCTAATTTTAAAAATTAATATTCAGATACAGCGGTAAAACGTTGTTTAACATGTTTAGCATTTTCAGCTTCATCGATCATTGCAATAGCATAATCGGCATAACTGATTTGGCTTTTACCTTGACTAGTGAAGAGCACTTGTTCGCCACCCGCGGTATATTTACCGGTTCTTTTTCCATCAGCAATAAATTCAATTGATGGGCTTAAGTAAGTCCACTGTACATCATTGCATTGTCTTAAAGCATCAAGCGCTTTAGCCATATTATTTGCTAATGGTTTAAATTCTTCTGGGAAATCCGGTGAATCAACTAAACGAATTGAATGTTCAGGATTGACATACAAGCTACCTGCACCACCTACAACTAATAAGCGATTTGGTTTATTGCTTAGAATATCCGTTAAATGTTTCAAACTGGTTTGATGTAGGGGTAGAGTTTCAGGTGTCCAAGCTGCAAACGCATCGATAATCACATCAAATGGTTTTAAATCATCATAGCTAAGTTGGAAGAGATCTTTAACTAAAACGTTCACTTTAGGATCAAAATTTGAATTTGATTTACGCACGATCGCGGTAACATCATGACCACGTGAAAGTGCTTCGGTTACTAATAAAGATCCGGATTTACCACTGGCACCAATTACAGCAATTTTCATTTGTAACACCTCTCAATAATTTGATTTAATATTTTGTTAAGATTCTTTTTTGTGCTTATTTTTTAAAAACTGATTAGCAAAAAGTGATTTTTAGACTAATATTTAAAGTATCTAATGTAAAGTAGGTACTGATAAGTAATATAGTATCCATTTGGTAACTATTATTGATTTTAAAGGATTATTTGCATGTCATTAAATGAGAATTTACCACGATGCCCAGTAGAAACGACCTTAATGTTAATGGGCGATAAATGGAAAGTGTTAATCGTACGAGATTTACTGACCGGAACGAAACGTTTTGGTGAATTGAAAAAATCATTAGCGGGAGTTTCGCAAAAAGTGCTAACTCAACACCTGCGGGCGATGGAAAAAAACGGTCTAATTCATCGCAAAGTCTATGCGGTTGTGCCGCCTAAAGTCGAGTACAGCTTAACCGATGTAGGGCAAAGTCTAAAGCATGTCCACGATGCAATGTTACAATGGGGAGAAGCTTACAAATCAAAAAGGACGGATAATTATCTTTCTGCTAGCTAATCTTGTTGATTTTTAAAATACATACAACCAAAATAAAACTCGTTGACTTTTATCTCGCTTTTACGACCAATTAAGATCATTGCTGTGAGAGATTCATTGTTTGAATCTAAAGTTACCAATTTAAAATAATGATTAGTTCTCGCCAATGAAAACGCTTCTCTTAATTGCGGCGATATGGATTCGGCTTCGACCAGTCTAACAAATTCGTCCATATCGCCCTTAGCTGTGGCATAAAAGAAAGGTCTACCATCATCTTGGTATTGAACTACGGAAATGAAGGCATTTAATAATCGTAATGGCTTAGTAAAGAGATATCTTAAATTAATCGCGCCGTTAGGATTTAAGTTTCGCACTTTTATTCTATAGCGATCAAGTTTTGCAGCCAGTTTTGGATCGCGACCATCGACCGGTGCTCTTTTACATAATAATGCGCCTTTAAATTGCAATTCAATTAAGGCGTATGTGTTAGCGTTAGTGGCATATCCTGTAAAGCTAATAGTTATTAATGCACAGCTTATTATTTTATAGAGTATTCTCATATTTTATTCCTTTAGAGTAATACCTGATTTTCGTTACTGTTAAAAGTTAAACAGTTTAGCTAAACAATCCTTTTACATTCTAGTCAATATAGCAGTTATAGAACAAACCGAAAATAGGCAAAATCACATAAAATCTATTGAATTTGTAAGGCATTATTAACCATTACAACGTATTGAGCGGGATGATGTAATTAATATCAACTAATTACCAATTATATTGGATTTAATAGTGTAAATTTGATATTAACTTATTCGTTAATATAAGCATTATCAGCTTAATGAAGGATCTAAAAAGTGGCGTTTAACCCGTTGTGTTTAACCCATTGTGTTTAACGATTATTATGCGAAAGCAAGTTAACGCTTTTCTACTCGCAATCTCTATAATTTGTAAAATACTAATGGCAGGGTATAAAGTTATTGGCATATCGGATCGAGTCATAAAAATAAAGATAATCCAATACAAATATGAATACAAATACAAATACAAATATAAAAACATCACGTTAATCAATCATTCAGTAAATAGGACTGTCGCTATTTTCTTTAAACTATATTACTATGCTGCCATTGCTTTTCATTCGTAAATTTATTATGTCCGTATCATCGAATCATTTAACCATTAAAGATATTGCCAAATTGAGTGGTGTCAGTAAATCCACCGTTTCGCGAGTAATTAATCATGATCCTATGGTAAAAGAATCTACGCGTAATAAAGTAATGGCGATTATTGAACAATATCAATTCACCCCCTCTAAATCGGCAAGGGCGATGCGAGGTTATGGTAATAAAGTGATTGGTATTATTGTGACACGTCTTGATTCTATGTCTGAAAATCAGGCGGTTCGTTGCATGCTACCAATATTTTATGAGCATGATTATGATCCTATTATTATGGAAAGCCAATTTAAGGTTGAAAAAGTCCAAGAGCATTTATCCATGTTAAAAGAAAAACAAGCGGATGGCGTAGTGATCTTTGCATTTACTGGACTGGATAACAACGTTTTATCATTTTGGCAAAATAAAAGTGTCATAATGGCAAGGTCATACCCTGATTATAACTGTGTTTGCTACGATGATATTGGTGCTGTAACACAATTACTTCATCACTTACATTTAACTAAAAAACATCAAAAAATCGCTTACATTGGCGTAGAAGAACAAGATCAGACCACTGGGGCGGTTCGTTATCAAGCTTATCTGGCTTTTTGCCAACGTTATAACATTATCCCCCACGCTTATTTGGGTAAACTTAGTTTTTTATCGGGTTATGATCTAGCGCCATTGGTACTTGCATCTGCTCCAACTGCCATTGTGTGTGCAACGGAAGCGATAGCATTAGGTCTTAATAAATATCTGTATGAAAAACAGCTCAATCACATTGTGGTTGCCAGTGTAGGAAACAGCGAACTACTTAATTTCCTTTTCCCGCAAACGTTATTTATTGAACTTGGATTTGATAAAGCGGGGACTTATGCGGCAAATAAATTAATTGCTATGTTGCAAAAGGTCACAGATTTTAACGCTATAGCGAAAACCATGACGATTCCTTCCCAGCTCAATCACTCATCATCATAATACCGGACACAAAACGGTTATTTGATTAAAAACTGTGAGATTTATCACAGATAGGGAACGTTCCCATTTATTATTATTTGATTTCAATTTATGCTTAATTCTTATTCAAAATAGCCAGATCAGCAATAAAACAAAAGGCTAAATTTTTCATGGTAAGGAGGCTTAGCTATGGCTAAAGGGGCTAAAATAACGGCAGAATCAATCAAGCAGTTAATTGATTTTGTTGGTGGAAAAGATAATGTTGCAAGTGTTAGCCACTGCTTAACGCGATTGCGATTTGCATTAGCTGATCCTAACTTGGCTAATATCGAGTCTCTTGAACAACTTCCTTTTGTCAAAGGTTGCTTTAATAACGCTGGGCAATTCCAAGTTATTATTGGCACGGATGTTGACCGTTATTACAAATTACTCACTGAACAGTTAAATATTGATGAAGCGACTAAAGAGCAAACTAAAGCTGCAGCTAAACAAAATATGTCTTGGTTTGAACGGTTAATCTCGAATTTAGCGGAAATCTTCGTGCCATTATTACCCGCACTTATTGCGGGTGGTTTACTACTTGGCTTACGTAATGTGATTGGTGAAATGCCAACCATTGACAATCAACCACTGACACACACTTTTAGTTGGCTGATACCAATTAACGATTTCCTATGGTTACCGTGTGAAGCTATCTTTCACTTCTTACCGGTAGCTATTTGCTGGTCTACGGTGAAAAAAATGGGCGGATCACCGGTTTTAGGCATTGTATTAGGCATCACATTAGTTTCACCACAACTGATGAATGCTTATGATTTGGGTAAGGCCATTCCCAAAGTATGGGATTTTGGTTGGTTTACCATTGCTAAAGTTGGCTATCAAGCACAAGTTATCCCGTCAATTTTTGCCGGTTTAGCGTTAGGATGGATTGAAACGCGTCTTCGCAAAATTGTACCTGATTACTTAAACCTAGTTATCGTGCCAATTGTTGCCTTAATGGTATCAGTCGTCTTAGCTCACTTTGTTTTAGGACCAATTGGACGCATACTTGGTGATGGTATTGCTTATATCGTTAAATATCTAATGACAGGGGATTATGCCTTTATTGGTTCAGCTATTTTTGGATTCTTATATGCACCTTTAGTCGTAACAGGCATCCACCATACCACATTAGCTATCGACATGCAGATGACAGAAAGTATGGGCGGGACACCGATTTGGCCAATCATTGCCTTGTCAAATATTGCTCAAGCTTCAGCGGTGGTTGGTATCATTTTAATAAGTAAAAAACATAATGAACGGGAAGTTTCAGTTCCTGCTGCGATATCAGGTTATTTAGGGGTAACTGAACCCGCTATGTACGGTATTAATTTACGCTATAAATTCCCAATGTACTGCGCCATGATTGGTGCAGCTTGTGCGGGATTAATCTGTGGCTTAAATGGCGTATTATCCAACGGTATCGGCGTGGGGGGATTACCGGGTATTTTATCGATAAAACCAGTCTACTGGTTGATTTATGCATTGGCGATGTTAGTGGCGATTGTCGTTCCGATATTATTAACGATAGTGGTTTATAAGATAAAACAGAAAAAAGGCACGCTCAATGTCCAATAAAGAATAGCCAGGGTGATTCACCCAACTTTACAGAAGGGTGAATATTACAATTTACGGATTAAAAATAAAGAGCAAGCGATGAATAAAATTGATATCCCGTGGTGGCAAAACGGCACCATTTACCAAATCTACCCAAAAAGTTTTCAAGCCAGCCAAGACAGTGCCACAGGCGATCTATTAGGCATCATTAGCCGATTAGATTATCTAAAAAAACTCGGCATTAGTGCAATTTGGTTAACGCCGATCTACCCATCACCGCAAATAGATAACGGATATGATGTTGCCGATTATTACGATATCGATCCGGCTTATGGCTCAATGGCGGATTTTGAATTATTAGTCAAACAGGCGCATGAACGTGGCATCCGCATTATGATGGATATGGTGTTTAACCATACCTCAACCGAGCATCCATGGTTTAAATCAGCCTTAGATAAATCTAGCCCTTATCGCTCATTTTATATCTGGAAAGATGCTAAAGCCGACGGCAGTGAACCCAACAACTGGCGATCCAAATTCGGCGGTAAAGCGTGGCAATGGCATGAACAGTCAGGGCAGTATTACTTACACTTATTTGCCAAAGAGCAGGCGGACCTTAATTGGGAAAATCCGCAAGTTCGCTTTGAAATTAAAAAAGTGTGTCAGTTTTGGTCAGACAAAGGCGTGGATGCCTTAAGGTTAGATGTGATTAATTTAGTCTCCAAACAACAAGATTTTGCTGATGATAAAAACGGGGATGGTCGCTGCTTTTACACGGATGGACCTAAAATCCACGAGTTTTTACAAGAAATGAGCCGAGATGCCTTTCAACCCAATGATCTAAAAACGGTGGGGGAAATGTCTTCGACCTCGTTAGCTAACTGCTTAAAATATGCCTCGTTAGACGGAAAAGAGCTAACTATGACATTTAATTTCCACCATTTAAAAGTCGATTATCCAAAAGGCTATAAATGGGCATTAGCCAAACCGGATCTACTCCAGTTAAAAAATATCATCGGTGAGTGGCAAACCGGGATGCATAATAAAGCTTGGAATGCTATTTTCTGGTGTAATCACGACCAACCGCGAATTGTGTCGCGCTTAGGTAATGAAAGCCAATATCACACAGAATCGGCTAAAATGCTTGCCATGTTGCTATATGGATTACAGGGTACGCCATACCTTTATCAAGGCGAAGAGATCGGCATGACCAATCCCCATTTTGATAATATTAATCAGTATCGTGATGTTGAAAGCCTAAATATCTACCACGAAAAAGTAGCCGAAGGTATGGATAAAGCGGAAATCTTAGCCATATTAGCGAGCAAATCGCGCGACAACAGCCGAACACCCATGCAATGGGATGATAGCTTAAATGCTGGTTTCACTAAAGGTCAACCATGGATCGAAGTAGCAAGTAATTATCAACAAATCAATGTCAAAGCAGCACTTGAAGACCCTAATTCTATCTTTTACTGCTATCAAACGTTAATTAAATTACGCCAAGAATACCCAATATTTATTTTAGGTGATTATCAGGATTTAACCGCCAATGTTGCTGATTATTGGTGCTACCTACGCCGTTGGAACAATCAACAATTATTAGTCATCATTAATCTAACTGAACAACCAGTTAAATGGCAATTGCCTGACAATCTAGCGGATATAAATTGGCGACAATTATTAAATAATTATACTTCAGAAACGACATCATTCGATAAGACCATTGCGTTAAAACCTTATCAAGCAATCTATTTTCTCAATGATATTCGTTAAAACGGTATAGACTCCCCAATATTTTTTACGGCATAACCGTATTAATTAAATTCAAAAATGTGAACGGCTGGCATTAACATCTAACCAAGTTTGACGATAATGCTGACGCCGTTTCACTTGGCAATAGTTAATTAATAAGTCAAATCCCTGTTTATCCATTAACGAAAAAAAATAACGCTGCCATTTAGCTGCCGTATTAGTATTAATGCCTAATTGCCGATGAATGGTTTTAAATGTTTCGCCTTGGAGTAATAAATCAATAAAGGGCAGCCATAGTTCACAGTGAGATAATTTATCTAGCCGATATTTTTTAAGAGGATTAAAGGTTCGTCGACATGCTCGACAACGAAAATTAAGCCGATGCCCGATTCTAACAGTTTTCAAAGATGCACAATAATCGCAAGGCATGATAGCCGTATTCAGTAATTCCGTAAGCCATGTCTTAAAAGCGTTAGCTTGCTGAAAAACTTCTGTTGGCTTGGTCTGGGCAAGGTTAAGAATCGCTTGATAAAGATCTGGTTCATGCTCTGATAACAACTGACGAATCACATTATCTCGCCGACGCGCTGCTCGAGGTGACAAATTAAAATTATCAGCAATAAAACTATGTGGCTGATCAGTTAACGTCATTGGCGCAATATCAATCAACAATGAAACAGGCTTAAGACGTCGGCATAATGGACTTGCAGCAACTAAATCTGGTAATCCCTGCAAAAACCGCTCTGCGGCAGAATGCTGCTCAATAGGCAAAATAGCATGATACACGGTTATTTTCCTTATAACGGTATAGACTCCTCAATAAATTTTACAAAGATATAAGGTAAAACATAAAGAGTTCGAGGATTTGATATTAAAAATAAGAATTATAAATAAATAAAATAAAACGTTAAATGGCAATTGCTAGCTTATGAAAAACTATTTGAATCAATAGTTACAATAAAAAATTACTGACTATTTTATCTGTTTGGTTAATCGGTACGAAGTATAATTAAAATATGCTATATTGCATATCAAGATATTTTACAAAATATTAAAATTAAAACGATGAATATCTGGTTGAATAAAAATAAAAATACGTTTTATAAATGCAATAATTAGTTAAAAAAATAATAATAAGGAATACATAATGGAAGATAATCAAATTGGAGCCAGACAACCAACTAACCGAGATCAACGTAGTTTAACCTTTCAAAAACTTACCCCTATAACGCTTTCTGATGATGAAATGCGTGGTTATAACGAAGCGCTCGATTTTGTATTCAAAGAAGATGATTTGCTTAACATTGCTATTAGTGGACCTTATGCTTCAGGAAAAAGCAGTGTATTTAAAACTTACGAAGAAAAACGCCTTGAAAAGAAAAAACTTAAGGGTATTCATATTTCTCTTTCATATTTTTCACCTAATCTAAAGTCAAAAATAAAAAACCAAAACCCAGATGATGAATTAACATTTAATGATGAATTAATGTTAGAAAGAAAAATTATCAACCAAATTATTCATCAAATCGAGCCAAAGCAAATTCCCTCGACAGATTTTAAAGTTAAAGCTGAGTCAAAAAGCTGGATTAATATATTTTGGGCGAGCATTATTTCTTTGTTTTTCTGTTGTTTTGTTTATATTGATAAAACATTACTAAATAAATGGTTAGAAGAGCCGACTCAATTAACTTTGATACTTATCGGTTCGATATTTACTCTGATAACTTTTGTTTTTTATAAAATTATCGATCTGCAACATAGAAAAAATCTTATTAGAAAACTAAAAATTTTTCAGAATGAGATTGATATCTCATCAGAATGTGATGTTTCTTATTTTGATAAATATTTGGATGAAATTATTTATATCTTACGTAAATCAAAGTTAGATTTTATCGTTTTTGAAGATATCGACCGCTATGATGATAATTTGATACTTAATAAATTAAGAGAATTAAATTATATCTATAATCAAAGACAAAAAAATCGCAAAAGAAAACCAACCAAAGGAAAAACAATCAAATTTATCTATCTAATTAAAGATGAAATTTTTGAATCGAAGGAGCGCACTAAGTTTTTTGATTACATTTTACCTATTGTGCCGGTTATGGATAACTCCAATTCATTAGGAAAAATGGAAGAACTATTTAAAAATGAAAATATTTATAGTGATTTTTCAATAACTTTTTTAGACACTTTATCCTTATATCTAGATGATATTAGACTCATTAAGAATATTTGTAATGAATATATCATTTATAAGAAAAAATTACCCCACCAAGCCAGTTGGTTTAAAAAAGAAAACCTATTAGCCATTATTGTTTATAAAAATATTTTTCCAGAAGATTATTCTTTAACGCGCTTAGGTTTAGGGCAAGGCGTTGTCCATCGAATTATTGAATCATTAAAGCAGGAAAAAAACACTGATAATGAAACTGAAACTAAAATTAAAGAACTTGATGAGAAAATTCAGTTAAAAAAAGAGAAAATTAAAAATTTAGAAACGGACCATTTAGAAAGTATTGATGAGTTAGAGGCTTTATATATCCTGTTTCCATCCGAAATTTATTCCTATGACTATCAATTTGATGATGGGACAAAAATTTCTGCTTTAACTTTAAATAGGGTAGAATTGATTTCTAGTTTGAAAGAAAATGACTATAAAATTAATAATGGGCGTCGAAATAGCTATTATTATAGAGAAATTAATTGCAAGCAATATTTTGATGCTCTTGAGCGAGATAGCGAATATAAAAATAGGAGAAAAAAACTTAACATTATTCTACAAAACAAAAAATCAACACTTGAACAAGAAATTAGAGAATTAAAAAAACAAAAATTACAATTGAAATCACCTAAGAAAATTTCTGAAATAATTAAGCTTAAGCAAGCTAATAATATAACTATAGATAATATATTTAAAGCTCATATTAACGACCAGACAGAGCATGAACAATATAAATCTGAATATGAAAAATTATCGTCTTCATGTTATTTTCCGCTTTTACGCACACTCATTATTCAAGGTTATATTGATGAGAATTATAATGATTATACGAGCTTATATGATGAACAAGGGTTACCACAAAATGATATGCTATTTTTGCGTAATATTAACGAGCGAATACTAAATGACTGGCAGCTTGAATTAAAAAAACCGGAGATAGTACTAAAAAGGTTGAATCCCAATAATTCAAGTAAGTTTAACGAGCCGGCTGTGTTAAATTTCTCCTTACTTGATCATCTTTTAGCAACAGGTAAAACAAGTTATTTATCTCAATTTATCAATTTATTAACATCACATCGTGAAATTAATTTTATTAAACAATATTTTTCAAGATTTTATACTTTATTGATAAATAACAATACAAAATATCAACCTGAATATTTATGTTTATTTGTAAAACAAATAAATATTCAATTATGGAATATATGGGCATCTATTGATAAGCTTGACCAACGGCTTTATCTATATCTTTCATTTATACATAATCAACCAAATGAATTAGAAAACATGAATGAAGAGGTTGCGCTAAAAGAGTTTATTGAAAAGCAAAATGATTTTTTATGTATTGATGAAGAATGGAATAGGATTTTTCAACTACTTGATGAAACGGAGAATCATTTAAGCAAAATAACTGATGCTTTTACAATACTGAATATTCAATTCAAACAAATTGAGCATTCAACCCCCGAATTATTAGCATTAGTTGAAGCAAACAATCGCTATAAATTAAACTATGTTAATGTAAAACATCTATTACAAAATAGATATAATCAAACAAATATTGATTCTCAAATTATACAAACCCTATTAACATTAAGTGATGATGCACCAGTTAAAGTATATTTTAAAAGAAATCCTGAACCACTAGTCTTATCTATTGCTGAATCAGATATCCAAACAATCGATGATAATGAAGATATTGTATTATTTATTCTGAATCATGATGAGATATCTTTATCTGTTAAAATAGCTTATATAGATAAAATTTCATTAACTATAAAATTATTGGAACAAGTAACCGATAAAGCTGTTTGGAATAAGCTACTTGAAAATAAAAAAATAGAATATTCAGCCGAGAATATTGTCCACTATTTCTTTAATTATGCATTGGAAGATGAAGATGAAGATAAGGGAATAAAAATCAATGATCAACTAGCCCATTTTATTAACAATAGTGACAAAGATATATCGCCACAACAGGCTAATTTAGGAAACTTAATATCAGATGAAGATGGCACTGATTTATTCTTTAAACAAATAATCCTAAATCCTGACTTAAATCCTGATAGATATAAAATGTTAATTGCATGGTTTAATGGTAAATGTTGTTCAAACTTTAATGATATAGGCGTTAATGAAGAGAAGGTATCTGAAGAGAACGTATCAATGCTGATTCAGCTTAAAGCTATTGGTCTAGGAGAAGAACAAGATTTAAATTTTATAAGAGAAAATTATCCAAAAAATATTCAAGAATTGATTATCCATAATTTTAACGACTATATTAACAAACTAAAAAACAATCCTTCATTAGTCGATCCTGACGAGATCATCAGCCTATTATCGGAAGATCTAAGTTTGGATGAAAAGCTTTCATTATTACCATTAACAAGTAAGCCAATTTTGATTAATAATAAAAATTATCCAACAGAATTACAAAACTATATTTTAAAAAATAACTTTAATCTTATTGATCTACATTATATAACAAATAGCCAATTTTATGATTCTACAACTGATGAAATAAAAGAAACAATAAAGCATCTGTGCATTGAATATCAGGAAGAAATTTTAGAATATAGAGAAATTTCTTATGATTTATTAATCGAATTACTAAAAATTGAACAGTTTTCCCGAGACAATAAATATACTTTGTTATGTAACCAAATAAATCAGTTAAATATTGAAGAAACCTATCAAGCATTTAAAATCTTAGAACAAGATCCAACAAACGAAAGTCTTTTCTCAAATTTATTTATAGGCAAAGACCAATATTTTGATAATACAACTTTAAATAAAAAAATGATGAAAAAACTGAATCAAAAGTGGCAATTAAAATATAAAATAAAAGAAGATAAAATTATTGGTTATGGACAGAAGTTAATTAAAAATTAAATTTAATTATTAGCAATTTAAATTTATACATTAAAAATCAACAAATTTTAAAGAAATTGTGTTGATTTATAACTAGTTGGATTCATGCACTTTATAATAGAAAGGTAACCATTGAAACAATCAATTATTACCCAACTATTGTTATTATGACTATCGAGGAGTCTATCCTCGATATCATTTACCCTTTCACACACACCACTTGCCGTAATTGATGCATAATTTCAACCAATTCACTTTGAGCTGTCATTACCGCATCAATATCTTTATAAGCCATTGGAATTTCGTCGATCACATTGGCATCTTTACGACATTCGACGTGCGCAGTGGCTTTTATTTGGTCTTCAATGGTGAACATTTTTTTGGCTGCAGATCGGCTCATCACTCGTCCCGCACCATGAGAACAAGAGCAGAAACTTTCTTCATTCCCTAGTCCGCGAACAATGTAGCTTTTTGCTCCCATTGAACCAGGAATAATACCAAGTTCTCCTTTGCGTGCCGAAACCGCCCCTTTACGCGTCACAAACACATTTTGCCCAAAATGATGCTCTTTTTGCACATAGTTATGATGACAATTTACCGCTTGTATATGACTGGTAAATTCAATATTTAATATATTTCTAATAGCCATAATAGTGTTATGCATCATAATTTCACGATTTAAACGAGCAAACTCTTGCGCCCAATTTACCGCCATAAGATAATCATCAAAATGTTCAGTCCCTTCAACAAAGTAAGCTAAATCATTATCTGGTAAATATTTATCGATAAAGTAAGTTTCCATATCTTTTTTGGCTAATTTAATAAAGAATTCACCGATAGCATTACCAACCCCACGTGAACCACTATGTAACATAATCCATACTTGTTGATTTTCATCTAAACACACTTCGATAAAGTGATTACCGGTTCCAAGTGTCCCTAAATGGTTGTAATTATTTGTTTTTAAAAAACACGGATATTTTTCGGTTAACTTCTCAAATCCTGGTAAAAGTTGTTGCCAATATTGATCAACAATTGCTGGTGCATGTTGCCAACTTCCCTGATCTTGACCTTCCTTTTTAGGTGTTAAACCATGTGGCACGTTTTTTTCAATCGCTAAACGTAAAGGGGCTAGATCATCAGGTAAATCATTAGCAGTAAGTGATGTTTGCACGGCCATCATTCCACAACCAATATCCACCCCAACGGCTGCCGGAATAACGGCACCCAGAGTAGGAATAACACTCCCGATTGTTGATCCTTTACCCACATGGACATCAGGCATAACAGCAATATGTTTGAAAATAAATGGCAATTGTGCTGTTTTTAGTAATTGTTCTTTGGCACCTTGCTCTACTGGCACGCCTTTAGTCCACATTTTTACAGGTCTTGAATTTTCATTTTTTATTACTTCATATTGAATCATTTTTATCTTCCTTTTAAATCTGGGCAAAATGCATTGCGCCAGTGTTAATATCTTTATATTGGTTAGATCGCGCTAAACCATGTAACCGTTTATCCGTTCGTTTATGACCAAAATTCTATTGCTACATTGCGCTATGAGCGCCTTAATGCTGCTATCTTTTATCACCACAAAGTGAGTTAATTATCTAATTTAAACCATCTCAACATATCTGAATATGTTTGCTTAGGTATGATTAATATTGCGAAAAGCGTGCCAATAAATGAAAAACCATAACAATTATTTTTTAATTATTTGTTTTTAAACAAAATAAATAATTTTTTTAAATGAAGATAAAAATTATCATAGTATTTTTAATACACATTTTTTATAATTTTATATATCAATTTATAAAAATATATAAAGCTATGAAGAAGAATGTCGTATTTGGGTTTTTAGGGAATGTATTGGATCAACGTGGAAAAGGAAAACGGCGCTGGAAGCATTGGCGACCGACCATTGATTTATGTCATCAACCGAATATGCCTGTTACTCAATTAGAACTGCTCTATTTTCCAAACGATTATAATCTACTTTGTGAAACGGTTAAGGATATTAAAATTCTATCGCCTCATACTGAAGTAAACCCCATTGAGGTAAATATTGATGATCCATGGGATTTTGAACAAGTTTATACCTTCCTTTTTGATATTTCGAAAAACTACACATTTAATTCAGAACAAGAAGCGTATTATTTGCATATTACAACAGGTACCCATGTTGCGCAGATTTGTTGGTTTTTACTGGCGGAATCACGCTATTTTCCTGCTAAATTATTACAAATGTCTCCTCCGAAAAAAGCGACATTGATCGAAAATAATGAAATTGAGGAAGACGATCTGATTGCGCTTACCCCTTGCGGAATAATGAGTATTATTGATTTAAATTTAAATCGTTACGATAAAATCCTGACCCGTTTCCAGCAATATGCTCACCAAGCGACCGAGCTATTAAAATCGGGCATCGCAACCCGTAACCCACAATTTAATCAGCTTATTGCCGAAATCGAACAAGTCGCGAGTCGTTCCCATGCGCCTATTTTATTATGTGGACCAACGGGCGCCGGTAAATCATTTCTAGCAAAACAGATTTATTTACTCAAACAAACCAATCATCAGATCAAAGGACAATTTGTTGAAATTAATTGCGCCACGCTACGCGGTGATAGTGCAATGTCAACCTTGTTTGGTCATGTTAAAGGCGCCTTTACCGGAGCCAATCTTGCGCGCACTGGATTACTTAAAAATGCCGATGGTGGCTTACTATTTTTAGATGAAATTGGTGAACTGGGGCTTGATGAGCAAGCGATGTTATTAAAAGCCATTGAAGAAAAACAATTTTATCCTTATGGTAGTGACAAACCGATTCAAAGCAATTTTCAATTAATTGCCGGTACTAATAAAGATCTCAAACAGGCTATAGCGCAAGGTGAGTTTCGTGAAGATCTGTTTGCTCGAATCAATTTGTGGAGTTATCAACTGCCGGGCTTAGTGGATAGAAAAGAGGATATCGAACCCAATATTGATTTTGAGCTAGCCCGTTATGCCAAAGAATACGGCATTATGCCACGCTTTAATCAACAATCCCGCAATGCTTATCTGAATTTTGCCACCTCACCACAAGCCTTATGGCAAGGTAACTTTCGTGAATTAAACAGCTCAATTATTCGCATGGCAACCTTAGCACCGCAAGCTAACATTACCATTGAACAGGTCGAACAGGAAATTAAACGGCTAAATCAAAATTGGACTTCTACCCAAAATAGTTATGATGACTTAATACCTGTAGAAATTGATGAATTTGACCGTTATCAATTGGAAAAAGTGCTCGAAATCTGCCAAAAAAGTAATAGCTTATCCGAAGCAGGGCGACAATTATTTGCCATATCCCGAACCAAAAAACAACGCAGCAACGATGCCGATCGCTTAAAAAAATATTTAGCTAAATTTGGGTTGAGTTGGGAAATCATACACAGTAAGAACGGATGATCTAATAAAAAATGATTTATCCGTTTACATCTTAATAAACTTTGGTCTAGAATACGCCCACTTTCCTGAATAGTGCTGCTGCAGGAAACAGTAATTATCCTCTCAAATTGAGAGGACGGTATTTTATTGTTTTCTAGGTGGCTATTATGTCTACATTTACCCGTTTACAAAAACGTTTATCCCGAAGTGGGATTGAAACTCATTTTAATAATGATATTTACACATTTAATAAACAAGATATTACAGCACAAGTACTGTTACCCAATCTATTACCTTTAGAAGAAAAAGCGGTTGAGCAGTTACTTGATTTTGCATCGGTAACAATGCCCAATAGTGATGGCAAGGTTTGTGCGGCAAGGGCTACGCCGGACTTTCATCCTGGTGCGATTGCACCCATTGGAAGTATTGTTGCCACTACTTCTAATTTAATTATTCCAGCAGCGATAGGTACGGATATTAATTGTGGTATGCGCCTGTTTACTACAGGTTTAAGCCTTAATGAGGTGAATGAACAAAAATCAAAACTCATTGAGCAATTAAAACAGGTGTTATTGCATGATGAGCGCGATGTACCGGTTACACCCACATCTTTTCAGGCGCTCTTTGATGAAGGTCTTACCGCTTGGTTGGGAGCTTTACCGCAACAAGGTTTATGGAATAGTGTCAATTTTGATCGACTAACGCATGAGATTAGTAAAATTTCTGGCAATGATCTTCTTTCAGCCGATAGCCAGTATGCTCCCGAAGCCTTTTTTGAAAAACGAGCGATTATTCGTCCGTCAAGTTTAGGCACAGTAGGTTCCGGTAACCATTTTGTTGAATTACAAATTGTTGATGAAATTATTGATCGCCATGTTGCTTATCAATTAGGTTTAAAGAAAGATGCTATTGTGGTTATGATTCATACCGGATCACGTGATGTCGGTTTTTCTATTGGCAAACGTTGGCAAGATAAAGCCAAAACATTATGGCCTGTTGATCAAAAATATCCTAAATCAGGTTTATTTGCTTTGACAGACAATCATGCTCAAGAGTATTTGCAAGCGATGGGTGTTGCTGCGCGTTATGCTTGGATAAACCGCATTGTGATCACAGAGCTGGTGCGTAAAACGTTTAACACACTCTTTAAGCAGGATTCGAGTCAATTATTGGTCGATATATCACACAATGTTATTTTTCCTGAAAATGGTATGAATATTCATCGTAAAGGCGCAACGCCCGCACACTTAGGTGAAATCGCGTTAATACCCGGCTCTATGGGTGATTATTCTTATGTTGCAATAGGAAAAGGTCATCCTGATTGGTTATGGTCTTGCTCACATGGCGCAGGACGAGCAGAAAAAAGGCAAACGATGCGCAGTAAGAAGTTGGCTTCTGATAACGCTTTATTGCCATGGCAATGCGTTACTTTGAAACAAGAACGACTATTTGAGGAAGTGCCTACTGCATATAAACCGATTACGCCCGTCATTCAAGCGCAAGAAAATGCCGGTTTGATCCAAACCGCAGTCAAACTTAAACCTTGGATAACGTTTAAAGTATGATGTAAAAAAGATGTCAGTTTCTCCAAAAATTGGCATCGCTATAGAGAGTAAATAAAGATAATGGCTGATGTCATTATCTTTATTATGTTAGTCCTATTATTGCTGATTTGCTCTCTTATTTTCATCAATCATCAATAACCCGCGGCTAAGCCATCACCACGAGGAGCGGTTGCGCCCATTAATCGATGATTGTCGGCATCACCCGCATTACCAACTTGCTGTAACACATCCAGACCTGCTTGTGTTGCTAAATAATTTGGTGAGGTCACCATAATCTGGGTTGTGATCGGATTAAGACAGCGAGCCGGAGTCTCACAATATTTCCCTGTCTCTGAAAAAGGCAACGGTTCCGCCAGAGATAAGCCACTCATGAGTAACATACTTAATAGTAGTTTAACTTTATATTTCATTCCCATTTTAGTCATTCCTCATTTAATAATGATAAGTGAGGAATGTATTTTTTATGGCAGGAATTATAAACCTAAAGGCATTAAGTAAAGTTACAATGACATATCAATATCAATATCAATATCAATATCAATATCAATATCTATATCTATATCTATATCTATATCTATATCTATTTAGCTCTATAGATACAGCTTTTATCTTTAAAGTCTATAAGTATTAATTAACTTATCTAGAAACAATCCAATAACACGGCGAAGGTTACAAAAATTGCCATGAAATGGTGTAGATTCATGAATGGTTTTTTATAAAGAATGGAATTTAAAAAGTAAAAAATAGAGGATTTAATTTTAAAGATAAAAATCATACTAAATCAAACAAAAAGCTAAATAGCTAGTACCTGTATTGGTAATAAAAAAAGACAAACACAAATAAAAAAATTGTCAGTGATGCTATCGGTTTGGATTAACCAATACAAAGTATAAATAAAATATGCTATATTTTTTTAAATAATTTATAAGACGTTAAGATTGATATTGGACTGTTCAAACAAGATAAAAACTATTCAGGTAGCATCGGTTAATATATATGTATAAATTATTGTTTGACAACAAAATTAACCTTATCGACTGACGAATTATCTCATAAAACATAATTTAGCTTTGCTGAAATTATCTTTATAAGTGAATTGAACCAAAATTTAAATAACGCTTCGGTTTACTTATTTTTTATAAAAAATACTGCAAAGCATTTAGGGAATAGAATAATTATAATTAAGTATGGGGAGTTTACTATGTTAGTTTCTTTAGGAGTGGAAAACTTTCGAAGTTTTAAAAAGAAAACGAATATTGAATTAAAACCAATAACCGTTTTTGTTGGGAAAAATAGCAGCGGTAAAAGCTCATTTCTAAGATTATTTCCACTTTTTAGACAATCAATAGAAGCTAATACAACAGGTCCTATTTTATGGTTTGGACGATATGTTGATTTTGGTGATTTTAATAAAGCCTTATATAAACAAGCTAAAGATAAAAATATAAAATTTTTCTTTAAATTTATTATCCCACCATCGTCATCTCTTGTTTATAAATCTATTATTGGAGATGAGAAAGAGACTCAAATCAATATAGAGTTAATCGTTGGATCAGACCAAAAAAAGACCAAATATAAAAGTATCAATATATCTTTTAATAATATTAAAGTATCTATAACAAATAATGATGAAAAAGGGATTGATTACTCCTTTTATGAGAATGGAAATAAAATGTTTGAAAAAACTTTTCCTGATCTTAAGTTAGAAAAATTATATAGAAGTTTTATACTTCCCTACGTCAATTATTCAATCTCTACAATAGGTAATAATCATACTTTACTTATACAAAAGTATGCTTTTGGGGGAATTATTGAATTAATCTCGTTTAATGAAAAAGTAGAAAAAAAACTTATAAAGTATTTTTCACCTAATCCGGAAATGGAATTAATACACAATTTTGTCCGTAATTTAAAACTTGATATGCTAGAAAAAGACTCTTTCTTGGATTCTTTAAAAAAAAGTTTTTTAAACAATAAAACATTTATAGAGAATCTGAACAATAATTACGATCAAATATATGAAGATATTTTTCCAAGTTTATTATTTTCTAAGATTAACTCTATCCTGACAGAAATTAATTACAATTTAAATGAAACTTTTTCAAAGATTAGATATATAGCACCTATAAGAGCAATAGCCGAAAGGTTTTATAGATTTCAAGATCTACAAATTAATGAGATGGATCATACAGGGTCAAATGTAGCAATGATATTAAACTCTTTAACCCAAAAAGAAAAAAATGCATTTACTGCATGGGTTAAAAAAAATTTTAATTTTTCTATATCTGTAGAAGAATCAGGTCTACATTATACCATTAATATTATTGATGAAGACAATATTACATACAATATTAGTGATATGGGATTTGGTTATTCCCAACTTTTACCAATAATTATGAGTTTATGGCTGGAAACTGAAAAATTAACTCATAGACGTAATAATGAATTATTTTTTGTTATTGAACAACCAGAATTGCATTTACACCCAGCTTATCAAACCCAGCTAGCCAAATTATTTGTTAATATAATTGCTAAAGCACCAAAAAAATTAAAGATTAAAATTATAGTTGAAACACATAGTCAACATTTTATCAATGCTTTAGGAGAGTGTGTAGAAAAAGGAAAAATTTCAAAAGATGATCTATCAATAATTATTTTCAATAAAGAAAACACAGAAACAGATATTCAAACTGCCTATTTTGATGAAGAGGGTACCCTCGAAAACTGGCCTATTGGTTTTTTTTCGGGAGAGTAGTAATGATTTTTGAATTAATAAATGAAGAGCAAGCTAATTGGTCAGATGAATCACTTCTTGATGCACTTGAAAACCTTTTAAAAGCATTTGCAGAAAAACAGCATATAGTAATCGCACCTTCTTCATTATTGGATAAAGTAATTAAAAATGAATATTTTTCACGTAAAGTAAGAAATATAGCGGCGTATGCTAAACAAACTGTTCGAGAATTAAAAGCACTTATTAAAAGTGACCATGTTAGCACATATATACGTATTGATTTAAGTAATGAGGATAAATTTGAAATTGTAGAAGAAAATCAAAAGACAGTACTTGAATCAGGTTTTGCTTTTTTTAAAAATTCCTCATCGATTCAAAGTACAAGTATTCTTGGAGAAGATCTAAATGATGCAAGGTTTTATATTTATATTGGGAATTTTTATATTAAAAATAATTCTATTCTAAATAAGTTTGCTCTGAAACATAGTTGCTGCCATGGTGGCGGAAGCCAAACAGCTAACATATATAACAATACTCTAGCTGAAAATAAATTCTGCTATTGCATAGTTGATAGTGATAAAAAACATCCACATTCTTCAAGAGGAGAAACATGTAAAGCATTTTTCGGAAACATTAATGCTTTTAAAGAGTTCTTTTTTGAAAAATTTGGGCAGGTTAGAATCTTAGATGCACATGAAATAGAATCCATTATTCCATTTAATGTATTAGCTGAAATTATTGAAACTGGAAATTCAAGCAAAGATCAAATCTTGACAATAAGGCGCTTGAAGAGAATGATTGAAAAGAATAGTAATATAAGACTATTTCTTGATCATAAAAATGGGTTAAAGAGAAATCAAGCTAAAGAGTTAGATAGAAGATATGGAAATATAAATAAAAATAGCGGTTATTATTCTACTGAATTAAATAAGCTTATTGAACAAAATAACAAATGTTTTGAACATAAAGATAAGGTAGATCATGAATGTGATGATAACTGTTTCAGTTTTGCTCCAATGGGTAGTAAACTATTATCTAACACGTTAAAATTTTTTGAAAATAATAATAATTATAAAAAAGAAGATATCGATAAAATTACACTTCCTTATTGGGAAATTATAGGAAAAGACATTTTTAGTTGGTGCTGTTGTTATGATGTGTCAATGAAAGTAAGTTAATCATAATATTCTATGAGATAGCTCATGTTTTTTTATTTTCAATATTGTGTGTAAATGTAGATATTATAATTCATTCATTCATTCATTCATTTATCCATCCTCAACATCTTAAATTTATAAACAATTTAGATTAATTTGTGAGGATGGTAATAACTAAAATTTTTTGTCTTACCCTAAAATAAATGCTTTCCCCCAAAGGTTATAATGTACCAATATACTTCGAAAGAGTCTTAATAAATCAATAATTGTTGATTCTAAAATTGCTTCATTACTATCTGGATAAATACGCTATTGCAATAGCTAACCACCTATATCACAAGATGGGAAAATTGTTTATTTATAGATTTAGATTAGTTAGTTATAAGATTATTAATAATAGTTAATCAAAAAAAACGGATGTTTATTCAAATGTATTATTAAAATAACTTTAATTTTAAATTGTTTTAGGAGCTGAAATAAAACGGTATAGACTCCTGAATAATTTTTACAGGTGATAGAAAAAAGATAGTGTGATTTCAATAAAAAATATCGAAAAAATTAGTTAATGAAAAAATTCCTAAAATTAAAGAAAACTAATTTTGTAAATTCGTGAGGTAGATCCTAACATAGTAAACTTACTGTTGTTATGTATATAAACACAACTATAATGTCTAAGATTTCATCATAAGGAATACATACATGGCAGTATATAGTTATGAAGATATGAGTGATGAACAATTTGAAAGATTAGTTGTTATTATTTGCCAACGTATTTTAGGTAATTCTGCTCAAGGATTTGCCAAAGGTCCTGATGGAGGCCGAGATGCTAAATTTATTGGTACAGCTGACTTGTTTCCTAGCCAAAGTTGTCCTTGGGTTGGAATAACAATTATTCAAGCTAAGCACACAAATGGCTATAATCGTAATTGCTCTGAACCTGATTTTTATAATAAAGAAAATAAAACTAATCCAAACTCGGTTATTGGTGCCGAACTTATTCGTATTAAGAAGCTAAGAGATAATAATGAGCTAGATAATTATGCTTTATTTACTAACCGTCGCTTAACAGGTAATGCAGAAAGTGAAATATGTAAAACGATTTCAGAATATATTAATGTTAATATTGCTTCAGTAAAAATTATAGATGTTAATCAAATTGAACTTTACCTGAAATGGTACCCAGAAATAGTTAAAGTTGCTGATCTGGATCCTATTGATAGTCCTTTAATTGTTAGTCCTGATGATTTAGCTGAGGTTATACAAGCTTTTGCAAATCAAGCAAGTTCTATCATAAAAGGAATTTCTGATAAAGATATTAAACGTACTGCTTATGCTAGAAAAAATCAGCTGAATAATATGACTGAGGCGTATTCTAATGAACTAATACGGCGTTACCTAAAAGATGTTGATGAAATTGAATCTTTTCTATCCGCACCTGAAAATAGTGAATTACGTGAGCGTTATAATTTAGCTGCAGAAGAATTTTGTTTAAATATTATTGCAAAAAGAAAACATTATCAAACTTTTGATGAGGTAATAGTTTACTTATCAAAACTTTTAGTTGATAGAGAGCCAATCTTAAAGCAAACTAAACACAAACGATTAGTTAATACTATGTTATTTTTTATGTATTGGAGTTGTGATATAGGTGTGAATGAAGATGTTGAGACCAAATAAACATACGCACCCAGATAAAACTATCATTAATATGTCTTTTTTGTTGCTTTCTTATATTAAGAAAAAGAGACTAGAAAAGTATGATAATTTATTAGAATATGCGAAGAAATCTATTGAAGGTGGTCACGTTTTATTTTTACCAGCTCTTAATCTTCTTTTTCTATTAGGCTTAGTTGAGTATCATGCCAAAACTGATTCAATTGAATATGTGGGGATAAATGAAACTATCTAAATTATATTCAAATAAACCCGATTTGTTTGAAACAATTTTTTTTTCATCAGGCTTGAATGTCATTCAAGGCGAGATTCGTTTACCTGAAAATAAGAGAAAAGATACTCATAATCTTGGTAAGTCGATATTAGGTAAATTACTTGATTTTTGTTTTTTATCTAAAAAAAATGCAAAATTCTTTTTATTTAAACACGAACAGTTGTTTAACCAGTTTGTGTTTTTTTTAGAATTGGAATTAGAAGATAGATCTTATATTACTATTCGGCGAAGCGTCACAGATGCAACTCGTATTAATATAAAGAAACATAACGATTCACATCAAGATTTTACTCAATCAACTCATTGGGATCACGAAAATTTGCCATTCGAAAAAGCGAAAGAGATTTTAGATAGTATACTGAATTTTTATTGTTTAAAACCGTGGCATTATCGCAATATTTTAGGTTATTTATTACGGTCTCAGGATGATTATCGTGATGTTTTTCAATTAAAAAAATTTGCATCTAAACATAAACACTGGAAACCCATTCTTGCTCATATTCTTGGTTTTAATTCTGATTTAATAGAAAAACATTATGAACTCGAATCTCAACTTAACGATGCACAAAATAGAGAAAAATTAGTAGAACAAGAATTGGGAGGCTCAATTGAAGATATTAGTCAGATTGATGGGCTTTTATTATTAAAACAACAGGATGTTAATGAGCGACAACGACTATTAGATAAGTTTGATTTTCACTCAGTTGATCAAGCAAAAACAAAAAAAATAATTGATGAATTAGATTTAGAAATAGCTACATTGAATAAAAAACGATATTCATTAGAGTTCAATCGAAAAAAAATAGAATTATCTTTAAAAAAACAACAGATATTATTTGATCCTAATGAAGCTGAAAATTTATATAGAGAAGCGGGTATACTTTTTCCACAACAATTAAAAAAAGATTTTGATCAACTTATTACATTCAACCGCGCTATTACAGAAGAACGAAATAAATATTTAATAGAAGAACTATCATCCATAAAAAATAAGTTAAAAAACATTGATCAGACCTTATCGCAATTAGAAAATGAAAGAATACAAACTTTATCATTTTTATGTGAAACAGATGTTTTTGATAAATATAAACAAATATCTAATGAGTTAATTACTTTGAAAGCTGATATTAGCTTTTTAGAAAGACAAAGAGAATTTATTAATAAGTTGCAAGTCTTGAGGGCTGAAATTAGGCAAATAAGAGAACAATATCAAAACATTCAAATTGATATAGAAAGAGATTTAGAAGAGCAGAATAAAAAAGAGACAAGTTTGTTTTCAGAAGTAAGGCTGTATTTTAGTCGTATTGTTGAAGATGTTATTTCTCGAAAAGCATTACTTAATGTCAAAATTAATCAAGAAGGTCACCTAGACTTTAGTGCTGATATTTTAGATGAAGCCGGTCGCTCAACAAGTGCTGATGATGGTCATACTTATAAAAAGTTATTATGTGTAGCTTTTGATTTAGCTATATTGCGTGCTCATCTTAAAGATAATTTCCCTCGTTTTGTTTATCATGATGGAATATTTGAATCTTTAGATGATAGAAAAAAGGTTAATCTTCTTAATGTGATAAGGCAATATTCTGATTTTGGCATCCAACAAATTATTACTGTGATTGATTCAGATATTCCACTTGATAATGATATCTTTTTTAATAACAATGACATCGTATTGGTATTACATGATGAAGGGATGCAGGGAAGGTTATTTAAATTACCTTCCTGGTAATCAAATAAATTAAACCCATCAATCACCACGTTTCCCCATCTGTTTTAAAAAAAGTTGTTGTTGTTTGAATAGTTCTAAAAGGGTAATTTCGCGATAATCAATTTGATATTGTTCGGTAATTTGTTGAATTATTTTGGTTAAATGTTGGTAATGGCGATGGCTAAAACCAGGAAAGATATGGTGAGTTAAGTGTAAATTCAGTCCGCCTAACCAGTATTCGATAGTCGGCGATTTGAGGCGCCAATTTAGAGTGGTATTAAATACATGTTGGATTGGTCCATGTGACATCACGCCATTGTCAGGTGCTTGGTAAAAGGTTGCTTTTGCCCAGTGAGTTCCTAAGATGAGAATAACAAAAATCAGAGAGGCAAAAAACTGACTTAAGCAGTAAGTGAGTAAAATAAACCAGATACTAAATTGAGAACAAATAAAGTAAGGTAGAACGATAGCTAAAATTATGTGTAGGAATTTGATAATTAAAAAGGCTGTCCAACCAATGATACCGTTATGAGTAAATTTGTTTTTATCAAATTTTAGACCCAATCGATCTTGCCAATCGAAACACCAAATAATAGTAGGGAAGGTCATTCCAGCCACCAATGGCCAGTAGTATTGCTGATAACGCATAAACCAATGATGAACTTGAAAAGGTGTTTGCCTAAGTACACCATTATATTCAATATCAAGATCGTAATATTCTATATTGGTAAATGGGTGGTGTTGGATAACATGGCGAATACGCCAGCATTCAGGATCAATGCCTAAAGGTATGGTTATAATGCGATTAAGCCAAACATTGGCTTTACTTGATTTAAAAAAGACATTATGTGATGCATCATGAACAACATTTATCGCTAATAATAAAGCAAGTGTAATAAATACAAAATAACATACAAAGAATACACATGCCGATTGCTGGCAAAGTGCCATAAAGTAAAAGAGTAAGCACAAAGCGGAAAGTATGCCTAATTTTACAAACATTCCCGTATCTGCATAACGATGTTCATTGGTAGAACATAAATAATTTTTAGCAGCGGTGTTTAATGCACTGCGTAATAATGCATCTTGTTCAGCGGTAAAATGGAGTATTGGTTGAGACTGTCGCATTTTTTGCTTCTCTTTTATATGAAAAATCATAATTCCGGTTTTTGAGCCATTTTACTAATAAATTTCAGTTGCGAAGTGAGCAGTTCAGGATAGCTTAATCGCCGATAAGGCAATTGATATTCTTTTGCTAACCGTTCAACAATCAACATTAAAGCCGAGTAATGACGGTGACTCCAACCCGGAAACAAGTGATGAGTCAAATGTAAATTAAGTCCACCTAATAATTCGTTCAATATTTTCGGGGAGGGATACCAATCACAACATGTAGTAAATTGTTGATGATACCATCCATGTTCGATTTGATTATTTTTAGGAACTGTATAGAAGGCCGGATCAACCCAATGTGTGCCTAATAATAAACAGACAACAAATAAAGAGGAGAGCATTTGCGTTAGTAGATAAACTAATAGCACCAAATACCAACTTATTCCCACACTCGCGAGGATATACATGGGTACGATTAAAGCGATTGTGAAATGCAAAATTTTGCTTGCTAAAAATAATCCCCAACCTTTGATACCCGTTAACGTTTTGTTATCTGCTGCTAGTGATGTTTTTCCTAACTGATCAGACCAATCAAATACCCAAGCAATATAGGGCAATGATAAGCCCGCAATGAACGGCCAGTAATAAGTTTGGTAACGCATGTGAGGATACCATTTTTGGAAAGGAGTTTGGCGAAAGACGCCATTTTCTTCCATATCTAGATCATACTTTTCCATATTAGGATAGATGTGATGATAATCGACATGCCTGACTCGCCAATAATGAGGATCAACGCCTAAAGGCAAGGTAACTAAACGCCCAAAAATGCGGTTAGCTAATGGCGTTCTAAAAAGCACGTTATGGCAAGCATCATGTTGGGCATTAATATTAGCTAGCATTGCTAGCATAACAAAACCAAAATAATAAAGCGCAAATAGCCATACGTTTACTTGTTGTAAACTTAACAAGTAGCACAAACCACAAAGCACTAACAGTAATAAATTTTTGCAAATTAACGTGCTGTTGGCATAACGGTGATCGCCTTTTTGGGTTAAATAAGCCTCGGCTTCACTCATCAGTCTTTGATGAAAGGCTGTCTCGGCATAATTAGAATAGTGTAGTTTGGGTAGTGGCTTAGTTGACATGATATTTCCCTTTCAGCCATATAATGAGTGTAATAGAACCATGTAAAGCTATCATTCCCATAAATAGTAACCAATATAACGCTGACCATTGCAGGAAAATAATAAAAAATAGGGGGATAAACCAGCACAATATAAACCAACTGATGATTGCCCAGTGTTTTCCTTCTGCAATCCCCCCTAATGCGATACTGGCTAAAACTAAGCAACTAAATAATGAGTATTGGATGACATTGGGATCTTGATAACCGTAGCCATAATCATACACATAACAGATCGCTAGGCTGAATAGAAATAAACAACCACTGACCAATAAAATCGTTGGCAAACGATAAAAGCCTTGAGTAGGTGTAAATGGAATTTTCAATAAGCGCATAAAAGGTAACATACTCGCCCAAAAAGGGTTTTGCGAGATCAGACCTTGACTACCGTAGTTAATTGATTTGTCTTTGGGAGTGGTTTCAAAGGTACCAAAGAGCTTATCCCACATGATAAATGAACCAGAAAAGTTACTGTTAGCATAATACTGGTCTTTAAGATGATGAACTTTATGATGCGTTGGTGTTACTAAAATCCGTTCTAATATCCCTAATTTAGGGGTGATTGCATTATGATTAAAGAATTGGATAGAGTAATGGAAAATGGATACCGTAATAAAAATCGAGGTTGGAACGCCGGCGATAGCCAGTAATGCAAAAAATGGGATTGAGGTTAGTGATGAATACCAAGAGTTACGGATAGCTAACGATAAATTAAAGTGTTCACCTTGATGATGGACCATATGAATTGCCCATAACATGGGGATTTTGTGGTGTAATCGATGTTCCCAATAAAAGCCAAAATCCCACGCGAGTATGGTAAATAGCCACGTTATGATAATAGGAACATGCATAAATAAATTGAAACTAAAATGTGTATACATGAAATGATAACAAACTAACTCAAGTCCGCGGAATAACCAGAGCATTAAAAGCCCGGAGTTGAGATTAAAAACAATATCAGACCAGTTAATTGTTACTTTTTTAATGAATTGTAAAATAAAAGCTTCAGCCATGATCATGATTAACATGATTATTAGAGGTAAAATTAATTCCATCATAATTATTATTATCACTATTCTAAAGGTTGATTAATCAAACGACTAAATATAAAACGTACACTCCACCCGACAGTGAGCGCTAGAACTACACCTCCGACAAAATCAATAAAGAGATGTCGTCGAAGTTGAATAATGGATAAGGCAATCATGATTCCCCATAATACTAATACAGTATTACGTACGGGATGATGCTTATCTAAAGTCCCCCAAATAGCCAGTAATGTTAGATCGATATGCAGTGAGGGAAAACAATTAACGGGTACATCAATATCAATCAGTTTGCTTAGCAACCAAGAACTGATCGAAGTACCCTGATCGATCGGGAAAACCATTGTGGTTGGAAAAATAAGATAACACAATGCCGCTAAAAAACTACTGACCATAAAACAGATCGACATCCAACGTACATGCTTATAAGGTGCGACGCAAAAACAGATAGGTATGATCAGGAAAAACGAAAGATAAAACCAAACAGCATGAGGAGTGAATGCTATCCATTGGTCAATGAAAGAAACCGGCAGTAAATATGGTTCGCGCTGTAGTATAGCGGCACTGTGGTAGCAGACTCCCACCATGCCCCAGCCAATGATTAAATAGGTTAATCGCTTAAAGAAGGGTTTCATTGGCTACCTCGTTCACGAATGATCCGCCGTCTTTTCTGGGCAAATTGTTTCGGCAACGTATTGACTGCCGTCAATGTCCATACTAATTCATCAACATTAGCCCCTTGTTGTATAAAATGAGCTGTTAATGCTTGTTGGCATTGACTTAAATGTACTTGTGAGCAGCAGCCGATTAACTCAAAATGATGTTTTGTATGCTGAATTAAACGATAGTCACAAGTTAACGGTAAATGATTGGCTATTATTCGACTACAATAATCGGCAAAAATGGTTAATGGCTTTGCTTGTTGATCGGTTAAAAGTAACTGATCATCACACCGACCTTCAATATGTGTGATCGCCATTCCTTGCCGACCACAAGGGCAAGGTGTTGATCGTCGTACCAAAATGTCATCTAATTGATAACGCACGATAGGCTGCGTTTCGCGAGTAAAATCAGTAATAATTGGTATAAAGCGATCTTCATCTATCCATTGTGGTTCAATATAGAGAAATTCTTCATTCAAATGAAGTGTACCCAATGGACAAGTGGCAGCCAGAAATCCTTCTGTCGCTTGATAGACTTCACCTACTTGCTGAAAGGCTTGTTTGATTAACGCTTTATCTTGTTCTTCTAGTACTTCTGCTGCGGATATGACTAAAATTGGATTCACTTTTAATTTGTTAGCAAGTTTTTCTATGGCAAGGGCTCGTAGTACTTGTGCCGGTGCTACAACAATCGTTGGTTGATAGTCATTTAGTGATTCAAGTTGCTGTTGAAAATTATCATAAAGACCATAAAAGCGAAATGTTAGTCGATGGCTGTTTGTACTATGGTAAAGGTGATTATCCGCTCTTAAAAATAAGGCTACTCGTTCCTTGGTTAGTAATCCGCGTGGCAACATTTTTGCTAATATGACACCCGCCCACATTTGTTGTTCTTTCGGACTCACAACAAAAAGACCTCGTTGCCCAGATGTGCCTGATGATAAGCCGACACTAAATTTTCCCATTTTGGCACTAAAGTCACGTTGTTGTTCACTTTGTTGAGCCAATGCCAATAAGGAATGGCAGGTAAGATGTTCGGTATTCATTTGATCGAAATTTTCCATCATTATTTTTTTATTCATTAATGGCCAGGTTTCGAATGGTTGTTGGATAAATTGGCTGAAATAGGGGCTTCGAGTTAAAACGCGTTGTTTAAATTTTTGTAATTGTTTTAGTTGATAGGTTTGAAGTGTAGCGCGATTTTTAAATGTTAGATGTTTGGTGCGCCAATAATACCACAGTATTTTTAGTAACCTCATTCTTCCCCCTCATGGCTTAAATAAATGGTAACATCAGGATGATAAGAGAGTTGATGAAGCTGATTAAGGGTTGAATAATAAGCTTGAGAATCTGACATAATTAAATTAGCTAGTCGTGATGGTTTTTTTAGTTCTTTATAATTTGCTTTCACCCATGCTGCGTCACTTGCTAGTAATGTCCAACCATTATCGGTCAGAATGAATGCGCCAATATGACCGGCAGCATGTCCCGGTAAGGGGACTAGAATTACCTGTTTTTTGCTATTAGGTAAAATATAGCCATATGTAAACGGTGATAATTCCGGTGCGAGCGTACAACGTTCAAACTGTTCAATAAAACTTACCCGTTGTTCAAAATCAGTAGGAATCAGGCTGGGCACAAAACCTTGTTTAAGCGCAAAAAAACCACGTAATGGTTTAACTGTTTGCCAGCCGAGTTGAGAACAAATAAATCGACTATGCGTAAAATCTCTTAATCCCGCAATATGATCACCATGGAAATGTGAGATAATAACGTGCTGTATACTAGCCAGATCGATTCCCAATACATTAAATTGTTCTTTAAGCGATTCTCCCTGATTAAGGTAAACTGGGGTTGTTTTTTGATACAGCTTAAATATGCCTTTTTGGGTATATTGTTTAAAATAGTCTGCATAGCCGGTGTCCCAAAGCCAACGATAGCCATCTACCTCAATCAGCCAAGCTCGTGCAGGAAATTGACAGACATTAAACCCTGCTCCCCGCATTGCCATGCAGGCAATATGGGTACAATATCCGGCTTTAAAGGGTATAATTTTTGCCATCTTATACTAACCTTTGTTGCTTTAACCAATTTGCGGTCAGTTCAACACTTTCACTTAAGCTATACAGCGGTTGATAACCTAAACAGGCTATGGCTTTCTCCTGACTTAGGGTCATATCATAATATAACGTCCCAACGCTATAACGTGTTAAAGTAGGCTCTTTATGTGTTAATGATGCGATACCTTCTTGTAAGGTCGCTACCCCATATAGAAGTTGATACGGTAGTGATCGAACTTTATAATCAAGCGCTAAATGTTCTCTTAATAATAAATTAAGTAAGTCAATAAGTTGGCTTGGTTGTTGGTTAGTAATATTAAAGACATCACCTGAGCGAAGATGAGGATTATTCGATGCCGTAAATATGGCATAAACAACATTAAGCACAAATGTAAGATCAAGAAAAGAATGTCCGCCTTTCGGCAGATATAATGTACCGCCAGTACGTTTCAATAATGCTAGCATCCGAGGAATAATCACGCGATCATGTGGACCAAAAATTCCTCTAGGTCTTAATATTAAATAAACTGTATGAGGGTAATGCGCGACACATTCTTGTATACATTTTTCTGCTTGATATTTGGTGTTTGCATAATGATTCGCAAACTTTTTAGCTAGGTAGTCTTCCGTGATATTAAGGTGTGATTGAAAATCAAAATATATCGATGGTGTTGATATATGGATAAAACGCTTAATACCAAGTTTACCGGCAAACTGTGCTAAACGTGATGTGACTACGACATTCGCTTGGTAAAACCAATCATATTTTCCCCAAGGGGAAGACAATGCAGCACAATGCCAAACCGTATCACAATCAACAAGCATTTGCTGGTAATCCGCATCTGTTGCGGTAATTAAATCTAGTGCAGTAAATTTTGCACCAAGCGCGCTAAGTTGCTTTCCAACAGTTTGATTACGACCCGTGGCATGAACTTGATGACCTTGTGTAAGTAACCACTCTACGGCATTGCGACCTAAACCACTTGTTGCACCCGTCACTAAAATTCTCATGGTAATAGAATCATTCCCCCTAACGTTAAACCTGCTGCCGTACCGATTAACATAACAGGTTTACCTGGATTAAAGCGTTGAGTTATTACGGCCTCATGCAATGCACTAGGAATTGAAGCCGATACTTGATTGCCTCGGAAACGGTAAATATCAATTAGACCTTCGCTAGAAATATTAAGTCGCTTACGCATATGTTCTAATGATAAATGGCTAGCTTGATGAGGGATGACAGTCGCTATATCAGCAAGTGTTAAACCGGCTTGGTTTAATAATCGGGTTAAATAGGGCTCAATTAGCGATGATGCTAATTTAAACAGCGGTTTTCCTTGCATATGGAACAAGAAATCATGCTCTTCGATACCGGTTTTTATATTTCGACGAGAACCGCCTCCGCGAATTTCACACAAATCAATACCATTAGTATGGGTTTCTAATAAGCATGAAAGGATGCCACTCTTTCCGTCACCTTGTTCAACAATTGCACAAGCTGCACCATCACCAAAAATTAAAGAAGATTCCTCATCTTGCCAATCTAAACCACGTGATGCTAAATCGGCAGAGACAATCGCTATACGTTTATAAATACCGGTATTTAATAAACCTGCTGCTACTTGTAACGCACTGATAAAGCTCACACAGCTAGCATTCACATCAAAGCAAGTAATCGTTTTGGGTAATGAGCTTGCTTTTAGAATATGCGCAGCAGTGTAAGGAAGCGCTTGAACAGGAAGAGCACATGCAGATATTAATAAATCAATAGATTCTCCAGCAATATTACAACGGGTGAGAGCATCACTAATGGCGCTTGCAGCTAAATCGGCTTGTTGTAATTGCGTATCGGCATGATAACGGTAAAGTATGCCTGAACGTTTAAGTGAATAACCATTTGGTTTATTTAGTTTTTTATCTAAATCTACCGCCTCTATTTTATCTGGCGGTAGAGCAATGCCAGTCGAAATAATTTTTATAGGTACTGGCAATTTATTTCCTTTCAACACAATAGATACCTCGTAATCTATCTTGTAATAATAATTATAACTTAATGTTGAGTACCAATATATCTTAGGTTGTTTAACTATTATAATAATTTTAAAATTAGCTTAATGTGATAAAGATAGATATGTCAATAACATCTTAAGTTGAAAGGCATGAAGTTTCCCGTTGTGTAATCCAGAAAACTATTCAATCATTTCTAATTCTTCTGTGCTGCAAACAAGTTTTTCGTATTATGGACTTGTAGTCATTGTGGTAGTTTTGATGCCACATAATCGTTTCCCAATGGCAATCAGAGTAAAACTATTATTTTCCAAATGTTGATATTAATGATTTTTTGTTGAAATTGTTGAATATCTATTAATATTGAACCTAAAGGTAATAAATACAAAAATATTATAAATATTAACTTCATTAGTTATTTTACATAATTTTAAATCGACCGAAAAAATGGTTAGTAACCATGATATGAAATATCATTGTGTATATTACTATTAATTTATAACAATTTATACAGATCTAATCCTTTCACAAAATATTGTGATTCGGTTTAATGTTTTACTGTTTTTTACCTAAGACTAACCGTAATCTATTCATGTTAATTATGTGGTTGGCTAATTATTAAAACTTCATGACTATAACAAATATATATAACAGCTAAATATAAAAAAGAGTGCTAAGAATTAGCTTTTCAATAAAAGATAACTTATCTATATTTATTTTTAACGGTTATCATCCAACGAGGTAATTCGTCTGTTAGTTTCAAATTATGGATAAATAAGTTATCCTTAGTTTCGCTTTCTATTTGTGTGATATCTACACTTTTAATTAATTCTTCAAGATAAGGGATAATCTGCGGTTGAGATAAATCAAAATTATTCATTGATTTTTGTAATAATTGAGTATTAAGTCCTGATGAATCCCCTAATGATTTTTATCAAAATCATTAAGTTAAGGTAGATACACATCTTGTCATATGATCAAATGGTTTCGCCAAAAATCAATAATCAGACAACAAAATGTGCGAACTCGATATTTTACACGACTCTCTTTACCAATTCTGCCCCGAATTACACTTAAAACGACTCAACAGCTTAACGTTGGCTTGCCACGCCTTACTTGACTGTAAAACTCTCACTCTTACCGAACTTGGCCGTAACCTGCCAACCAAAGCGAGAACAAAACATAACATCAAACGAATCGACCGATTGTTAGGTAATCGTCACCTCCACAAAGAGCGACTCGCTGTATACCGTTGGCATGCTAGCTTTATCTGTTCGGGCAATACGATGCCCATTGTACTTGTTGACTGGTCTGATATCCGTGAGCAAAAACGGCTTATGGTATTGCGAGCTTCAGTCGCACTACACGGTCGTTCTGTTACTCTTTATGAGAAAGCGTTCCCGCTTTCAGAGCAATGTTCAAAGAAAGCTCATGACCAATTTCTAGCCGACCTTGCGAGCATTCTACCGAGTAACACCACACCGCTCATTGTCAGTGATGCTGGCTTTAAAGTGCCATGGTATAAATCCGTTGAGAAGCTGGGTTGGTACTGGTTAAGTCGAGTAAGAGGAAAAGTACAATATGCAGACCTAGGAGCGGAAAACTGGAAACCTATCAGCAACTTACATGATATGTCATCTAGTCACTCAAAGACTTTAGGCTATAAGAGGCTGACTAAAAGCAATCCAATCTCATGCCAAATTCTATTGTATAAATCTCGCTCTAAAGGCCGAAAAAATCAGCGCTCGACACGGACTCATTGTCACCACCCGTCACCTAAAATCTACTCAGCGTCGGCAAAGGAGCCATGGATTCTAGCAACTAACTTACCTGTTGAAATTCGAACACCCAAACAACTTGTTAATATCTATTCGAAGCGAATGCAGATTGAAGAAACCTTCCGAGACTTGAAAAGTCCTGCCTACGGACTAGGCCTACGCCATAGCCGAACGAGCAGCTCAGAGCGTTTTGATATCATGCTGCTAATCGCCCTGATGCTTCAACTAACATGTTGGCTTGCGGGCGTTCATGCTCAGAAACAAGGTTGGGACAAGCACTTCCAGGCTAACACAGTCAGAAATCGAAACGTACTCTCAACAGTTCGCTTAGGCATGGAAGTTTTGCGGCATTCTGGCTACACAATAACAAGGGAAGACTCACTCGTGGCTGCAACCCTGCTTACTCAAAATCTATTCACACATGGTTACGCTTTGGGGAAATTATGAGGGGATCTCTCAGTGCTCAGCATGTTTGAGTGCTTTACTCGCCGCGGGTTGAGAAATATGTAAAACTTCAGCCGCACGCGTTAAGGAACCACAAGTCATTACAGCATAAAAGATATCGAGATGTCTTAATTTCATTCCATGTAGCCTACTGATTATTTATTTCTACGGACTATTCTAACGAATAAAGTATAAATAATCAGATATACTCGTCATAATTCAAATTTTGGTTTAGTTGTCACGAGAATTAATTCGTAAACGTGCAAGCTAAATAGATTGACTAGGGGAATATACGGGGTAAGAAAGCGGCTCGGCATACTGCCCTATAATAAATTGTTAGGAGAAGTACGCCGAGTAGTGTGTAGCTATTAGGTAAAGTATGTACCAATTTCAATAAATATTTTAATTAAGATACTGTTTGAAATATCAACAATAAAGGCACCGACCATAGGAACGACAAGGAAAGCTTTATGTGATGGTCCAAATGCTTTTGTGACTGTTTGCATATTCGCAATTGCTGTTGGTGTTGCTCCCATACCAAAGCCACAGTGACCCGCGCTGATCACGACAGCATCATAATCTTTGCCCATCATTTTGAAGGTGACAAAGCAGGCAAATAGCACCATGACAACAGTTTGTACAGCAATGATAATTAATACTGGCCCTGCCATGCTTGCCAATTGACCAAATTTTAATGACATTAACGCCATTGCCAAGAAAAGCGATAAAGCAACGCTACCTAATACATCGACGGTCGGCTCAAACACTTCGTGTTTAAATACATGAGTCAGTGTATTACGGATAATAATACCGACAAATAAACACCAGACAAAAGTAGGCAGTTGCAGAAAAGTATCTTTAAACAATGCACTGATATAGCCACCAACAACAATACAGATAATCAGCATTGAAATGGTTTCAATAACGTTATTTGCATTGATTTTTCTTTTGACGCTTGGTTGCTCAAAAGCTTCAACGATAGTGTCGCGCTCTTGCTCGGTTGTTTTAGGAATAGAGACCTTTTTCAAAAGATGACGGGCAACAGGGCCGCCAACTAAACCACCCAACACTAATCCAAGTGTTGCACAAGCCATCGCTAATTCAACGGCGCCTGTTACACCATATTTATCAGCGAGAATAGGGCCCCATGCTCCGGCATTACCATGACCACCTGTTAGAGTAATTGAACCTGCAATTAAGCCAATAAATGGACTTTCATTCATCATGACAGCCATACTCATGCCGACAGTATTTTGAATGGCGATTAGGATCGTTACTGCAATAGTTAATAGAACTAACGGCTTTCCTCCTTTAATCAGTCGAGAAAAGTCAGAACTTAGCCCGATAGAGGAAAAGAATGTGAGCATTAATAAACTTTGCAATGAAGCATCAAAAGTAAACGAATAACCTGATGTTTTATCAATAATTAACAGAACAATTGCAACAATAAAGCCACCAACGACGGCTTCTGGTATGTGGTTTTTTTGTAGGAACGGGGTAAATTTTACGACAAACATTCCTATGAGTAGCGCGATACATGCGACTAATAATGTATAACTGGCATCTAGGATCATTTTTTTACCTCTATTAGTTTACCAGAATTTTCACTATAACAATTTAACAATAGTGAAAAATGAAGTTACTTTGGTTAACTAATCTTTAACAATGAGTTTTATTAGGGTATCCATAACTTTTAGTTAATAGGGTCATAATTTTAGTGTGATCTTAATCATGAAATATTAAAAAGATTAAAATAACAACAATGGTATTTAATGATGGGTAAACCTAAATACCATGCGGGATCCGCACTATTTTCGGTGATAGCAAAAAATAAAAAAGTATAAATAATAAACAAAATTATAAGAGAAGGAGAACATGATAAGCGCAGGCCGAGCAATTTAAAGAAGTGTGATATACAACATAAAACAGCAGCATGACCTTTCTATATTTCGTTGCTTATCGAAGTGTTAATTTTCGGGTGGATTACTCTGTTTGTTGATTAATAACGGAGAAAAATATGATTGCTGTAATATTTGAGGTGCAAATACAACCCGACCAACAAACTCGCTATTTGACTTTAGCTGAGGAGTTAAGACCACTATTAAGTCATGTAGCTGGTTTTATTTCAATTGAACGTTTTCAAAGTCTAGCTACAGAAGGAAAAATGTTATCGCTATCTTGGTGGGAAAACGAATACGCAGTTCTGCAATGGAAAAATCATGTTTTACATGCGAAAGCTCAACAAGAAGGGCGAGAGTCAATATTTGATTTTTACAAAATTAGTATTGCTCATATTACTCGCGAATATTCATTTAAAAAGGACAAGGATAATGTTTGATGTTCACGTTGTTTTAGATAATCAAATAGGACAATTAGCATTACTAGGAAAAACATTAGGTAATAAAGGTATTGGATTGGAAGGGGGAGGGATATTTACGGTTGGTGATGAATGCCATGCTCATTTTCTTGTTGAACAAGGAAAGGAAGCTAAAATAGCGCTAGAGCAAGCTGGACTGTTAGTACTTGCGATCCGGACACCATTAATTCGTAAGTTAAAACAGGAAAAACCGGGGGAACTTGGCGAAATAGCACGAGTATTGGCGGAGAATAACATTAATATTTTAGTGCAATACAGTGACCATGCTAACCAACTGATATTAATAACGGACAATGATAGTATGGCTGCATCTGTTACGCTCCCTTGGGCAATAAAGTGAACTTGCGATGGCTAATTTAATACGAAAAGAGGTTACCTTTGAGTCCTCAATAGCCGCGATAGGGGCGGCTATGTCTGACATTTCACGAGTTAAAATACTCAGTGCTTTGATGGATGGGCGAGCTTGGACGGCCACTGAGCTAAGTTCTGTGGCGAATATATCAGCTTCAACGGCGAGCAGTCATTTATCTAAATTATTAGATTGCCAGCTAATCACAGTAGTAGCTCAAGGCAAGCATCGTTATTTTCGGCTAGCAGGAAAAGATATTGCTGAATTGATGGAAAGTATGATGGGGATCTCCTTAAACCATGGCGTACATGCCAAAGTTTCCACGCCAGTGCATTTACGAAAAGCACGTACTTGCTATGATCATTTAGCTGGCGAAGTTGCCGTTAAGATCTATGATTCCCTTTGTCAACAGCAATGGATCACTGAAAATGGTTCAATGATCACATTAAGTGGTATTCAATATTTTCATGAAATGGGAATTGACGTTCCTTCCAAACATTCACGTAAAATCTGTTGTGCGTGTTTAGATTGGAGTGAACGCCGTTTCCATTTAGGTGGGTACGTTGGAGCCGCATTATTTTCGCTTTATGAATCTAAAGGGTGGTTAACTCGACATCTTGGTTACCGTGAAGTTACCATCACGGAAAAAGGTTATGCTGCTTTTAAGACCCACTTTCACATTTAAGTTGTTTTTCTAATCCGCATATGATCAATTCAAGGCCGAATAAGAAGGCTGGCTCTGCACCTTGGTGATCAAATAATTCGATAGCTTGTCGTAATAATGGCGGCATACTATCAGTAGTAGGTGTTTCCCTTTCTTCTTTAGCGACTTGATGCTCTTGATCTTCCAATACGCAACCTAAAGTAAAATGCCCCACAGCGCTGAGTGCATATAATGCATTCTCTAGTGAAAAACCTTGTTGGCATAAAAAGGCTAATTGATTTTCGAGAGTTTCATACTGTTTTTCTGTAGGCCGTGTACCTAAATGTACTTTTGCTCCATCGCGATGACTTAGTAAAGCACATCTAAAACTTTTAGCGTTATTACGTAAAAAATCTTGCCAGCTTTCCCCTTCTAAAGGGCAAAAGTGAGTATGGTGCCTATCTAACATCTCAATGGCTAAGGCGTCGAGCAAAGCCCGCTTATTTTTTACATGCCAATACAATGTAGGCTGCTCTACACCTAGCTTCTGGGCGAGTTTACGGGTTGTTAAACCTTCGATTCCGACCTCATTAAGCAGCTCTAATGCGCTGTTAATCACTTTACTTTTATCTAATCTAGACATCATTAATTCCTAATTTTTGTTGACACTCTATCATTGATAGAGTTATTTTACCACTCCCTATCAGTAATAGAGAAAAGTTAAATGAATAGTTCGACAAAGATCGCATTGGTAATTACGTTACTCGATGCCATGGGGATTGGCCTTATCATGCCAGTCTTGCCAACGTTATTACGTGAATTTATTGCTTCGGAAGATATCGCTAACCACTTTGGCGTATTGCTTGCACTTTATGCGTTAATGCAGGTTATCTTTGCTCCTTGGCTTGGAAAAATGTCTGACCGATTTGGTCGGCGCCCAGTGCTGTTGTTGTCATTAATAGGCGCATCGCTGGATTACTTATTGCTGGCTTTTTCAAGTGCGCTTTGGATGCTGTATTTAGGCCGTTTGCTTTCAGGGATCACAGGAGCTACTGGGGCTGTCGCGGCATCGGTCATTGCCGATACCACCTCAGCTTCTCAACGCGTGAAGTGGTTCGGTTGGTTAGGGGCAAGTTTTGGGCTTGGTTTAATAGCGGGGCCTATTATTGGTGGTTTTGCAGGAGAGATTTCACCGCATAGTCCCTTTTTTATCGCTGCGTTGCTAAATATTGTCACTTTCCTTGTGGTTATGTTTTGGTTCCGTGAAACCAAAAATACACGTGATAATACAGATACCGAAGTAGGGGTTGAGACGCAATCGAATTCGGTATACATCACTTTATTTAAAACGATGCCCATTTTGTTGATTATTTATTTTTCAGCGCAATTGATAGGCCAAATTCCCGCAACGGTGTGGGTGCTATTTACCGAAAATCGTTTTGGATGGAATAGCATGATGGTTGGCTTTTCATTAGCGGGTCTTGGTCTTTTACACTCAGTATTCCAAGCCTTTGTGGCAGGAAGAATAGCCACTAAATGGGGCGAAAAAACGGCAGTACTGCTCGGATTTATTGCAGATAGTAGTGCATTTGCCTTTTTAGCGTTTATATCTGAAGGTTGGTTAGTTTTCCCTGTTTTAATTTTATTGGCTGGTGGTGGGATCGCTTTACCTGCATTACAGGGAGTGATGTCTATCCAAACAAAGAGTCATCAGCAAGGTGCTTTACAGGGATTATTGGTGAGCCTTACCAATGCAACCGGTGTTATTGGCCCATTACTGTTTGCTGTTATTTATAATCATTCACTACCAATTTGGGATGGCTGGATTTGGATTATTGGTTTAGCGTTTTACTGTATTATTATCCTGCTATCGATGACCTTCATGTTAACCCCTCAAGCTCAGGGGAGTAAACAGGAGACAAGTGCTTAGTTATTTCGTCACCAAATGATGTTATTCCGCGAAATATAATGACCCTCTTGATAACCCAAGAGGGCATTTTTTACGATAAAGAAGATTTAGCTTCAAATAAAACCTATCTATTTTATTTATCTTTCAAGCTCAATAAAAAGCCGCGGTAAATAGCAATAAATTGGCCTTTTTTATCGGCAAGCTCTTTTAGGTTTTTCGCATGTATTGCGATATGCATAAACCAGCCATTGAGTAAGTTTTTAAGCACATCATCATCATAAGCTTTAAGTTGGTTCTCTTGGATCAATTTGCTGACAATGGCGTTTACCTTACCAGTAATGTATTCAAGGCTAATTTTTTCAAGTTCATTCCAACCAATGATAGGCATCACTTCTTGGATAGGGATAAGGTTTTTATTATTATCAATAATATAATCAAGATAATGTTCAAATATACTTTCTAAGGCAGACCAACCATTTGTTAAATCAGTTTTTGTTGTGATGTAGGCATCAATCATAATTAATTGCTGCTTATAACAGGCACTGAGTAATTGTTTTTTATTTTTAAAGTGATGATAAAAGGCACCTTTGGTCACCAACGCTTTTCCCGAGATCTCATCTATTGAAACAGCTTGATAGCCTTTTTCAACAAACAATATTCGTGCTGAGTTAACCAGTGATTGATAGGTACTCTTAAAATTTTCTTGTTGATGATTTTTATTTTCCATGATAGATTTAAAATAACATACCGTCAGTATGTTTATGGTATCATGATGATGTGGTCGTGACAATCTTAAGAACATTTAGGTTATTTTATGTATATTGAACAGCATTCTCGCTATCAAAATAAAGCTAATAACATCCAATTAAGATATGATGATAAGCAGTTTCATACAACGGTTATCAAAGATGTTCTATTATGGATTGAACATAATTTAGATCAGTCTTTACTGCTTGATGATGTGGCGAATAAAGCGGGTTATACCAAGTGGTATTTTCAGCGGCTGTTCAAAAAAGTAACAGGGGTCACACTGGCTAGCTATATTCGTGCTCGTCGTTTGACGAAAGCGGCTGTTGAGTTGAGGTTGACGAAAAAAACTATCCTTGAGATCGCATTAAAATATCAATTTGATTCCCAACAATCTTTTACACGTCGATTTAAGTACATTTTTAAGGTTACACCAAGTTATTATCGGCGTAATAAATTATGGGAATTGGAGGCAATGCACTGAGAGATCCCCTCATAATTTCCCCAAAGCGTAACCATGTGTGAATAAATTTTGAGCTAGTAGGGTTGCAGCCACGAGTAAGTCTTCCCTTGTTATTGTGTAGCCAGAATGCCGCAAAACTTCCATGCCTAAGCGAACTGTTGAGAGTACGTTTCGATTTCTGACTGTGTTAGCCTGGAAGTGCTTGTCCCAACCTTGTTTCTGAGCATGAACGCCCGCAAGCCAACATGTTAGTTGAAGCATCAGGGCGATTAGCAGCATGATATCAAAACGCTCTGAGCTGCTCGTTCGGCTATGGCGTAGGCCTAGTCCGTAGGCAGGACTTTTCAAGTCTCGGAAGGTTTCTTCAATCTGCATTCGCTTCGAATAGATATTAACAAGTTGTTTGGGTGTTCGAATTTCAACAGGTAAGTTAGTTGCTAGAACCCATGGCTCCTTTGCCGACGCTGAGTAGATTTTAGGTGACGGGTGGTGACAATGAGTCCGTGTCGAGCGCTGATTTTTTCGGCCTTTAGAGCGAGATTTATACAATAGAATTTGGCATGAGATTGGATTGCTTTTAGTCAGCCTCTTATAGCCTAAAGTCTTTGAGTGACTAGATGACATATCATGTAAGTTGCTGATAGGTTTCCAGTTTTCCGCTCCTAGGTCTGCATATTGTACTTTTCCTCTTACTCGACTTAACCAGTACCAACCCAGCTTCTCAACGGATTTATACCATGGCACTTTAAAGCCAGCATCACTGACAATGAGCGGTGTGGTGTTACTCGGTAGAATGCTCGCAAGGTCGGCTAGAAATTGGTCATGAGCTTTCTTTGAACATTGCTCTGAAAGCGGGAACGCTTTCTCATAAAGAGTAACAGAACGACCGTGTAGTGCGACTGAAGCTCGCAATACCATAAGTCGTTTTTGCTCACGAATATCAGACCAGTCAACAAGTACAATGGGCATCGTATTGCCCGAACAGATAAAGCTAGCATGCCAACGGTATACAGCGAGTCGCTCTTTGTGGAGGTGACGATTACCTAACAATCGGTCGATTCGTTTGATGTTATGTTTTGTTCTCGCTTTGGTTGGCAGGTTACGGCCAAGTTCGGTAAGAGTGAGAGTTTTACAGTCAAGTAATGCGTGGCAAGCCAACGTTAAGCTGTTGAGTCGTTTTAAGTGTAATTCGGGGCAGAATTGGTAAAGAGAGTCGTGTAAAATATCGAGTTCGCACATCTTGTTGTCTGATTATTGATTTTTCGCGAAACCATTTGATCATATGACAAGATGTGTATCCACCTTAACTTAATGATTTTTACCAAAATCATTAGGGGATTCATCAGTATTAAGTCCCCATTTTTTAGCAAATTCACTGACCAGAATAATGATTTTATCTGCTTTCCATTTGTTAAATGCTTCATCAAAATGCGTTTGATTAGAAAGCTTACCGGTTATTAGTTCCGTATCAACAAACTCTTTTAGTATTTCTGCTTGCTGATTTTCCCCCATATTACTCAATTCTTGAATTTGTTCATAAATAATACGTAAAGTTTCATTATCAACCGTCTGGATGCCAGAAGCATTAGATACTTTTTCGCCAATCAGGTTTAATATATGTGCCGCATCAATTATTTGTGTTCCAGCTAACTTAGTTTTGCCAATTAAAGCGGGTATAACTATTGGGGCTAATGGTGTATTAGATTTTTGAGCTAAGTTTTTATAGGCGCCAACATAATTTAACCAAGTATTTTCTGTCATACCAAAAGCAATATCATCCCATTTAAATTCATAATATTGTTGAACGGTATTAAGTTGATCAGAAGCAACTTTGAAAGCGACTATAAATGCATTTAACTTTTTAATATTTCGCAATAAACTCTGCCAATCTGTTGGATCGGGTAAAGTCAACGTGAGCTCTGCAAAATCATTTGCCAATTTCTCTACCGCAACTTGATAAGTGTCCACAATAGCTTTGCTAGTTTTACCGCCACTGCCATATAATTCTAATGCTCGGTTAACTATCTCTTCAGTAATTCTTGGTAACTGAAAATTGATAATTGTGCCAAATTCTTTACTTGAGTTAAATACACGATTAGTACGTGAATAAGCTTGAATTAATCCTTGTAGTTCTAATGCTCGATCTACATAGAGGGTATTTAATCGTTTTGAGTCGTAACCGGTTAATAGTTGATCTGCCACAATCACTAAATCAATATTTTTAGCATTGCGACCACTTCCTCCCAAAGTTGCTCTCTCGACAATGTCTTCAAAATAAGCTTTTTCACCATGTTTTTTATCGCCAGCAATAAACTTAATTTCGGTAAATTGTGCATAATCCGCAAACATGGTTTTAATTACTTCGGGAGCAACATTATTTGGATCATTTTCATTACCAAAGCTAAATGTCATTGCTATATTGATTTTTTGCTGATTATCTTCTAGTTGTTTTTTAAATTCATTATAGTAAGCAATCACCCGTTCTTTATAGGCAACAGTTAAAATAGCATTAAATTGCTGTTGTTGTGATTGAGTTTGCCAATTAGCAATAATTTCTTCAACAACGCGGGGAATATGAGTTTTATCATGATATGCCAAAATATCTTTTTTTACCGCTTGCTTTTCGACTTCTAACTCGCTCCAGCCTTGTACCAAGCGAGCAATATCTCGGTCGGACATATCTGGTTTTTCTATTTTTATCCTTTCAATGAGTTTTTCACGGAGATCATCATAACTTTTAAATTCCCCAGTGTTAATATAATCGACATGGAAACCGAGCACATTACCATCTGCAATAGCTTCATCTATAGTATATTGATGAAGTTTTGGACCAAATAGTTTTTCAGTGGTATTAATCAATTCACTTTTTTCATTAATTTTGCCTTTGATCTTATTTTCATCAAATAAAGGGGTACCTGTGAAACCAAAAAATAACCCATTGTTTTTAAAGTAACTTATTATATTACCCATCATTTGCCCCATTGTGGTTCGATGGGCTTCGTCGACAATAAAAATTATTTTTTTATTAGTAAGAGCATTATCTTTAGATTCTTCTAGCTCTTTAATTAAACTATTTAATTTGAATGTGGTGGTTACTACAATACCGTTTTTGGCTGATTTAAGATGTTTATGTAATTGGGCGGTATATTTGGTATCATCAACCGAAACGGGTTCATAAGCGGCATAATTATTAAATTTGATTATTGTGTGCCTATCTAATTCACGTCGATCCACTAAAAAAACCACTTTATCAAATCCTGCTCGGGTAGATAAAAATAGTGCAGTTTTAAAACTAGTAATGGTTTTACCTGAGCCGGTAGTATGCCAAACAAACCCACCATGAGGTTTTTTCTCAGGGGTATCTGCTCCAAATGCGGCTTTTTCAACAGCTTGTAAAGCACATACTTGATAAGGACGCATTAACATATGGCGACGGTTTTCTTCTTCTTTTGCTTCATCGATTACCAAATAATCACCGACCATTTGATGTGCCATTGGTATCACTAAAAATTTTTCCGCTACCTTTTGCCAGTGGTTAATTGGCTTATTAAACTCGTCCGCCCAATGGAAAACAAACTTCGGATTAAAATCAGCAATAGTTTTCGGTGTAGCAAAATAGCGCGTTTCGATCTCGGATGTGATTACCATCATCTGCGAAAAAGCCATAAAGTTATTGCAATATTCACCCTCGCGATAATAACGCTTAAATTGCTCAAATGCTTCGTCTAAATTTTTGTCCGAACGTTTTTGTTCAATATTGATAAGTGGTAATCCATTGATTAATAAAATTATATCAAAACGATTACCGTTTGGGGTGTGTACTTCGCGGGCAATGTGATAACTAGAATCTCCACCTCGGACTTCTGCTTTTTTAAAAATAGTTAAGGTAATTTGTTTGCGTGTAATGTTAGGATGATCGTCGCGGTAGATGCCATCAATTTTACCTTTTGACTCTTCCATGGCTAAAATTTTGGCAGCTTCATAGCTATTATTAATTTGTTGTACTTTTGCCATTACTTGCTTGAATTCATTATCACTTAGTTCAATACCTTCAAGCTGGTCAGCATTAAGACGATTAAGTTCTTGGCGCCAATGATTAGTTAAATCATTAACTGTAACTTTTTGTTTATTACCATCTAAATAGTCAGGCGCATGCCATTTATTTTTTTCTAGTTCTCTAACAAATTTTTCTTGGAAAACTTTTTCTGACGCATCTTTACTCACCTGACTCATAACCTAACTCCTTTTACACAAACATTTCATTTAAATAAGCTTGTTTTATTTTTTTTAATTTTTCTAATTTACGTTGTTCTAGGGCGATTTTTTGGTCTAATAATTTAAAGAAATTTCCTATTTTGGTTTGTTCTTTAATATGAGGTATTGTTATCCGAAATTCTTCTGTAAATGTTTTTATCACATGAGGTATATTTGGTGTTCTATAATTATTAAAAATATTCTGCTGATTTTTCTTTAAAAATTGATACAAAAACTGTCCTGATTCTTTGGGTTTATAGGCTTTTAAAGTTGAACCTAAAGCTCCTTCAAATTCATGATATACTGTCCCTGCAAGAGAGCCATCCCATAAAATTAAAACATCATTTAACGTAACATCTTTAGAGGCATTAACATAGTTTATTTCTCCACCATTTAAGTAATTTGCATCAAGGTATATATTTTTGTTACCAAGCATAGTTGCTTTTGTTTTTCCCTTTAATTCTCTTTCTATGACATCTTTTAACTTAGTGTGCATCCAATTATCTTTCATCCCTTTAAATCTAAGTTTAGGTTTGGATTCATCATCTTTGGGAAACATTTCAGCTAGGTAAGCCGATTTTAGGGTTTTTGTTTTGTCTAGCTTTTTTTGCTGTGTTTGAATAAGAGTATCGAGTTTTTTAAAGAATTCGCCTATTTGGGTTTGTTCCTCATTGTGAGGTAATTCAACATTGTGATTTTTAACAATATCGGAGTTTAAATTCAATTGGCTTCCTGGTTGACCATATTTTTTCCATTTAACCCCATACATATCTAAATATTGAAACATGAATTCAATATCAGATTTAAGATTTTGAAAAATCAAAAAACCATCATGTACACCTGTTTTGACATAATTTATTACTGGTTTTCCTACAGTGGCCGCAATACTTAATAGCAAATGTGGCTCATTTAATACACGCGTTTTCTCTTGTCCTGCTTTCGATAAGCGTTGTTTTATATGATAAATACGTCCATTTTGCTCTGTAACGTCCGAAATACGTAACCAACCGATTTCTGAATTACTATCAAACCATTTTTTATCTTGAATTGGTCGCGGGCTTGCACCTCTAACAATATCAGATATTTCACCTAGATTTGTAACATCCCAGCTAAGATCAAACTTTTTGAAACGCCGTTTAGGCACTAATTTTTTAGTCTTACTCATTCGGTTACCACCAATTCTTGCATCATGGCTTGTAGCTCATCTTCAAGTTGCTTTATTTCATCATCAATTGAAGTTAAGGTATCTTGATAACGTTCGTTTAACATTTGTAAGATTTTTAATTCAGCCTTTATCGGTTTTTCAATCAGTTCACTCAATAATGTGGTTGTATTGGCAAACCATTTTTTATACATTAGGGAATCGATTTCTTGATCGGTTAAATTTATAATCCGTTCTTGTATTTCATCTTTTAGTGCTAATTCAACTGCTTTTACTTTTTTGCTTAAAGAGGCTTTTTCACTGATCAATTTATCGGCTTTTTTAAGTAATTTATATTGCTCACTGTCTTTTGGCGTATTTTTTAGCTCTTCTTTTAGTTTTTTATTATCAAACGCATCAAGTGGTTCATCGTCATCATTCTTTTTCAATGATTCGTAAAGTGCTTCGTACTCAGCGCTATCTTCTTCCTTACTGGCTTCAATTAGTTCGCTAAGCTCACCTTCAAGCATTTGAATTTGATTTTTATTATGTTCAATTTTTGCTAATTCTTCGGCATAAAGTTCAGTGGCAATTAATTCATTTGGTACAATGCTACCAATAAAACCATCTTGTACTTCACGTTTTTTATCTCCAGTACCTTTAGTTATCATATTAGGTACTCGGCTACGGCCGGCGGTGTAAAAATCACTTAAAGCTATAATTTCACTATCATGAAGTAGTGCATTCTGCCAGATTTCGGCAATAATCTGGTAGCCATCATAAATATCAATATGATTGAAATTCGTTAATAGCGTTTTAATTTCCGCTAACATCGCTTCCATTAAATCATGAATTTTATCTTGATCATTGATAGTAATAATTTGAGGCCAATATTTATTAATGTATGCTTGTGCTTGCTGGGCTAATTTAGCGGATAGATTGACTAGCCGCGGATCATTTAAAATCTTGTCACTTAATTCAGCAATTTCACAATTTAATTTAACATAGTTAGGTCGTAACGGTTGTAAGGCTGCCTGTAATAGATCGGGGGTTATAGACTGTATCACTGTTAAATTATTAATATTATGTTGTGGAATCCCACCAAGTAAATGACCATCAACATCATGAGCAATTTCATTATCAATCGTTTCGATATAACGAGGAATATTGAGATTATATTCATTTTCAATAATCTCTTGGCGGTCAGCTAAATGGCTATACCCTTTTTCTTCACTACGATTTACATAAGTATCAACAATTTTGGCAATATCTTTTTCTTGAAGAACATTTTGCTTACCAACTTTAATAAATTGGTTTGATGCATCAATAATTAAAATCGGTTCACCTAGTTGCCGATTTTTCTTTAATACCAATATAACAACAGGGATACCCGTATTGGTGAATAAGTTGCTTGGTAGACCAATAACAGTATCAATATAATTTTTCTCAAGTAGTCGTTTGCGGATTTCCCCTTCTGCTGCACCTCGGAATAGAACACCGTGCGGCAATACAATGGTCATTGTACCTGTTTGCCCAAGGTGGAATAGTCCATGTAATAAAAAAGCAAAATCACCTTTTGAATCAGGGGGTAATACACCGGCCACAACGAAACGTGGATCACTTACTTTCAGTCCCGCTCGATTCCAATTTTTGGCAGAGTAGGGAGGGTTCATTACCACGGCATCAAATAGTACGCCTTCATTCGGACGAGATGGATCTTCTGGCCAGTCATGGGATAATGTATCACCATTTTTGATGGTCATTTTATTTGGTTTAACTTCATGCAGTAATAAATTCATACGAGCAAGATTATAGGTAGCTGTATTTTTTTCTTGACCATAATAGGTGAGTGCTTCTTGTATTTCTCTAGTTAAATGTTTTTTTACTGTTAGTAGTAGAGAACCAGAACCAACGGTTGGATCATAAATAGAGCGAATATTAGATGTTTTAGCTGCTATTTGTGCCATAATTTCGCTAACTTGGCGAGGCGTATAGAACTCGCCAGCTTTTTTGCCTGACTCCATAGCAAACTGACCAATTAGATATTCGTATGCATCCCCGAGTACGTCACCTTTCTGTAATGCGATCATATCTAGATCAGCAAATAATAAAATCAGGGCTTTAATATTTTTGCTTCGTTCATTTAAATTGCTACCCAGTGCTGTATCAGTAAGATCTAATGTGGAGCCAGAAAATAGGTTTTTAAAATCATCGGCATCTGGTGATGCGGAAATTGAACGTTCGAAATAGTTTAAACTGTCGATTACTTTTTGGACTTCAAAATCACCATTATTAATATCTTTTATCCATTTTTGGTAAAGATATTGTGGTAATACATAATAACCAAGTAGTTTTTGGAAAGATGCTTCAAGTAGATCGCCGTTACTTCTCATTGCATCTTCAAAAGCAGTAATTAAATCTGATTCACTTATTTCATCTTTGGTATACATGCCTTTGAATGTGGCTAATGTTTTATCACTTAAAAACTTATAAAACATCAAACCTAACATATAATCTTTATATCGACTAGCATCCATTGATCCACGAAGTTCATTGGCACCATCCCATAATCTATTTTTTATCTCTTCCGACGTTATCACTGCTTACTACCTCTTCAATCGATTTTTGGCATTAAAAATTAATAAATAATTGTTGCCATAACGTTATGTTATATTTTTAGCTAGGTTAAGTTATAAAGCATTGTTAATAATCAGTTACTTAATGAAAGGTTTTTCAATTTTAGTGTTATAAAAAGTAATTTATGTTTTTTAATAATTTTAGAATTTATAATAAAGATTTATTCTGCATAAATCATACTTAACCTTATTTTGGTACTTACATCGGTTCTCTTATGAAATAAGATCATCCATAACATCTTTAGTTGAAAAATATGAAGTTTTCCGTTGTGTAATCAAGAAAACTATTCAATCATTTCTAATTCTTCTGTGCTGCAAACAAGTTTAAATTGTGGATATCCAAATTCATTTTTAGATTCAATACTCCAACAGCTTTCCATGGAAGGGTCAATTTTTTTTATTAAGTAGATTCCAGAATAAGAGCAACTAACATAACTATCTTTCTTATCATAGATCGAACCAAGCGTCCATGTGGATTCATATCTATTGCCGTTAATGATTCCTGGCTCTGGCTTTAAAATACCTAAATAGATAGGTTTATCATAATAAACGTCCATACCATCAAGAAAATGAATGAGGTTTTTTTTGTAAGACATTTCCCATCCGTCAGGCATGTCTTTAATTTCCGGTTCGTTGTATTTAACTTCGATTTCAGACGGACAAACAATTTCATATGCACTGGCTGTGCTAATCATACCTAAACAAATAAAAGCGATGATACTTGCGATTTTATTTTTCATTATCTCAATCCTTATCACACGTCTGTAATACTATTTTATACACTAAACAATTATGCCTGTACTTTATGCGAAATCAAGTATGATATGTTAATTATGGTCTAATAAGTTATTTATAATTTGATGTATTTAGAATATTGAATAGAGAATATTGAAGTTGATAACCATTTGATTATATTTATTATGTTTTGCAGGTAACCGAGTGATTTGTTTTTACTCGGTTTTATTATGGGAGTGTTAGGGGGGATTAGTTGTAGTTAATTTTAGATGTTTTTCATTGGCGGTGTTCCTAAATTTTATCCGGTTAATAAACCGTTAAAACGTATTATCTTTTCTATAAAATATTACTTTGAAGCAATTCTGCATAATCATCAAGCACCGCATCCGTCATTCGATCTAAATGTTTTTGTTTACTGAGTTCTTTCAAATTACTATAAGAAATATAGCTACAACTTTCAGATAAAGGACCTTTTTCTAAAAGAGAAAATACAGGTCTTTGAATTTCTTGGAATACCTTTTCTTGACGATTATCAGGGGCAACAATGTGCAAATTAATATTCATATTTGGTTGAAGTGCAAGTAAATCGGCCATTCGTAATAAACCTGAATAAACGGATGTTGTATGTTCAACTTCAAATGCCCGAACAATTGATCGTCCTTTTAACCAAATAACATCAATTTGCTCAATGGTACTTAATGTTGTTTCATCGTAATTAAGAGGTAATCTATCTAACAAAGTATCTATTCCTTTTTTCCATTTTTTGAGAACGCGACTACGATCAGATTTAGGTAACCAAACTTTAAGTCCCATACACGCACCTATTTCGGCAAGTAAAGCTTGCATTTTTATTGATTCACGAACATCTTGATTTGGTTGATTGTCCTCTAAACTATCATCATTTTCAGGAACAGAAACTTCTATAATTTTGTCGGTACGATTAACGGTATGAATTTTTAATTTCTTTTGCTCGGTTTCACTTAAAGGGTAAGAGGTGATGGTATTATTAGACTGCTTTAACAGAATAGTTTTTAGCAATTTACCATCTTTTTCATTAAATTTATTTAAACTGTTACGTAATAAACCTGTCCAAGCATTACTATTTTTATCGTGTGATTTTGTAAAAGAGAGATTTTGCCAAATTTCATCAATATGAATTGGGATTGTCGTTGATAATGGTAACCAAATTTTAACTCGAACGTGAAAACGTACTATATAAGGATCATCTTTATCTAAAAAGATAGGCGAGCTATCTTGGTATGGACCATCTGCAATTTCAAGTAGCCCACACCATCTAGATAAACGTGTAATATAACAAATTAAAATATCTCTAGGCTTGAGTTTCTTTGCTAAACTTTCTTGCCGAATTAGAAAACCTGCTATAGTTTTATCTGAATGGGTAAACGCTTGGTACGTTTCTGGTGAAAATATGTTGGTATAGTAAGCCATAAATTCGATCCTATTATATCCTTATTCAAATATTATAATTCTTTTACTAATTCTTTAGAAAGTATTTTAGCCTTAGCAAGAACTGCCTTTTTTGCAAATAAAGCCATACCTGATGGATAACCATATTTTTAGTAGTCGTTTAACGGTTACACGAATTTTTGTTCGAGCAGATTCTTTACTTGCCCAATCTAACGATTCAGAACCACGAATGGCTTCAGTCAATACAACAGCTAACTCACGTAACTTTTCTTTTCTCATTAATTCTCAAGCACTATTATTTTCCGCTACAGCAGAATAAAAAGCATATTCATGAACAGTAAGATTGAGCTCTTTGGCTAAATTATCTGAGTTTTTAATTGTTTTAGCCAACTTAATTAATTCTTCAATAACTTCGGCGGCTGTAAGAATTTTATTTTGATAACCATTAATTGCAGATGTTAATATTGCTAATCATACCTAAACAAATAAAAGCGATGATACTTGCGATTTTATTTTTCATTTTTTTAATCCTTTCTTGAACACATATAGGGGAGGAATATATTTTATTTGTATTAACTATTAAACTATATCTAATGAGCAAAAATATTATCTATATTATGTAACTTTTAAATATTTTTTAATAACAATTCTATAAAAAATGCATAATTAAAAACGATAATAATATTATCATTTTTAGAACAATTAATTCCTAATCAATTTTGAGTTTAGGGTACAAAATTACTATAAGATAAATTGGTTTTCTTGTATTTTTGAAATAAATAAAGAAATATATCCTTAACAATGTATAATACTTTTCTCTACATTAAAAAAATAAATACTCATAAAAATAATATTAATAATGAGAGGAATATTTAAAGCATGGAAATTGTTTCTCTTCCTCCTATTGCAAGTTCTTTTATACAAAGTTTGAGAAGTGTGGGTTACTCTCTTGAGTCAGCTATTGCAGATTTAGTTGATAATTCTATTTCTGCACATGCTAAATCAATAAATATTTTTACACAATGGCGTAATGGTAATCCTATTTTAGCTGTTATGGATGATGGCATTGGAATGTTGCCTGAAACAGTCCAAAAAGCAATGCAATTAGGTGCTATTAGTCCTAATCAGATAAGAGATAAAAGTGATCTTGGTCGATTTGGGATGGGGTTAAAAACAGCTTCTTTTTCCCAATGTAAAAAGCTCATATTAATTAGCAGAACTAATGTAAATGATAATTGGTATGGAATATGTTGGGATTTAGATCTTGTTGAAAAAACTAATCAATGGTTGGCTCAAATTATTCCTTATGATGTTTGTGAAGCCTATTTAAATGATATTTCTTTCTCATCTGTAACAGGCACTGCTGTTATTTGGAGCTGTTTCGATAGAGCGATTGATCCGACTTCTATTAAGAATGATCGTGACTATGAACGACGTATCGTAAATCTTATTGATCATCTATCGCTTATTTTTCATCGTTTTATTAATAATGATAATGTTTCGCAAAAAGTTAGTATACTTCTTAATAATAAAGTTATAAAAGGAATGGATCCTTTTGCTATTAATCCCGAACCAGAACAGTTAGCTTCAACTTTATTGTCTGAACAAGCGCTAAACATTGGAAAGTGCACTATTCAAGTTAAGGCTTATGTTTTACCTCATCCATCTAAGATGAGCTATGCTTTTTCTAACAGAGTATCGAATAAAGGTGAGCATCATCTTGGTCAAGGCATTTATATTTATCGCGCTGGAAGATTAATTGTTGCAGGTGGATGGCAAAAACTTGCTAAAGCTTCAGAAGCAAATAAATTAGCTCGAATATCAGTAGAATTTAATAATGACGCAGACCATCTTTGGTGTTTGGATGTTAAAAAATCCCGGGTTGAATTGCCAGCGTTATTACGAGAGCAATTAAAACGTATTGTTTTTCAGTGTTCAGCTAAGTCATCTAATACATTTACATGTCGAGCTAAAATGCAAGTATTAGATACTGATCCCATTTGGCAACGTGTATTTGACAGGGATAAACAATATATTGTTTATAAAATTAATAGAACCCATTCCTTGTTAGCTGAAATGATAAACTGTATTGAGTCCTCTGAGATTAAATCTGCATTATTAACACTTATTGAACAAGCATTACCCCTTGAATTACTAAAAAATGATGTTGCGGCACTAAATATAAAATTAGTTCAGGAAACTGAAGATTCAAATCAGATGATTAAAAAATTAATTCAAGAACTTTTAATCGCCGGATTTTCAGCTGACTCTATTTCTAAAGTTCTATTAGGTGATAGTAATTTTTCTTTAACTCGAGAAGAAATAGAGCACTTAATTAAAAGTGTAGAAGGATAGTGAGATATGTACTCAAAAGAACAAATAATCAAAATGGTTCTAGGAGCTTTAGAAGAAGAAGCCTATAAGAGTGAGCAAGAGATAACAAGTAGTTGGCTTAACGAGCAATTACAAAAATGTTTAAGTATGCCTAGTATTATGCAGGGGGATCTAAAGGTAATAGAGAAACGCTTCCGCGAGAAATTTAATGTTACTATTGGTGAGGCCATTATTCTTACTGATAATGATATTGAAGAGGATTGGTTCACAGAAAGAAGAAAGGAAGAAACAGATTGGTACTATTGGAATAGATATTCTAGTTATGCAAAAAGTAAAGATTTACCGAGAAATATTTTAAAAAGAACTGATTCAGATACCGATGAAATTTTAGCTCGATTAGGTGATCCTAAGTCTAAAACGGCTTATCACGTTAAAGGAATGGTGGTTGGCGATGTTCAATCAGGAAAAACAAATAACTATACTGCATTAATTAATAAAGCAGCTGATATCGGATATAAATTAATTATTATTTTAACTGGAACTGTTGAAGATTTAAGAAGCCAAACACAGGAAAGATTGGACAAAGATTTTGTTGGCAGCATATCAATAGCAGGTCGAGCAACAAGAGACCGGGAAACTAAATATATTGGTGTAGGGCTTTTGGAAAACCCGCGATTACCTTATTGTTTAACAGACCAACAAAATGACATAGAGAAAACTCCGCGCAATAGTATCGCGGTGATTAATGATCTGATTTTAGTTGTCACAAAAAAAAATACACATAAGCTAAATTACTTATTAAAATGGTTAAAATCAGAAATAAACGCAAAAAATGGTTATATAGAACAACCTATTTTAATTATAGATGATGAAGCCGATAATGCTTCTGTCAATACAGGTAATCCAGAAGAAGATCCTAAAAAAATCAATCGATTAATTAGAGAAGTAATAAATACCGGACAAAAAGTTAGTTATGTGGCATACACTGCAACACCATTTGCTAATATTTTCATCGATCCTGACTCTGATGGAGATATCGCTGATACAGAAGACTTGTTTCCAAAAGATTTTATTGTGGCATTAAATGCTTCATCTTCTTATCATGGAGCTTCATATTTTTTTAATGAAGATCCTAGTAATCGTATTTGTAACATTATTGATGATGCAGAAAACCATCTGCCTCTAGTTCATAAAACAGGTGTGTCTATTACATCTATACCAAAGTCTTTAATAAATGCTATTGGCGTTTTTTTATTAGCTTGTGCGGTTAAGGATCTTCGAAGAAAAAAACTTTTGATTACAAATAATGATTATGATTCTATGTTAATCAATATGTCTAGATTAACTGCGGTACAGTCTGATTTAGAACCATTCATTAAAAATTGCCTTGATGAATATTGGAATGCTATAACACTATATTCTAATCACAATAATTGTGAACAGGTATCCAACACTATGGCAGATCTTTATGCTTTATGGAATGAAAATTATGCAGGCACAATAAACGAATCTTGGAAAGAGGTTTGCCAAGCATTATCAACAATGGAAGAACCTAAAGTTATTACAATTCATAGTAAATCTGGAAACACACTTAAGTATGATCAGTATGGACCTAAAAAACAAATTATTATTGGCGGTTCGAAATTAAGTCGAGGATTGACATTAGAAGGATTAGTAGTTAGTTACTTTTACAGACGTTCAGTTATGTATGATAGTTTAATGCAAATGGGACGTTGGTACGGCTATAGAGAAGGTTATAAAGATTTACTAAAATTGTGGTTAACTTCTGAATCGTTAGATTGGTATTTTCATATATTAGAAGCAACAGAAGATTTGCGAAGACAAATTGCTGAAATGAAGAAAAAGAAAATGACGCCTAGACAATTTGGATTAAGAGTTCGAGCTTCACCTGATGCATTAATGGTCACAGCTGTAAATAAAATGAAAACGTCTACTAGAATTGTTACTCGATTACGATTTGATGACAAATTGCTTGAAACGGATTGTGTCGATTCTAGACCGGAAATCATTCAAAAAAACTTAGATATTTTCTCTGACTTTATTCAACAAATAGCTGCTAAAGAGAGAAATCCAGAAGATATACCAGATAGTCAAAAACAACATTTGCACTTTTTAAATATCTCTGCAGATATAGTCATAGATTGTCTCGAAAAACTTACAAATCACCCTAGTTGTGGTTTTTGGGCTGATAATTCTCAGTTTATTCCTTTTTTAAATGTCTTAGCTGATAATGATGCTAAATTATGGGATGTCTTTGTTTTTCAACTGAAAAAGTCTAGTGAAGAAAGAAACTGGATTGATAAGAATGGGAGACAGTTTATTCGCGTAAATCGTACTGTTGTAGATATACGTAAAAATGCTAATAATAAAAATGAATTGAGATTAAATGCAAACAGTAGACTTACAGATAAAGGTATTGAAGCCTTAGGTCTTACTAAAGAAGAAATAGAAGAAATAAACGAAAAATTTAATGGAAAACCACCCGCAGATAAAATATATAGAAGAAAACGAAATAAGCCATCTATTATTTTTCATATAGTTAATGCTGTAAATAAAAATGGTTTACATAAAACGACAGTTTTAGGTTGGGTTATTTCTATTCCACCTTCTAACCATGCCGGATCAGAAGTTCGATGGGAGGTTACACGTGATTGGTTTGAACGGTATGGAACTCAATTAACGGATGAATCAGAGATATGAGTCAGAATAATATTCCTTGGTTTTCAATGAACACGCCAGTCAAAGGTATGTTAAGTACATTGCGAGTAAGAAGTGACCAAAAAATACCTTGGTATTGGGTAAAATGTAGAGATGAGCAATTTGGTATTGCTATACAAATACCTTTACAAGATGCGCAATATATCCACTTAAATCACAATTATTATAGATTAAATATTCTTAAAATAAGAGGAGAAAATGACGATTGTTATTTATGTATTGTAATAGGTTCATCAGAATTATCTAAGGTTTTTTATCATTTATGTCTTGATCTTATTAGTTCTTGTGAAGTTTCTATAACCTATATCGATACCATTAATATAGTAAAAAATAGAGTGTTAGCATGGCAGCGGCTTTTTGAAAAAGAAAATAAGCTACTTACTCCCCAAGAGTGTATGGGATTAATTGCAGAACTTCAATTTTTAAAAGAGCATTGGATAAGTAAAGTATCTCGAACAGGCGTTTATGGATGGAAAGGTCCTTTAGGTAAGAGTCAAGATTTCATAGATGAAAAATGTGAATTAAGCGTTGAAATCAAAACTCGTGCATTTGATTCTAATATTATTAACATATCTTCTCGACAGCAACTAAATAGCCCTCATTCTTTATATTTAATTGTATATCCTTGCGCTATGAATACAGAACAAAATGGAATTACACTTAATGAATTCATAAAAGAAGTTAGGCAATTAATTTCTCCCCAAGAATATGCTATTTTTGATGAAAGATTATTAAATGTTGGTTATATTCAAAATGAAAATTATGATTCATTTTATTTTAATCTTGGTAAACCGAAAAGTTATGTTATCACGGAACAGTTTCCAAAGCTTACTGATATAAACATTCCTATAGGTATAGGAAGGGTAAAATATGATATTGATCTGGATTCTGTTTCAGAGCACCTTTGCCCAATAGAGAAGCTACATATAAAAGGATGTTAAAATGAATGAACAGTTGACAGAATACTATACATCTTTAATAGAGCATATAAAAGTATCGTCAGATGTAGAATCTAGAATGATCGAATATGAATATCTTAGTTATATTCTAGAATTATTATCTGATGCTGGAGAATTTGATGATTACAATATTGTCGAAGATGGAAGGGATGGGGCAGGTCGTTGGTTAATTGATGGCTACTCTTTTGATGAAAATAATTTTTCTTTATCCATATTCGGGACAATAATTTCATCAACACCGGAACAATCTTCTTTATCTAAAAGAGAAATTGAAGCTGTATTGAAAAAACTTCAAAATTTTCTTAAAAAACTAGCTACACCAGAAGTGCTTTATAATACTTTTGAACCATCGAGTAATTGCTATTATGCAGCTCAGTTTATTCAAAATAATTGGTCTAATATTGAGAATATAAGATTTATTATTTTGTCTAATAGACTTGCCTCGGATAGGATGAAAGAAGTAAAACTAGATAATTTTGATGATAAAGTTTGTTCTGTAAATTTATGGGATTTAAAAAGAACTTTTGAACTTGAATTTTCTCGTAAAGAAAGAGAGGAAATGATTATTGATTTAAGTGACTCTCCTATTTCATGTCTCATTGCAAATCAAAAAAATGAGGAAGAAAAATCAATATTAGCAGTTTTACCTGGAGAGCAACTAGCTAAGCTATACCAACAATGGGGATCTCGTTTACTTGAGCAGAATGTTCGTAGTTTTTTACAACATAAAGGAAAAGTGAACAAAGGAATAAAAGCTACAATTCTGCATGATCCCCTACATTTCTTTGCATATAATAATGGTCTAACAACAATAGCTAGTCATGCAGTAACAAAAGAAACGCCAACAGGAACCGTAATAACGCAATTAAAAGACCTACAAATCGTAAACGGCGGTCAAACAACAGCATCATTATATAGCGCATTTATAAAAGACAAAGCTGATTTATCTAATGTTTCGGTTCAAATGAAATTAACTGTAATTTCAGATAATACGCAAAATCTAGTATCAAATATATCTCGTTATGCGAATTCTCAAAATAAAGTATCCGATGCAGATCTTTTTTCAAATCATCCTTTTCATATTCGACTTGAAGAGTTCTCTCGTAGATTATGGGTTCCAGCTAAAATTGGTCAAAAAGGTCTAACTCATTGGTTTTATGAACGAGCAAGGGGACAATATTTAGATGCTCAATTATATATAAGTGGCTCGAAGAAAAAGCAATTTCAATTGTTAAATCCTCGTTCACAATTACTTACAAAAACAGACGTTGCAAAAATAATGAATAGCTGGAATTGTTTACCTTATGAAGTTAGTAAAGGGGCACAAAAAAATTTCGCTATATTTGCAGAGCTCATTAATAAACAATGGGAAGAAGATGACTCTATTTTTGGTGAACGGTATTATCGAAAATTAGTTTGTTATGCTTCAATTTTTAGAGCTTTAGAAAAGGCAATTATGCCTGAAGAATGGTATTCTGGGTTTAGGGCAAATATAGTTACATATGCAATTGCTAGATTATCTAGTGAGATAAATAAACATAACTTTGAATTGAATATTGATTTACTCTGGCGTTCATCTTCGGTTTCTACTTCAATTATTCAATTACTCTTACTTTTATCACAAAAAATTAATGAATTATTACAAGCAAATGATCGACCAATAGGAAATCCAAGCGAATATGCGAAGAGAGTTAATTTCTGGGATAGAGTAAAAGAAATAGACTGTGATATAAACGACATTAAGAGTCTTTTAATTACAATAGAGGAAGTAAACTATTCAGCTATTAAATCTCAGAAAACACCAAAAATAGAGACTGGAATTAGTTTACAAGAAAAAGTTATGAGAGTCCCTAAAGACGTATGGCAAAAGATCGAAGATATTTTGCATCAAGAAGATAAGGCTACCGTTTCGCAAATAAGTATACTAAGAGTAGCAATGGATCATAAAAAAGCTCCTTCTGAAAAACAAGCTATAGTTCTAGAAAACCTTCTTAATCGTTACCAAGATAAAGTGGAAAAATTATAAGAATGAAACGAAATTATTATGTTTATGCATTGAAAGATCCTAGACAAAAACCGGCAAAAATTTTTTATGTTGGAAAAGGAACTGGAAGTAGGTCTATTGAGCATATAAACAAACCTGATAATACTCGTAAAGGAAAATATATCAAAGAAATATTAAACGACGGATTTAATATTATTATTACAAAATTAGTTGATCATCTTACAGAAGAAGATGCATTACGTATTGAAATGGAACTAATCTCTTGTTTAGGTTCTATTGATAATAATGGTATTTTATACAATTCAATTACACCTCGTAGTATATCCTCTAAATTAAAACCTAATAATATATCACTACCAGACGATGCAATAATGAAAGCGCAATTAGGATTGAAATTGATAAAAGAAGCTATTGTAGCTTTTATTAATGAAAACCCTCAAGGAATTACAAATTCAAATTGCGCGCACTATCTTGGATTACAATCAAATAATGAAGGTCGTCAACAAGATTATTTAACTTACAGTATATTAGGTTTGCTTATTGCCGACGGAGAAATTAAAAGTGAGAAAATGAATAATCGGCGAATATATATAAAAAATAAATAGAAATATTTTTACTCGTTAAGTAAATTAAATACAATTTCAGCAATTTGTTTTGCTAAAAATGGCGGTACAGCATTTCCTACTTGAACATATTGCTGTGTTCTATTTCCTTCGAAATAATAGTTATCTGGAAAGGTTTGTAATCGAGCGGCTTCTCGCACAGTTAAACTACGACATTGTGTAGGATCATAATGAATAAAATAGTGTCCATCTTTAGAAATATGACTAGTAATAGTTGTTGAAAACTTATTCGCAGACTGAACTCGAAAACGATCTGCATGCTTTCCGGTTGACCAATTGGCATGTTGAGGAGCTAATTCGGCGGGAAAATCCCGAGACTTTGGCGAAATGCCATCATAGAGCATAGAGTAAATTGCACAAAATGCGTATCGAAGAAGATCTGTTTCGATATGACCTCTTGTTTCATGATTTAATACCACGTTTAAATCTTTATCTTCTATCCAATTCCTTAAAAAATTTGGCATTAAAATGTCTTTTGTTCCATTGTTCATAGAACAATTTCGTTTCAATTCTTTAGATAAATTTAGATTTAATTTTGAAAAAGCCTCTGCTTTGCCCTGTTTTTCAAAATACTGGCTAAGCTGATCTAAATAATTGGATACTATTATCATCCATCTTTCATCTGTATCTTGATGTTTAGATAAACCACTCCTTAAACGAGGAAGATCACTTATCAAGTTTTTAACTGTATTATTTTCATTCTTTGTTTTGACTAATATATCTGGAATCTTTTTAATATCGTCTCTAACACCAAGCAATATGACCCGATGCCTTGCTTGAGGTATCCCATATTCTTCCGCTCGGATTAAAAAATCAGAATGGTTTTGATAGTCTGGATTTTCAGGTGATTTTGAATTTACAACTAATGAATAAATTTTATATCCCCGCATATTTGTAGTACCTGTAGCAATACTTGGCTGCTTCAAGTCATCTAAAATCTGAGGGAATATTAATTTATTATTAACTTTTGCGGACAAGATACCTCTAACATTTTCCATCACAAATACTTCTGGTTTTGCAATAGATAAAACTTCTAAATATTCTTTATATAAAAAATGTCGGTGATCTTCTTCGGCTCTATAATCTTTATTACCTGCATTACGAGAACGACCAGCTAGTGAATAAGCTTGACATGGAGGTCCGCCAATAACTATTTTAAATCCGTTATGAGACTCAACTAATTCTTTAATTCTTTTGTGAATAATTTCATTATCTTCCCCAAGTGTTTGAGGAGAATGTAATGTTTCTTCTTGGGCTAACCGAGCCTCTTTTGGATATTTTCTAAATAAATCCTCTCTGGTTATTTTTCCCATCACATATTTGTAATAATCTTGGCGTGCTTGATTATTCGTAATGAGTTTTCTGAATAACGCTCTTGTGGTAAGAGTTTTATGGGCGGCAGGATCTTTCTCAACAGATATACCTATTTTAAATGCTAATTTTCCGTCTTCTGTACTACAAGCGCTAAATCCTTCACCTAAACCACCAGGACCAGCAAATAAATCAATCACTAAAATTTTTTGATGCATTTTAAATATTTCTTGTAATACATTTCACATAGGAAATCTGATATAAGGCGGGTATGAACAGAGTAATGGAATATTAACTTTGTTCATATTCAGCCAATAAAAGTACGTAACAATAATGGGATGTTTATAGTAGCAAAGAAGTTATAAAAAAGCACTAGTTGTTTAATTTATAACTATTAAAATAAGAATTTTAATGAAATATTTAGTTTTTAGTTTTTAATAACTCCCAAGGTAAATCACGTCGATTATTTACAGGTTTTAATTTCCCTTCATTCCTTAATGATTGAGCAGCCCAGCGTACATCATATTGCCAAGTATAGAGCGTATCGCCAGCATTTTTTAGTTCAGATTCGTAATGTTCCCAAATATATTTACTTACTTCTCTTGGCCATCCTTTTCCACCTAAATTCTGTAAAGCCTCAATAATCCAATCTTTCATTATTTTTCTATTCAAAATAAACTCCTATGCAAATTATTTTTTAATGATATTGTTTTTAATCCCTAAATACCTCATTAACATGCCACTCAATAAACCTGTCATGTAAATAATCACTTTTCATGCGAGGTAATAAGATGTTTTTGCCGTCGAAATCCCAAAATAGTTTTTCAACTATGTGGTTTCCATTTACGCCGCTTGATACTTTGATTTTTAGATTACAATCAATCCCGATAGCGCCCATATCAAAAGCGGAATGATGTAATGAACATAGTGCTAAGCCATTATTAACGATGCATGGTCCGCCATGTTGTTTCCATTTTACGTGAGCTGCTTCAAGACCAATTGATACTGAGTCATGCCTTAAATCGTAACCACAGATGGCACATCGATAGTTGTATGCACGTAATACGATTTGTCTGAATTTAGGATCTCGGTATTTATTAGCCTCTATTAGGTTGAAGCCAAATCGATTAAGTAAGTTTTCTTGCACACTTTCTGTAAAATGCTGACTTAAAATTTGTTCGGCTAATTGATCAATAATGGAAGGATTTGTTTTTATCAGTCGATACGTTTGTTCATCAAAACCACCGAGTACTTGGTGTGAAGCAAGGGTTTTACTAGTGGGTTCTTTACTTGTCGAAATTGGATTAGTGCAGTTTTCAAAATTAATGAGTTGCCAAAATCCGTCATTTTTCAAACGCCAAAAAGGCATATTGGGATAATAGTGTTTACGCTGAGGACCAAATCGGGCGAGTAAATCATGTAAAGGTTTTTCAATTTCTTTTTCATAATCAAACAAGCGATCATGACCTTGCTTATATTGTGCTAATACATAAAGTAATAATAAAGGTTTATGTGGAGCACGCTGATCGCCTTTTTTCCAGATAGTGATATTAGTAATTTTTTGTTGTAATTGTTTAATATCCATTAACACAGAAGAAATAAATGTAATAAGTGAAAAAATATTATAAATATCGTATTATTTTTGTGATCTGCCTCACAAAATTATAAGTTGGTGTGAAAAAATCGATGGATATTTGATAGTCAGATCTAAAAAATTATTTTTAACTCTTGCAAACCCAAACCCAAACCCAAACCCAAACCCAAACCCAAACCCAAACCCAAACCCAAACCCAAACCCAAACCCAAACCCAAACCCAAACCCAAACCCAAACCCAAACCCAAACCCAAACTCATTTATGAATATGCGTAAAACGCATAATAGTATATAAAATTGATATTTCCTTATTTGTCGATAATTGTTTTTAATTAGGCTTAATAAAAACTAGATAGGTAAGGAAATGTTATGGCATTGATACCTCCTCACGCCAGTGATCAGTTAAAACCTCTGCTTGTTAAAGACGAAGAGCGATTGGCATTACAGCATTATGCCAATAATTTACCCGCAATTACGCTATCAAGTCGTGAGACTGGGGATTTAGTGATGTTAGGAATTGGCGGTTTTACGCCACTGTATGGTTTTATGCGGGAAGAAGATTGGCGTAGTGTTTGCGATAATATGCATTTAGCAAATGGCGTTTTTTGGCCAATTCCTATTACGGTATCGGTGTCGGATGCCCAAGCGAAGACTCTAAAATTGGGGGATGATATCGCCCTTAAAACACCTGATGGGCAGATAATTGGTATTTTAAATGTTGATAGTATGTATCGACCCGATAAGCAATTTGAAGCGATGCAGGTGTTTACAACAACGGATCAAAATCATCCTGGCGTTGCAATGCTTATGGCTCAGCCACCAGTTAATTTAGGCGGTAAAGTGCGTGTTTTGCATGATAATGGTTTTAAAACGCAATTTGGTCAATATGCATTAACGCCACACGAGACACGAGAACGTTTTAATCAATTAGGTTGGCATAACATCGCAGCCTTTCAAACGCGTAACCCTATGCATCGTTCCCATGAATATTTAGTCAAAACAGTATTAGAGCTTTTTGATGGGGTGCTTATCCATTCTCTATTTGGTAATTTGAAAGCAGGTGATGTACCGGCAAATATTCGTCTTAAAGCAATTAATACACTAATTTATAACTACTTTGTGCCTGATTCAGTTGTTCATTCTGGGTATCCTTTAGATATGCGTTACGCTGGACCCAAAGAGGCGTTGCTACATGCTCTTTTTAGACAAAATTATGGCTGTAGTCATCTTATTGTTGGTCGCGATCATGCTGGTGTCGGTAATTATTATTCACCGTTTGCCGCACAAGATATTTTTACCCAATTGCGGGATGAAGATTTACTCATTAAACCAATCAAAATTGACTGGACATTTTATTGTCATAAATGTGTGGGAATGGCATCAAGCAAAACTTGCCCACATGACAGTAGTGATCATGTACTTATTTCAGGTACGGAGGTAAGACGGCGTTTACAAACAAAAGAACCCATACCTGAAACATTTAGCCGACCAGAAGTTGTTGCTGAATTATACCAATGGGCAAAGCAGTAATATGCAAAATAAATAATTACTCATCAATAAGTTGATAAAGAGGTAAGCCATGTTAGATTTAACCAAAGTTAACCAGAATTTACAAAATCAGTCACCGTTAACCATTATTGAGTGGGCTTTAAAAACGCAACAAGATATTCCAGTTAAAAGTATCATTAGTACCCATTTTGGACCTTATGAAGCAGTACTTCTTCATCTTGTTACCCAAGTTGATCCCCATATTCAGGTTGTTTGGGTTGATAATGGTTATGCCACAAATGCAACCTATCGTGTCGCCAATAAAATTACTGAACAACTTAATCTCAATCTACATATTTTTGTACCGCAACGAACGACGGCTTATTTGAATGTGCGATACGGTGGTTTACCTGAATTAGATACGCCAGAGCATACCGAGTTTACCCAAATTGTTAAAATTGAGCCGTTTAATCGTGCTTTAGCCACACTCAAACCAACGCTGTGGTTTACTGCGCTACGTCGTGAACAATCTGCCTTAAGGCAGGAGTTAAATATCGTGACAAAAGCGGGAGATAATTTATTTAAGATTGCCCCTTTACTCGACTGGACAAGTCAAGATATGCAGAACTATATCGAAAAATTTAATTTACCTAATGAGATGGATTATGTTGATCCGACTAAAGGACCGCAAGGTAGAGAGTGTGGCTTACATAAAATAACCTTTTGATTTTAGAAATAAATACACATTTGGCTTTGCCGATAGTCGTTAAGTAAAACAATATTGTTAGGATTTAACAGAACATTTTAAGGTTGCTAGACATTGGCAATTTACCGATAGCTCAAAAGCTATCAGATAAGGGAATCACATGAGCATACAACATTTTCCTTTTAATTGTGATGAATTAAAAAAAATTATAGAAAAGTCTAGTGATAAACAGCTTGCTTGGTTGTCTGGATATTTATGGGGGCTTGCAGAAAAAGGTTCAAATGAACAAGCATTACCGGATGTCACAACTGTCCCCAGCGAAACGCAAGTCGCGCAACCGAAAAAGGTTACGATTATATCAGCATCACAAACGGGTAATGCTCGTCGAGTGGCAAATGAGTTAACTCAAGATATTGAGCGTTTAGGTGTTGAAGTAACTCATCTGCCGGCTGGTCAATATAAAGCCAAAAAACTAAGTCAGGAAGAAATTCTAATCTTGATTACTTCAACACAAGGTGAGGGCGAACCACCAGAAGAAGCACTACCACTTTATAAATACCTTTTTGCTGCCAAAGCGCCTAAATTGGCAAATTTACAATTTGCGGTAATGGGGTTAGGTGATTCTTCTTATCCAAAATTCTGTCAAGCTGCTAAAGATTTTGATCAACGATTAGAACAATTAGATGCTCAGCGTCTGTTATTACGCGTTGATGCTGATACGGATTTTCAAACTGTAAGTACCAATTGGCGACAAGCTGTAATTGATAAACTTAGCAGTCTACAACAATCAGTTTCAATATCACCAACAGAAAATAACACTTCAAGCAGTGTCGTTGTTAACAGTAGCCTTTATCACCGCGATAATCCCTTTATTGCCCCCGTTAATGTGAATCAAAAAATTACTTCTCGCGATTCGGATCGTGATATCCGTCATATTGAACTTGACCTTACCGGTTCTGATATCAATTATCAACCGGGCGATGCGTTAGGGGTCTGGTATCAAAATAGCGATGAGCTTGTGGATGAAATGCTTAATATTACCCAGCTTACCGGTGATGAGCTGGTCGAACACAATGGTCAACAAATTACTTTAAAAACAGCGCTGATTGAGCATGTTGAATTGACACAAAATACACCTGTTATTATTGAGAAATACGCGCAAGCAATTCAATATCCTGAACTGCTTACTTTAATCAAAGACCGAGAGGCTTTGATTGAAATGAGTCAAACATTGCCACTGGTTGATATGTTTAATCGTTATCGAGGCAATCTTACCGCACAAACATTAGTTGCATTGCTTCGACCGCTTGCACCTCGTTTTTACTCCATTGCATCTGCGCAAGATGAAGTTGGCGATGAAGTTCATCTTACCGTCAATGTGGTACGTTATCAGATCGAAGGTAAAACCCGTACCGGTGGAGCTTCAAACTTTTTAGCTAATCAAATTGCCGACCAAGATCAGGTCAAAATCTTTGTTGAACATAATGATAACTTTAGATTACCTAATGATACCAATACGCCAATCATCATGATTGCTGCCGGCACGGGCATTGCACCATTTAGAGCTTTTTTACAACAACGTAGTGCCCAATGTGCTACGGGTAAAAATTGGTTATTTTTTGGCAATCCACATTTTATTTCTGATTTTCTGTATCAAGTGGAGTGGCAAAATTATGTTAAAGAAGGTCTGTTAACGAATATCGATCTTGCTTGGTCACGAGATCAAGTCGAAAAAATATATGTACAAGATAAATTAATTGCTCAAGGCAGTGAGATTTGGCAATGGTTGCAACAAGGTGCCTATATTTATGTTTGTGGAGATGCAAAACGCATGGCAAAAGCGGTTGATTTAGCACTACAACAAATTTTGCGGACCCAAGCACAATACAATCAAGAGCAAGCCATCAACTATTTAGATGAGTTAAGGAGCGAAAAACGCTATCAACGAGATGTTTATTAAACCATAAAGATATAACAATTAATTTTAATTTATTGAGTGATGCAATATGAGCAACAACAAACCTAGAACAGTTACCCTAACTCAAGCGGTAAATTTAACTCCTCCGCAAAATGATGTCTCAGATTTACCATTATCGGATTCTGAACGATTTAAACGAGAAAGTAATTATTTGCGAGGCACTATCGTTGATGATCTGAATAATGGCCTAACTGGCGGCTTTAATAGTGATAATTCTCAGCTCATCCGCTTACATGGCATGTATCAGCAAGATGACAGAGATATTCGTAAGGAACGGCTAGAACAAAAACTTGAGCCGTTGATCAATATGATGCTCCGATGCCGTCTTCCTGGGGGGATTATCACGCCCAAACAGTGGTTAACGATTGATAAATTTGCTACCGAGGCAACAAGGTATGGCAGTATTCGGCTGACTACCCGACAAACATTTCAGTTTCACGGTCTGTTTAAACACAGTCTTAAATCAGCGCATCAGTTATTACATAATATAGGACTTGATTCGATTGCTACTGCTGGCGATGTTAATCGTAACGTCTTATGTACTTCAAATCCAATAGAATCAAAAGTTCATCAACAGGCTTACTACTGGGCAAGCAAAATTTCAGAGCATCTTTTACCAAAAACCCGCGCTTACATTGAAATCTGGTTAGACGGTGAAAAACTAGCTACCCCCGACAGTGAGCCTATTTTAAGTTCAACTTATTTACCGCGTAAATTTAAAACCACGGTAGTTATTCCACCAGTTAATGATGTTGATGTTCATGCTAATGATCTTAGTTTTGTGGCTATCGCCGAAAAAGGTGAATTGATTGGTTTTAATGTGTTAGTGGGCGGTGGATTGGCTATGACTCATGGAGATAAAACAACCTATCCGCGTAAAGCGGATGATTTTGGTTTTATTCCTGTAGAAAAGGTTCTGACCTTTGCCGAAGCTGTTGTTACCACACAGCGCGATTGGGGTAACCGTCATAATCGCAAAAATGCCAAAACGAAATATACACTTGAGCGAGTAGGGGTGGAAAACTTTAAAAAAGAGGTGGAGCTACGCGCAGGCAGTGCTTTTATGACCAGTAAACCTTATAAATTCACTCAAAGAGGGGATCAATTCGGTTGGTATAAAGGTATTGATGATAACTGGCATTTAACGCTGTTTATTGAAAATGGCCGATTGCTTGATTATCCAAACAAACCCTTAAAAACGGGCGTAGCTGAGATCGCTAAAATTCATCAAGGTGATTTGCGCATTACCGCTAATCAAAATTTGATTATTGCTAATGTGCCAGCAGAACAAAAAGAAGCCATTGAAAAAATTGCCCGAGAGTATGGACTGCTTGACGATACGGTCACATTACAACGTAAATATTCCATGGCATGTGTTTCTTACCCGACTTGTCCGCTTGCTATGGCCGAAGCCGAACGTTTTTTGCCGTCATTTGTCACTAAAATCGAGCAAATGTTAAGTCAACATCACTTATCCGATGATTATATTATTTTACGAGTAACAGGCTGTCCTAATGGCTGTGCCAGAGCGATGTTGGCCGAAGTAGGCATGGTGGGGAAGGCGCCAGGTCGCTATAATTTGTATCTGGGCGGTAATCGAGAGGGTACACGAATCCCACGTTTATATAAAGAAAACGTGAATGTTGAAGAAATTTTATTGGTTCTGGAACCGTTAATTAAAGATTGGTCGGTTCATCGTCATCAAGATGAGGGGTTTGGTGATTTTGTTATTCGTCATGAAATTGTTAAACCAGTATTAAATTCAGCGATTGATTTTTATCAGGTTGCTAATTAAAGCGCATATAAGTGTTTGGTAGATGCTTTTAACGTTGTTATTGACTGGTAGATATAGCAATAACGCATATGGTTATCACTTTATCATATTTGTCTTTTTTATATGTTTTTTTATACTTAAATTGTTTATCAAAATATATGATTATTTTGAATAAAATTAATAAGAAGCCTTATTTATGGATTAATTGACATATCTATAATCAGTTTGATGTTATTAAGTAAATTTAGTGCAAAGCAACTATATCAATAGGGATAAAGTCATTTTACTCGGATGCTCGATGATGAACATACAACAATTAAGAATTATTCGTGAAGCAGCGCGTTGTAATTATAATTTAACCGAAGTCGCTAATACTTTATATACGTCCCAATCTGGCGTAAGCCGACATATCAAAGAACTAGAAGAAGAACTGAATATTGAGCTCTTTATTCGTCAAGGTAAACGTTTGATCAATATGACTGAACCGGGTCTAGAATTGGTGGTTATTGCAGAACGGATTTTAAATGAAATTAATAATATTCGGCGTTTATCAACCGTTTTTTCTAATACTGATGAAGGATCATTAGTAATAGCGACAACTCATTCACAGGCGCGTTATATTCTCCCTAATATTATTAAATCCTTTAGAATACTTTTTCCAAAAGTCCATATTATTATCAATCAAGGCTCATCAAGTGAGATTATTGCCCAGCTTCTTTCTGGCGAGGCTGATATAGGTATTGATAATGAGAGAGTGGATAACAGCTGTCTTGCTACCTACCCTTTTTATCGTTGGCATTACTCGATTGTGACACCGAAAGATCATCCTTTAACCAAAGCCGACAAAGTAACATTAGATATGTTGCAACCCTTACCCATAATTACTTATCGACAAGGGATCTTTCCTCGCAAAAGCATCGATAAAGCATTTTCAGCGATAGGATTGGCGCCTAATATATCATTGAACGTCCAAGAACCTGACGTTATAAAAACCTACGTTGAATTAGGTTTAGGAATTGGTATTTTAGGCAATAAAATGTATAACCCTGAGTATGATGTAAACTTGGTCCAACTTGATGCAAAACATCTGTTTGAATCACATGTGACATGGCTAGGATTAAAGCGGCATAAATTGCAGCGTAATTACATTTGGCGTTTTATTCAATTATGCAATCAAGAGCTTGCACTAGAAGATATTAAAAGTCATGCTTTATTCGATCAGACAACATCAGCAATAGTTGATTATCAGATCTAATTGGTATGGTGGTTTCTAATATCATTAAATCATAAACTCAACTAATTGATCCTGTACAAAGATATTTATTAGTATCGGTTGAAAATAGATATGATCACCTATTTCAACGTGCTGTTGTTCATATTGACGATAACTTACCGAGACATCAATATGCTTTGGTTGTCCTGCTACCGCAATTTCTAAAAAAACCGTTGGACCAGCGGTATGGATGCGTACGACTTGTCCTTGAATATCATTCTTTCTAGCTGTTTTGGCAATACTGATTTCATGAGGTCGAACATAAGCGATAGCTGACTGATCAGCCCAGTTCCCTTGCGCTTGCATATCTTTTTGAAAATCACCAATGATTAAGGTATTGTTTTCAATGTAACCATGTAAAAGATTAACGTCTCCTAAAAAGTGCGCCACAAAGGCTGTTTTTGGTTGTTTATAGACTTCTGTTGGCGTGCCTATTTGCTCTATTTGACCTTGGTTCATTAAAATTATTTTATCGGCAACTTCTAGCGCCTCGTCTTGATCATGTGTAACAAAGATGCTAGTTACATTCAATTCATGATGGAAATCACGCAACCAGCGTCTTAAATCTTTACGAACTTTAGCATCTAAGGCGCTAAAAGGTTCATCCAGCAACAAAACATTAGGTTTTGATGCCAACGCACGCGCTAAGGCAACTCGCTGTCGTTGTCCTCCAGACAGTTGGTCAGGATAACGTTTAGCAAAATTCTCTAATTGGACTAATCCAAGCAACTGATTAACCCGCTCATTAATCGCAGTTTTACTTAATCGTATTGATCTTGGCTTCATTTTTAACCCAAATGCCACATTTTCTGCTACATTCATATGGCGAAAGAGTGCGTAATTTTGAAACACAAATCCAATATCTCGTTGTTTAGCACTAAGCGGTGTTACATCAGTATCAGTGAAATAGATTTTACCTGAGCTGGCTGTTTCTAAACCGGCTATAATGCGTAGTAATGTGGTTTTACCACACCCGGAAGGACCTAAGAGCGCAACTAATTCACCTTGTTTTATACTAAAGTTAATATTTTTTAAAGCATTGAAGTTTTTAAAACTTTTATTAATATTCTGTAGTGTAATACCCATAGTTACCTCTTAGTGGCCTAAATAAAGTTCATTAACTAAGCGTCGTTCAATCCATTGACGAATTAATAATAAAGTAAGCGACATGATTAATAGCAAAATCGCGACACTAAATGCGGCAACAATATTGTATTCATTGTATAAAATCTCTACATGTAAGGGTAACGTATTGGTATAACCACGAATATGCCCAGAAACAACGGATACCGCGCCAAACTCACCGAGTGAGCGAGCCGTGCAAAGAATAACGCCATGCATCAATGCCCATTTTATATTTGGTAGTGTGATATGGAAAAAAATTTGCCAACCATTTGCGCCAAGTACACTGGCTGCCTCTTCTTCATGGGTTCCTTGTGCCATCATTATTGGAATCAATTCTCTCGCGACAAAAGGAACAGAAACAAAAATGGTTGCTAAGATAATACCGGGAATGGCATAGATTATTTGGATATTCCATGTCTGTAAAAAGGGATAAAATGCACTTTGTGCACCAAATAGTAATACATAGATTAAACCCGCAATAATGGGAGATATTGAGAATGGCAAATCAATTAAGGTCATTAATATCTGTTTGCCTTTAAACTGGTATTTAGTGATAACCCAAGCAGCACACACACCGAATATGACATTTAAAGGCACCGCCACACCAACAGCAATAAGTGTCAATTTAAATGCAGCTAAGGTATCTGATTCAGTGATCACCTGCCAAAAAGCCGTTATCCCATTGGCGAGTCCTTGTGCCAATACTACCAAGAGCGGTAAAAATAACAGAATTAAAAACAATAATATCGCTAATAGTATTAATAATAACTGCACACTAGTCAGTGCTTGTTTTTTATCGGTTATTGGGTTTGTTGGCAATATTGGCATAAATTTACCTATAATTAGTTATTTTTATTAATATTACGGTTGAGTCTTCGCTGTAATGTGTTCATTAAAAATAATAGTATGAAAGCGATCAATAACATGGTTATGCCTATGGCGGCAGCAGCATCATAAGCATATTGGTCAAGCTTTGAGACAATCAATAATGGTAAGATTTCTGTTTTAAATGGAATATTTCCAGCAATAAAGACTACCGAACCATACTCACCAATAGCACGAGCAAAAGCGAGGGTAAATCCAGTTAACCAAGCAGGTAAAATAGCCGGTAGAATAACATGCATAAAAATTTGCCGAGGTGATGCGCCAAGCAGACTGGCTGCCTCTTCCTGTTCGCGTGGTAAGTCAGCCATTACAGGTTGTAGAGTGCGGACAACAAACGGTAGTGTGACAAATAGTAGTGCTAAGGTAATACCAATTGGCGTATAAGCGATTTTAAAACTAAACCAATAGCCAATAGGACCGTTTTGAGCGTAAATTGCCGTTAAAGCAATACCCGCTACCGCAGTTGGCAAAGCAAATGGGATATCAATACAGATATCCATTATTTTGCGTCCTGGAAAACGATAACGTACCAGTACCCAAGCCAACAATAAACCAATGAAACTGTTTAAAGCTGCACTTATCAATGCGGTACTTAATGAAAGCATTAGCGCTAATAAAAATTGTTTACTGAATAATAACTTTTCCCATTCATGGAAAGACAATTTAGTGGAATAAATAAACAAGCTTAATAGCGGAATGAGAACAATCAAACTAAGAAAGGTTAGAGTATAACCTAACGTTAAGTTAAATCCGGGTATATTGCGTTGTTGTTTAAAGCTTGCCACTTTCATAACTTACACCTTTAGAACTTGTACCTTTATCGCATAGGGTTGAGTGATAACAACACATAACATAACCATACAAAAGCAATGTTTAGTTTATTTCAGCATAAATCTCATCAAATATTGCACCATCACTAAAAAAGGCTTTTTGTACTTTTTGCCAACCTCCAAAGTAATCGTTAATGGTTACTAATTTAATTTCAGGAAACTGCTTAGCATACTGTTTGAGGATGTTAGGATTTACTGGTCGATAAAAATGCTGAGCAATGATATGTTGTGCTGGTTCACTATATAAATACTCTAAATAAGCTTGCGCTTGCTTACGTGTGCCTTTGCTATCTACGACTTTATCCACTAAGGCGACGGTCGGCTCTGCTAAAATCGATAATGACGGCATGATGATTTCTAACTGATCGCCACCTTGCTCTTTTAACGCTAAATAAGCTTCATTTTCCCAAGCAATTAATACATCGCCTAAACCTCGTTGCACAAAACTAATGGTTGCGCCTCTAGCTCCAGTGTCTAAGACGGGGACATGTTGATATAATTTGGTTACAAATGTTCGAGCTTGTTCATCGTTACCGTAAGTGCTTCGAGCATAAGCCCAAGCAGCTAAGAAATTCCAACGCGCACCACCTGAGGTTTTGGGATTGGGTGTTATTACTTCAATATCATCTTTAATTAAATCACTCCAATCATGAATCTGTTTTGGGTTACCTTTGCGGACTAAAAACACAATTGTGGAATTATAGGGTGCACTATTATTTGGCAATCTACTTTGCCATTCAGGTAATATATTAGTTCGATAACGATTTAGCGCATCAATATCACTCGCTAAAGCAAGTGTCACCACATCGGCTTGCAAACCGTCAATCACTGAACGCGCTTGTTTACCAGATCCTCCGTGCGAATTTTTTATAGTCAGCGTTTCACCTGTCTGTTGTTGCCAGTACTCAATAAAGGTCTGATTATAGGTTTTATAAAATTCACGAGTTGGATCATACGAGACATTAAGTAATTCAACACTATAGGCATGACCCATAAAGGTGCATATAGCGAATAAAATTAAGCTAATACTTAACCAATATTGTTTCCGAACGATAGGTGTTTTTTCCACTTGATACCTCATATTATTAAAGACATTAGCTTCTTTAGATAGGAATACCAAGATTAGACCAAATTATCGAAAGATGCGAAAACGATTATTTTGCATTAGGTTATAACAAAAATAGATATGCTAAGGGGGGTTTAAATTTAGCGTGAGTCTTATTTTGTGTGTATTGAGTGAATGATTATGTGTTGAATATATGGATTTTGTTGGTAATGCGTAAGTACTAAGAGTGAAATGATAAGCAGAATTCTATTTTTTGCATGGAATAAGTTACAACTTCAAGTTAACATTTAATAGCAAATTATAAAACAGTAAAGTAATCTATTTATAATCATATTTATCACATCAACTTGTCCATGCAAAAATTTAGATTAGCCTAGTAGTCAATCTCGTGACTTTTTTATCTGATTTTATTCAAGACGATAATCCATGTATTGCAATCCATCTAACCAAAAATTAATATATTTATTATCTTTTACGTTTGGGCTAGTTTCACTTAAAATAAAAACTCGTTTCGGATATTTATCACATAAATTATTCATGTTTTCTAAACTGAATTTAGCATAAGGACTATTTCCAATGGTAGATAAAGAAATAAAAAACGATGGTCTAACTTCCAGTTCACTATATTTAAGTTTATTATCAAATCTTACTACAAATCCTTTGCCGTCTATTTTGTTAAACCATGCCAAACCAAAATAAATACGATATTCATCATCAAAATCATGAATATCTTGCCCATTGATTTCGATAAAAAATTCTTCAATAGGTAGTAGTGTCCCTACTTTGGGGATCTGTACAGTCTTTTTTTCTTTATTAAGAAATGAACTTACTAAAGAAGAGACTGTATTAGTAGGCTGCATCATTCGCTTATTTGATTTATTCAAATTTGTTTTATATTCAGATTTAAGAATATTTTCTTCTAAATTAATTGAACTCTCAGTTTTTGTTTGTTGATTACTAGCTAGACGAAGATCTAAACGAACAGCGTTACTAATATAAACATCGTTTTCGGAATAAATATCGCTTGGCTCAGCTTTTTGATTATTTTTTTCAGTAATTGCCTGATTAATTAGGCAGTTTATATTATGCTCGCCAACTACTCTATAGTAAGGAGGAATTTTTCTTTGAGATTTCTCTTTATCTAAATTTGCACAGGTCACAGCAGCATCACAGTTTTCATCAGGGCAAGTAAAGGCATATTTTGATGAAATTTTACCTGAAGAGAAATTATAATCGGCATCTTCAGGGGTTATTGTTCTCTTTAAATCTTGAGAATAGGCTTTCTCTAATTTCATAATGTAAGTCCTTGTTGATTAGTATTTCTAGTTTTTGTTTGGTTTTTTTAAGCAAACTAATTTTTGTTGAAATTTCTTTAAACCGGTCTTATAAAGAATCAATTTTTATTAGGATTAATGAGATGTTTTTCCCGTCAAAACCCCAATATTGTTTTTCGCTATATGAGTACTATTTACGATATTTAATCCTTTGATTTTTAAATTACAATTAGATCAATCTCATTATTTATAATGTATGGGATACTATATTATTTCCATTTTATATGAGTTGCTTCAAGGCTAATTGACTTACAGTTATGTTTTAAATTGTAATCAGAGATTAAGTATTAATAATTATTTACATGTAAAAAGATTTATATCTGAATTTAGTCATTTAAGATTTATTAGAATTAAGTAAATTCATTTTTTAATGTAACAAACGAAAATGATTTTGTTTAAATTGTTTTAATACGCAAATAATAATAAGAATTTATGTCATGTTTGCTGATGGACTTTTTCCAGATAGTGATATCAGTAGTTTTCTGTTGTAATTATTTAATATCCAATCTATTAACACTCAAAACAAATTTAATGAGTAGTAAAATATTACAAATATCGTATAATTTTTGTGATTTCCCTCAAAAAACTTTAAGTTGGCATAAAAAAGAATAATAATTAATCAAAAAATCCAAACAACGATTTCTTAAGCTTATTGAAAATAAATATATTTAAAGTTCTTCTATTAAAATATTAAATGAAAAGAACTAACGGATGCTAGCTAATTGTCATCAGGTCAATGGATTAATTTTATTAAACAAAATGATGTTGAAGATAAATTTATCAATTTTAAACAACTTAACTTCGAAACATTGAAACTATTGTTTATGTGAACTTACCATTAATAAATAATATCTAGAGCGATAATATGCTAGTAGGAGAGGATTGGGATAAACTTAGAAACAGATATGAAGCTAAATGGTTAGTATACCAATACATTGATGTATTGATACAAACAGATGAATCTTAGTGGTTATGCTTTGAAGGCATTACATCAGAATATAATGTCTTTTCTCAAGACCTGACGAAGAATATGAGAGGTTTAAACCTAACAGCAAAACTGTCAATAATTTATCAAAATCTGAAAATGACTTAAACCAAGAAAATATACTGAATTTTGATAAATTGATTCATGAATGGGATCTTTCAAAAGAAATTAGTTATTTATTATCTGTTTTTTTATTTGATTAATCATAAGTGACACAGTTAAATAGAATATTCCATTAAACATCTAACCTGAATATAATTAATTTTCCACCAAACTAAGAAAGCTTGGTGGAATAATTTTATTTAATCTAATTATATGGCTCTAATAAAAATAGTACTATTTTCTTTTTTCATTTCAAACAAGTTTGTATCTTTAATTAAGAGAGATAATTTTTTATATCCATATTGTTGTATAGAAAAATCACTTTTATTTTTTTTAAGATATTCCCCCATTTTTGTAAGATTAACCCAACCTGTTAAATCTTTGGTCGCATTTGTTGCTTCTAAAAGTATCTCGTTAATGTCTTCTCTATTAGCTTTAGATATAAGTTTTGGTAACATCATTTTTTCAATGTAATTAAATTGATTGCATGAACGTTGAAAAGTATTTGGTGTTGATCGCTTTCCAAATCCATAAACTTGAGTACCATTTTGGCGGATTCGAGTTGCTAAGGGTGCAAAATCACTATCACTTGATACAATGCAAAAAATATCAAACTTTTCTGTATAGAATAAATCCATTGAATCAATCACCAATGCAATATCAGTAGAATTTTTACTTTTAGTTGATGCAAATTGTTGTATCGGAATTAGTGCATTAAGCATAATTTTTTCTTTCCATTTCGATAATCTTGGCGATGCCCAATTGCCATAAATTTTTTTTGTACATATCAATCCATATTTAGATATTTCAGCTAAAAGTGGGTCAATAATTTCTGGTGATGTGTTATCAGCATCAATCAGAACAGCTATATTTTTAACGTTATTCATTCTGATCATGATGTTTACCTTTTATTTGTTGTACTTAATATACGGTTTATGTAATGTTTTCCGAAAATATTCGGCACACTGCTTGGCATAATATTCTTGATTAAATAAGCTTATCTCAGGCATCCCATGATTAACCATTTCTTGATAATAACGATAATGATTTTGTGGAATGTATTTACCTGATGTTGCCACTTCTATTGCTAAAAGATCATATGCAATTTTACAACGAAAAAGATTACCATAATTATATTCTGAGCAGTGATTTAATGCTTCCCGGAAAAGTTTTTTCGCTTGAGTAAAATCATTTTGTGACAATACATGTTTTGCTTTGTAGTTTAACAAAGGCGCTTTCCAAGCTATATAATCATTATTCTTTTCGGCTTCATTTAGTAAGTTTTCTACTTGTATAGAGACATCAAAGGGTTGTATAGGATCATCATCCAAATAATGGCCTAGCTTCAATAAAATAACCATCATTTTCTCATAAGAAGATTTTGCTAATTCTGATAATTTTTCGATTAGAATTAATTTCTGTGGAGGTTGTAAAGTAGCTTTGTTAAAAAATTGATAAACCGTATCGAATTGATTTTCATTTTTTATTAGTAATGTAAATTCTTGCGGAGTAGACAAAGGGAAAAGTTTCATCAGTTTTTTTACATTATTTCTTATTTCCTCTTCTTTTAGTTCTTCATTATAAAGTTTTGAAAAAATTTTTAATAATGAAGTATCACTATATGGGAAAATATCTTCTAACTCATTTTGAGGAGTAAAATTTAAAAATTTATCAGTTAATATTTGGGATACAAGCAGATGGAGTGATTCTGGTTTTGCTTTTGTTCGGGAAATGGATAATAAAATTTGTGTTAAATGAGGTGGGATATTATTATCAAAATAGATTTCTTCCTCTTCAATAGAATGCCTATTCATCTTACACGAAAAAATTGATAAGTTATAAACAAATTTATAGAGTGAAATAAGCTGTAACAACTTATTTTTACCGGGATCTGGGCAAAGTTTATCAACATTTGGAAATAGAAATTTAAGTAAACGAATATAACCATCTTGAGCAATACGCGCCATTAAAAAATAATGACGAATCATTTTCGGCTCTGGCTTTCCATAACGAATAGCTAATAATTCAATAAAGTGTTTTTCCATCTCAATATCTGAATTTCTATTTAAAATATTTACCAATGTCTCGACTTGAGTAATTGGTATTTCGTGGATTAATATTTCTGCAATATGTTTTGTATCTAAACTTTCAAATTTTTGTTTAACAAATTGTAATGCTAAGGAAAATTGCTCTGTATGAGATAAATCATCTTGAATTATGAAACAACCTTTAAACTCTAAATTATTTAGTGAGTCAGGAAAAAACTCTTCAAATTTAGAGGGTTGTGGTACATTTTCTGAGACTTTCCAGTTATAAAGTGTTCGAATTAGTGTATCTGTTTTTTTATCATCAGGATCTGCTTTGTCACGGTACTCTGTTATAAACTCCTGCATTGATATACCCAATAAATCTAATAACCAATCCACTATTTGTGCAACGGGTAAATGTAATATTTTTTTATTATTTCTTTCAATAATATCAGGTAAATACCAAAATTTACCACCAGGCATTCCTTTATCAGTAATATCATCAATATTCCAAAAGGTCATGTATCTAGCTAGACTAGGTACACCAATGTAAGCTAACCAAATCCATACTATCTGTTGTTTAGTTGCATTTCCCGTCCATGTATTTAATTCAACTAATTTGAAGAAATATTCAACATCAGATAGATTTTTGTAAATATCTGATTTAGCTTTAATATCTAATTTTAATTTACTGCATATATCTTCAAAAATAGCTTTATATATTTTTTGAACCCCTTCTTTTTGTATTCTACGAGTTGAAAATTTTCGTTTTTTATTTGTTGAAAGACGTATTCCACCAAAACTTTGGTTGATTTGAAGTAAAATACTTTCGAAGGTTGGAATTGTTGGCATAATTATTACTCCTCTTGTTTTGAGTAATATTATGAAAAATTATTACCATATACTATGAAAAATGCTGTCCCCCCCCCTTCATATTTGAAAAATAAGTTTTATAAATAACATAGTTCTATAAATAACATTTAATTCAGCTTACCTTCTATAGTATATATCGGGGCTTTATCTATCATAAAAATATCATTTAAAATCAAACTATTATTTCTTTATTGTGACAAATATATCGTTTTTATTACTTTTTCCATAACAAAAAATCAGTTCTTTAGATAAAGTAGATAAGTTGGTTTGTGATTGAAATGTAATACTTTTAACAATTTAGTTGATGATGTGATCAATAATAAAACAAATAAGTCTCAGGAGTTTAGAATGGGGAATATCACAATTTATTTGATTCAGTTCGGCAATAAAAAAGACACAGGTTATATCTTGTTTATTTTTTTGAATTTGTTTAGGCTGTTTTTATGCGGCTATAAGCTCTTTCTGGTTTATGATCAGCGTAAACTCTAACAAACAACGGTGTAATTCATCATTGTACTTAATTTTTTCGATTGCAAAAAATAATAAAAGATTTATTTTTATTTGTACTGCCTAATCTTTAGTTTTTGCTTTTACTATTTAAATTTATCGATAAACATGTCGTTTGTTATTAGGCTACAATGGTTCAAATATATGTTCTTTTTCTTCAATCAAAATTAGTCTTGAAGTGAAATAGTTTAGGAGATAATTTATCCTTGCTGCTATACTTTTTTCCTAACCTAGATTGTCGGTGTTCTCTTCTGTACACGTTCCCAATATTCATCACTCTTAGACTCAAGATTATTTAACATTCATAATATTTCAGCTTCAATAATTTCCCTTGTCAATTTTTTTGCTTGTATATAATTAATATCATGCATAAATATGTTCCTTTACTATGTAAATATATTTAATTTAATATTTGGAACTTTAATTTTTGATGCAATATCTTTTAAATAATATTAATAAAAATTTTCGCGTTTAAATTGCTTTCCTGTTGGTTTTAAGCAATCAGGACTAAAACAAAGTCCAGTTTCTCCATCAAGTAAAGAAACCTCATAATCTCCATCAAGTAAAGAAACCTCATAATCTCCATCAAGTAAAGAAACCGCATAACTATAAATTATACCATCTTCCTCACTTATTCCCATAATAACTCCTTTTTTGCCTATATATTCAGCATATGGACAATTAGGAAGAATCTCAACTTCTTGATAAAAATCAAATTTAGTCATAATAAAATTACCATTAATTTACTTTATTTATGTGTTATCTTTCCATCTAGAGATACATTTAGATATCTATCATCTCAAGATGCCCAACCAAGCTGTTTATTACCTAGTTTTGATAATTGAACATCTCATTCATTATGAAACTTAACAAGGTATCCGTTATTATTTTCTCTAGGAAATATGTTTTTGAACAAACCTAATTTTACTTGTAATTGGTAATTTTACAATATTAAGTCTTTGAGCTGTTGTTAAAGATTGGGCAGAAACTAGTGAACTATATGGCTAAAGATTGATTTGTGTTGAATAGTAAACCATATGAAAAAACTTTAGACATAAAAATAATTTTACTCTGGTATCTTTTCTTGAAACTGGTGCATGTACGTGGAACGAAGAGGTCTTTGGACGTGTTAGTATTATTGGGGCAGGGGATTTAAGTGAGGGAATGCATCGTTAAGGCTCATTCTAGATTTTGTGGATTTGTAATTAAATCTAATGGTTAATTCTGTCACTAAATTTTACGATAAAAACACACTGTTTTGTGTCAGCATATTTTTTTAGAGGTTTATGTTCCTAATAAAATGTCGGCTCTTTTGCTATAGTGTTCATCTTCATCAAGCGTATAGTTATTTTTTAATAATACATTTAGTTCAACTTTATCTTTTGTATATTCTAATATCTCATTATTGTTTAGCTCTGTATTAATTTTTAATTTAGATAATTTATTTAACAGGTAATCAGGAATAAAATTATGTTTTAAGCTTATTATTGATAAATTTTGAATAACAGCGACTAAAATCTTATTATTTTTTTTCATGCTAATAACTAAATTTTCAAATACAGCCGGAATAGCTTGTTCAGCGCTAAATCCTTCATCTATAAATTCATGATAAGATTCTATTGTTAATTTCTTTGCTTCTATATAATTAATATCATGCATAAATATGTTCCTTTACTATGTAAATATATTTAATTTAATATTTGGAACTATAATTTTTGATATAATATCTTTTAAATAATATTAATAAAAATCTTCGCGTTTAAATTGTTTTCCTGTTGGTTTTAAAGCTTTTCCGTCAAAACAATCAATTTCATTTTCTCCATGAACCCAAACCCCATATCCATATAAAATCCCATCCTCTTCGCTTATTCCAACAATGACACCTTTTTTTCCAACAAATGCTTGAAGTGATTCAGGTGCTGTTGGTAAAATTTCTACTTCTTGGTAAAGATTTAATGTATTTATCATTTCTAGTAACCTTATTCTTTAGGTGTTATGTTTCCATTTAGATTTGGAACTTTAATTTTTGATGCAATATCTTTTAAATAAGATTAATAAAAATCTTCGCGTTTAAATTGTTTTCCTGTTGGTTTTAAATCATCTTTATCAAAATAACTGACTGTTTCTTTCCCGTTAATAACAACGCCATAACCATAAATCACACCATCTTCTTCACTAATACCAACAACAATTCCTTTACAACCGATATATTCTTTGTGTGTACATGATGTTTGAATCTCTACTTCCGAATCAAAATCTATTTTATTTTTCATACATTACCTATTTATGTGTTATTTTTCCATCTAATGAAACATTTAAATGCTTTCAATCTCGATATGCCCAACCAAGCTGCTTAGTTCCTAGTTTTGATAATTGAACATCCCATTCAAATTCTGGTCCTGCTGTTCTTGATGGACATTTAATACATTCATAAAGAAACCTATCAATGTATCCATTATTATTTCCTCTGAGTAAAGATTTGTTTGGAAAATACGATTTTGAAGGGACAAATCTAATCAGGAATAAATGTTGTAAGCTTATTATTGATAAATTTTGAATAGTGGCGACTAAAATTTTATTATTTTTTCATGCTAATAACTAAATCTTCAAATACCGCAGGAATGGCTTGGCCAGAGCTAACCCCTTTCTGTATAAATTCATGATAAGATTCTATTATTAATTTTTTGCTTCTATATAATTAATATCATGTATAAATATGTTCCTTTATTGTGAAATATATTTAATTTAATATTTGGAAATTTAATTTTTGATGCAATATCTTTTAAATAAGATTAATAAAAATCTTCGCGTTTAAATTGCTTTCCTGTTGGTTTTAAGCAATCAGGACTAAAACAAAGCCCACTTTCTCCATCAAGTAAAGAAACCGCATAACTATAAATTACACCATCTTCCTCACCTATTCCCATAATAACTCCTTTTTTGCCTATATATTCAGCATATAGACAATTAGGAAGAATCTCAACTTCTTGATAAAATTCAAATTTAGTCATAATAAAATTACCATTAATTTACTTTATTTATGTGTTATCTTTCCATCTAGAGATACATTTAGATGTTTGCCATCTCTAGATGCCCAACCAAGCTGCTTATTACCTAGTTTTGATAATTGAACATCCCATTCAAATTCCTGTCCTGCTGTCCTTGATGGACCTTTAACCCATTCATTATTGAAATTATCTACGTAACCATTATTTGGACCTCTTTCAAGGGGGTCATTTGGCTTATATCTTTTACGAGGAACAAACCTAATTTTACCTGTAGTAGGTAATTTAGCATATTTCAGTCGTTGCGCAATAGTCCAAGGTTTAGCAGATCCTAGTGAACCATGTGGATTAAATGTCGGCTCCTTCAGCTCGATCTTATTTGCTTGATTTAGGTGGATTTTTTCAATTGAAATTGTAACTTCGGTTGGTGTAAGCGCTCTGCCCCCTTTAGCTGAGTTTATGGGTTTAAATTTAATAATATTAGTGCTCTGACTGGTTGTTTTAAGTAAGGCACTAGCTTTACCCACTAACCCTATATCCACCAAGGAATAAGCTATTTCACCATAACCTTTTGGTAGTAACCCTGACCATTCTATCAACTCTCCACCATAAGTCGGTGTGTATTGATTGGTATACATTGACCGCATACCTGCTTGTATATTATCAAGTGCGACAAATCCAATTACTGCCGCTAATGGAGCTCCAATACCGGTTGCACCAACAACGCCGGCTACATATAAGCTAACTGCACCTCCAGCAACTTGCATTGCACCAGTAATACGCGGTAAGTTTTCTATCACGGTTTCTTTGATTTGGTCACCATAAAAGTAACCGGTTATTCCACCGACAATCCCACCCGAGCCTATTCCAATTAATGTATTGTTAATATCTTGTTTAGTAAAAGTAGGATTGACTAGTTTAGGGAATAGTTTGGCAACAAAATCCTTTTCAACGGGCTCTGCATTTAAATGCCAATGTTTTGTTGCCGACCATTTAGATGGGATTTTAATATTTACTTTACCATCAGGATTAAAACGTCCCACAATACGATAAGCATTGTTATCGGATATAATTTCATATCGGTAGTTACGATGAAGCTCAAGTTGAATATAGTCTAAAGGCTTTAATTCAACATAACTATAATCCAGCTTTGTAGCTTTTAGTTGATATTCGCGCCTTGTTTCGACATGTCGAATCAAACCAGGTTCACGCATGAGTTTTAACAGTTTGATAGCATTGAAATATAATGATTCAATTTCGCTTAGCTGGTCTAATTGTGTATAGTGTTTAACTTCTTGTTTAAGTAAACTTTCATAATCATTTTCATGATCTGTTCCATCAAGTACTAATGGTTTACTAAGATATTCATTCGCAGTGAGCGTCAATTTATTGCTATGGTAAGCATAATCTGTTTTGTCTTGACCATCGCTATGACGTATATTATGCAGTGCTTTTAAAGTCTGTTTTAGTAATTTTACATCTGGAATTGCACCTTCTCCTTCATCGGCACCAATATTCCCTATACGCCGTTTTGCGGTGATAAAATCCGTTTTATGGAGTAGCGCTAACATTTGGTAGAAAAATACGCCAATGGTTTCATCAGGACGAAACGCGGATTCATCATCTATTTTTTTAGTCTGATTATAATGCTGTGGTGAGACCCCATAATTAATCAGACTCGCAAGTGCTTCATCTTGTTCAACAGTAAAGGGGGAATTGCCTGAGCGGAGTAAGTTGCTCAGTTCATCAAGCCAGCTTTGTGCTAATGATTTGACTCGGAGTGATTTATCACCTCGTAGAGTTAGGTCATAATTTCCTTGTAAGCCACCTAATAAAATATGCACTTTAGGTAACACCTGAATTGATGAAAATGCATCACCATGTTTTAAAAAAATTTCATTTGCACTGGTTTGGGTGTTGGTGACTAATTGATTGTTACTGGCATCAAGAATTTGTATTTGCTCCGGATGATGATTCTGTAAATTGACAATTAACCAACTATCATCCGATTCATAATAAGGATCTTTCTTGATTACTGGTATTGAGCGAAATTCATTACAGGAAAAAGATGAGTTATCGTGATAACCGTTAATCTGTGGTTGATGAATTAAGATAACCTGTTCATTATATAATGCTGTTGTTAATACTTTAGCAACTTTATCGGCGCATTTATGATAATAAGTTTGATAAGGTAAACCGACTTGCTGTAGTACCAGATAAAAATTTTTACAACTTTCAGGTTCATTAACTAATTGTTTTACAATGTCTTGATATTGATTGTCATAAAAATATTTAATTCGTTTGGGTTTAGGGGAATAGTAACCTGATTGTTGGTTAGATAATTGATAATTATCCTCAAGCTGTTGCCAATCTTTGGCAAGCATAAGCTGGTAGAAGTACATTTTATTCCTTACAATTTTTTATTTTTTATAAAAAATGTAAACTATAACATAATAAAATTGGAGAAAAAAAGAGATAAAAAAATCAAAATAAGCGATCACTTTTTCATGTATTTTAAGCTTTAGAGTAAAATTTCGACCAATAAAAATAAGCACGCATGTTAGTAAAAATAAACATGTATTTTAATTCTTGCATTCTAAGAAATTCTCTACAATTATTGTAAATAAAGATTTGAATGTTCTTTTATCGAAACATGCAATTATCTAACTAAATGTATCCATATTGGTATACATTTTTTCACTTTATTTGGAGTCGTTTTAGCTGAACTTGGTCAAGTAGTGAAATAAAGTTAATGTCTTATTTGAGACGGTTTTAGGCATAAAAAAACTGCTAAAAGTAGGTCTTAAAATTTGGTGATTGGCGTCTGAAAGGGTAATCAAAACATAACCTGACTAATGGGAAAATATTTTGTCTAAATTTGATCATCTACACCATCTCTTGTTTAAAACAATTAATTATTTTTTCATTTTTTAAATCAAAATATTTATAGGTAATAGGAATATTGTATATTTGACGTAGTTTTAGAAGATATTTTTTTGCTGAATCAGTTAGTTTATTTGGCGTAATGATAACTAACTCTATAATATTTTCTTCATTATCATAATGAGCATATTCCAATAATTGTCCTATGGCATCTCTTATGCATTCCCTAATATTATTTGAGGTTTTGATTTCATAAAAAACATATCCTTTTTCTAATTTAACAACAATATCTATTTGACCTCGCGTTCCTAATTGATTTTCAGTACCAACATTTTCTTTACCATGTTCTTTGCATAAAATATTATAAATTTGATCTTGAATTTGATTATGAATTAGATTCTTTTCAAACTCTTGTTTTCTAATACTTACTTTAGATGTTGTTGATTTGTTATTATTTCCTTTTTTAAATACAAAACCAGCATTATATTCAATTACACTTTTAGGCTCTTTTACAAATTTTAATAAATTATAATAAGTTGAACTAACTGCTTTATCTGTATGTTCAAATGGTACTGGTGTATCCAATAAATCAAGATCATCTGGTTTATACTTTATGACAGCAAAGTAATCTTCATCGGCTTGCTTAAAGGCGTCAACATTTGCGCCAACAGCTTTTAATTGTTGAATCATTTCATCATACCAACCATTAGCTTTATAAATTGAGAAAACTCTTTTGGATTCTTGTCTATCAATGACTTCAGCTTTTTTTATTTTACCTAACCAATAACGAACTTTTGTGTTTTCATTTATAGAATATAAGTAAAGATCAAAAATTTTTTGTTCTAAATATTTGTTTCTATAATGAACGATGGGTCGGAGATAACCATAGCAATATCCGTCAATTAATTTTGTTTTATCAAATAGCCACTCCTCATGACCATATCCTTTTTCTTTCTCATAGGTTTCTGAATTGGTTGATTTCCCTTCTGTTCCAGAAGGTCTTTCCCAATTATGCTCATTCCAACAAATTCTACCTACTCTTTTTCTTTGAAAAAATTCTAATGTTTGCCATGGGTAAGTAATTATATCCATATTGTTAAAACCCGGTTTTTTATTATTTTGGTAAAACTTTAGAATATTATGACTAAGCTCAAACCAGCTATTAGAAAAACTAGGTACCTCGATATCATCAACATTATTTTTTAAATATTTTTGTAGTGTAATAAGCGATTTTTGATCAACAATATTAGATAGTAATGATGGTTGTAAAGAGGCAATCAACCTGTGCGTGGCTGATCTTTTATGATTGACAGTGCATGTTCTAATTAAATTATCAATTTTACTATATAATTCATAATTACAGACATTTTGCTGTATTGCTAATTGTTTAAGTAATGGTGATAATTCTGTCCATTTATTTTTTATATTCTTTTTTTCTTGATTTGTGAAATAGCCCTGTTTTAAAGAAGCAACACATTGCTCAGAAGATCGCTCAAAGAATTCATTAAATATATCACTGTCCCATTTATCCCAGTTCACATCACGTTTGGCTTGCGCAATGAATAAAGGAACATATTTTTTATATTCCGACAGCCAATCATCCCGTACAGTAATATTATCAATAATCTCTAAAAATTTCATATGGTTGACCGATAATATCAAGATATTATTTTTTATTTATAAATAATAACATTATTCTTCGATATACACTAAACTATATCTAATAAAGGCAATGTCATTATGTTAACTCAGCTATATTGACAATTATCGAGTTCAAAACAAGAAATAAACTTTGGAATGGAAAACTAAATAGAGTTTGTAATTCTTATGTATGTTGGTAATTTGCTTATTTCTAACTTCAATTAAAAGGTGTTTGTAATCATTTGATTAGATAATAAGCTTGTTGTCTGATAACAAAAGCAGATTTGATTGATATTGAATTTTTAAACATTAAATGAATCAAGATCTAAGATTTATTAATTGCTTTATAGCCATAATTTTAAATTCTGATGGCTTTGCAATTTTCCGATTAAGACTATATGTCAAATATTAGATTTCAAGTATTTTTAACTGCTCAATCTGCGAAATATCCATTCCAGCATATTTTGAATAATAATTTTTTTAGACCTGTTAATTGATTAATCACACTTTGAACTGTTTCTTTACCAAATATACCTTATTTGTAAAATTTCTGATTTCTGTTAAGAAATTTATAGTTTGTTTCTTTTTACTTTTATTTGTCCCCGAAGTGCATTAATATAATGTCATAATTATGCGGTTTAGATAATCTACATAAAGATTCATTAACTTAAATTAAAAGGAATAATTTATGAGTAAAAAATCAAATCATAATGCCGATATTGAAAACTCAAATAAAGGAACGAAAGGAACCAATCAAACCTACGATAAAAATCAAGGAAATAGAGGGAAACAATTAAACCCTAACAACAAAAAGTAGTATAATTTGAGGCTAGTCAAGTCAGACTAGCCTATCTTAATTTATACCTGATTTTTAATCATTTTCGTTATTTCTTTAGAGATTTTTTTATTTCTCTCTCAAATTTAAGACTGAGCTGCTCATCACTTAAACATTGAGGTTTTATTAATCTTTTTTCAAGAACAGGATAGCCAAAAGCTTATAGTAATAATCAAAAATAAACCGTGTTCGCTAAAACATTTGTCAAAAAATGAACATTACGAATCGAAAAACATAAAGAAATAAAATGACCCCAAATAAAAAACAATAATTTAACAAAAATCTTCGCGTTTAAATTGTTTTCCTGTTGGTTTTAAGCAGTCTGTTTTAAAATAATAGCCATTTTCCTTATCATATAAATCAACAGCATAACCATAAATAATTCCATTTTCTTCACTAATTCCTGTGATAACTCCTTTTTTGCCAATACACTCTTTTTGAAGACAATTATCCAATACTTCAACTTATTGATAAAACTCAAATTTAGCCATGATATAATTACCATTAATTTACTTTATTTATGTGTTATCCTTCCATCTAGATTTGGAACTTTAATTTTTGATGCAATATCTTTTAAATAATATTAATAAAAATCTTCGCGTTTAAATTGCTTTCCTGTTGGTTTTAAGCAATCTGTTTTAAAATAATAGCCATATTCCTTATCATATAAATCAACAGCATACCCATAAATAATTCCATTTTCCTCACTAATTCCTGTGATAACCCCCTTTTTGCCAATACATTCTTTTTGAAGACAATTATCCAATACTTCAACTTCTTGATAAAACTCAAATTTAGTCATAATATAATTACCATTAATTTACTTTATTTATGTGTTATCCTTCCATCTAGAGATACATTTAGGTGTTTGCCATCTCTAGATGCCCAACCAAGCTGCTTAGTTCCTAGTTTTGATAATTGAACATCCCATTCAAATTCTTGTCCTGCCGTACTTGATGGACCTTTAACCCATTCATTTTTAAATTTATGACTGCATACCTGCTTGTATATTATCAAGTGCGACAAATCCAATTACTGCTGCTAATGGAGCTCCAATACCGGTTGCACCAACAACGCCGGCTACATATAAGATATAAGCTAACTGCACCTCCAGCAACTTGCATTGCACCAGTAATACGCGGTAAGTTTTCTATCACGGTTTCTTTGATTTGGTCACCATAAAAGTAACCGGTTATTCCACCGACAATCTCACCTGAGCCTATTCCAATTAATGTATTGTTAATATCTTGTTTAGTAAAAGTAGGATTGACTAGTTTAGGAAATAGTTTGGCAACAAAATCCTCTTCAACGGGCTCAGCATTTAAATGCCAATGTTTTGTTGCCGACCATTTAGATGGGATTTTAATATTTACTTTACCATCAGGATTAAAACGCCCTACAAAACGATAAGTATCGTTATCGGATATAATTAATTTCATATCGGTAGTTACGATGAAGCTCAAGTTGAATATAGTCTAAAGGCTTTAATTCAACATAACTATAATCCAGCTTTGTAGCTTTTAGTTGATATTCGCGCCTTGTTTCGACATGTCGAATCAAACCAGGTTCACGCATGAGTTTTAACAGTTTGATAGCATTGAAATATAATGATTCAATTTCGCTTAGCTGGTCTAATTGTGTATAGTGTTTAACTTCTTGTTTAAGTAAACTTTCATAATCATTTTCATGATCTGTTCCATCAAGTACTAATGGTTTACTAAGATATTCATTCGCAGTGAGCGTCAATTTATTGCTATGGTAAGCATAATCTGTTTTGTCTTGACCATCGCTATGACGTATATTATGCAGTGCTTTTAAAGTCTGTTTTAGTAATTTTACATCTGGAATTGCACCTTCTCCTTCATCGGCACCAATATTCCCTATACGCCGTTTTGCGGTGATAAAATCCGTTTTATGGAGTAGCGCTAACATTTGGTAGAAAAATACGCCAATGGTTTCATCAGGACGAAACGCGGATTCATCATCTATTTTTTTAGTCTGATTATAATGCTGTGGTGAGACCCCATAATTAATCAGACTCGCAAGTGCTTCATCTTGTTCAACAGTAAAGGGGGAATTGCCTGAGCGGAGTAAGTTGCTCAGTTCATCAAGCCAGCTTTGTGCTAATGATTTGACTCGGAGTGATTTATCACCACGTAGAGTTAGGTCATAATTTCCTTGTAAGCCACCTAATAAAATATGCACTTTAGGTAACACCTGAATTGATGAAAATGCATCACCATGTATTAAAAAAATTTCATTTGCACTGGTTTGGGTGTTAGTAACTAATTGATTGTTACTGGCATCAAGAATTTGTATTTGCTCCGGATGATGATTCTGTAAATTGACAATTAACCAACTATCATCCGGTTCAAAATAAGGATCTTTCTGGATTATTGGTATTGAGCGAAATTCATTACAGGAAAAAGATGAGTTATCGTGATAACCATTAATCTGTGGTTGATGAATTAAGATAACCTGTTCATTATATAATGCTGTTGTTAATACTTTAGCAACTTTATCGGCGCATTTATGATAATAAGTTTGATAAGGTAAACCGACTTGCTGTAGTACCGGATAAAAATTTTTACAACTTTCAGGTTCATTAACTAATTGTTTTACGATGTCTTGATATTGATTGTCATAAAAATATTTAATTCGTTTGGGTTTAGGGGAATAGTAACCGGATTGTTGGTTAGATAATTGATAATTATCCTCAAGCTGTTGCCAATCTTTGGCAAGCATAAGCTGGTAGAAGTACATTTTATTACTTACAATTTTTTATTTTTTATAAAAAATGTAAACTATAACATAATAAAATTGGATAAAAAAAAGAGATAAAAATTCTTAAAATAAACTATCTATTTTTATATACTTTTGAGCGTTAATACGAAATTATTATTTTAATAAAATATGTTTAATAATGTTAAAAGTGAATATATAGATACTATTAACTGTTTATTCAAAATTATGGAAAGCGTTAAAGTCATTTTATGAATACACGTCATTATTGAACTGAATGTAACCGGGTTTGTATCCGATTTTGCACTTTATATGGGGTAATCTCAGTTGACAAAGGAAATCCTTTGAAAGGTAGTTTGGAAAAGGCTTTAGACATAAAAAAACTGCTAGGGTTAAGTTTTGGAGTTTGGTGGTTGGATATGGGGTTGAATTTAATCAAACCAAATCTTATTAATTTTCGGTTTATGAGTTTTAAATTGCCGAAATATATTCGCTTTTGTATCCTTAAATTAAATTGTTCGAACTTTAATCAGTTTTATCATGTTGTATCTTAAATGCACAGCTAAAACTTTTCGAACACTCCGTTAAATGACAATTTAAAGAATAGAATGTGATCATCTAAGTTGCGTCCAAAATTCAAAATAGGGGAGTGACTGTCAAATTTAGTTTCAGGTTGAAAAGTTAATTTGACAGTATTTTTTTAATAAATCTATTTAGTAGTTAGTTGATTGAGAACATTTCTGAAACTATTTAATCCAGCTTCTAGATTTTCAATAATTTCTTCTACGAGTTCATCTGGTTCTGGTAGGTTATCAAGATCGGTTAAACTTCTATCTTTTAACCAGAAAACATCCAAGCTGGTTTTGTCCCGTGTCAGTAACTCTTCAATAGTGTATTTACGCCAGCGACCTTCGGGATTATTTTCGGGATGCCAGGTCTCTTTGCGTTTAGCAGGATTTTTCGGATTGTAACATTCGATAAAGTCGGCCAGATCGTCAAAACGCATTGGCTTTTTCTTCAGGGTGTGATGAATATTGGTTCGGTAATCATAAAACCACACCTCTTTTGTCCAAGACTTTGGACTGGCAGGCTGGTTATCAAAAAACAATACGTTGGCCTTAACCCCTTGTGCATAAAATATACCAGTAGGTAGACGTAGAATGGTATGTAGGGTCGTATTTTCTAGTAGTTTCTTGCGAATGGTTTCTCCTGCACCACCTTCAAACAGTACGTTATCTGGTACAACTACTGCGGCCTTGCCGGTGGTTTTCAACATACTGCGAATGTGTTGAACAAAGTTGAGTTGTTTGTTAGAGGTAGTCGCCCAAAAGTCTTGTCGGTTATAGGTCAGTTCATCGTTTTCTTGTTCACCTTCTTCATTGGTAAAGCTCATTGAGCTTTTTTTACCAAAGGGTGGGTTGGCAAGTACATAGTCTACACTAATAGGACTTGTCGCAATAAGCGCGTCATTAGGAGATACTAGACTATCACCATCAATTTCACCGATATTATGTAGAAACATATTCATTAGACACAGGCGACGAGTATTGGCGACGATTTCGTTACCATAGAAAGTACTGTGTTTCAGAAATTGCTTTTGCTCTTTGTCAAGAGCGGTATTTTCTGGATTTGTTAGAAAGTCATAGGCTGCCAGAAAAAATCCACCCGTACCACATGCGGGGTCAGCGATAGTTTTTCCGGGTTCTGGTCGAATGCATTCCACCATAGCGCGGATTAAAGGCCTTGGCGTGAAATACTGACCCGCACCAGACTTAGTATCTTCAGCGTTCTTTTCCAGCAACCCTTCATAGATGTCGCCCTTAACATCTGCTCCCATCATGATCCATTGAGTACTATCAATCATATCAATCAGGCGGTACAACTTAGCTGGATCTTGAATCTTATTTTGTGCTTTAGTAAAAATTTGACCAAGCATACCTTTCTGCTTACCTAATTCAAGTAACAATTCCACGTAAAGCACTTCAAGCTCTGCACCTTTCTTACTAGTAAGCGCCTGCCAATTATATTTTGCCGGAATACCTACATCACGAGAGTAAGGTGGTTTGGCGTATTCATCGGCCATCTTAAGAAAGATCAGATAGGTTAGCTGTTCAAGATAGTCGCCATAACCGACACCGTCGTCACGTAGGGTAGTACAAAAGCTCCAGACTTTGGAGATGATTGTTGATGTATTCATTATTACATTGTCCTAACTCGATAAATAAGTAAAAAGCACATCAATGTGGCTTTCATATAAAGTTGATTTGTTGACAGTTATCTAATGACCAGACACTGATTGTTTCTTGTTTGTCTTTTTGGTTTTCTGAGTATTGACGAACCCTTTTTCCGCCTGAATACGAGCCAGCAGTTCACTAGCTGGTTCATCACTTGGGTCTTGTGGTACCAATTGACCAGAGAAAGCTTTTTTCAGAATCGATTGGCGTAGAGTTTCGGCTTTTGCTAGCTGCTTATCGATTTCAATTTCAGTTGATTTAATCATCGGAAGTATAGAATCCAACAATGATATCAGAACTTCTTGTTCTTGTATTGAAGTCAGAGGAATAATTAGATTTTGCAATTCACTACTATTGATATTATTGACACCACTTGTTGATTTTGCAGCTGACTCTATTTGTTGGCGAATAAGATGACTACTCATGGCTGCCAATAAATATTCTGATTTTATCATTTTTTTATTGGGTCTCAATCTGATTAAGTAGCCTGCAAATATGTGTTTTGTATCCTTTTCTTTGACAAGCCCACAACTGCCAACTAGTGATATGCTCCCATTGGAACGTATAGTTAATATGTCACCAATCATTAAGCGAAGATGGTCGACCTCACCTTCTTCAAAGTTAGCAAACTTCAAATCAGTGTCATCTATTATTCCCGCTGAAATATTAGGAATACGAAGTACACTTTGCTCGCCAGTTTCATAATCACATTTAGCTGATGTACCGTAAACTGGTTCGTCAATTAAGTTTCCCAGTTTGATGTGAGACCAGCCAGCTGGTAGAAAAGCAAGCTTTAGATTTGATGTTTCAGACTGCAGAGTAAGTTGAATCAATTTCTTAAGTTTACTCGGTTTTTTCCCCTCTTTACCATTAGCTTCCCACTCTTTTACTGCAGCTTTCCAATCTTCCAGCTGTTCTTGATAGCGGGCTTCACGTTCCTGTTGGATACGGGCGAGAAGTTGTTCTGGGGATTCTAGCTTATCGGCATTCTTCTCACGCCACTTCGCAGTGAGCTTACCTTCAAAGGCGTGTTTAAGCACGGCTTGGCGGTAGACTTTAAGTTGTTCGCGGGCGGTTTTCAGCGAGGCAATGCCGTTATCCAGTTCAGAGAACAGTTCTTCGATTTTTGCGACAATACGTTTTTGTTCGTTGAGTGGTGGCAACGGAAAGTCACACTTTTTGAGAAAAGAAAAGTGACGAGAATATCCTCTGTCTGGTAACCGCAGGGATGTACACGCATAGAAAGCAAACTTAGGGTCAACTCCTAAGTTAGGTAACAGAACCTTTATTCCATCCGCACCAGGAATAAATGGGTAGGTTATGTATTTTAGACATTTTGTGTGATCGCCAAATATAATCACTGGACGTTCAGCTGTAACCACTTTCTCCTGGTAATTTGAGTACCCGCCTATCTCTGATACCCCTTGGTCAATGACTGGAATTTTGCCCGCAGTATCATAATATTTTTGTGCCAACTTTTTACCAGTGAGGGGCAAATTCTCGAATACTGTTTCTAGTTCGGTGTAAATCCAATGAGTAGGAATTGGGTAGGATTGAGGTATCCAGTTATCATCTTTTTTTTCTATGTCGCTCATCACGCCACCAACTCCCGATTCAACTCCTCAATCACCCAGTCCATCTTGTCTCCAAATTGCTGATACATGCCCATCAAACCACCTTTGGCATCAAAGGGTGTCATATCTAAATCATCGCGCTCAAAGTGAAAGGAGCTGGCGATATGGTCGCGAATGGCTTGTAGCCATTGCATTTGCTGTTCATTAAATTTTTCTGAGTTACTTGAATGGTACTTCATAATCCAATCCTGAAAATTCTTTCTTACAGTATTAGTAAAAGGTTTGATTTTACTATCAATTCCACATACTCGGCGAACCAAAGCCACTAGAGCAGTAAGTTCTGTTAGCGGGTTGTCACCTTGGTAGTTATCCAAATGGGTATAAGCCTGCCAGATACGTAATGGTGCCAGCTTAGGACGATCTTGCTTGAGTTTTTCCAACAGCGCTTTGATGTGTGGGTAGGTGACTTCAGACCTGCGAGCAGGAGTATAAAAGTAAATGGTGAGAGCATCAATCTTATCGGCTTGCTCTTGCAGATAGTCGGCAAACTCCTGTATAAGTACCTTAGCGTTTTCGGTGGTTTCTCCCTCCCATTCAGCTTTAAGTACCGTATCCAGATCATCGTGAACGATGATTTGTTCTTTGTCACGACGGATAGAATCAATTAGCTCTATTAAGTCGCCGTTAAATAGGTTTGCCACCTCACTCACCAGCTGTTGTTGAGCTTGGTTGCGGGCATCATCACCAGGATCGGTACCGACGGGTTGACCGACAATTTCCAAGGCTTTTTGCTCTATACGGTCACCATCAATAGCATTGAAAAGTTCACTCACAATCGTAAGGAGTGTTGTACCACCTGCTTTTTCAGCAATGCGGGCACGCTCTTTGTCATCAAGTTGTTTATCTAATCGAGCTAGGCGTCCAGCTAGTGATGAAACAGTATCACTATCACTCGCCCCCATCATAACACCCATCGCCAAATCTTTAAATGATACACTAGGCTTGGTGATAAGAGGTTGGCTTGCCGTTTTAACTGACTTGGTGACACCAATTGCATCAACAATCACATAGTGTGTTTTGGCACTCTGTGCAGATGGTGTGACCTTTTGTAGGCTATCTTTATCCAGTGTACGGGTACCGCGCCCCTTCATTTGTTCAAAGTAGTTTTTGCTTTTAACGTCACGCATAAACAGTAGACATTCAAGCGGTTTTACGTCAGTGCCCGTGGCAATCATATCAACGGTGACAGCAATACGAGGGTAATAGTCATTGCGAAATTGGGCGAGTACGGATTTAGGATCTTCACCTTTTTCAACCACATTACCTTTGGCATCGGTTTTGTCATTGGCGACACGGTAAGTGACTTTTTTGCAGAACTGGTTACTTTCACCAAACTCTTCACGCACGATTTGGATTATGTCATCAGCATGGCTATCGGTTTTGGCAAAAATCAGCGTTTTGGGCACTTCTTGACGGCCAGGAAAGATGCTTGGCAGCGAATCTTTGAACGTACGAATAACTGTACGAATTTGATCTGGATTAACGATGTCACGGTCAAGTTGCTTGGCTGTGTAGGTTTGATCCTGATCCTGTTGCTCCCAACGCTTGCGCCGAGTAGTACGCTCGCGGCGCTCTACCTGTTGCTTCGCTTTGATCTTTCCGCCTTGTTTGGTCTTTTCGGTTTCAATAATAAAAATTTCGTTGCCAACGTTAACGCCATCGGCCACAGCTTTTTCGTGGTTATACTCGCTGACAACATTCTTACGGAAAAAACCGTAAGTACGGTTGTCTGGAGTGGCGGTGAGTCCGACCAGATAGGCATCAAAATACTCCAGTACTTGCCGCCATAGGTTGTAAATGGAACGGTGACACTCATCAACAATGATCACATCAAAAAACTCAGGTGGGATCTTTTCGTTGTAAACAACTGGCAGTGGTTCTTTTGGTTTAGTTAATTGTTCCGCTGGGTTTTGTTCCTCGAGTGATTCGTCCAGAACCTCATCTTTTAAAATTGAGTATATACGTTGGATGGTACTGATACAAACTTGAGCATCTTTGGCAATATTTTGGTTTTTTAATCTCTGAACTGTGTAAAGTTCGGTAAATTTTCGGTTATCGTCGTTCGGCACAAAGCTCATAAACTCTTGTTCAGCTTGTTCTCCAAGGTTTTTCGTATCCACCAGAAACAGAATTCGGTTTGCGCTTACGGGCTCGCGTAACAGGCGATAACTAGCAGTAATTGCGGTAAAAGTTTTCCCAGAGCCAGTAGCCATCTGTATCAGTGCACGGGGCTTGTCTTGTTTGAAAGATTCTTCAAGATTGGTGATGGCTGTAATTTGGCAATCACGTAGACCGTTTTTTAGCAGAACAGGGAAATCTTGCAGACGGCCTCGCAGGCTTTTAGAATCTTTGCTCCACTTGGCGAGGGTTTCCGGACGGTGGAAGTTAAACACTTCACGAGAGCGTGGATGCGGGTCTAATCCATCTGTAAAGCGAGTTATGATGCCAGTACTTTCATAGACAAAACGCAACGGTTGACTATTTTTGACCCATTTCAATGTGGCGCTAGCATACCCTTGAGATTGCTCTTCAACCGTAGTAATCTTCTCGCCCCAGACTTCGGGTTTAGCCTCAATCACACCGACTGCTTGTTTATCGACAAATAGCACATAATCAGCAGGGCCTACGTCAGTCTGATACTCGCGAACGGCAACCCCTCTAGATACGGAAAAATTGATTTTTTTCTTGTCTTGTACGATCCACCCCGCTTGCGCGAGCAATGCGTCTATTTGATCTCGGGATTTTTGTTCTGGATTTTGATTGACCATTTATTTTTCTCTTATGAATCATCTCACATCTAAAACTATTATTAGAAAATATTTAAATAGTTTAATGCATTATACCTCTTATGCTGTCAAGTCCAAATTTCACTCAAGATAAACACATTAACAAGATAAGTGATGACTAGCTGTTTAATCAAAATAGTGTGAATATTAGATTACTTTAAACTATAGCACTGTTAAGTTAACTTGCTATAATAATCATACTGATGAAGCTACTAAAAATCTATCAATACTCTTTATATGCACTGGGGGTTTTAACAGCTTATCGACAATTCAATTCATTGTATTTAAATCATTAACAATTGCTTTTACCTAAAACGCTTTCACTACTCAATTTTTTGGTCAACGCCTCGTTATTATCAATTTTAGTTAAGTAATTCATCATTTGATATAAAAATAAAATAATAACTTAACCAATTATTATATCATATACCAATATAGCCAACATTATTTATTGGGAGTATTAATTAGTGAATATTATAAAACCAGCTCCGAATAAATTAGGTAAAAGCAAGTTCTTTTAAGTATTCAAAATAAAGAGATTAACAATATTTTTAGAATATACACTAATATAAAACTGTTTGTATACCGTTTTATATATGATTTCGCACTTGGTGTAGAGTAATTTTAGTTGATTACGATTGACAAAGAGAACTCATTGAAAGGTGGCTTTGAAAAGGCTTTAGACATAAAAAAACCAGCTTTAAGCTGGTGTCTTTTTTGGAATTGGTGCCCGGACGCGGAATCGAACCACGGACACGGGGATTTTCAATCCCCTGCTCTACCGACTGAGCTATCCGGGCAACAATGGATGCATATTAAACATGATAAGCTTTGTTTCGTCAATCCCCTTTTTGCATTAATTTATAAAAAAATGATTCGATTGATTGAAAAATAGCAATATGATTATTTTTTGATTTCAAATAGATTAAATATTGTATAGATTTATCAATCGGGCTTGATTTAAGCTTCTTTAAAATTGTTTTAACAATAAAATGACTTTACAGCAAAGTGGATTAAGTTATGCTTATGGCAATTTTTATTATGGTAGCTGTTAGCAATGGTTTTTAAATCACAATCTAAATCTTACAATTTACGGGCAATTTGTAGTCAAGTCGTTTTCGATGTATTGGATAAAGGTGTTTCTTTAAGTAATGCTTTAGTACAGTGCACTAATAAGCTCAATGATAAAGATCGTGCTTTAGTGCAAGAAATCTGTTTTGGAATTATGCGTGTACTTCCTGAAATTGAGTTTTATATTCAATCTTTAATGGTAAAACCGCTAACGGGTAAGAATCGCATTATTCATTATTTGTTGATGGTTGGGATTTATCAAATTGTTTATACCCGAGTGCCTGAACATGCATCTGTCGGTGATACAGTTAATGGCGTCATATCTTTTAGAAAGACCGCTTTAAAAGGACTGGTTAATGGTGTTTTGCGTTCTTTCTTACGCGAACAGGATGCACTAAAACAACAATTTTTGGCAAAAGGTAATACAACTTTACATCCCAGTTGGTTTATTAAACGAATTAAGCATGCTTATCCAGATCAATGGCAAGCTATTATTGATAATAATAACCAAAAGCCACCTATGTGGTTAAGAGTCAATCAGCAGCATTATTCCGCCCAAGACTATCAAACTTTATTATTACAGCATGGTATTACATCGACTATCGATGTTAAATTACCAACAGCATTACGGTTAGACGTACCTGTAGCGATAAATAAGTTACCTAAGTTCACAGAAGGTGTCGTGACTGTACAAGATAGATCTGCTCAGCATGCTGCATATTTGCTTGATCCACAAAATGGTGAAGCGATTTTAGATTTATGTGCCGCACCAGGCGGAAAAACCACTCATATTCTTGAATTGGCACCACAAGCGAATGTGTTAGCTGTCGATATTGATTCTGAGCGCGTAAAACGAATAAATGAAAATCTTAGTCGTCTGAAGTTAAATGCAGACGTTATTGTTGGCGATGGGGTAAAACCAGAGCAATGGGCTAAGGGGAAAAAATTTGATCGTATATTATTAGATGCGCCTTGTTCTGCAACAGGTGTTATTCGTCGTCATCCAGATATTAAATGGTTACGTCGTGATAGTGATATTAGCGAACTTGCTAAATTGCAATATCAAATATTGGTAAATATTTGGTCCTATCTTAAAGTTGGGGGAACATTGGTTTATGCGACTTGTTCGATTTTGCCTGAAGAGAATTCTTTACAAATTGAGCGTTTCTTAAAAGAGACAAATGATGCGAAATTAGTTGAACCAGTTATACAATATCTTCCATCAGAAGAGGAGGGCGATGGTTTCTTTTATGCTAAGCTTAATAAAATTTAAACAATTTATGCTTATCAGCATTTTTATGATTGTTATTTTTGATATGATTATTCGACTATGATAACAACAAATCATAATAATTGATGAAGAAATTTATAAATAGCCTTGTCGTGGTTTTTACAGTATTGATTTTAAACGGTTGTAGTATGTTTAGGGATAATGAAGAAATTTTAAATCAATACGAAAAACAAGTAATTACTGATGATTGTCAATATTCAGACGTGAAAGAATATATAAAGAGTGATCCACTTTTATGGTCACTAAATGGTGGATCACTTGCTTATCATTGTGGTGATTATCGGAAAAGTATTAAATTTTTTGATAAAGCAGAGGCCATTTTTAAAAAACAGGAATTGGAGCTTGATATTAAAGGTGTTGAGCGTTCTTTTCTGTCAATCCTAATCAATAATAATATAAATGATTATAATGGCGAGAATTATGAGAAAATCATGATGAATGTCTATAAAGGATTAGACTTCATGTTGTTAGATGATTTTGATAATGCTCGTGTTGAATTTAATCGAGCGCTTGATCGGCAAAGGCGAGCAAGCGAGTATTTTCAAAAAGAGATCAATGAGGCTTATCTTGAATTTAATCGTTCAAGCGCTCGTTCAGAAGTGATGACACTTCCAACTCATTCCTCTGAAATTCCTGATTATTATGGTGATATTACGCCAGCGATAATTTATCCAGATTTTATTAATCCATTTGCAACTTATATGAGTGCATTATTTTTCTATTTGGATCATGATTACGCTAAAGCTGGGGAGCTATTTAAACAAACTTTGCGCATGTTACCTAATCAGCGACAAGTTAAACAGGATTTAATATTAACCGAGAGAAATTCTCCAAATAAACAACATTATGTATGGCTTATCTATGAAAATGGTTTAGGCATGATAAAAACATCATTTACTTACCAGTTTCCAGCATACTTTTTTACAGATAAAATTGTTTCTGCGCAAATTAGTTTACCGACGATTGAAAAACGCACTAGCTCCTATCCATATTTATTATTGAATAAACAGAAAACAACGGAAATTGCTGATATGGATAGTATTATTCAGCTTGAATTTAATAAAAAACTACCAGCAATTTATACTGAAGCCATGCTTAATATGATTAACAATGTTGGTATTCAATATTTACTTGAGGAGAATCTAGAAGAATATGGTGGTAAATGGTTAGGCTTTCTTTATCAAACGCTCACTAGTGGTGCAGATATCCGACAATGGCGATCATTACCTAAAAATTTTCAAATCGCCAGAATGGAAATACCTAATCAACCAATTAATATTTATAAACCAGACGGTTCGATCTTAACAACTGTGTCATCCTTATCGAAGGATCGTGATGCAATAATCTACATAAAATCGGATATTATTGAGCACTTTAAAGTTCATATTATCCAAAAGAATCCTAAATACAATTAACGAGGATATAAATAATGAAAGCTACAATATCACTAAATAAAATTCTAACCGCTTTATCGTTGGGATTCATATTAGCATTAACGGGGTGCTCTTCGAATATAGAGTATGTCACGAAGGATAATGCTGAAGATGCGGTTACTTTAGGTTTAGATAGCCAAGATTTTGAACAAGCAGCACAGGAATCACTCAATTCATTAATTTCTAGTAATGCATTAAATAAACCGGGTGGTGGGCGCTATGTGGTAGCAATCGGTAAGATTATTAATGATACCACTATTCGTATTGATACCGATATGCTTGTGAAAAAAATCCGCATCGGAATGTTGCAATCAGGAAAGGCTGTGATTACGACAGCTATTGCTGGTAATAGTAATAATGTTGATGATCTAATTTATGACGTACGCGAATTGCGTGATAATGATGAATTCAAGAAAGATACTATTGCAGGTAAAGGGACTTTATATGCGCCTGATTTCTCTTTAACAGGGAAAATAGTGCAGCGTATTGCGCGTACTGGTAAGAATAAACAGTTAGTCGAATATTATTTACAACTGACTTTAACTGATATTAAAAGTGGTTTAGCTTATTGGGAAAATGAGAGTGTTGTACGTAAGTTAGGCAGCAATAAATCAACTGTATGGTAATTGGGTTAGATGACTATGAATAGATTAATAAAACTAAAGTTTGGACTAATAGCGATATTCATCTTATCAGCATGTAGTTCACAATCAGAAAAACAGTCTACTTCTAACGAAGATCAACAAATAATTAGCAATGTTGCAGCTGATATGGATAATCAAGTAGCGCTTTATGAAAATGGTTTAGGTGAAAAACAAATTGAACGTTATAAAATGGTTGTGTTACCTACACAAGTTAATTTAAGTAACCAATATCAATTGCCTATTTCATCAGATTTACTTTCTGAAACCATTACTCATGAAATCGCAACAGCATTGCACAATTCTCAGCGATTTGAGATCTTAGCTAATAAACATAGTAACGATTCTCAATCAAATGAAAGTAGTGAGGTAGATTCTAATGGTATTACTCAATCTGAATTTTATCTGAAAAGTACGTTAACTCAACTTGATACAGATGAGACCGTGCGTATATTAAAAGCTACAGGTCAGGGCGTTGAAGAGAAACAGGTTTCAACAACGGTGTTGTATCAAATTATTGACGCAAAAACTAATAAAATTGTTTTGGGCCGTTCTTTACGTTATCAATTAAAAAGTACTACTAATAGCGAAAGTTTATCGACTACGATTAATAATACTTTCGCTAAGATCGCGGATTTGATGAAGCGTGAGGTACTTAACGAAATTTATCCTATTCGTATTTTGAAGGCTGATAATAATCAGATCATTTTAGATCAACCTCTGCCGGTTGATACTGAATGTGATGTTATCCGCATCGGGGAAAAGTTGAAAGATGGCTACACAAATAGTGTCTTAGGATACGAACAAACTCAGGTGGGTAAATTGGCTGTAACCAATGTCACAAGTGTTTTAAGCTACGGTAAAATTATTGACGGGCAAGTATCAGAAGGTGATATTTGTAAAATTGGACAAGCAAAATCATTAGTTGCTTCTGAATTAGTTATACGTACTGAACGTGGTGGCGTAATATTACCTTTTGATTAACGTTGCTACTAAATTGTCTGATCGTTATAATAATTTGACTCAATAGTGATACTTTATTTGATAATTTGTTGATTTTGATATCGTTATTCAATTAATGTATCATTATTGAATCGTTAATACCGTTTGGCTTTGTCGAATAATTTGTAATATTATATTTATACTAATCCTAATTTAGACATGAAAATGAGACGAGTACTCATCATGCTAATGATGTATTTCATCGCCACTTATAGTTTTGCCGATGATAAAGCGAAGTTAGCTCCATATTTACCGTTGTTACCTAAAGGCACTGATATTTCAATATTGGTGCAATCAGTCGAGAAAAATCCTACAACAATTATTGCTTATCAAAATCATCAGTTTATGCAGCCAGCAAGCGTGCAGAAGTTAATTACGGCTTTAACGGCTCAATTATTCTTAGGAAAGGATTTTCGTTTTATTACTCGCATGCAAACTGATGGTAAAATTATTAATAGACAATTAAAAGGCAATTTGATCATACAAATGAGTGGTGATCCCACTTTTACGCGTACACAACTTGATGAAATGCTGACTGTTTTGAAATTAAAAGGTATTGATAAGATTAATGGCAATATCATTATTGATACATCTATTTTTAAAGGACATGATAAAGCTTCAGGTTGGTCATGGAATAATTTAACTGCGTCATATAATACGGCACCATCGGCAATTATTATTGATCAGAATTACTTTTATGCCGGAATCTTACCGGGTAAAAAAGTTGGTGACAAAGCAACAACATCTGTATCATCACTCTATCCAATTAAGTTAACAAGTGATGTACGGACAATTGCTAAGAATTCGCAAGCATTTGAAGATAAATATTGCGAGTTAGATATTATTAGCCTTGAAAAAAATCATTATCATTTAACCGGATGTATCAAGCAAAATAAGGATAAAAGCTATTTTAAATTCGCTGTAATGGATAACCTTGATTATTTTAGTCGTATTTTGAAATCTCAACTTGTTACGAAAAAGATTCAATTTACCGGTAAAATGATTGAAACAAAAAAAACAATTCAGAAAAACTTGGTTCCTTTAGCTATTAATCAATCAGAGCCATTGTCAGAACTGTTAACTGTAATGTTAAAAAAATCGAATAATTTAATTGCAGATACGATATTTAGAACCATTGGTGCTCATTATTTCAAGGTTCCAGGAACATGGAAAAGTGCGAGTGATGCAACTAAAGCTATTTTACTTAGTAAAGCTAATATTGATTTAGGTAATGCTGTTTTAAATGATGGATCTGGTTTATCACGTTTAAATCTCATAGATGCGGATAAACTTATGTCAGTTTTACAATTTATCGCTGCCAATGATGAAACATTGCATCTAATTGAAAAGCTCCCTATTGCAGGAGTTGATGGGACGCTGCAATATCGTAGGAGTTTTACAAGTAGTGATTTTAAATCAACTATATATGCTAAAACTGGCTACTTGGAAGGCAATTATAATTTGGCAGGTTTTATCAAACTTAAAGAAAATAAATATATTGCATTTGTGCAATTTATTACTGGTTATAGTTATATTAAAGATAATAATGAACCAAATAACACGGCGATTATTAATTTTGAGAAGGCACTTTATAAAAATTTCATTAGTCGATAATTTAATTAACCACTAATACGCTTAGATAAGATACTTAGCGTTGAAACACTTATCTTGAAAAAGAAAGAATAATTTAGAGTATATTAGCGAATTAAGCCAATCTATGTCATTTTAGATTGGCTTATTAAATACATGATGTATTAACGCATAGTAACAAATTCTTCGGCAGCGGTTGGATGTATTGCAATAGTATTATCAAAATCCTTTTTGGTTGCACCCATTTTTAGAGCAACTGCAAATCCTTGTAGAATTTCGTCCATACCATAACCAATCCCATGAATACCAACAATTTTTTCATCTTCACCTGCACAAACGAGTTTCATTTTACAAGGTTGACGATGTTGTGTTACAGCAGTATACATAGCGGTGAATGTTGACTGATAAATTTTGACATTCTCCCTACCATAAGCATAAATAGCTTGTGGTTCAGTTAGCCCAACGGTGCCTATTGGTGGATGAGTAAAAACAACTGTTGGAATATTAGTATAATCTAGATGTTCTTCTGGTTTATTATTAAATAAACGTTCAGAAAGTCTTCTACCTGCTGCCACTGCAACAGGGGTAAGCGCTGCTGCTTCAGTATCGTCTCCGACTGAATAAATGCCTTTTATATTCGTATTTTGGAATTTATCTACTTTAATAAAGCCTTTTTCAGTGAGTTCAATACCAGTTGATTCAAGATTAAGTCCATCCGTAGCCGGTTGACGTCCAATAGCCCAAATTAAACAATCAACTTCATATTGTTCGCCATTTTGCAACGATAAAGTTAATGAGCCATCGTTATTTTTGTTTACCGCAGTTGGAATGGATTGAGTATGAAGTTGATATCCTTCGTTTTGAATAATTTCCGTTAATGTATTAATAATCAATGGATCAAAAGTACGTAACGGTGTATCTCGGCGAATAAATTGATGCGTTTCACTACCTAAAGCATGTAATACACCTGCAATTTCACAAGCAATATAACCGGCGCCAACTACTGCTACACGTTTAGGTTGTTCTGATAATGCAAAAAAACCGTCAGAAGTGATTCCATATTCAGCTCCAGGAATATTTGGAATAGTTGGTTTACCACCGACTGCAATTAAAATATGATCTGCGGTATATTGTTTACCGTTTACTTCTAGTGTTTTTGCATTGAGAAATTTGGCATATCCTCTAATTACATCAACATTGTTGTTACTTAATACCCGATCATACGATTGATGAACTCGATCAATGTAAGCTGAACGACTCTCAATTAATTTTTGCCAACTAAATTGTTTGATTTCAGTACTAAAACCATAATCGGGTCCATAATTTTTGATCGCTTCAGCAATTTGTGCACCGTACCACATTATTTTTTTGGGAACACAGCCAACGTTAACACAAGTACCACCTAATTCTTTAGCTTCAATGATAGCGCATTTTTTACCATAAGAAGCTGCTCGATTAATTGAGGCGATACCTCCACTACCACCACCGATAGCAATATAATCATAATGTTGAATTGTCATTATCTAAATCCTGTAGTTAATAATTTTTAAAGCTTCTCATAAAAAGGGCAATAAAAAAAGTGAGAATATAAAAACAAAGCGATAGAATTTAACTATCAATGCCCAATAAATAATTAATCTTTTTTATTCGTTGACTAATTGCTTGATTATATGATGACCAATATTATTAGGATCAATTTGCTGACTTAGCCAAGGAAGTAGCTCCTTCATTTCTTGCTGTAATTTCCACGGTGGATTAATAACAATCATACCTGATGCGGTCATTCCTTTCTGGTTATTATCTGGTTGAACAGCTAATTCAATTTGTAAAATATTTTTAATACCTGATTCAACAATTTGATTAATCATTCTTTGTGATTGAGTTCGATTAACGACCGGATACCAAATTAAATAAATACCTGTTGAAAAACGTTTGTAGCCTTCAAGTAAAGCTTTCGGTATTTTTTGATAGTCTTCTTTAATCTCATATGAAGGATCAATTAGAATAATGCCACGACGCGATTGTGGCGGAAGTTTGGATTTTAATTGTTGAAAACCATCTTCTCTTAGGACTTTTGCGCGTTTATCTTTAAGAAACTCTTGTCTTAATAATGGATAGTCTGTTGAATGAATTTCAGTTAAATTTAATTTATCTTGGTCCCTGAGTAATTGCTTAGCGATTAAGGGAGATCCTGGATAATATTTTAATGTTTCTGTACGGTTATAATATTTAAGAACGGATAGATAGGGGGTAAGTAATTCTGGAAGTGTTTCTTGTTGCCAGATACGGCCGATCCCTGTCTGATATTCTGCTGTTTTTTCTGCGTGTTCACTTTGTAATAAGTAACGACCAGCTCCAGAATGAGTGTCGAGATATAAAAAAGGTTTATCTTTTTCTTTCAAATAATTGATACACAGTGTAAGAACAGTGTGTTTTAGTACATCAGCATGATTGCCAGCATGAAAGCTGTGACGGTAACTTAACATCTTAATCTCATTTGTAGTTGGGTTTTATAGCAATACATTTAACTAAAAATGGTTTTTACAAGATATGTGTAATTCATTTTAGGTTAATGATATTTGATAAAAATATATGAATGGTTTTGACAATAAAGTATAAAGCATTATTGTGGATTATTGGAATCATTTTTATCAAGTTGTAATAATGCATGACACGATTTACAGAAATATTTAGCATGTTGGTTTTGAATACGATTATGCCTAATAGTAGTTAATAAATGTGTTTGGCATTGACAAGTATAACGATATCTTTTTTTCTGAATTGTTGAGGGGAGTACAAAACGATGAGTTCGTTTGGGTTGACAGTTAAAAACCGTCATCATTACATATTGCCACTCTGGGCCATGCGGTTTAACTCGGCCATATTGTTTAAAAGTAATTAAGTGTGCTAGTTCATGAGGAATAACTTCATTGATGAAAAGTAGTTGATTTTCTATTAACATTGAACGATTAAGTTGAATCTGCCACTTATTCAATAAAGCACTACCAGCTATACTACCTTTGTTTTTATATTCTATTTTAGGCTCAAAGAATTCAGTATGAAAAAACTGATTTGCAAGTGATAAATATTGTCTTAAACAAGATAAAACTTGATTCTGAAGTCGAATCGGTATTCTGGAATGATTAATTTGTTGCATTATTAGAAGAAAACTTTCACGGTTGTACCGTGAAAGCTTAGGCAATTATTTTAGGTTAGCTGCATCGCGCAACAGTTCAGCTTTATCAATACTTTCCCAAGGGAATTCATCGCGCCCAAAGTGTCCGTATGATGCTGTTTTTTGGTAGATAGGTTGAATCAGATTTAACATATTAATTAAACCATAAGGACGTAAATCAAAAAACTCTTTGACTAATTCAACAATAGTTCGGTGAGAAACTTTCTCCGTACCAAAGGTATTAATATATATAGAAGTTGGTTCGGCAATACCAATTGCATACGAAATTTGTAATTCACAACGATCTGCCAATCCAGCTGCGACAATATTTTTAGCAACATATCTGGCAGCATAAGCTGCTGAACGATCTACTTTTGATGGATCTTTGCCTGAGAACGCACCACCACCGTGACGAGCTGCTCCGCCATAAGTATCAACAATAATTTTACGACCTGTTAAACCACAGTCTCCCATAGGACCGCCAATGACAAATCGTCCAGTAGGATTGATAAAATATTTGGTACGAGAGGTTAACCATTCAGCTGGTAACACAGGTTTAATAATTTCTTCCATTACTGCTTCTTTTAACACATCAAGTGAGATTTCTTCAGCATGTTGTGTTGATAATACGATAGCATCAATCCCTTTAATTTTATTATCTTCATATATTAAAGTAATTTGGCTCTTTGCGTCTGGTCTTAACCACGGTAATAATCCATTCTTACGAACTAAGGCTTGACGTTTCATTAGTTCATGAGCAAAGGTAATGGCAGCAGGCATTAAATTTGGCATTTCATTTGTTGCATAGCCAAACATAATTCCTTGATCACCTGCACCTTGATCTAATGGATTCGAACGGTCAACGCCTTGATTAATATCAGGAGATTGTTTACCAATAACATTTAATACCGCACAAGAACGGGCATCAAATCCCATTTCAGAACTAGTGTAACCAATATCTTGAATAGTTTTTCTAGTTAATTCTTCAATATCAATCCATGCAGAAGTGGTAATTTCACCTCCGACTAAGGCCATTCCTGTTTTAACATACGTTTCACAAGCTACACGTGCTTTAGGGTCTTGCTTTAAAATGGCATCAAGCACAGCATCCGAGATTTGATCGGCTATTTTATCCGGATGACCCTCTGAAACAGATTCAGAGGTAAATAAGAATTCTGACATTTATACTCTCCTAAATACTGAGTTAGATGCATAGAAAGATTTTAATTTTTAATTATCTATCTAGCAGTTTGAGCGTCTAGACGGCTATTCTAATCAACTCACTACTAAAAAGCCAGTTAATTTTATTAAAATTAATGTATGGATTTTATTAATGTGTTGAACAACTAGATGCTATTAAATATCAATTTTTATAACGATTTTCTTTAATATCTGGTTGGTTCCGAACATTAAAAATAGATTATTCATTCAGTGATATCTTGCAATAAATCAGATTTTGCTTAGCATATACCATATCATATCCATTTTTTTATGTTGTTTTATGTTAATCAAGATAAGCAGGATGATGTCATGAATCGAACACCTAATATACTTATTTTTGATTCAGGCATTGGTGGAATATCAGTCTATAATGAAGTTCGGCAAAAAATCCCAAGTGCAAATTATTTTTATTTATTTGATAATCAGGCGTTTCCTTATGGCGATAAATCAAGTGAATTTCTAGTCGAAAGGGTAAATAAAGTTATTGCTGCAGCATTAAAACTTTATTCCTTTGATTTGATTGTAATTGCGTGTAATACAGCTAGTACTATATGTTTACCTTCATTGCGGCAATCATTTTTAATTCCAATTGTGGGTGTGGTGCCAGCAATTAAACCTGCTACTTTAATCACTCAGAATAAATGTATAGGTTTACTGGCAACGAAAGCAACGGTTCAAAGACAATATACTTACAATCTAATAAATGAATTTGCTCAGGGATTTCATATAGAGTTGCTAGGTGTGTCGGAATTAGCAATGATTGCTGAGGCTAAATTACAAGGTATTGCCGTTGATAAAGAAAAACTAAATATGCTCATGCAACCATGGTTACAATTAACAGTTGTTCCAGATACTATTGTTTTAGGATGTACGCATTATCCATTTATTAAAGATGAGCTCCAAGAGATTTTTCCGCTCTCTACTTTTATTGATTCAGGTCATGCCATTGCATCTAGAGTTCATTATTTATTAAAGGATAATTATGACTTAGCACTTATTAATGATAAGAATCAAATGAGTCATACTGTTATCAGTACATTATTTAATCCTCAGGTAGATAAAACTCTTGAGAGCTTAAAAAAGTATGATCTTATTAAATATCAATTAGTTAATATTTAGTCATGATTAAAGATTGCGCGACTGAAAATAAAATGACATTTTATGCTTGCTAAAAAGAAAAAGTTCTCTATAATGCCCAACTCACTTAGCGATTGAGACGAACGAAAAGAAAGTCAAGGTTGCAAAGTGAAGTGAAGAAAGTTTTTAAAAAAAGTTAAAAAACTTCTTGACATGAAATAAGAGGTAGCGTAGTATACGCAACCCTTGAGACAGTAAGCCGAAACGGAAAAAACTGTCAGCTCTTTAAAAAGTAAATAACAGACAATCTGTGTGGGCACTGTTAGGACAAAGAATTAAAGTCTACGGACTTAAAAGAAATCAAGTCTTAATAAGTGACACTGAAGATTCATTTGAATATGTCAGAGACAGTTATTGAGCATCAAACTTTAAATTGAAGAGTTTGATCATGGCTCAGATTGAACGCTGGCGGCAGGCTTAACACATGCAAGTCGAACGGTAACATGAGTGCTTGCACTTGATGACGAGTGGCGGACGGGTGAGTAATGTATGGGGATCTGCCGAATGGATTGGGACAACAGTTGGAAACGACTGCTAATACCGAATAATGTCGCGAGACCAAAGGGTGCTTTCGGGCACTTGCCATTTGATGAACCCATATGAGATTAGCTAGTTGGTGGGGTAAAGGCTCACCAAGGCGACGATCTCTAGCTGGTCTGAGAGGATGACCAGCCACACTGGAACTGAGACACGGTCCAGACTCCTACGGGAGGCAGCAGTGGGGAATATTGCACAATGGGGGAAACCCTGATGCAGCCATGCCGCGTGTATGAAGAAGGCCTTAGGGTTGTAAAGTACTTTCGGTGATGAGGAAGTTATGTGTGGGATAAGCACATATAATTGACGTTAGTTACAGAAGAAGCACCGGCTAACTCCGTGCCAGCAGCCGCGGTAATACGGAGGGTGCGAGCGTTAATCGGAATGACTGGGCGTAAAGGGCATGTAGGCGGATGATTAAGTTAGGTGTGAAAGCCTCGGGCTCAACCTGAGAATAGCATTTAAAACTGGTGATCTGGAGTACTGTAGAGGGAGGTAGAATTCCACGTGTAGCGGTGAAATGCGTAGAGATGTGGAGGAATACCGGTGGCGAAGGCGGCCTTCTGGACAGATACTGACGCTGAGATGCGAAAGCGTGGGGAGCAAACAGGATTAGATACCCTGGTAGTCCACGCTGTAAACGATGTCGATTTGGAGTTTGTTGCCTAGAGTGATGGGCTCCGAAGCTAACGCGATAAATCGACCGCCTGGGGAGTACGGCCGCAAGGTTAAAACTCAAATGAATTGACGGGGGCCCGCACAAGCGGTGGAGCATGTGGTTTAATTCGATGCAACGCGAAGAACCTTACCTGGTCTTGACATCCACAGAATCTTTCAGAGATGAGGGAGTGCCTTCGGGAACTGTGAGACAGGTGCTGCATGGCTGTCGTCAGCTCGTGTTGTGAAATGTTGGGTTAAGTCCCGCAACGAGCGCAACCCTTATCCTTTGTTGCCAGCGATTAGGTCGGGAACTCAAAGGAGACTGCCGTTGATAAAACGGAGGAAGGTGGGGACGACGTCAAGTCATCATGGCCCTTACGACCAGGGCTACACACGTGCTACAATGGCGTATACAAAGGGAAGCGAAGGTGCGAGCTGGAGCGGACCTCCTAAAGTACGTCTAAGTCCGGATTGGAGTCTGCAACTCGACTCCATGAAGTCGGAATCGCTAGTAATCGTGAATCAGAATGTCACGGTGAATACGTTCCCGGGCCTTGTACACACCGCCCGTCACACCATGGGAGTGGGTTGCACCAGAAGTAGATAGCTTAACCGCAAGGGGGGCGTTTACCACGGTGTGATTCATGACTGGGGTGAAGTCGTAACAAGGTAACCGTAGGGGAACCTGCGGTTGGATCACCTCCTTACGAAGCGCCTGGCAGTGTTCACACAGATTGTTTGTTATGAAGAGAGAAGCACTTTATTGGGTCTGTAGCTCAGGTGGTTAGAGCGCACCCCTGATAAGGGTGAGGTCGGTGGTTCAAGTCCACTCAGACCCACCAATTTGAGAAAAGCTCTGCTGAGAAGAGGTTTGTATTCCTGCGAAGTTGGTGTCGAATCGAATTGGTAGAAGTGATGAAGTGAAGATAGATGGGGCTATAGCTCAGCTGGGAGAGCGCCTGCCTTGCACGCAGGAGGCCAGCGGTTCGATCCCGCTTAGCTCCACCATTATTTATTCTCTCAATAAATTATCTTTGTATTTACTGATAAGTGAATAGAGAGATAAAGCTCTTTAACAAGTAGGAACAAGCTGAAAGAAACGAGTTCTCGAATGATATTGTAACTGCATGAATGAATTTATGTGGTGAAGATATGATAAGAGAAGAAAGCGTAAAAGAAAACCAGAGACAACTGTGAGTTGTAAGGTTAAGAAATTAAGCGTACACGGTGGATGCCTAGGCAATCAGAGGCGATGAAGGACGTGTTAATCTGCGAAAAGCGACGGTAAGCTGATAAAAAGCGCAATAGCCGTCGATGTCCGAATGGGGAAACCCAATGCAGGTAACTGCATTATCATATGATGAATACATAGTCATATGAGGCGAACCGGGAGAACTGAAACATCTAAGTACCCCGAGGAAAAGAAATCAACCGAGATTCCCGAAGTAGCGGCGAGCGAACCGGGAGGAGCCCAAAGTGGGAAGCATATAGAGTTAGTGGAATTATCTGGAAAGTTAGACGATAGAGGGTGATAGTCCCGTACACGAAGACTAAATATGTGAAAGCTTGAAGAGTAGGGCGGGACACGTGATATCCTGTCTGAAGATGGGGGGACCATCCTCCAAGGCTAAATACTCCTGATTGACCGATAGTGAACCAGTACCGTGAGGGAAAGGCGAAAAGAACCCCGGCGAGGGGAGTGAAATAGAACCTGAAACCGTGTACGTACAATCAGTGGGAGCTGTTACCATTGGGTAATAGTGACTGCGTACCTTTTGTATAATGGGTCAGCGACTTATATTCTGTAGCGAGGTTAACCGAATAGGGGAGCCGAAGGGAAACCGAGTATTAACTGTGCGTTAAGTTGCAGGGTATAGACCCGAAACCCGGTGATCTAGCCATGGGCAGGTTGAAGGTTGGTTAACACTAACTGGAGGACCGAACCGACTAATGTTGAAAAATTAGCGGATGACCTGTGGCTGGGGGTGAAAGGCCAATCAAACCGGGAGATAGCTGGTTCTCCCCGAAAGCTATTTAGGTAGCGCCTCATGTATAACTGTTGGGGGTAGAGCACTGTTTCGGCTAGGGGGCCATCCCGGCTTACCAACCCGATGCAAACTCCGAATACTGACAAGTTCGAGCATGGGAGACACACGGCGGGTGCTAACGTTCGTCGTGAAGAGGGAAACAACCCAGACCGCCAGCTAAGGTCCCCAAGTCATAGTTAAGTGGGAAACGAAGTGGGAAGGCTTAGACAGCTAGGATGTTGGCTTAGAAGCAGCCACCATTTAAAGAAAGCGTAATAGCTCACTAGTCGAGTCGGCCTGCGCGGAAGATGTAACGGGGCTAAAACTATGCACCGAAGCTGCGGCAGTATGCGAAAGCATATTGGGTAGGGGAGCGTTCTGTAAGCCTGTGAAGGTATCCTGAGAGGGGTGCTGGAGGTATCAGAAGTGCGAATGCTGACATAAGTAACGATAAAGCGGGTGAAAAGCCCGCTCGCCGGAAGACCAAGGGTTCCTGTCCAACGTTAATCGGGGCAGGGTGAGTCGACCCCTAAGGCGAGGCAGAGATGCGTAGCTGATGGGAAACGGGTTAATATTCCCGTACTAGATATAACTGCGATGGGGTGACGGAGAAGGCTAGGTTTACCATATATTGGATAATGGGTTAAGCGTGTAGGGGTGTGATTAGGCAAATCCGGTCACTGAAACCCTGAGGCGTGATGACGAGTCACTAAGGTGGCGGAGTAATTGATGCCATGCTTCCAGGAAAAACCTCTAAGCATCAGGTTATATGTAATCGTACCCGAAACCGACACAGGTGGTCAGGTAGAGAATACTAAGGCGCTTGAGAGAACTCGGGTGAAGGAACTAGGCAAAATGGTGCCGTAACTTCGGGAGAAGGCACGCTGATGGTAATTGAAATCCCATGCGGATGTAGGTGAAATCAGTCGAAGATACCAGCTGGCTGCAACTGTTTAATAAAAACACAGCACTGTGCAAACACGAAAGTGGACGTATACGGTGTGACGCCTGCCCGGTGCTGGAAGGTTAATTGATGGGGTTATGCGCAAGCAGAAGCTCTTGATCGAAGCCCCAGTAAACGGCGGCCGTAACTATAACGGTCCTAAGGTAGCGAAATTCCTTGTCGGGTAAGTTCCGACCTGCACGAATGGCGTAATGATGGCCAGGCTGTCTCCACCCGAGACTCAGTGAAATTGAAATTGCCGTGAAGATGCGGTGTACCCGTGGCAAGACGGAAAGACCCCGTGAACCTTTACTATAGCTTGACAGTGAACATTGAGCCTTAATGTGTAGGATAGGTGGGAGACTGAGAATTGTGTACGCCAGTATGCATGGAGTCGACCTTGAAATACCACCCTTTAATGTTTGATGTTCTAACCTATGCTTCTGAATCGAGGCAAGGGACACTGTCTGGTGGGTAGTTTGACTGGGGCGGTCTCCTCCCAAAGAGTAACGGAGGAGCACGAAGGTTAGCTAATCCTGGTCGGACATCAGGAGGTTAGTGCAATGGCAAAAGCTAGCTTGACTGCGAGAGTGACGGCTCGAGCAGGTACGAAAGTAGGTCATAGTGATCCGGTGGTTCTGAATGGAAGGGCCATCGCTCAACGGATAAAAGGTACTCCGGGGATAACAGGCTGATACCGCCCAAGAGTTCATATCGACGGCGGTGTTTGGCACCTCGATGTCGGCTCATCACATCCTGGGGCTGAAGTAGGTCCCAAGGGTACGGCTGTTCGCCGTTTAAAGTGGTACGCGAGCTGGGTTTAGAACGTCGTGAGACAGTTCGGTCCCTATCTGCCATGGGCGTAGGAAAATTGAGAGGGTTTGCTTCTAGTACGAGAGGACCGAAGTGAACGCACCGCTGGTGTTCGGGTTGTGATGCCGATTGCATTGCCCGGTAGCTACGTGCGGAATAGATAAGTGCTGAAAGCATCTAAGCACGAAACTAGCCTTGAGATGAGTTTTCCCTGAAGAGATTCAGTAAGGTCCGTTCGAGACTAGGACGATGATAGGTCAGGTGTGTAAGTGTAGTGATACATTGAGCTAACTGATACTAATGAGCCGAGAGTCTTAACCTTACAACTCGGAGTTGTTTTTGGAAAGAAGAGCTTGTTCTGAAGAGTTAGAGAAGTTAGACAGGATATGTCTGGCGGCGATGTTGCGGTGGTCCCACCTGACCCATGCCGAACTCAGAAGTGAAACGCCGTGGAGCCGATGGTAGTGTGGGGGTTACCCCATGTGAGAGTAGGTCACCGCCAGACTATAAAATACCGACCTCGTCCGCAAGGATGGGGTTTTTTTATTGCTGTTATATTGTTGTCATTAAACCATATCTATCTTAATTTATAAGACTAAAATTAAGATTAAGATTCTGATTCCTGATTAGTTCATCATAGCCATTAGTCCTTACCCTTTCATAATGTAATACTCCAATGCCACACTTATCTTATATTCATTTTAAGTCTAAGTCTTACCTTATTATTATCATAAATGATGTCCTTGTACTAATTTATTTATAAATTATAGAAACTTAATTTTTAAATCATCTTATTGAAGTTGCTTTAACATTCAAAATATTTCCCGGCTCTTATTAATATACTTTTGAATAACAATGAAATTGCTTTATTTATTGTTAATTCAGTTTTTACTTCACATCTTTATCAAAAAATATGCGATTTATATATAATAATTAACAGAATGATGTAATATTTTAGTAAAAATGACTGACATTTTTGGTATCTAACTGATAATATAGATTATCTATAATTATTTACTTATATTGCTATGATTAATATTCTACTAATTGATGATGATGTTGAACTGTCTCAGATGCTAAGTGAATACTTAACAAATGAAAGTTTTAAAGTTAAAGTTGTCCATCAAGGGCAAGAAGGTATTAATGAAGCGCTTACGGGTGAATATAAAGCGATTATATTAGATATCATGTTACCTGATCTCAACGGTATTGATGTTCTTAAAAATATCCGACAATCACTAAATACTCCTGTTATTATGTTAACTGCAAAAGGAGATAATATTGATCGTGTTCTAGGGTTAGAGCTAGGAGCTGATGATTATATTCCTAAACCATGTTATCCGAGAGAATTACTGGCTAGATTGAGAGCTGTATTGCGTCGAATGGATGATAAACAACCTTATGCAGAACTTGATGATAAAAAATATCAATTCCATGATCTAACATTAGACATTCCACAAAGGTTATGTATGTGGAAAAATATTACAATTGAACTGACTTCTACTGAATTTAATTTATTAGCATTGCTTGTTAAAAATAACGATAGAGTTGTAACGAAAGAAGAATTATCTGAAGAAGGATTAGGACGAGCTCGAGAACTTTATGATCGAAGTGTTGATGTTCACATTAGTAATATTAGACAAAAATTGCATCAACTGACTCGAGATGCAATAACTATTGAAACCATTAGAGCTGTTGGTTATCGTATAAGATAATTAGTAAGTGTGATGAACAGACGTTTATTTTGGAAGATACTTATCATATTTTGGGGTATCTTTTATCTTACTTTTCAATTGACTTGGATTGGTTTCAGTTTTTATATTCAAAATCGTTATGCAAAAACCTATTACCACATTCCTACCAAAGTAGAAATGATAGCTCAATTGCTTCAAATTTCTGGTGAACGTGAAGCAGTTAATTTCATATCCCATTTACCAGAACCTGAACGTTTATGTTTTTCCATTACCCTATCTAATGCTCAGGATGAGCATATAAAAGTTGTATCTAATGATTTGAAAGATGGTGCTTTTATCTATCAAAAAACCGCCATAGCGCCGGATGGTATTATTTATTTAATCACTTTCAAAGATAACAATAAAAATTATTCAAATGGTTCTATTTTTAACCTGCCTATTCCGATGTTTTTAATGGGAATTAGTGGTGGTTTACTATTTAGTTTATTTTTAGCTTGGAATCTCACTCGGCCAATGAAACTCTTACGCCAAGGCTTTTTCCGTGTATCACAAGGTGATTTGTCTGTTAGACTTTATGAACATCTTAAATTACGTCATGATGAACTTAGTGAATTAGCTAAAGATTTTGATTCGATGGTTGAACAATTAGATATACTAATTACGGATAGACAAGTCTTATTACATGATGTCTCGCATGAACTTAGAACGCCTTTGGCAAGATTACAACTAGCAATTGGATTGGCGCAACAGAATAAACAAAATATTGATAATTCACTTGCACGAATTGAACTTGAATCGCAACGTTTAGATGCACTAATAGGTGAAATATTAAATTATTCACGTGCTGAAATGAATAATTCGTTAGATGAATATTTCGATTTAAAAGCGTTAATAAGTGTTATTGTTGATGATGCTAAATATGAGGCTGAACCGCAACATATAATTATCAATTTTACATGTGAACCCATTATTCATTCAATAATTAAAGGAAACTCTGAACAAATTCGGCGAGCAATTGAGAATATTATCCGAAATGCTATTCGTTTTTCACAAAAAGAACAGCAAATTGATATTCATTTAAAAGAGGTGGGTAAATATTTACAAGTAGTTGTGAGTGATCATGGTCCAGGTGTTGATGTACATAAATTATCTAGCATATTTGAGCCTTTTGTCAGAATCCAATCGCCACAATTAGGAAAAGGATACGGATTAGGGCTAGCAATAGCACGTAAAAGTATCACAATGCATAATGGATCAATTCAGGCTAAAAATAGAGAAAGCCGAGGTCTAAATATGACAATTAAATTACCCTATTGGCGTGGTTAATTAGTAACATTCTGAATTAATATCAAATACATATTCTTTAATAAATTCCTTTAGTTGGATTTTATTGTGTCCGACAAAATTAAGTTTATTAATAATTAATTGTGAATCTTTATCAAATATATCTTTATATTTTGCTAAATAGTTTTTAGATATTGGATGATAAGACCAGTGCCATTCTTCCGGTAAGTAACCTCCTTTTCTTCCATTATTGAATGGTTGGCAAAAGCCATATTTTGGCATATTGTCTTGTAACCACTGGTAAAGAATTTTACCTTGAGGATTGCTTTTAAAGTATTCATTTGAAACACTCGTAATATCAACATCTGTTCCCCAATGATGTCTTGAAGTTCCAGGCATTGACGAGTATTTTAAAATTTCTTCGGCTGTTTTTTGTTCATTTTTTAGTTTTGCAAATATTGTATTCCATTTATTTTGCCAAATACGATTTTGATAATCATAATTCCGAGTAGCACTAACTATAATAAAAGGAATGTTAGGATTTACCTTTTTAAAATCCTGATATGCTTTAATCAATTGTTGGGTTACTTCTTTTTGTAAATACATACCAGATTTATTCACGGGTAAAATTGTAGAATCTAGCGAAATAAAATCAGCATCTTTTTTTTCATCAAATTGCCCAATTAATTTATTTAATGATAGTGAATCAGCCATAGACGTAAAAGTTGTAAAAATTAGAATTAATAAAATAAATTTTTTCATGCTATTAAAATCTCAAAAAATAGAATTATATTAGCCAGATGAATTTAAAACTATTATAATCCTCCTTTTAATTTTATTCATATTTTTTATTGCCGTAATGTGTAAAAACGAGGCCGTATGACTGTAGTAAATAATGTAACAACTCAAACTGAATTACCTAATCATCCCTTTTTATCAAATAGTCAACCGACGGAAAAGGTCAATTTGTTAAATTTCACACGTCAAGAATTGCGTGAATTTTTTAAGAGCTTAGGAGAAAAACCATTCCGAGCTGATCAAGTTATGAAATGGATTTATCATTTTGGCTATGATGATTTTGAATTAATGACTGATATCAATAAAAAATTACGTGATCAGTTAGCTAAAATTGCCGAAATTAAAGCTCCAGAGATCGCAGAAGAGCAACGCTCCACTGACGGTACGATAAAATGGGCGTTAGATGTCGGTAATAATCAATTAATTGAATGTGTTTATATTCCTGAAAAAGACAGAGCAACGTTGTGTGTTTCATCGCAAGTAGGTTGTGCTTTAGCTTGTCAATTCTGTTCTACTGCACAACAAGGTTTTAATCGAAATCTACGGGTTTCAGAAATTATTGGACAAGTATGGCGAGCTTCCAAAGTGATTGGATTGACAGGTAAACTGGCTGATCGCCCAATTACTAATGTCGTTATGATGGGAATGGGTGAACCGTTATTAAATATCTCTAATGTTGTACCTGCAATGGAGATTATGCTTGATGATTTTGGATATGGCTTATCTAAGCGTAGGGTAACGTTGTCTACATCGGGAGTCGTTCCTGCGTTGGATAAATTGGCTGGAATGATTGATGTGGCGTTAGCCGTGTCATTACATGCGCCTAACGATGAAATTCGTAATCAAATTATGCCAATCAATGAAAAATATAATATGGCGATGTTACGGGATTCTATTCATCGTTATTTAGCCGTTTCAAATGCTAATCATGGTAAAGTAACCATTGAATATGTATTACTTAATCAAGTCAATGATGGTATTGAACATGCTCACCAATTAGCAAAGTTTCTTAAAAATACCCCTTGTAAAATAAATCTTATTCCTTGGAATCCATTCCCTGGAGCACCTTATTCTCGCAGTTCTAACACGCGTATTGATCGATTTATGAAAACGTTAATGGAGTATGGTTTTACTGTGATTATTCGTAAAACTCGCGGTGATGACATTGATGCTGCATGTGGTCAATTAGCCGGCGATGTATTAGATCGTACAAAAAGAACGAAGATCATTAAATCTGCGTTAAAACAAACGCAAATCAAAGTAAGACAGACTTAATCTTGGAATGTTTAGAATGATGGTTTCAAAAAAGTTATATTTTGTTGTCTTAAGTGTACTATTTTCATTTACTTTAGTTGGATGCCAATTTACTGAACAGCAACAAGCAGAGTTTAATCCTGAAAAAGCTGCTTTTGCTAGACTAAAGTTAGGGTTAGGTTATTTAGCGCAGGCTGAAGAATCGACAGAAAATATTAAGAAAGCACATTATAATCTGAATTTAGCTAATCAATATTCGCCTAATAACCCCAATATCATGTTGGGCATGGCATTATTTGACCAGCATGTAGGGCAATATGATGAAGCTGATATGATTTATAGAAATATAGTAAAAATGGAGCCCATGAATGGGCTGTATTCTAATCATTATGGTTCTTTTTTATGTGCAAGAGAGCGTTATAATGAAGCAAAAATACAATTCAAACATGCGATTAGCTTAGATAAACCAAAATGGAAAATAGATGGGTTAGAACAGTTAGGTTATTGCGCGCTACAAAATAATGACATCAAAGAAGCCGACCAGACTTTTAAACAATTGTTCCGTTATGATACAACTGCGCAAGATAGGGTCGCAAAAATGGCTGATGAATATCGACAGAAGGGCGCGGTTAAAATTGCCGATTATTTAAATCATTTATTAAATAACTCTAAATAAAGAAAATAGTGTTTTAGCAAAATGGTGAGTAATCATCATTGTTAGTTAATAAAAAGTAAAATTAATACTATTTTGACGACTAAACAATAATTCATAACTAAAAAATAATTTTTGTCTTACTGAATTTTAAAGATGAAGTTAGCTAAATAAAAAAACCACTCATGTTAGAGTGGTTTTCATTTTTTTTGAGTATATTGCGTGTGCGTGAATTACATCATTCCGCCCATACCACCCATGCCACCCATTCCAGCAGCACCTAAATCAGCTTTGTCTTCTTTAGGTAATTCTGAAATCATGCATTCAGTGGTAATCATTAAGCCAGCTACTGATGCAGCATATTGTAATGCACTACGAGTAACTTTTGTTGGATCCAAAATACCCATTGCAATCATATCACCATATTCTTCGGTTGATGCGTTATAACCATAGTTACCTTGGCCTGCTTTTACTGAATTAGCAACAACAGAGGCTTCTTCACCACAGTTAGTTACGATTTGACGCAATGGTGCTTCCATAGCACGTAGTGCAACTTTGATACCTACGTTTTGATCTTCATTATCACCTTTAAGTGATGTAATCGCACTAGCCGCACGAACTAAAGCAACACCACCGCCTGCAACAACACCTTCTTCAACGGCTGCACGGGTTGCATGTAGTGCATCTTCAACACGCGCTTTTTTCTCTTTCATTTCAACTTCAGTTGCTGCACCAACTTTAATAACAGCAACACCGCCAGCTAATTTAGCTACACGTTCTTGAAGTTTTTCTTTATCATAGTCAGAAGTTGACTCTTCAATTTGTTTACGAATTTGTTCAACACGAGCATTAATTAAAGATTCTTCACCTACACCATCAATAACAGTTGTATTGTCTTTATTAATAACTACACGTTTTGCTTGTCCTAAATCTTCAAGTGTTGCTTTTTCAAGTTCTAGACCAATTTCTTCAGAAATAACAGTACCCGCTGTTAAAATAGCAATATCTTGTAACATTGCTTTGCGACGATCACCAAAACCAGGTGCTTTTACCGCAGCAACTTTAACAATACCACGCATGGTATTAACCACTAATGTTGCTAGTGCTTCACCTTCAACATCTTCAGCGATAATTAATAATGATTTACCTGCTTTAGCAACAGCTTCAAGCACAGGTAACAATTCACGGATATTAGATATTTTTTTATCAACAAGTAGAATATAAGGGCTATCTAGTTCAACTGTTGCTGTTTCTGGTTTGTTAATGAAATATGGTGATAAATAGCCACGGTCAAACTGCATACCTTCAACAACATCAAGTTCATCTTGTAGACCAGTACCATCTTCAACAGTAATAACGCCTTCTTTACCAACTTTTTCCATTGCTTGTGCAATTAAACTACCAACAGTTTCATCTGAGTTAGCAGAAATCGTTCCTACTTGTGCAATAGCCTTAGAGTCAGCACAAGGAGAAGATAATTTTTTAAGTTCTTCTACCGCAGCAATAACCGCTTTATCAATACCGCGTTTTAAATCCATTGGATTCATGCCTGCTGCAACGGCTTTTAAACCTTCGTTAACAATTGCTTGAGCTAATACTGTAGCAGTAGTTGTACCATCACCAGCTGCATCGTTCGCTTTTGATGCAACTTCTTTAACCATTTGTGCACCCATGTTCTCGAATTTATCTTCTAATTCGACTTCTCGTGCCACAGATACACCATCTTTTGTAATTAATGGAGCACCGTATGATTTATCTAAAACAACATTACGACCTTTTGGACCTAAAGTAACTTTAACTGCATCAGCAAGAATATTCACACCACGAAGCATTTTTGTTCGCGCGTCATCACCAAATTTAACTTCTTTAGCTGCCATTCTAAATTTCTCCTAAAATCTGCCTTTTATACTGATTAATAATCAAATTATGCCTGAACAATTGCTAAAATATCGTTTTCAGAAAGAATTAAAACTTCTTCATTATCGATTTTTTCTGTTTTAACGCCATAACCTTCATTAAAAATAACGATATCACCAACTTTCACATCTAATGGTTGTACTTGACCATTTTCTAAAATACGACCATTACCTACAGCTAAAACTTCACCTCGAGTAGATTTACCTGCAGCAGAACCAGTTAAAACGATTCCACCCGCTGATTTTGATTCAATTTCTTTACGTTTGATGATAACTCGATCATGCAATGGACGAATTTTCATTTATTATTCTCCTAAACTAATTTTAAATTAAGTTTCAATAAAATAAATTAAAGCGAAAGCATAATATATTTAAGCATATTATGTAATAGTGAACTTAACATGGGGATCGAATAAACATACTTCAAGTTGAACCCATCAAAAAAATAATTAAGTGATTAATTATTCATCATCTTTGTGTGTAAATTCGCCATCAATGACAGTGTCATCAATACTCTGTTTTGAAGAATGTCTATTACTATATGTTTTGAAACTCTTTTTCTGAACTATTCGCTGTATTAATATGTCCTGAATCGGTGGAAATATTAAAATAGCGCCTAAAATATCTGTAAAAAAGCCGGGTATTAAAAGGAGTATTCCAGCGAATAAAAAAGAAACACTTTTCACTATTTCATTAGTTGGATTTTCTCTATTGGCGATTTTATCTTTCATTAAAATAAAATTCTTAATACCCTGTGATTTAACTAAATAAAAGCCAATAACTGATGTCATAATAATGGCAATCAATGTAAAAAACACACCTATCATATTGGCAACAGCATTGAAAATGCTAAATTCGATATAGAGATATACGAAAAAAATGATAAAAGTAAGTAAGTGCATAATGTCGTTTTATCCCTAACTATTATTTTGTTAATAATTTCTATATTAGGCTAAATTTTCATTTTTCAACCTCTAGTCAATAATGATAATGACCGGTAATCTTTGATTTAGTGATTTTGAAAAATAAAGCGTTAGCTATTATTTTTTACACTTTTCGCTGTTTAGCCTTAGGTTGCCAACGTTTTAATAATAGCGCATTTGTAATTACACTCACACTACTTAGTGCCATGGCAGCTCCTGCAATCATCGGGTTGAGAAGACCTAAAGCGGCTAAAGGTACACCAATAGCATTATAGAAAAAGGCCCAAAATAAATTCTGTTTGATTTTATTATAGGTTCTTCTAGAAATATCAATCGCATCAGCAATTAATAATGGATTTCCACGCATTAAGGTCATTGAAGCCGTGTGCATAGCTACATCGGTACCTGTGCCCATCGCGATACCAATATCGGCTGCAGCTAAAGCTGGCGCATCATTGATTCCATCTCCGACCATAGCAACTTTGCCATAATTCTTTTGTAGTTCATAGATTTTTTCTGCTTTAATTTGAGGTGTAATTTGTGCAAATACTTCATCAATTGATAAATCATGAGCAATGATGTTAGCTGTATTAATATTATCACCAGTTAGCATAATCGTTTTAACATGTAGCTCATGAAGTGCTTCAATAGCGGGTTTTGCTTCCGGTTTAATAACATCAAAAAAACCTAGAATAGCTATGATATTAATGTTATTTGTTGTTTTTTCAGCTAATAAAGATATGGTTAAATTCTTTTTCTCCAATTCATTTATAGTATCTTGAATATTATTCGTATCACCAATTAATGACTTTATCCAAGGATAACTTCCCAAATAATACTGACGATTATCAACAATCGCTTTAATTCCAGCGCCTGTAATTGTTTCTATATTTTTAGCATATTGATAATTTAAGTGTTTTTCATCAGCTTTGGCTAACACTGCTTTGGCTAATGGGTGTTCACTACCTGACTGAATACTTGCGGCTATGGTTAATAACGCTTCTTCATTTGAATTGTTTATTACTTTAAATATGATAAGTTCAGGTTTACCAACTGTTAATGTTCCTGTTTTGTCGAAAGCTACGGCTCTAATACTATGTATTGTTTCAAGTGTTTGAGCATCTTTAATTAGAATACCTTGCCGAGCGGCTATACCTGTTCCTACCATAATAGCTGTAGGCGTTGCAAGGCCTAGTGCACACGGGCAAGCAATGACTAATACAGCGATTGCATTTATAAGGGCGAGTTGCCATTCATTTGTAATAAAACCCCATAATAGCAGAGTGATGAATGCGATAAGCAAGATTATAGGAACAAAGATAGCACTAATCCGATCAACAATACGCTGAATTGGTGCTTTTTTTGTCTGAGCAGATTCAACCATGTGAATGATTTTAGCTAATGTTGAATCGTTTGATATTGCTGTAGTTTTAACAATTAGCAGCCCTTCACCATTAATAGCGCCTCCAGTAACGGGATCACCAATGTGCTTAATTACGGGTAAACTCTCACCCGTAATTAACGATTCATCACTGCTAGATGAACCTTCTATAATTATACCATCTACAGCGATACTTTCACCGGGTTTAATTATTACGATATCGTCCACTTTAACTTGATTAATAGGTATCATTAATTCTTGGTTGTCACGTCTGACCCTTGCAGTTTCAGGTCGAAGAGCTGTTAATGCTTCAATAGCTTGAGTTGTTTGATGTTTAGCTTTGGCTTCTAGCCATTTACCTAAGAGAATTAAAGTTATTATTACCGCCGATGACTCGAAATAGAGGTGCGGCATCTGATTACTATTCCAATGTATAACTAACTGGAATATGGATAATCCATATGCAGCGCTAGTACCAATGGCAACTAAAAGATCCATATTACCAGATAGCGATTTAATTGCTTTCCATGCACTACGATAAAATCTTGCCCCCAAAATAAATTGCACGGGTGTTGCAAGTAAAAGTTGTAGCCAACCCGGTAATGTTACAATAATTCCAAAAGGCATTAATAACATAGGGAGCAATAATGGAAATGCCAATAAAGCAGATATAATTACTGGTTTTAATGAAGGTGATTTATAGTGATATTGCTGCGACTGTTGATCATTGAGTATTTTAGCATCATAACCGGCTTTTTTAACGGCAATTATAAGATCAGTAACATTAATATTATTACCACGTATGGTTGCTTTTTCGGTTGCTAAATTAACAACCGCTTGTTGAACGCCAGTGACTGTTTTTAATGCCTTTTCAACTCGATTAACGCATGAGGCACAGCTCATTCCGATGATGGATAAGGTGATCTCAGAATGCTCGTCTTTTGCGGTAATTGGTATTGCGTGATAGCCAGCATTTTCGATGGTGTGCAATAAAACAGTAATATCAATATCATTATTTGTTTGCACCGTTGCTTTTTCAGTAGCTAGATTGACACTTGCATTTAAAACACCACTAACTTTGTTTAATGCTTTTTCAATTCGATTAACGCAAGATGCGCAAGACATGCCTTCAATGATAAATTGATATGTGTTAGTTTTCACTTAATTTCCTTTTTTATCAAAGAGATATTAATATAATTTTAATCCAAATAAAAAGATAGTGAACCATAAGTTATCCCTTTAATTAAAATTCATTGTTTTTCAATAAATTATAATAGATTTTAGTTTTACTTATGCTATAAACACTTAAAGTGACTATAAGGTCAACACATAATTAATACGCTCTTACTCAATTATATTTTTGAAGACTAACAAAGCATTTAATTAGATATTTAACCATTCAATTAGTAAACTACACGTTTAATCACGATATAATTGAGTAATTAAACCGATTTTGAACATAAATAATACTAGTATTTCTTTTATGAATATGATATAAAACGCGTGCTTCATTCTATGTATATAGTTTAAAGCTAAAACACTTTAATTTTATTAACGTTATAACACACACATATTACCACACTTTACCGGGGTGCTTTAATTATTGATTAAAGTCGGTTAGAGCGAATATGTGGAGGCATAACCCCAACTTTTTAATGAGGAAATCATGACTACAGTCTCTATGCGCGACATGCTGCAAGCTGGTGTTCACTTCGGTCACCAAACCCGCTATTGGAACCCAAAAATGAAACCATTCATTTTTGGTGCTCGTAATAAAGTTCATATTATTAACCTTGAAAAAACAGTTCCAATGTTCAATGAAGCATTAGATGTACTTAACAAAATTGCTGCGCGTCGCGGTAAAATCTTGTTTGTTGGTACTAAACGAGCTGCAAGTGAAGCGGTAAAACAAGCAGCAGAAAACTGTGGACAATTCTATGTAAATCACCGTTGGTTAGGTGGTATGTTGACTAACTGGAAAACAGTTCGTCAATCTATTAAGCGTTTAAAAGATTTAGAAACGCAATCACAAGATGGTACTTTTGATAAATTGACTAAAAAAGAAGCCTTAATGCGTACCCGTGAAATGGCTAAATTAGAGAATAGCCTTGGCGGTATTAAAAATATGGGCGGATTACCAGATGCAATTTTTGTTATTGGTGCAGATCATGAACATATTGCTATCAAAGAAGCCAATAATCTTGGTATCCCAGTGATAGCGATTGTTGATACTAACTCAGATCCAGACGGCATTGATTACGTTATCCCAGGTAATGATGATGCTATTCGTGCAATTCAGCTTTATGCTAATGCTGTATCTGATGCAGTACGTAGTGGTCGTGAGCAAAACCAAGCTCCAGTAGCAGAAGAAACATTTGTTGAAGAATCTGTAGCTACTGCTGAATAATTAATAGAAAATTATTTATCTTATATAAAGGAGGAGTTTACTCCTCCTATCTTGTGTATCAAATATAATTTACTGAAAAACAACTTTGAGTAAATGACGGATTTTAAACAGAGGGTTAAAAAATGGCTGAAGTAACTGCCTCTATGGTTAAAGAACTGCGCGAAAGAACAGGCGCAGGAATGATGGAATGTAAAAAAGCGCTTGTTGAAGCTAATGGTGATATTGAATTAGCGATTGATAACATGCGTAAATCAGGCCAAGCTAAAGCAGCTAAAAAAGCAGGTCGAGTAGCTGCTGAAGGTGTGATTATCTCAAAAATTTCTGATGATAAGAAATTTGGTGTAATTTTAGAAGTTAACTGTGAAACTGACTTCGTGGCAAAAGATGCTGGATTCTTAGCATTTAGTAATAAAGTAGCTGAAACTGCATTAGCCGATCGTATTAGTGATGTTGCAGCATTACAAGCTAAATTTGAAGAAGAACGTACTGCATTAGTCGCGAAAATTGGTGAGAATATCGGTATTCGTCGTGTAGCTGAAATTGCTGGTGATGTTGTTGGTAGCTATCAACATGGTGCACGTATTGGTGTTTTAGTTGCAGCAAACGGAGCTGATGATGAATTAGTTAAGCATATTGCAATGCATATCGCTGCAAGTAAACCAGAATATGTTAATCCTGATGATGTTCCAGCAGATGTGGTTGCTCATGAACGCCAAATTCAAATTGATATCGCTATGCAATCAGGTAAACCACGTGAAATCGCTGAAAAAATGGTAGAAGGCCGTATGCGTAAATTCACTGGTGAAGTATCTTTAACTGGTCAACCATTTGTTATGGATCCATCTAAAACTGTTGGTGATTTATTAAAAGAGAAAAAAGCCACTGTTGCTAATTTCATCCGCTTTGAAGTGGGTGAAGGTATTGAGAAAGTTGAAGTTGATTTTGCAGCTGAAGTTGCAGCGATCTCTAAACAATCTTAATTTATTTATAAAAATATTAAAACCGCCGTTTGGCGGTTTTTTTTACCAACAAAATACTTTAGAATTATAGCAATACAGTCATTATTTTTTATCCATAGGATTTTCCCGCAATGATAAAGCAAACTCCCCGTTATAAACGTATTCTTCTAAAACTTAGTGGTGAAGCACTACAAGGTGATGAAGGTTTTGGCATTGATGCTTCTGTTCTTGATAGAATGGCATTAGAAGTAAAAGATTTGGTAGAAATGGGTGTTGAAGTCGCTCTTGTTATTGGTGGTGGTAATTTATTCCGTGGCGCGGGTTTAGCAAAAGCAGGTATGAACCGCGTTGTAGGCGATCATATGGGAATGTTAGCCACTGTTATGAATGGTTTAGCAATGCGTGATGCTTTACATCGTATTGAAGTAAATGCTCGATTAATGTCGGCAATTCCACTAAATGGTGTGTGTGATGATTACCGATGGACAGAAGCAATTAGCTTATTACGTCATGGTAAAGTCGTGATTTTATCCGCAGGAACAGGTAATCCCTTTTTTACAACAGACTCAGCTGCTTGCTTAAGAGGTATTGAAATAGAAGCTGATGTTGTACTAAAAGCAACCAAAGTTGATGGGGTATATTCAGCTGATCCAGTTAAACATCCTGATGCTCAATTATATAAAACATTGAGTTATGAAAAAGTCTTAGATGATGAATTAAAAGTTATGGATCTTGCTGCTTTTACCTTAGCACGTGATCATAACTTACCAATTTGTGTATTTAATATGAATAAACCAGGAGCTCTTCGTCGCGTTATTTTAGGCGAACAAGAAGGAACTCTTATTAATAATGATGTGAAAGTGAGTTAATTAAAGGGAAAAGGTTTTTACTATGTTAAATGAGATTCAAAAAGATGCTCAAGACCGAATGGAAAAGAGCTTAGAAGCATTCCAAAATCATATTGCAAAAGTTAGAACAGGTCGAGCATCACCAAGTTTATTAGATGGTATTATGGTCGAATACTATGGTAGTGCTACGCCACTACGCCAATTAGCTAATATCGTTGCTGAAGATTCAAGAACACTTGCTATTACTGTTTTTGACAAATCTTTAGCACCAGCCGTTGAAAAAGCTATCATGGCTTCTGATTTAGGTTTAAACCCCGCTTCTGCTGGTACCGTCATACGTGTTCCATTGCCACCTTTGACAGAAGAACGCCGTCGTGATTTAACAAAAATTGTGCGTGGTGAAGCGGAACAAGGTCGAGTATCCATCCGTAATATTCGTCGGGATGCTAATGATCAAATTAAGGCATTATTAAAAGATAAAGAAATTTCTGAAGATGAGGAACGAAAATCGCAAGATGTTGTCCAAAAGATAACAGATGCAATGATTAAAAAATTAGATTTAGTTTTAGCTGAAAAAGAAAAAGAGTTAATGGAATTTTAAACATTTTCGTTATTATATTTATTAATAATCCGACAAAAGTCGGATTATTCTCTATATTCACTTCACGGGAAATTGTTTATTTATCGTTAAATATAGTGCAAATATTAGCCATTATCGTTAATAATTTGTTAAATTGTGTTGAATTTCCCCATTTCTCTGAATCATTTATTGACTCGGCATAGGTAATTAGGTTTACAATAACGGGCACTATTTAAATTATAAAAGCGATTGGTTTATTTCTTTTATTGAATTCAATAATAAAGGAATGAAGCAATATTTTTCTATTTTTAATAATAAAGGTAAGAGGTAATATGACAATCTCTTCTCCAAGTTCACCACAAGAGTACATTAAACACCATCTTCACAACTTGCAAGTTGGTGAAGGATTTTGGACGTTTAATATTGACTCGTTATTTTTCTCAATTTCACTCGGTCTTATTTTCCTACTCCTATTTTATCGTATCGCTAATAAAGCTACGTCAGGGGTGCCAGGCAAACTACAGTGTGCAGTTGAGATGATCATTGAATTTGTGGATAAAACTGTTAAAGACATGTTTAGTGGTCAAAGTAAATTAATCGCACCTTTAGCGTTAACAGTATTTGTATGGGTATTCTTCATGAATCTTATGGATTTACTACCAATAGATTTTCTACCATACATAACTGAGCAATTAGGTTTACCTTATTTACGTGTTGTACCAACAGCTGATGCTAATATTACGATGTCCATGGCTATCGGTGTCTTTATATTAATACTTGTTTATACCTTTAAATACAAAGGTGTAAAAGGATTTATTAAGGATTATACATTACATCCTTTTAATCATTGGGCTTTTGCGCCAATAAACTTCCTACTTGAAATGGTTAGTCTTATATCTAAACCAATTTCTTTAGGGCTGCGACTGTTTGGTAACATGTATGCAGGAGAATTGATTTTTATTCTTATTGCTGCTCTGCTACCTTGGTGGTCGCAATGGTTTTTATCTTTACCGTGGGCTATTTTCCACATTTTGATTATAACGTTACAAGCATTTATTTTTATGGTGTTGACGATTGTCTATTTAGCTATGGCATCGACAACGGAAGATCACGAATAAACATTTATTTTTAATGATATTACTGGAGTATTAAGATGGAAATATTATATATAGCTGCAGGCTTAATGATGGGATTAGCTGCAATTGGTGGAGCGATTGGTATCGGTGTTCTAGGTGGTAAGTTCCTTGAAGGTGCAGCTCGTCAACCTGAATTAATGCCAATGTTGCGTACACAGTTCTTCATTTTAATGGGACTTGTTGATGCTATTCCAATGATTAGTGTTGGTATTGCATTGTATGTTATTTTCGCTGTTGCTTAGTTAACAACCAATTGTATATGAATATTTTAAGAGGAATTGTCTCATGAATATGAATGCAACGCTCCTCGGCCAAGCAATTACATTTGTATTATTTGTTTGGTTCTGTATGAAGTTTATATGGCCACCAGTTATTAATGCTATCGAAAAACGTCAAAAAGAGATAGCTGATGGTTTAAATTCTGCAGAAACCGCCAAAAAAGATTTGGAATTAGCCAAAGCAAATACATCTGAAATTATGCAACAGGCTAAGGTTGAAGCTAATGCAATTATTGAGCAAGCAAATAAGCGTAAAGCTGCAATAATTGAGGAAGCTCAGCAAGAAGCGAATCGTGAAAAAGAAAGAATCGTCGCACAAGGTCTTGCTGAAGTTGAGGCAGAACGTAAACGTGCCCGAGATGAGTTAAAACAACAAGTTGCAAGTCTTGCTATTGCTGGTGCAGAAAAAATTATTGAACGTTCTGTGAATGAAGCCGCTAATAGCGATATTATTGACAAACTTGTAGCAGAATTATAAAAGGAGACAGAGCAATGGCTGACAATATTACAGTTGCTCGCCCTTACGCTAAAGCTGCTTTCGATTTTGCTGTTGAACATAATCGTGTTGAAGCATGGCAGAAGATACTAACATTAGCATCACATATCAGCCAAGATGACCAAATTAAAAGTCTTTTAACATCTGATATGAAGCCAGACTCAATTGCGAAATTATTCATCAATATTTGTAATGATCAACTTGATGAATATCAAACTAATTTTATTAAAGTAATGGCTGAAAATAAGCGATTAATTTTAATGCCTGAAGTGTTGACGCTTTTTATTCACTATAATCTAGCGAAAGAAGCGGTGGCTGATGTGGATGTTATATCTGCTGCACCATTAACAGATTCACAGCTTAATAAAATTACGGCAGCAGTCGAACAACGTTTATCTCGAAAAGTAAAACTAAATTGTCATATTGATAAATCAATTATATCTGGTTTTATTATTCGTTCGGGTGATATGGTTATTGATAGTAGTATTAGAGGGCGCCTTAATCGTTTAAGTGACGCGCTACAGTCTTAAGGGGACTGATAATGCATCTAAATTCAACTGAAATTAGTGAACTAATAAAAGAGCGAATTGCTCAGTTCAATGTCGTGAGTAATGCTCACAATGAAGGAACGATTATATCAGTTAGCGATGGTATTCTTCGTATTCATGGCTTAACAGAAGTAATGCAAGGTGAAATGATTGCATTACCCGGAAATCGCTATGCAATGGCACTTAACTTAGAACGTGATTCAGTTGGTGCTGTTGTAATGGGACCTTATGAAGATCTTTCTGAAGGTATGAAAGTTCAATGTACGGGTCATATTTTGCAAGTACCTGTTGGTGAAGGATTACTTGGTCGAGTAATTAATACATTAGGTGAACCAATTGATGGTAAAGGAGCACTTCAAAATGATGGTTTTTCACCAGTTGAAGTTGTGGCACCCGGTGTAATTGATCGTCAATCGGTAGATCAAGCATTACAAACTGGTTATAAAGCAGTTGACTCTATGATTCCAATTGGTCGAGGTCAACGTGAATTAATCATTGGAGACCGTCAAACTGGTAAAACAGCAATGGCAATTGATGCCATCATTAACCAACGTGATTCAGGTGTAAAATGTATTTATGTAGCGATTGGTCAAAAGCAATCAACTATCGCTAATGTTGTCCGTAAATTAGAAGATCATGATGCATTGAAAAACACAATTGTTGTGGTTGCATCAGCATCTGAATCGGCTGCATTACAATATTTAGCACCATACGCAGGTTGTGCAATGGGCGAATATTTCCGTGACCGAGGTCAGGATGCTTTGGTTGTATATGATGATCTTTCAAAACAAGCGGTCGCTTATCGCCAAATTTCGTTATTATTACGTCGTCCACCTGGACGTGAAGCTTATCCTGGTGATGTTTTCTATTTACATTCACGTTTATTAGAACGTGCTGCACGTGTTAATGCTGCGTATGTAGAAGAATTTACAAAAGGCGAAGTAAAAGGTAAGACCGGTTCTCTAACAGCATTGCCGATTATTGAAACGCAAGCAGGGGATGTTTCAGCATTCGTACCTACCAATGTAATTTCGATTACTGATGGTCAAATATTCTTAGAAACAAGTTTATTCAATTCAGGTGTACGACCTGCTGTTAACCCTGGTATTTCGGTTTCACGTGTTGGTGGTGCTGCACAAACTAAGGTAATGAAAAAGCTCTCAGGTGGTATTCGTACTGCTTTAGCACAGTATCGTGAACTTGCTGCATTCTCACAATTTGCTTCAGATCTTGATGAAGCAACACGTAATCAGTTAAGTCATGGCGAAAAAGTTACTGAATTACTAAAACAGAAACAATACGCACCGATGACTGTTGCTGAACAGGCTGTTGTTTTATTTGCTGCCGAGCGTGGTTATTTAGAAGATGTTGAGCTAGAAAAAGTTCTAACCTTTGAAGCAGCACTTCTTTCTTATGCACACAGTCAATATGCTGATTTTATGACTGAACTTGCTACAACAGGTAATTACAATGATGATGTTGAAAATAAGCTAAAAGAAATTCTTGAAGGCTTTAAATCAACACAAACTTGGTAATTATCAAGCAGAGGTGAATAAATGGCTAATGCAAAAGAAATAAGAACGAAGATCGCAAGTATTCAAAGTACACAAAAGATTACTAAAGCGATGGAAATGGTTGCAAATTCTAAAATGCGCAAAACGCAAGATAGAATGGCGGCAAGTCGTCCTTATGCAGAGTTAATTCGTAACGTAATTGGGCATTTAGCGTTAGCGCATTCAGGCGTTAAACATCCTTATCTTATCGAAAGGGATGTTAAACGCGTTGGCTACCTGATCATTTCAACGGATCGTGGTTTATGTGGTGGTTTAAATATTAATTTATTTAAATCTGTTGTTGCTGACATGAATAACTGGCAAGCACAAGGCGTTGAAGCTGATGTGGCGCTGGTTGGTTCTCGTGGTGTTTCGTTTTTTACATCAATTAAAGCTAATATTTTGACACAAGTAACAGGTTTAGGTGATGAGCCGATGCTATCAAATCTGATAGGTCCTGTGAAAACAATGTTGCAAGCTTATGATCAAGGTAAAATCGATCGCTTATATATTGTGACAAATCGTTTTATTAACACAATGTCACAGAAACCGACTATACAACAACTGATACCATTAGAACCAGCTGATGATGATGAGCTTAAATCAAAAACTTGGGATTATATTTACGAACCTGATGAAAGTTCATTATTGGATGTGATGTTACGTCGTTATATTGAATCACAAGTTTACCAAGCGGTAGTTGAAAACTTGGCAAGTGAGCAGGCAGCACGAATGGTCGCGATGAAAGCTGCAACCGATAACGGTGCAAATCTAATCAATGAATTACAAATTGTTTATAATAAAGCACGTCAAGGTGCTATTACCAATGAATTGATTGATATTGTTTCCGGTGCTGCGGCAGTTTCAGGTTAACGTTAAGGTCATGTTGCCTACAAATAATAATAGGCAACAGATTAATTAAGATTAAGACATAGAGGATTAAAGATGGCTACTGGAAAGATTGTCCAGATTATCGGCGCGGTTGTTGATGTCGAATTTCCGGAAAATGCGGTACCAAATATTTATGACGCATTAGAAGTGGAAACTGGCGCAGATAAACTTGTTCTGGAAGTTCAGCAACAATTAGGTGGTGGCGTCGTCTGTTGTATTGCAATGGGATCTACCGATGGTTTACGAAGAGGTTTAAATGTTGTTAATACTGGTCATGGTATAGAAGTACCAGTAGGAACTGAAACCTTAGGTCGTATCATGAATGTATTAGGTGATCCTGTTGATAAAGCGGGCCCAATTAATGAAAAAGAACGTTGGGGAATTCACCGTAGCGCACCAAATTATGAAGAACTAGCAAACTCAACCGAACTTTTGGAAACGGGTATTAAAGTTATTGACTTAATATGTCCATTTGCTAAAGGTGGTAAAGTCGGTTTGTTTGGTGGTGCTGGGGTAGGTAAAACAGTTAATATGATGGAATTAATCCGTAATATTGCTATTGAGCACTCTGGTTATTCGGTATTTACAGGTGTTGGTGAACGTACACGTGAAGGTAATGACTTCTATCATGAAATGCGTGAATCAAACGTATTAGACAAAGTATCTCTGGTTTATGGTCAGATGAATGAGCCACCAGGAAACCGTTTACGAGTTGCTTTAACCGGTTTGACCATTGCAGAAAAATTCCGTGATGAAGGTAAGGATGTATTGTTATTCATTGATAACATTTATCGTTATACTTTAGCCGGTACTGAAGTATCAGCATTATTAGGTCGTATGCCGTCAGCTGTGGGTTATCAACCGACACTAGCGGAAGAAATGGGACAGCTACAAGAACGTATTACTTCAACTAAAAAAGGATCAATTACTTCGATTCAAGCTGTTTACGTTCCTGCCGATGACCTTACTGACCCGTCACCAGCTACGACCTTCGCACACTTAGACGCGACTATCGTATTAAGTCGTCAAATTGCATCATTAGGTATTTACCCAGCGGTAGATCCACTTGATTCAACAAGTCGACAATTAGATCCATTAGTGGTTGGGCAAGAACACTATGATTGTGCACGTGGCGTACAATCTATCTTACAACGTTATCAAGAACTTAAAGATATTATTGCAATTCTTGGTATGGATGAATTATCAGAAGATGATAAATTAACAGTTGCTCGTGCACGTAAGATTCAACGTTTCTTATCTCAACCATTCTTCGTTGCCGAAGTGTTTACCGGTTCACCGGGTAAATATGTACCATTAAAAGATACTATTAGTGCCTTTACCGGAATTATGAATGGTGATTATGACCATTTACCAGAACAGGCATTCTATATGGTTGGCTCAATTGAAGAAGCAATCGAGAAAGCAAAATCTCTGTAAGAGATAACTAGCGCGGAGATAGTATTATGGCACTAACTTCCTATCAATTAGAAGTTGTTAGTGCTGAATCTCACCTTTTTTCAGGTGAAGTTCAGCGAATAAGAGTAACCGGTAGTGAAGGTGAATTAGGTATTTTTCCTGGTCATACTCAATTGCTAACAACAATTAGACCTGGTATGGTTGGAATTGTTAAAGCAGATGGAGAAGAAGAGTTTATCTATCTATCAGGTGGTATTCTAGAAGTGCAGCCAACAATGGTCACGATTTTGGCTGATACGGCGATTCGTGGAGAAGATCTTGATGAAGCAAGGGCACAAGAATCGGTAAGACAAGCGAAAGAACATATTAACAACCCGGGAGGGGATATGTCTTTTGCGCAAGCTTCAGCTGAATTGTCTAAGGCACTTGCTAAATTACGTGTTATTGACTTAACCCGTAGTAATCGCTAACAACCAATCTACTCATTATCGTGCATTTATTGCACGATAATTTTCTTTTTATTGATCTTAATAAACCAATTATGTAATAAGCATATTAAATACAATTGCACATTCTTTATAATGTATAGAAATTTCCATTAATATTCCATAGTTCTTGAACTATCTAATACAGCTTTTTTGACCAACCTAATTTACTTGATAGGTTCTTGAAATAGTTATAATTAGCGGTATGTATTAAATTAAACGCATTTTGAGAACGTTTAATAATGATACTATCTGTAGCTTCAGCATTAAGAATAACTTGACTATCACATGTTATTTGGAGCGCTTCTTTAGCACTTGGACACTTTAATTTGATTACATTATTACTTTTGATAACTAATGGCCTAGCTGATAATGAATGAGGAAACATAGGTGTAATAATAATCGCATCTAACTGTGGCGTGATAATTGGACCTCCAGCTGAAAGCGAGTAGGCTGTTGAACCCGTTGGAGTAGCAACAATCACACCATCAGCCCGTTGAGAAAAGGCTTTACGGTTATTAATATAAGCATCATACTCTATCATATGGGCTACATGGCTAGGATGAAGTACAATTTCATTGACGGCAAAACTTGAAGCTGTGTTCTGACCCTTTTTATTGTAAATTGAGACTTCAAGTAAAAACCTTGGGTCATCAATATAATCACCTAATAACACTTTTGATAGATTTTCGATGGCATTATCGGGCGAAATATCTGTTAAAAAGCCCAAATTTCCACGATTGATACCAATCATCTTTATATCATAATATGAAAGAAAACGAGCAGCTCTTAAGATATTGCCATCACCACCTATGATAATCGCAAGTTGAGCTTGTTTTCCGATTTCTTCTAGCGATGCAAAATGTTCAACATCAAAAGCAAGATGTTCACTTAGTTTTTCTTCGACTAACACTTGATAGCCATTTTCTTTCAACCAATTAAAGATAATTTGATGAGTAACTAAGGCGGTCGGTTGTCTAGGTATTCCTATTAATCCAATGCAATTAAATTGCTTATGCATAAAATAACCCTTGTTAATTTATTGATTCTTTGAAAGAAATTTGTTTTATCCCTTCCACTTTAAGGTCTGGTCTTGTAATCTTAAATTTTATCCCCATAATACCTTAAATAAAAAATATTTTTGATAATTTTGGAGTATCCTATGACTGAGCAAGAAAAGACGGTGTCAGAACAAAGTGAAGATATTAGCACAAAACCAGAAGGGGCAGAAAATATCACTGAAACAAAATCAGACAATGATGATAAACAATCCCAATTTGAATCAATAATCCAAGCTAAAGATCAGAGAATTGAAGCATTAGAAAAAGAACTACAAATTGCTAAGAAAAATGAAAGCGAAGCAATGGTTCGCGCACGAGCAGAAATTGACAATGTTCGTAAACGAGTTGAACAAGACGTTGAAAAAGCACATAAATTCGCTTTAGAAAAATTCTCTAATGAGTTACTTCCAGTTATTGATAATCTTGAACGTGCTTTAGAAGCTACAGATAAAGAAAATCCTGAGCATAAAGCTACGGTTGAAGGGTTGGAATTAACACTTAAATCGTTTTTAGATACTGTTAAGAAATTTGGTATTGAAGTTGTGGGTACAGAAAATGGACAGTTAAATCCAGATGTGCACCAAGCAATTACTATGATTGAGTCGCCAGATCATCAATCAGGTGAAATCGTTAATACTATTCAAAAAGGATATACCTTAAATGGTCGTTTAATACGTCCTGCAATGGTTGTAGTTGCTAAGTAATTGATTTAATTATTAGATTAATTTATAACAACAAAAAAGCCATCTTCAAATATGGCTTTTTTGTCGATGGTGAATATATTATTTTACTGATGCCATACACCACGAATTGGTCTAGCGAAATGAGCTAATACTGCTATCATACAAATTTCAATTGAAACTGACCAGTAAATGTGACCCAGAATCTCACTCCATAATTCATAGCCATTAAGATTCCACAACCAACCAATGGCACCATTATTATATGCTGGATATCTAAATCCAAATAAAGGAATGAGAAAACCATGCATAACAACGGTAATAATCAAACCGTATAAAACACCATACCATAAGCGAATATTATTCCAAAAATAAGAAATATAAACATACACAAATGCAAAAATGAAACTAAATAGCCAATGGTAAAGCGTTACAGCTCCAGTAACTGTTGTTGCTTGATAGACATAATCGAGGCTATGTGAGTTAAAACCTGTCCAACCTAACCAAGCGTCAATATTTGCGCCCGGCGGTGAAATTTCACCAGGTTGACGTGGTGGCATATTGACTTCTGATCCCCATTTTACTAATGAGCTGATAAAACCACCTATGATAGTTGTCCAGATAATAATTTTACAATCAATGGAATTTTTAAACATTTTAAACATACCGATTATCCTATATAAGATAAAAACGTATTAATATTATATAGTTAAAATTGGTAAAATACACTTAACACATGTGCCACGTGATGTATTATCTCGATTTTTGATAATTAATTCGCCTCGATGTAATTTTATAATACGACTGACAATGCTTAAACCAAGCCCGACACCTTTATGACGTCTATCCATTCTAAAAAAAGCTTGCGTAAGGTAACTAAGTTTAGATTCATCAATACCGATTCCTTCATCAATAACCTCAATAACAATTTTTTGTTGATGGCAGGAACAATTAATAGTGATTTGGCTATTGGTTGGGCTATAACGTGAAGAATTCTCGACTAAGTTACGTAATAAAAGACAAATTAATGTACAATCGCCTTTAAATAACAGAGGGTGAGCGCTTAATTGCCAAATTAATATTTGTTGTTTAGTTTTTACCATATCATTTAGTTCACCATTTAATAGATTAAATATATCATTTTGAAAATTAATCACTTGCTCAGTTCCACTTATAAATTTTTGACTAGAACGGGCTAATGCTAACAATTGTTCTACGGTATTAACTAAGCGATCGATACGTTCGATCAAATCTTGACAGTCTATATTTTCATTACGTTCTAATAGCTCTAAATGCAATCTAATTCCGGCTAATGGTGTTCTTAATTCATGAGCAACATCCGCTGTAAATAATCTTTCTTGCTGTAGTGTTTCATCTAAACGAGTGAATAACCCATTTAATGTCTGGGTAATTGATTTTATTTCGTTCATTTGACTAAGTGAATTGATAGGTGTGAGATTTTCAGCGGTACGAAGAGATAATTTTTTTTGTAATTGTTCTAATGGATTAGTGATTCTTTTAATGGCTTGATATGCTAATAATAATGTTATTAACATAATAGTAAAAGTTGAAAATAATAATACCATGACTGCTTCAAATTCTTCTTTTCTGACAATCGAATCGGTAATCTTTTTATTTAATGTTAAGTCAACCATAACCTCTATTTGTTCTTTGCTTTCGAACCATAGCCAAAACACGGTGATAGTTTGACCAATAAACATCAGTAAACCTAAGGTAATAAAAAGATTCCACCGAATACTATATTTTAAACTTGCTAATTTACGTTTTAGACGCATCTAAGATATTCCATAAAAAGCACATCAATTTAAAGTCAGACGATAGCCATAGCCTCGAACGGTTTGGATAAATCTTTTGCCAATTTTTTGTCGTAAACCGTGAATATGTACTTCCAAGACGTTAGAATTTGGGTCATTATTCCAGTTATACAAATCATTCTGTAAAATATCACGATGAATTTGTTGTTCCGGTTTAGTTATTAACCTAGCCAAAAGTGCAAATTCTTTAGGTGTTAAATTCAGGGGGATATTATTATCAAAGGCTAATTGTTGCTTAAGATCTACTTTAAAATGCCCATAATTGATAATGTTAAGACAAATACCTTCACGACGACGAATTAAAGCTCTGACACGCGCTAGTAATTCCTGCAAAGCAAAAGGTTTTATTAGATAGTCATCCGCACCTAAATCTAAACCTTCTACCCGATCCTCTATCGTATCTCGCGCTGTCAATATTAATACTGGGATATCGTTGTTTTGTTGGCGCCATGTACGTAATAACTGCAAGCCATCACTGTCGGGAAGACCTAAATCCAGTATGGCAACACTAAACGAATAGCTTTGCATCAACTGTTTAGCTAATTTGGCTGTATCTGCCATTTCACAAACGAATCCTTCTGCGCTTAATGCGCTATATAATCCTTTCAGTAATAATGGATCATCTTCGGTAATTAATATTTTCATAGAATCATCGTCTTACTGAAAAATTTCTTGTTATATAACAAAAAATTAATGTTAATTACACGTTACCAATTGTTTTATTTATGACTCAATTTCTATTAATACATATTAAATTGAAATCATTATTATTGGATAATTGATACAAGCAAAATGCCTACAATTATTTTATATGTTACGTATTTTATATATTGCGACTTATTAAATAACACATATAAGACAAAAATAAATTCTGTTAGTTCTTATAAGTAGTTAATTTATTACAAAAATAATCTAAAAAAATTATTAGTGAATAGATATTAAAGAGTAATTGAATTGTATTTTTTAGGTTTTAGTGATTTAGAAGTATCTAATCAATGAATAAAAGATTGCTCAGTTGAAACAATTTATGTTGGTTAATTGGCATTTGTTAATTTTAACTAAGATGGGTTGATGTACAACTTTACTCGCTAATTGCATTACTAATTGAAGGCACTAATGCTTGAGCTCTAAAATAAAAAATTAGCTTTGTAATTATTACAATCATAAGTCTTAAGAAATAGCGGTTTATTCTCCAAAGTGGAGACAAATTATAACAGTAATTAATAGGATATACTTATTTAGAAAAGAGTGATCAGCTTACATGCTTTTATATAATACGAATTCAAAAACAACATACTAAATGAATATAGTTATAATTTTATCAAGGCATCAATATCTATTAATTAAGATATCATTAGAGTGTCATGTTTTTAGTTGTTGTAAAGAATAGCTGATCATTTATTAGCAATAATGATAGTTGATCATAAAAGTAAATATTTAAAGATGACAGCCAAAAATGAGTATCTTTTGACTGTCGTTATCCAAAGTGAAAGCTATGAATTAACCTAAAATTTTTTGTAATTCTTTGGTCACTTCTTCAACGGGCTGAGTACCATCAATTCTAAAATACTCAGTATTGCCAGCTTGTTTTTCATTTTGATAATAACTAATTAATGGTTTAGTTAACTCATGATATTCAACTAAACGTTTTTTTACGATATCTTCATGATCATCTTTACGGGTGGTTAATGGTTCACCGGTAATATCGTCAATTCCTTCTTGCTTAGGTGGGTTATATTTTACATGATAAACACGCCCAGAAGCTGAGTGTACACGGCGCCCGCTCATTCGATCGATAATGACTTCATTAGGGACATCGAACTCTAAAACATAGTCAATGTTGATTCCGGCAGCCTTCATTGCATCGGCTTGTGGAACCGTACGTGGAAAACCGTCAAGCAAAAAACCATTTTTACAGTCAGGTTGAGCAATACGCTCTTTAACTAGTGCAATGACTAATTCATCCGTTACTAATTTTCCCGCATCCATTAATTCTTTAGCTTGTAAGCCCAATGGTGTTTTTGCTTTAACTGCAGCGCGTAACATATCACCCGTAGAAATTTGTGGTATACCATATTTATGCATAATAAATTGAGCTTGTGTACCTTTACCGGCGCCGGGTGCACCTAATAGAATGATTCGCATTATACAATAACCTCTTTTATTTATAATTTATTCACCCGAAATCGGGAGATAATGAAATTTTACTTTGCTAGTGGAGATTAATCCGTCGTTACGACAAATATAATTTATCGCTCCACATCCTTTAATTTGTTGTAGTGCTGATGAACATAATGGACAAACATACTGCTCATTGTAGTTTTGTTTACAATGCTGACAATAACATATTGTAGGTTTTATTCGTTCCATCTGTTGGTGACAAATCGGACAAATTCCTTCAGTGCCAGATATATGATGTTCGCTACACATAGATATTAACGTCGTCCTCTTACATGTTTCAATAATCGTCTGCGTTTACGTTGTTGTGAGGCCGTTAAACTATTCTTACGCCCTTCAAATGGATTAGCACCTTCTTTGAATTGAATACGGATAGGTGTTCCCATAATTTTCAGTGAGCGTCTAAAATAGTTCATTAGATAACGTTTATAGGAATCAGGAAGATCGGTTACTTGATTACCATGAACGACCACGATAGGTGGATTATAGCCACCAGCATGGGCATATTTAAGCTTAACGCGTCGACCTTGTACTAATGGTGGTTGGTGATCATCTTGCGCCATATGCATGATTTTAGTCAATAATGCAGTATTAACTCGGCGAGTAGCACAATCATACGCTTCCTGTATTGAATCAAATAAATTACCAACACCACTGCCATGTAAAGCTGAAATAAAATGCAATCGAGCAAAATCAATAAAATCTAGACGATCATCTAAAGTTGATTTGATCTGTTCTTTCACATCCATTGATAAGCCGTCCCATTTATTTACAGCAATTACCAATGAACGACCGCTATTAATGATAAAACCTAGTAATGAAAGATCTTGATCAGAAATACCTTCTCTAGCATCAATAACTAATATCACTACATTTGCATCTTCAATTGCTTGCAATGTTTTAATAACCGAAAATTTTTCGACTGTTTCGTTAATTTTGCCACGTTTACGAACGCCAGCGGTATCAATGATTATGTATTCACGTTCATCACGCGTCATTGGGATATAAATACTATCGCGAGTGGTGCCAGGCATATCATAAACTATAACTCGCTCTTCACCTAAAATACGATTAGTAAGTGTTGATTTACCGACATTTGGTCGCCCAACTATTGCAACTTTTATGGGTTGATTAATGAGAGACTCAGTATCATCTAAAATAGAGTCATCATAAGATTCAGGTAATGCATTACTATCATCATCAATCTCATCTAACTCAGCATTGTCTTGAAAATTAAAGATTGGTTCAAAAACAGTTTCAATTAATGAGGTAACCCCACGTCCATGACTCGCTGCGATAGGGTATACAGTACCAACACCAAGCTCATAGAACTCATTAATGACTACATCAGCATCAAGTCCATCAGTTTTATTAACAACTAAAAAAGTTGGTTTGTCACGGGTACGTAAATGTTTAGCAATGGCGTGATCTGCTGGCATCACACCTGCACGCGCATCTACCATAAATAAAACAATATCGGCTTCTTCAATTGCCTGCAGTGATTGATCAGCCATGAAGCTCTCAATGCCTTCTTCTGAGCCATCAATACCACCGGTATCAATAACAATATATTCATGGCCTTTAATTTCAGCGCGACCATATTTACGATCACGAGTTAATCCTGGAAAATCGGCAACTAAAGCATCTCGGGATTTAGTTAAACGGTTAAATAATGTTGATTTGCCAACGTTTGGGCGACCAACTAATGCAATGACGGGTATCATGTCAATTCTCTTTTTAATGTAGCCAATCTTATCATCTGTAGCGCTAGGATTGGAAATAGATTCAATCGTACTGAATTAAGATCAAATAATAACTTTCAATAACTCATAATAAAATGGTCATGGATACAATAATGATCGATAATAATCATATTAAATTCACCACATTTACCATTTCAAAATTCAATATTTAAAAAATAAGTGTTTAATATTAGCACTTATTATATCTAACAAATCTTTGCTAATTAAAGATTTTATAAACATTAGGTCGTAAAAAACGACCTAATGATTTAACAATTAATGTATATTAATTCGACATTAATTTCCTATAAGGAAGTAACATCAAATATCAATTTAAAAGACTTTGCCGAGCTTATTTTGGACTATAAGCAAAAACATCGCCATTTTTAGCTTGAACAATAATTTTATTATCCACAATGAGTGGTTTAGAAAGTAAACCACTACTGCTAACTTGCGTTTTAGCAGTAATATTACCACTATTGATATCGATCAAATAGAGATAGCCTTCAAAATCACCGACCACTAACGAATTATGATAAATTACGGGATCAGTTAATTGACGATGTAATAACTCAGATTGTTTCCAAATTGTTGCACCATCATTTTTAGCTAATGAATAAATATTATCATCTTGATCAACGACAAAAAGATCATTGTTATTCATTACGATATCATGGTAAGAACCCAACGGTTTTTTCCAGACAATCTGCCCATTACTTAGATCTAACGAAACAATGTTACCATTGTAACCAACTGAATAGACTAACCCTTGTTCAATGATTGGTGAGGCATCAACATCATTGAGCTTAGCAATTTCTGTAGAACCATTAGGCTGAGATATACGTTGTTGCCAAATTAATTGCCCATCTTTTGCATAATAAGCATTAACATGGCCGCTATCATCACCTAAAACGATTGCACCGTAGGCTAATGATGGCGTTGATTGACCTCGAAGACTCAAAGTAGGAACTTCGGTACTGACTTCCCATAATTCATTACCATTATCACGATTGAAAGCTTGAATATAACCATTTGAAGTTAAAACGATAAGATTATCATCAACTAAAATAGGTTTGGCGATGACTTCACCTTTCACATCTTTTTGCCAAATTATGGTACCGGAATATTTATCGATGGTATAAATTGTTGCCCGTTCACTACCGACATATACATATTTATCATCGACAATTACGCCACCAGACAGTAATGCGGATTGGCTACTGAAAAAAGAGCTATTTGAAACATCAATATTCCATAAGGTCTTACCGCTTTCTAAATCCATAGCTTTAATTTGCCCTTTACGGCTAGCGGCATAAACAATATTTAAATAGGCATCTGGGGACAATAACGAATAAATTTTAGCATTTCCCGATAAGTCGTTATGCCAATTCTGATTTAGTGGAAATGATGTATCGACAACGGGTGAGGGCGCAACTTCAATTGTATCTTGTTCACTCCCAAAAATTGAACACCCAGAAGCTAATGATGCTACCGAAAGAGCAATAACACTTGCCAATAAATATTTACGCAAATTCATATTATTTTCCTATGACGATGTTAAATTTCACAAACTCGTGCTACTTAACATATCAGTAAAATGTAATACTATAATTTAATAATTAAAACACATAATAACTGATTGATTAATCAGCTAGAAGTTAAATCTTTTTTACAGTATTTTTTCATCACCTGTGTTTTAATATTATTATGTCAAATAACTAAATTATAATACCCGTAATAAAGCAATAATTAATTTGTTTTAGTTTCCGAATCTTTTTGTTTAGCCACTTTTTCTTGCTCAAAAACTTGTTTACTTTTCAGTATTTCAGCTTGATTTAGTTTAATCTTGATATATTCAGCTAGCTTTTCTGGTAATGAACTTGATAAAGCCAAGTTATAAGCATTACAAGCATCTGCATATTTTTCAAGTTTAACAAAAATGTCGCCACGAATATCGTTTACTGCACTTGCCCATTTAGCATTTTTTATTCGATCTAAAGTATCTAAACTATCCTGATATTTTTCCAATTGATATTGCAATTTAGCGATACGAATATTAATAATCGCTAAAACGATTTCAGAGTTAGTCTTTTTGCGAGCGTTTATTAATAATGATTCGGCTCCAGCAAAATCTTTTGATTGCACAACGTAAAATTGAGCTACCTTTAAATCGGCAAAAACACCATAGATGTTATCGTTTTCATTAGCAAAGTTGACAAGGTCATCAATTGATTTTGGATCTGTTGGATTGAATTGAGTGAGTAAAGATTCATATTTGTCAGATGCAATAAGCAATTGTTCAGCTTTATGTGATTGCCAAAAATGCCAGCCAAACATGATTACGAAAATTAACACAATTACCGGAACAATAATTTTCCAAGTTTTTGCGAAAAATTCTCTCAATTTCAATAACTGTTCTTCTGTATCAGAATGACTCACATTAATCTCCTCAACCCAAAATGTTCAAACAATAATCGGCTACTTGGTCTTGTTCGACTTCAATTTGTTCACCGCTTTGTAAATTTTTAACGACTACTTTATTAGTTAATATTTCGTTTTCACCAATGACGATAGCGAGTTTAGCACCATATTTATCGGCTTGACTAAATTGTTTTTTGAAATCATTGGAGCCATAATTCGTCATAATTCGTTTAGTTGGCATAACATCACGCATTTTTTCAGCCAATTTTTGTGCCTGTACTCGAGTGTTATTGCCTGATGATATCATATAAACATCAATGTTATTATCACTTTTCAATTGAGTATTAACCGCTTGAATAAGTAATATTAGTCTTTCTGCTCCGATAGCAAAACCTACAGCTGGTGTTGCACGACCACCAAGTTGTGAAACTAAACTGTCATAACGACCACCACCGCAAACGGTTCCTTGAGTGCCTAAACTATTGGTTACCCACTCAAAAACGGTACGATTATAATAATCAAGTCCACGCACTAATCGTTGGTTAACTGTATATTTGATTCCGTTTGCATCTAGTAACTGACATAAACCGACAAAATGATCTTTTGATTCGGGATCTAAATAATCAAATAATTTAGGCGCCTGGTTTAATAATTCTTGTATGCTTGGGTTTTTTGAATCGAGTACCCGTAAAGGGTTGGTATACATACGACGTTTACAGTCTTCATCTAAACTATCTTTATGTTGTTCTAAAAACTCGACTAATGCATGTCGATAATTATCTCGTGCAGCTAATGAACCAATGCTGTTAAGTTCTAAATGAGTATGTTCCGCAATGCCTAAAGCCTTCCATAAACGCGCTGTTAATAAAATGAGCTCGGCATCAATATCCGGCCCAGCAAGGCCAAATACTTCTACACCAAATTGATGGAATTGGCGATGACGTCCACGTTGTGGGCGTTCGTAGCGAAAAGCAGGACCAAAATACCATAAACGTTGTTCTTGATTATATAATAATCCATGTTCAATACCCGCTCTTACACAACCCGCGGTTAGTTCAGGTCTGAGAGTAAGACTGATATCTTTTCGATCATTAAAGGTGTACATCTCTTTTTCAACGATGTCAGTTACTTCACCAACAGCACGTTTAAATAATGCGGTTTCTTCCACTATTGGAGTCCGGATTTCATTATAACCATAGCTGTTTAAGACGTTCTTAACTATCTTCTCAACTTGTTGCCAAAGGGCACTTTCAGTTGGAAGTAAATCATTCATGCCACGAATAGCTTGTATCTTTTGCTTTGCCATTTTATTCACTTTATTAATTTTGTATAAGATTATAATTCTTTGGTTTTAATCCGGTTTTTTAATAAATTCGCTTTGGATCGGATTTTTTCTTCTAGCACATCAATCATACTATCATTATCTATACGATCTACGCGAATACCATCTTCATAAAAGCCACTTTTGTTATGCCCACCTGCAACGCCCATCGTTGAGGCTAGTGCTTCACCAGGACCATTTACAACACAACCAATTATTGAAACATCCATAGGAATAATAATATCCTCTAAGCGACGTTCCAACTCATTAACGGTACCAATAACATCAAATTCTTGTCGAGAACAGGTTGGACAGGCTATAAAATTAATGCCCCGTGAACGGATACGGAGTGATTTTAAAATATCAAATCCGACTTTAACCTCTTCTGTTGGATCAGCAGCCAAAGATACTCTTAATGTATCCCCAATCCCCTCCGAGAGTAGCATACCTAAACCAATGGCTGATTTGATTGAACCACTTCTTGCACCACCCGCCTCAGTTATACCCAGATGCAATGGTTGTTTAATTTGCTTCGCCAATAATCGATAAGCTTCAATAGCGGTAAACACATCAGATGCTTTTACGCTAACCTTAAATTGATCAAAGTTAAACCGATCAAGGATGTCAACATGTCGCATGGCTGATTCCACAATTGCCTGCGGTGTTGGCTCTCCATATCTTTCTTGTATATCTTTTTCAAGTGAACCAGAATTAACACCAATACGTATAGGAATATTCTTATCACGAGCACAATCAACTACCGCTCGAATTCGGTTCTCATTACCAATATTGCCAGGATTAATTCTTAAACAATCTACGCCGTACTCAGCTACTTTTAAAGCAATACGATAATCAAAATGAATATCGGCGATAAGAGGTACATTCACTTGCTGTTTTATTGACTTAAATGCCTCTGCTGCATCCATGGTTGGAATGGATACACGTACAATATCAACTCCCACCCTTTCAAGTGATTTAATCTGAGCCACCGTACTAGCAACGTCAGTTGTTCGAGTATTTGTCATTGATTGTACAGCAATTGGTGCACCATTACCAATGGGAACATTTCCTACATAGATTCGAGTAGATTCCCGCCGTCTAATTGGCGAATCTTTGTGACTCATAAATCAGCCTAAACTAAATATAAAAATAAATTCGCTAATCTTAGCAAGAATTGATAAAAATGTCTGTAAATGAAATCGAAAAATATCCGCATTATATGGATATTTATTGTTCAAATTGGTGGCTAATTTTTGTAATATTACTCAATCAGTGGCGAATATGTTCAAATCTTAACATGGGGAGTCCAAGTTAATGAAATATAAGATTCAGCATTGGTGATTAACTTATCTAACTGCCCTTATTTAGATTTTTATTTTTCAAAAGGGCAGAATCATTTCGTTAGTCAATATCCTGACATAAAAATGTATTGTTAACTAACTGTTGTTGACGGCTTCTTTAGGAGGAGAAACATAGTGGCTAATTTCAATAAAATTATTGTTGTTATCATTCCAGACCGAAAACCAAGTAATTCCCAATGCAATTAAAATGGTTATGATTGTCATAAAAAAAATCATTTTACCTAATCGCTTATGTTGCGATTTTTGAGAGTAATTTTTCATATGTCGTTTGGGTTGTTGGTTCGACTTAATGTGTAAGAATGGTGAATACTCTTCAGCGGGTAAACCAACGATTTCCGCATACGATTTAATGTAACTTTTGATAAACACATTAGGGATATTCGGTATATTATCTGTTTCAATTTGTTCAATTATAGCGGAATGAAGATGAAGTTTTGCTGCGATATCAGCTTGGGATAACCCTAATTTTTGGCGTAAAAGTGATAACTTGTTACCTAATGAAACAACGTGTTCATGATCCGCGTTATTTTCTTCGCTCATGAGGACCTCACAAAAGAAAAAAGTATAATTTTAATGATATTCATATCATGAATTATTATTTTTTTGTTTTAAATCATTATTGGGTATTATATTTTAACATCTTATTGACGTTTGTAATACTTAACTACCGAATTACTATAGTATTTTTTCATTAATTTGAACTATAGTTAATAATCAAATTAGGTATTACTTGGGATTACTGCACCAATGGCATTTAGCCATTGGTATAATCAAAGACGTGAAGCGGTCGCCAGTCCATTGGAAATATAAAATGTCTCTATTATGTATGGAATCATCTAAAATATATAGATAACCGGATAACTTAAAAAAGTTTTACTACTTCACATTCTGTAATGATGCCTACTGCCAAATTAATAAACAATAGTATTTTTTACCGCGACGTAATAGCGTATAACGACCAAATAATCGATCGGATTCACTAAATTTATAATCTGCGGTTGATTGCTTTTCGCCATTGATTGAAATAGCATTAGATTCAATCATTGTACGCGCTTGGCCACGTGACGGTGCTAAATCAGCATTGACTAATGCTTGCTGTAAGTCAGCATCTGTATTTAGTAAAACCGTTGGCATACCATCTTGTTCAAGTTGTGCAAAATCATCTTGTGATAATGATTTAAGCGAACCAGAGAAAAGACTTTCTGTAATGCGTTTTGCTGCAATTAAACCTTGTTCACCGTGTACAAGTTTAGTCACTTCTTCAGCTAACACTTGTTGTGCACGTGGCGCGACACCGCTGTTTTTATCTTCTTCTTCAAGTGCATTAATAGCATCCAAAGACATAAATGTGAAGAATTTAAGGAAACGATAAACATCAGAATCGGCAGTATTAATCCAAAATTGATAAAACTTATATGGGCTGGTTTTCTTCGGATCCAACCATACCGCACCACTTTCTGTTTTACCGAATTTAGTGCCATCGGATTTGGTAATTAAAGGTACAGTTAAACCATAGACTTGTTGTTGATTTAAACGACGTGTTAGATCAATACCGGCAGTAATATTACCCCATTGGTCAGAGCCACCAATTTGTAATATTACTTTATGCTGTTTATTTAAGCTGGCAAAGTCATAAGATTGCAAAAGGCTATATGAAAATTCAGTAAATGAAATACCTTGATCCTCACGATCGATACGCTGTTTCACAGATTCTTTAGCAATCATTTGATTAACTGAGAAGAATTTACCAATATCGCGTAAAAAGTCTAGCACGTTCATGCTACCAAACCAATCATAATTATTTGCAACAATCGCCGCATTATCACCACTATCAAAATCTAAAAATGGTGACACTTGCTGCTTAATCTTATCAGCCCAATCCTGAACAGTATCTTGTGTATTAAGTTTTCTTTCAACAGCTTTAAAACTTGGATCACCAATTAATCCAGTTGCGCCACCAACTAATGCTACAGGTTTATGACCAGCTAGTTGGAAACGTTTCAAACAGAGCAATGGTACTAAATGACCTAAATGTAAACTATCAGCAGTGGGATCAAAACCACAATACAGTGCAATCGGACCCTGCATAATTTGTTCGGTTAGCGCTGTTTCATCAGTGACTTGAGCAATTAATCCTCTTTCTTGAAGCTGTTTGATCACATCTATTGCCATAATATTACCTTATTTTTTTATCCTATTTTTCATTCAAATGCTACTAAAACATTCATCATTTATAAGCGAATGAGTATAGCGTATTCTTTTCATAATGTCTTATGTTGTTAACTAATTCTTTTATAGGAATAAATCAACAGTTTGATAGAAATTAAGCCGTGATTTGCCGATATTACCCTTTGTTATGGTATAGTTTATTAGCAGTATTAAAATGATCCAAAACTTCTTCAGGCGGTTTTTTATCAAGTAAACTCACCACAATGATGGCAATAGAGGCAAAGGCAAAGCCTGGAATTAATGAATAAAGATTAAACCAATTATATTCAATCCATAATAATACGGTTAATGCGCCAATCAACATGCCCGCTAAAGCGCCATTACGTGTCATTCGATGCCAGAAAACTGAAAAAATAATTAATGGACCGAATGCAGCGCCAAAACCAGCCCATGCATGGCTGACAAGATTTAATACACTATTATTCGGGTCAAGTGCTAATAAAATGGCGATGATGGCAACTAATAGCACCATAAATCGTCCAACCCAAACTAACTCTTTTTGTTTCGCTTTTGGTCTTAAAAATGCACGGTATAAATCTTCGGTTATTGCGCTTGAGCATACTAATAACTGACAACTTAATGTACTCATAACAGCTGCTAAAATGGCGGCTAATAATACACCTGCCATCCATGGATTAAAGAGTAACTTAGACAGTTCGATAAAAATACGTTCATGATTATCATTGTTGACCAAGTATGCAAATTGCGGGTGGGATGAAAAATAAGCAATACCAAAGAAGCCAACTGTAATTGCACCGACTAAACATAAAATCATCCAAGTCATACTAATACGACGAGCATTTTTCATAACTTCATGTGAATCAGCAGCCATGAACCGCGCTAAAATATGCGGTTGACCAAAATAACCTAATCCCCACCCTAATAATGAAATAATAGTAATCACATTCATATTAGAAAAGATATTCAAATACTGCGGATTTAGTGTTTCAATTGAAGCTATGGTATCGCTAAAGCTACCGCAAGAAATAATTACCATAATGGGGGTTAGAATTAAAGCAAACATCATTAAACTGGCTTGAACGGTATCCGTCCAACTAACCGCCAAAAATCCACCTACAAATGTATAGGCTATCGTTGCCCCTGCGCCGGCTAACATAGCCCAACCATAACTGAGTCCAAAGGTACTTTGGAATAGTTTTGCCCCTGCAACCACACCAGAAGCACAGTAAATAGTAAAAAAGACTAAAATAATAATGGCAGAAATTAAGCGCAGTAATGAACTTTTATCGTTAAAACGACGTGCAAAATAATCGGGTAACGTTAATGAGTTATGGTTCACTTCAGTAAATACGCGTAAACGCCCAGCAATAAGTAGCCAGTTAAAATAAGCTCCGATAATGAGGCCAATAGCAATCCAGCTTTGAGAAATACCAAATAAAAATACCGCACCGGGTAAACCCATTAAAAGCCAGCCACTCATATCAGAAGCACCAGCAGATAAAGCTGTCACAAAACTGCCAATTTTTCGACCTCCAAGTACATAGTCGCCAAAATTCTTAGTGGCATAAAATGCAAAAAGTCCGATTGCAATCATCCCAACGATATAGATAGCAAACGTAACGATCATCGGTAAAGACATCATAAGTGTATTCCATAAAAATAATTAACTCGCAAGCTTATCATAAATTTGGCTAAAGCCCAAAAAACTGCAACTTTTACAAGGCATTTTGTTATTTTGTGTAGCTTTATAATTAATAAGATCTTAGTTGATTATTTCGTTTATTAGATTTTCTATAAAACAAGATAGTAGCATCCATAAATTTAATGTAAGCAAATGCAAAAATAAGATGAATAACTTTATAAGTTAGGCTTTCGAGGTTATAGACAATAATTAATATTGTATGAGTGAATGTCAGTTTTTTTAAAAGGGGCTAGTAGGAAGCCCCTAAAAAGTGCTACGTTCCAATTTTTAATAATTGGTTTGTTTTTTTCGCACTAAAACTACTTATTATTGTAATAAAGAAAGTACTGATTGTGGAACTTGATTAGCTTGTGCTAATACAGATGTACCCGCTTGTTGTAAAATTTGACCACGAGTCATGTTAGAAACTTCAGTCGCATAATCAGCATCTTCGATTCGGCTACGAGCAGAGCTTAAGTTATTAACAGTATTGTTGATGTTGTTAACGGTAGATTCGAATCGGTTTTGTACCGCACCAAGTTCACCACGTAATGCATCAATTTTAGATAATGCAGCATCAATTGTTTTTAGTGGATCTGCTGTTGGAGCATCAGATACATTGAAATTTTGTAAACCTAATTCAGTGCTGTCAATTTTTTTCAAATTGATTTGAATTGTTTCGCCGTCATTCGCACCGACTTGGATTTTTAGAGTTTTATCCTCGGAAAGTACTTTTGAACCATTAAAATCAGTTTGTTTAGAAACGCGATCAATTTCATCTAAACGTTGGTCGATTTCATTTTGAATTGATTCAAGGTCACTTAGAGAGTTAGTACCATTTGCAGCTTGTACAGTTAGTTCACGAATACGTTGAACGTTGTTATTAATTTCGTTTAATGCACCTTCAGTTGTTTGAGCAATAGAGATACCATCATTAGCATTACGAGCTGCTTGAGTAAGACCTTTAATATTGGAAGAAAAACGATTAGCAATTGCCTGACCCGCTGCATCATCTTTTGCACTATTGATACGCATACCAGAAGAAAGGCGCTCAATTGCAGTACCTAATAGACTTTGTGAATTATTTAGGTTATTTTTCGCCACCAAAGACATGGTATTGGTATTAATTACTTGTGCCATATTTATATCCTCTTAAATTGTTAAAATAATCAGCTTATTAGCCTGTCATCAATTTTCCTGACAGATAAATTATCGGAAGCCGATTTGATAACTTTAATATTTTTTGCAAATTTATTTATTATTGCTGAATAAATCAGCGAATGATTATTTTTATTATAAATAAATCAATATGTTGTCTTATTAACAATCTTGATAGAATCGTAAAATATAGATTTTATGTTCGTTTCAGCAGTAGAAAATGGGTTAAAAAATCAAAAGTAATGTTTCAAAGTAAATTCATTTATAGTATTAAAGTGAACCTCCTTAAATAACAATTATCCACTACTGACATTCACTGAAATTTGAAGTTAACTGAAGCTAATAATACCGTTTTTTTATCATTGTTAGATTTATAGTCATTAATCTAGATAAGCTTTAATCTAATAATACGGTATAACTTTCATAAAATTAAAAATGCTAAAAAAGCCTAAACTTTTTATTTTATTAGCCGATATAACAGAAAGTAAAAATTAGTGATAAGGTAATTAATCATGTCAATGAGTATACTTGGAATTGGTTCAGGGATTGATTTAAATGAAGTATTGGATCAATTAGAAACAGCAGAAAGAATGCGTTTAACGCCTATTAAAACACAACAAAAAGCGATCAATGCTAAAATTAGTGCTTTTGGTAAACTTAAAAGTGCCCTCACAAGTTTTAATTCTGCTACTGAAAAATTACAAAAGACTGATTTATTTAATAGCCGACAAATCACAGGCAATGATAATTTCTTTACGGCTAAAGCTAATAGTAATGCTGCATTAGGTCGTTATGCCATTAAGATTGATCAACTCGCAACAGCAAATTCGGTTGCTACAACGGCCACCAATGATAAAACGGCACAACTTGGCAATGATGATGAATCACGCACAATAACAATTGAACAAGCAAATGGTGAAAAACTTGAAGTTACCTTGAATAAAGATGAAACCTCTCTAGAAGCAATTTCCAATGCGATTAATAATGCCAAGATTACACATGAAGATGGTACGACTAGTCCTTCAAGTGTCAACGCCACGATAGTGCGTTCAGGTGCTGGTGATTATCAGTTAGTTATCACATCTAAAGAGACCGGTGAGCAAAACGCCATTACTGCTATTTCATCTAGCGATCAACAATTAAATGCGGTTATGGGTTTTGATAGCCAAAATAGCGAACAAAGTGCGATGACTGAAGTTGCTAAAGCACAAGATGCTCACTTTACCTTAAATGGAATCGCCGTAACAAGCGCAAGTAATACAATAAAAGATGTGGTAACAGGGGTTGATATCACATTAAAAGAAGTAACAACGACAGAACAATTCCTAACAGTTGAAGCGGATAATTCACAAGCACAAACTGCAATTAAAGAATGGGTGGATGCATTTAATCAACTTCAATCTACGATGTCTTCTTTAACCCAATTTACGGCTAAAGACCCCAATTCTGCTGAACTAAATAGTAGTAATGGTCCTTTATTAGGCGATGCAACGTTAAGAAATATTGATCAAAGTATTCGTTCGATATTTTCTAAGGGTCAACCTGGTGAAATCAGTGTGTTGGCGCAAATTGGTATAAATATGGATAGTCACGGCACATTAACCATCAAAGAAAATGAACTTAATAAAGCATTGAGTACAAATAGTGATGCAGTAGCAAAACTTTTTACCGGTGATGGTCAAACAACGGGTATTGCTAATGAGGTTTTTGCCAAAGTTAGCAGTTTTATTGATAGTGATGGAACAATTGATACAGTAACGAATGGTTTAAATAGCACTTTGAAATCATTAGAGAAACGTTATGATCAAGTCAATCAATCGATTGACCAAACCTTAGAACGTTATCGAACCCAGTTTACTCAACTTGATGTCATGATCAGTTCACTTGATAGTATGAGTAATTATTTAAATACACAATTTGAAATGATGAAAAATCTGAAGTAGGAGTTTCCCGATGTATCAAGCCGGTTCAAAGGCTTATCAACAAGTTAGTTTAGAAACTAGTGTTAATCAAGCTTCACCACATCAGTTAATCGTATTGTTGTTTGACGGTGCGCTTAATGCCATAAAACTAGCTAAACTGTATATTGAAAAAGGTAATATTGCCGGCAAAGGTACAGCAATTTCTAAGGCAATCAATATTATTGATAATGGTTTAAAAAGTTGTTTAGATATGGAAAAAGGCGGGGAAATTGCAGCTAATTTGGATGATCTTTACCACTATATTAGTCATCAATTAGTATTGGCAAATCTACATAATGATGTAGCTAAGTTAGATAGCTGTTATGATTTATTAAATAATATCGCTCAATCTTGGCGAGAAATTGCGTAATCATAAGGGATAGTTATGAATCATATTTTGATAGAAAAATATAAGCAATTTCACACTATAATAGAATCGATGCTTACCGCTGTTAGACAAAATGAATGGCAAATCTTCTTTGCTCTACAAACACAATATTTGACGTTATCGGAGTACTTATCAACATATGATATAACGGAAATTTTAACCGAGGATCGGTCACAACTACGCATTACGTTAATGGAATCTATTAATGATATATTAAATAGCCAACAACAACTGTCTTTATTACTTAAAGCTCAGCACACGCAGTTGGGTAAGTTAATTGGTGAAACCGTAGATCAACAGGTAAAAATTAATCACTATCATCAAATTGCCACTTTGACTTAATAGTTAATATTGTTCAGCTAATTAAAAATAAAAAAGTTAAATAGCTTATTGGTCAAAACATTGGTCAGTAAGCTAAACATTCATATTCATAATTTCTTGATAAGCTGCAACTAATTTATTGCGGACTTGAATACCAAATTGCAAAGAAACCACGGATTTTTGCATATCAACCATGACTTCATTTAAAGATGTATTTGGCTCCCCCATTTCAAAAGCTTTTGCCTGATTATGCGCTTGGATTTGATTTTGACTAATAGTATCTAATGCCGTTTTGAACTCGTTTAAAAAACCGCCTTCTAAAGAAGGAGATCGAGCATTATTAACTTCGATTAAGTTAGGCAGTGTAAAGTTGAGATTGCCATGAAGTGCTTGGACTGACATAGAATTTTCTCCTGACTAATAACGAAGTTAATTTATCATAGCCAACGTTACTTAAAGCTAATAACTAAGGCAAAAAAAATATGCTTTTTAAGCTATTGATTTTTGTAATTGCTCAGATAATACAGAATGTAGAAAGTCTAATTAGGTTAAGTCAGGATAATTATGAATACCCAAACTGTGGGCAATAAGGGTAGTGCCGCGAGCAATGCACTATCTTTTATTAATCGACTCAAACAAAATCCTAAAATGCTCCTGCTTATAGGTGGTGTCATTGTTACGGCAATTATCATGATGGCATTACTATGGCTAAAAGAAGATAAATACGGGGTTCTTTTTAGTAATGTTAGTAATCAGGATGGTGGTGAAATAGTTAGCCAGCTAGAAAAAATGAATATTGCTTATCAATTTTCTGCTGGAGGCTCTGCGATTCTAATTCCTGAAAATAAAGTCTATGATACGCGCCTACGCTTAGCCCAACAAGGGTTGCCAAAAGGAGGCGCAGTTGGTTTTGAGTTGCTGGATAAAGAACGATTTGGTATGAGTCAATTTACTGAGCAAGTCAATTATCAGCGAGCATTAGAGGGAGAATTATCTCGGACCATATCCACCATTAATAGCATTGAAAGCGCTCGTGTTCACTTAGCAATGCCTAAGCCTTCTTTGTTTGTACGTGAACGTAAACAACCTACCGCTTCTGTAACACTTTCATTATATGCCGGTCGATCATTATCTCAGGGGCAAATTGATGCCATTATTCATTTAATTGCCAGCAGTGTCCCCGAAATGGTAGAAGATAAAGTCACTATTATCGATCAGCATGGACATTTACTAACTAATGAACAAAATCGAAATATTTTACTTAATGCTACACAGATTGATTTTGCTGAACGAATCGAAAAACGAATACGCGATCGCATTGTTAAATTAGTCGGTGCAGTAGTTGGTAATAATAATGTCAATGTTCAAGTTACTGCTGATATTGATTTTAGTCGACAAGAATCAACGATGGAACGGTTCGATCCTAATAGTGATATCGCTAATCAAACTATTCGTAGCAAACATCAAACAGAAAATTTGCAATCAGGGAATGTTAACGGTGTAGGGGGCGTGCCGGGTGCTTTATCTAATCAGCCGGTACCGATAGCAAGTGCACCAATAGATGAAGCGCAAAACGAGAATAAAACAACTGAACAGACGGATAATCAAAAGTATAGTCAACAACGTGATGATACCCTTAATTTTGAAGTTAACCGTCATATCGTACATAGTCAGATTCCTGAAGGAAGAATTAAACGTCTATCAGTGGCAGTATTAGTTAATTATCAAGCGATAGAAAAAGCTGTTCAATCACCAGAGGATAGTGATGATGTTGAAGAGTTTGATGAATCAGACAATCCAACTAGCACTACGGATTATCAGCGACTTGATGAGGAAGTATTAAATAATATTGAAGCATTAGCTCGTCAGGCTATGGGGTATTCATCTGAAAGAGGCGATACACTGACTGTTGCAAATCTAAAATTTACTCAACAGCCAACAGTTGACGATGATGGTATTGCCTTTTGGAAAACTAGCGAGTTTTACGACGCAATGAAAACCTATGTGCAATATATTGTTTGGGCATTAATTATTTGGGTCCTTTGGCGCAAATTCATTAAACCAATTTGGTTGAAATGGCAAAACCAAATTTTTGCAAACAAAAATAATGATGATGAATCCCAAAATAATAATGAAGAAAATAATCGTTATAAAGCTTACAGTAGACAACAGCAGAAAAACTTTGAAGATAGTTTACAACAACAACAGTATATCCGTGAAATGGTGACCAAAGATCCACGTGTATTAGCATTGATTATTCGTGGTTGGATGAATGATAAGGACGGTCAATAAATGATACTTAGTCAAACACAAAAATCAGCAATTGTATTGATGACTTTAGGGGAAGATTTAGCTGCTCAAGTACTACGTTATTTAAGTACTAAAGAAGTACAACAGATTAGTCGTTCCATGGTAAGCATGCCACAATTATCACAAGAACAGCTAAAAAACGTGTTAGATGATTGTCAAAAAACAATGGAAGAGTGTGCGATATTTAATATTAATACCAATGATTATTTGCGCAGTATTCTAGAAAAATCTATTGGTGGAGAAAAAGCTTCCCGCTTACTTGATGATCTTTTAGCGCATCATGATGAAGATACATCTAATGGGTTGGATATGCTTAATTATGTTGATGCTTCAACGGCTGTCGATCTAGTCAAGAAAGAACATCCACAAATTATCGCAACAATATTAGTACACTTAAAACGTGATTTAGCGGCTGAAATTTTAAATCTGTTTGACGATCAACTACGTAATAATGTCATGCTCCGGATCGCCACTTTTGGCGGGGTCGAGCCATCGGCATTGCAAGTCCTGTCAGAATCTTTATCAACCTTATTACATGGACAAAATATCAAGCTTAATAATATGGGCGGCATTAGTACCGCAGCAGAAATCATTAACTTAATGAAAAGCCAGCAAGAAGAATTGGTTATCGCCGCTTTACGTGAATACGACAATGATCTGGCACAAAAAATCATTGATGAAATGTTCTTATTTGAAAATCTGGTTGAAGTTGATGATCGTAGTATCCAACGTTTACTCAAAGAAGTGGATAATGAAACGCTGATCATTGCCCTAAAAGGAGCCTCAGTGGAATTACGCGAGAAGTTCTTAAACAATATGTCACAACGGGCAGCTACTATTTTACGTGAAGATCTTGAAAATCGACCACCTGTACGTATGTCACAAGTTGAAACAGAACAGAAAAATATCTTGGTTATTGCGCGTCGCTTAGCGGAGACAGGTGAAGTGATATTAAGTCGTGGAGATGATGAATATGTATAGTTCATCAGATTCTAATTATTGGCAACCATTGAGTTTACAAGACTTTACATTATCCAATAGTCCATCTATCGCTATTATTGAAGAAGATAGCACAGTAGAGATGATTGAAGCATCATCTTTAATGAACGAGACGGAAGAGGCTATGCCAGAAATCACTTTTGATCTAGAGCGTCTTAAAACTGAAGCTACCGAACAAGGTTACCATGAAGGACATACTTTGGGCCAGCAAGATGGATTTAATGTTGGTAAACAATTGGGGCATGATCAAGGTTATCAAGAAGGATTAAAACAAGGTATTGCGCAGGCTGAGCAACAATTCAATGAAGAAAAAATGAAATTAAGTCAGTCTATGGCGAGTTTACTGGCTAATTTCCAACAAGCGTTAAATGACTTGGATGATGTCATTATTCCTCAGTTAGCTGATGTGGCTTTGGTTGCGGCTCAAAAAATGGTTAGTGATTTACCTAAATCGTTACATATGCAGTTAAAAAAATCAATCCAAACGCTGATTCAACAATTTCCTTTGTTGCCGGACTCAATTCAATTACATGTTAATCCAGATGATATTGGATACATAGAAACGATACTTAGTGATGAACTTAATAAATATCACTGGCAGTTAGTGGCCGATCCAACAATTGATGCTGGCGGGTGTAAATTGTTGTCTGATAAAAATGAGATAGATGTGACATTAAACAGTAAATGGCAAACACTTCGTGATGTTGTCAACGGTGAAAGGAGCTAAGGTGGCATATCTATCACGCTGGTCTAATAAACTTGATCAAACAGTTTCACAATTACAGAATTTATCGCTGATTAGGCATTATGGTCGGCTAGTCAAAGCTTCGGGATTAGTGTTAGAAGCTACTGGATTAACGCTACCATTAGGAGCCAGTTGTTTTGTTGAGCGTCAAACTCAAAACAGTATTGAAGCTGTTGAGTGTGAAGTAGTTGGCTTTAATGCACAAAATCTTTATCTGATGCCGTTTGATGCGATTGACGGTATTTTATCGGGAGCACGTGTTTATACTTCACGTCAAGATCAACAACAAGGTAATCAAAAGTTATTACCGGTAGGAACAGCATTACTTGGCCGGGTTTTGGATGCAACAGGAAATCCTTTAGATGGTAAACCATTACCTGACCAAGCTGTCTATCAATGCTTAACCAATAAAACTCTTAATCCATTGCAACGTACACCTATTCATGACGTTCTTGATGTTGGAGTTAGGGCAATAAATGCACTCTTAACGGTTGGCAAAGGGCAACGTATGGGATTATTTGCCGGGTCAGGCGTTGGGAAAAGTGTATTACTTGGTATGATGGCGCGATATACCCAAGCCGATATTATTGTTGTAGGTTTGATCGGTGAGCGTGGACGAGAAGTTAAGGATTTTATTGAAAATATATTAGGTGAACAAGGCTTAGCACGTGCTGTTGTGGTTGCCGCGCCTGCTGATGTATCGCCACTTTTACGTTTGCAAGGCGCAGCTTATGCAACCAAAATTGCTGAAGACTTCCGAGATCGCGGCTTTAATGTCTTATTAATTATGGATTCTTTAACTCGTTATGCTATGGCACAACGTGAAATTGCATTGGCTATAGGTGAGCCTCCCGCCACTAAAGGTTATCCGCCATCAGTTTTTGCCAAATTACCAGCATTAGTGGAACGTGCCGGCAATGATGCACAAGGTAAAGGTTCTATTACAGCATTTTATACGGTGTTAACAGAAGGTGACGATCAACAAGATCCAATTGCCGATTCAGCACGTGCAATTTTAGATGGACATATTGTGTTATCACGATCATTAGCCGAATCAGGTCATTATCCAGCGATTGATATAGAAGCATCTATTAGTCGCGTCATGACTGATTTAACACCATTAGAAGATGAGAAAAAAGCGCGTTTATTTAAACAACTTTTCTCTAGCTATCAACGCAATCGCGATCTTATCAATGTAGGGGCATATGCGACCGGCAGTGATCCACAACTCGATCAGGCGATTAAGTTGTTTCCAACGCTACAACAATTTTTGCAGCAAGGTATTCATGAATATTGTGGTTATGGCGAGGCTTGTGAGCAACTCGCCAATATTGTTAATCCTTTGTTATCCCATTAGTGAGATCTTATGTCAGCGCATTATTACCACCAAAATGATAATCAAACCGCTTTTTTAACTTTACAAGAGTTAGCACAGAAAGCGGTAGATAAAGCCGCGATTCAATTAAAAAAAGCCTGTGACCATTATCATTCTGTAGAGCATCAGCTTAATGAATTGAATGACTATTACCAAGAATATCAACAGCGTCTGAATCACGCTTTATTAAGTGGAATGGGAGGGGGGCAGCTCGCAAATTTTCAATCATTTATTATCACATTGGAACAATCGATAACACAGCAAAAGCAACGCTTAATTATGCTAAGTATTCAACAAAAGCAAGCCACACAACACCTTTATCAATGTCAAAAGAAATTGAATGGTTATACAACGTTGCTTGAAAAAAAGCAGCAAATTAGATTACAGCAACAAAATCGTATACAACAAAAAATGACGGATGAATTTGCGCAACAACAATCAATAAGGAGAGCTTTATATGAATCTTAGTAATTTGGTTGGGGCTAGTACGCTAACATCAAATCAGTCAAATCAATATCAAAGTGATCCTATCACAACTGATGGCGAACAATTTAAACGGTTATTACAAATTAATGAAAAGAGTCAAGTCGAGAAAGTTGATGAGCGATTATCACAAACCAAAAAAAATAAACAGTCATCTATAAACGATGATGTTTTATATGTTAATGATATGGCGATGCTAATCAATGCTATTTCAGTAGCAACTGTTAATCAACCAGATTTTCAAGTCAATTCGTCTTCTGAACTATCTTTAATGTTATTTAATCAAGAGCAATTAGTTGTTGATACAATAATTGATGAAGAGGATCTTTTGCTCAATCAACCAGAGGATGATGATTTTGTTAACGATCAATTAACTGACAACTTATTATCAAATTCATCAACAACGTTAGTTGATCGACGACAAGTAAAACCAAAAATATTAGAGCAGAAAAAGCCAAGCGGTACAACCAAGGCGCTATCTAACAACATGATATCATCAAATCAGATTAGTAATGCCACAAATCAGCCAAATTTAAATCAAACGTTTAAGTTGAATGATATATCACTCAATCAATGGCAAAGTGATTCTACAACTAATCATCATTTATTACAAAGTGCTATAGCAAATAATACGACCTCAATACAATCAGTTGTTGCAAATTCACCTATAATAAGTTTACCTGTAGCTGTAGACCAACCTCAGTGGCAAGAATCACTCGCTCAACAAATTATACTTTTTAAGCGCCATAATATTGAACAGGCTGAAATTCGATTGCATCCCGAAGAATTAGGTTCATTACAGATAAAACTTAGTATGCATGATGGCAAAATGCAATTACATATGGCTGCGGCAGTTGGAGTCGTTAAGGGGATTTTGGAATCAGCCCTACCTTATTTACGCACATATTTAGCTGAACAAGGTATTGAATTACAACAAACAGAAGTCACTGACTTTACGACTATGATGGAAAACGATCAATCCTCACAATTTCAACAACAGTTTAGTGCTTCACATCAAGATACCGTCAACATCTTAAGTGATAATGAGGTATTGCTTGATCCTACATTACCAAAGCCTAACAATCAGGAGGGATTAAGCGTCTTTGCTTAAATCATTAATGTCTTGGCATGACTATAAACGCTGAATAGATGATATTTTTATTATCTATTCTTCAAATTAAATTTTGAAATGATGATTTATTATTTGTAATCATTCTAATCCGATCAAATGCGTAATGAATCGTTAAGTTTCATAAGGCTAGCCAAGCGTTGCCATAATAATGGAGCGGTAATAATAATGATAGGGACAATAGCCTGCCTGTACGTGTTAACAGATTGGATATAATTATTTTTAATTCTTATTGAGACGATAACACAATATGACAACTACCAAAAAAAAAGTGAGTTTTCTCACCCTAATTCTGATGATTATTACTTTATTGTCTTTAAGTGCTGCGGGTTATTTTTGGTATCAGAATCAGTCGATTAGCAAATCATATCGAAAAGCAAAAACCAAAAATAAAGAAGAAGTACCTCAGCCAAGTCAATTACCGGTTTTCTTAACCTTAAAACCCTTCACCGTTTCCTTACCTGGAATGAAAAATGGCTATGAAGTTAACAGAATTCTCTATATCGGTATGGTATTAAGGTTAACAAATGAAGAGCAAAAGTCGGTATTACTTGAATATTTGCCAGAAATAAGAAGCAATATATTACTACTACTATCCAAACAAAGTATTGATAATCTTAATAGTGAATCAGGTAAGTTACAACTTAAAGAACTAGTTAAAGAAGAATTATCTCGTGGTTATGATACTAATCAACCTATTGAAATTAATGAGGTATTGTTTACGGATTTTATTATACGGTGATCACCATGACGGATAATCAGGAAGCTACTACGGCAAGTCAACCTGACAATAATCAGGAAAAAAAACGAGTTGAATTAAACGCTGAAATAACCGTGAATAAGAAGCAATTAACTCGAAAAGTTGATGATAAAAAAATTGAAGTAAAACCTTATGATTTATCAGTTAAACACAATGTAATTCCCGAAAGGTTGATGGCATTAGAAATTGTTAATGAACGCTTCGCTAGGCAATTTCGTATTGGCTTATTCAATTTATTGAGACGTAATACGGATGTTATAACTGCACCTATTGAATCACAAACCTTTAATGAATTTTCAAGCCGTTCTTCAACAACTCAATTAAATCTTGTTCATCTTAATCCTCTAAGAGGAACATGTTTATTTGCCTTATCGCCAGAGCTCGTTTTTATTGTTGTAGACACCTTATTTGGTGGTGAAGGGCGTTTTAATCGTATCGAACGTGAAGGACGAGAATTTACCCATACTGAGCAACAAATTATCAAACGTGTTTTAGAAATAGCACTTAATATTTATCAAAACGCTTGGGCTGACATCTATGCAATTGAAGCTGAATATGTGCGTTCAGAAATACATAGTAAATTTACTAATATTACCAGTTCACCGGAAGATATCGTGTTGACATCGACATTTATGGTCGAAGTTGGGCAGTTTAAAGCGAGATTCTGTATTTGTATTCCATACTCAATGGTTGAGCACATTAGAGAATTATTAGTCAAACCACCCATAGAACAACAATCTTATCAAGATGATAAAGCATGGTTAAGCTCTATCACATCGGGAATTAAAAATTCGACAGTTGAATTAGTCGCCAATTTTACAGAAATTCCGACAACAGTTAATAAATTGTTGGAATTAAAAGTAAATGATGTCTTGCTCATAGATAAACCATCCTTGCTTGATGTCACGGTTGGCGGCGTGCCGGTGTTAAAAGGGCTATATGGTAAAGCAAACAAACAATATGCAATTCAAGTTGAACAGGTAATAAATCCTGTTTTAGAACAATTGAATGAGGAAATCTCCAATGAATAACTCCAATACCACTGATGAAGACATGAACATGGTTGATAATGAATCTAATGAATCTAATGAATCAGAAACTAAAGAAGCGGAATTTGAAACATTATCACCTCTGGCCACGAGTAATCAAAAACAAGATATTAATCTTATTTTTGATATTCCAGTTAATATGAGCGTTGAACTGGGGCGTGCCAAGATAACGATTAAAGAATTATTGAAGCTTACACAAGGTTCAATTATCGGCTTAGAAGGGCTAGCAGGGGAACCCTTAGATATATTAATAAATGGTTATTTAATCGCTCAAGGTGAACTCGTGGTAGTCGGCGATAATTATGGCGTGCGAATAACGGATATTATCACCCCTTCAGAACGAGTAAGAAGGTTAAGTCGTTAATGGATATAAGCAATCAACTCATGATTGATAACGTGCCAAATACACTCAATTCTGCTACTTCTACTAGTAAAATAGATTCAGCTATACCAGAGTTCAATATCTATACCAATGTGGGGATGTCTCTTTTATGGGTGATGGGTTTAATCATGGTTTTAGGTTGGTTATTGAAACGGAGTAGATTTAATCGATCTAAACAACGCTTAATTCATGTTCGCGATAATTATTCCATTAATGCTAAAGAACGCATTATCGTCATTGAAGTTAATCATCAATTATTAGTAGTTGGTGTAACGCAACAACAAATGACATTATTGCATACGATCAATCAACAAGATAGTCAGGCGATTTTAACGCAACAAGATACGCCTAAGATCCCGATAAATGACAATAACTTTTATCGACTTTTGCAATCAGCATTAAAAAGGAAAACGTAATGCGATTCAAATTGGTTTTATTTGGTGCTCTACTTTTTAACTGTTATCACTGTATGGCACAAACCCCGTTGCCTTCTATTATCAGCCAACCGTTAGATGGTGGAGGACAAAGTTGGTCATTACCGGTTGAAACGCTAGTCTTTTTAACTTTATTAACGTTTATTCCGGCAATTTTATTGTTGATGACTAGTTTTACTCGTATTGTGATTGTATTAGGGCTTTTGCGTAATGCATTAGGGACTCAATCTGCTCCCCCTAATCAAGTAATATTAGGTATAGCATTGTTTATGACATTATTCATTATGTCACCAGTATTCGATAAAATATATGAAGATGCCTATGTGCCTTATTCAGAAAATCAAATTACAATGCAGCAAGGGCTGAATAAAGCCACACAACCTTTACGCGAATTTATGCTTAATCAGACGAGAGAGAATGATTTGGCACTTTTTGCCAATATGTCACATGTAGGGGAAATTCAATCACGCCAAGATATGCCCTTACGTATACTTGTTCCTGCTTTTGTCATCAGTGAATTAAAAACAGCTTTTCAAATCGGATTTACGATATTCATTCCTTTCTTAGTGATTGACTTAGTCGTTGCCAGCACTCTAATGGCATTAGGGATGATGATGGTACCTCCAGCCACGATTTCGTTACCATTTAAATTGATGCTATTTGTCTTAGCTGATGGTTGGCATCTGTTACTTGGATCATTGGCGCAGAGTTTTTTCAGCTAAGGATTATTATGTCACCTGAGTATATCAGTACATTAGCAATACAAGCGATAAAAGTTGCAGCATCATTAGCAGGACCATTATTATTTGCAGCATTAATCATCGGTTTAATCATTAGTTTGTTGCAAGCTGCGACACAAATTAACGAAATGACGTTATCATTTATTCCCAAAATAGTAGCTGTGGTAATGGTCTTGATTATTGCTGGACCATGGATGCTATCGGTTATTGTTGATTATATTAGAATTCTCTTAACTGATATTCCCAATTTAACGAGTTAATCCGCTTTAAGTAGATCAAGTATGGACAACCTATTTAATCTTGATTTCTCAACGTTAGCGCAACAGTACTTTTTTCCATTTGTTCGCATATTAGCGCTAGTTATGGTTGCTCCCATTACTGGCGAGAAAGAGGTGCCTAATCGAGTAAAAATAGGGATAGCATTATTAATTGCATTATTATTACCTATAGCAAATAACCATCTAACAATCGCGTTATTTTCTCCAATTGGTATATGGGTCATTGCCCAACAAATTATCATTGGTGTTGTTATTGGATATACCATGCAATTGGCATTTATGACATTACGCATTGCTGGGGAACTCATTGGCATGCAAATGGGACTCGGTATGGCAACTTTCTATGATCCCATTGGCGGGCCATCAACCTCAGTATTATCACGTTTGTTTAATATAATTACTTTACTTATCTTTTTAAGTCTTGATGGCCATCTTTGGTTACTTTATTGTTTAAGCCAGAGTTTTGACATTATTCCTATCAATACTATACCGCTTAATGCTAATGGCTTTTTAACTTTGATTGATTCGAGTGGACTGCTATTTATTAACGGCATTATGTTGGCACTACCCTTAATGACATTATTATTAATCATGAATATGGCTCTGGGCATTCTAAATCGCATGACCCCACAACTCTCTATTTTTGTTGTTGGCTATCCGGCGACATTACTATTAGGCCTGATTATACTATCTTACCTCATGCCGACGCTTATCCCATTTAGCCAATACATATTTAACCAATTCTTCACCAAAATCGGGTTGATGGTGGGGGAGTTAAACTGAAGATAAAATGAATTGTATATTCGCTATTTTAGAAATAGCTCTATGTATTCAAATAAAATCAGTTATTCTCGACTGATCACAACTTTCTCTATTTTTTTCGTTGTTATGCCCATTATTTTAGCGATATCAGTTATGGAAATATCTTTTTCGAACAACGTAATTATCATATTATATTCAAGTTTTTTGCGACGTTCTTTTTCTGTTCTAGCTTTTTCTCGCGCTAATTTGGTTTTGTCTTTTTCTGCTTTAATTTTGTTATTGGCGATAGCTAGTTTCTCTCTAGTAATTTTCCGTTCTTCTTTGCGAATTTGCTCGATCACTTTATAGGTAGGTACGTATTTTATGCTTTTCTCAAGCTTATCCATGAGTTTTTCTGCACGAAAGCTAAGGTAGTTAAATGGTGTAATAATCAAATGATCTGTAAGTTCAATATTTAAAATCCGACCGACTTGAATGAGACGATCTGTCACATCTTTATCGTTATCCGAAGGTATTAATGAGCCTGAAGGATGGTTATGAATCAGAATAACGCGAGAGGCATTCTTCATAACTGCAACACGAAATACATTCATTGGTTCAATGTCCACAGAACGAAATGTACCTAATGCAATTAATTCTATATATAAAATATAACCAGCTTGATTCATGCCAATCATCCAAAGATGTTCCTTTTCTTGATCAACTTTATTTTCACGTAATAATATACGTTGCATAATTGCATACACGTCCTCAGTTCCTTCAATATAGTGTTTATCGCGCTTGGTTAATCTTATATCCATCTTTTTATCCGATAAAACAAATAATCTGTAATATAGTATATTACAGATTATTTAAGCATAGACCAAAAATGAGAGTTTGCGATCGATATTCCAACAATAATTTTGAAAACAAAGTTATATAGTAAAAACCCATTTATTTTAAGGGAAAAGGGCGTAATATGATGTTATGTTTTAAGCTTTGTTGATTTCTAATTTAAAGTAACTTAACTGATCATCAGCAGAAGGATTTTAGTATGGATTATGTAAAATTAGGTCATTCCGATATTTATGTGTCGCGATTTGGTGTTGGTTGTATGAGTTTTGGCGATCCAGCTAGTCAAATGCATGCTTGGACGCTTAATCCAGAACAATCAGAAACAATCATTAAACATGCGCTTGATCTTGGTCTCAATTTTTTTGATACAGCTAATTGTTACTCAGCAGGTACTAGTGAAGATTATCTTGCTAGAGCACTGAAGAAAAATGTTGCTCGTGATAAAGTCGTGCTAGCGAGCAAAGTCTATTTTAATGAGAATCATCTTTCTAAAACAGCCATCATGAAAGAAATTGATGGAACACTAAAGCGTTTAGCAACCGATTATTTGGATCTCTATATTATTCATCGTTTTGACTATACAACTCCCATTGCGGAGACTATGGAGGCTTTACATCAGTTAGTTAAAGCCGGTAAAGTTCGAGCACTTGGTGCGTCAGCAATGTATGGTTATCAATTTTATAATATGCAATTACTGGCGGAACAAGAAGGATTAACCCCCTTTGTATCTATGCAAAATCATTATAATTTACTTTATCGAGAAGATGAACGGGAATTGATTCCTATTTGTCGACAACAAAATGTAGCTTTAACGCCATATAGTCCATTAGCTGCGGGTCGATTATCGCGTAAACAATGGAAAGCAGATACAATGCGTAGTAAAACTGATACAACGGCAATGTCCAAATACGATAAAACGCAGGAAGCCGATAGTCACATTGTGCAACGAGTTGAAGATTTGGCAAATAAATATCAAGTAACAATGACTCAAATCGCTTTGGCATGGCAGTTTGCAAAAGGGGTAACATCGCCGATCATTGGTGCAACCAAAACACAATATTTAGACGATGCTATTGGCGCTTTAAAGATTAAATTGACGGATGAAGATGTTAAATATCTAGAAGAGCTATATTTACCACATGCAATAGTTGGGGCATTGTGAAAACATAGATTACAGCGCCAACGGAAGGTTTAATCCCTTCCTAAATGTGTAGGATTAATGGTCACATTTAGGGAGGGTATCGATTAAATATAGTACTACTGATATTTAAATAATAGTTAACAATGCAATCAACTTGCTGTCGCGGATTTAATAATCAATATATTACAAGTCTTTCACCATCTCTTCAGGCATTAGAGGCATCGGTCCACTTTGAGTACAGACGTAGGCTGCAATGTGGTTTGCTTTAGCATTAATTTCTTTTAACTTTCTGCCTTTTAAATACAGTATACTCGCTGTCGCCATGAAGGAGTCTCCAGCGCCTACGGTATCAATTGGTGTGATTTTTTCCGCAGGACAATAATCTTGTTCATTTTCACTAATCAGATAGCTACCTTCACTACCACAGGTATAAATCAACAATTCAAGTTGATAGTTTTTATGTAGATAATCATACAGTACGTTAGGATCTGCTTTTATATTAAGCAAATCGGCAATAACGGGTAGTTCTTCATCATTGAGTTTTAGAATGTGAGTGTGTTCAAGGGAAAAACGTAGAATCTCATAGGTATAATGATTTTGTCTAAGATTAATATCAACAATAATTTTAATGTTAGATGGTAAACTTGTTACAATGGTTTTTAATAATTGATGATTATTTTTATTGCGTTGAATCAAACTACCGAAGTAAATCGCCACAATGTCGTCTTTCAACAGCTTTTGTAATGATTCGGTGAGTTGAACGTCATCCCAAGCGACGGGATTAATAATGTTATAAGTTGGCTTACCCGCAGCATCAAGTTCGACCATTACCTTTCCTGTCTCATAATGAGTCGACGTTTGGACATCATGAGGGATTCCTAAAATATTAAGCTGATTAAGTAATTCACGACCATTATCATCATTACCTACAGCCGAAACTAGTATGGCTTGTGCACCAGCTGATTTGGCATGATAACAAAAATTAGCCGCAGCTCCGCCTATTTTTTTGCCGTTGGGTAAATAATCCCATAAATATTCACCTACTGCGATAATCTTTAGGTTAGTCATTTTCTATTATTCCTTGTCTGACATCAGGTTTATAAACATAGGGTTAATTAAATATTGCATTGTATTATTGCTATATCTCATTTATTGTCACAATATATTGTTGAAGCAGGTAGCTTCGCTACTTTAACCTTATTCACTTAAGAACCTTAATCGCTCAAGTAAAATATATAGACTAAACAAAGAGCTAATGCGACAAAATATAATTCAACCGATATAGCATACCCTTATTGTCATTTGATTTCAGCTATTTTATCTGTGTTAATTGATATAGATCTCATTATAAAATGATTGATGATATTTATCTAAATCAAGATCTAAGTTTTTTAATTTTATGAGGATATATGTTCTTAATTAAAAATAAGTTAATTGTATATTTATTAACTTATTTAATGTCTATTACAATAAAAGATCAGGCTTTATCGCAATAAATGAATTCAAAACTTGTTGCTAAATTTTGCATATTGCAAACAACCTAGGTTATCTATAATAATGATGATATTTATGATAGATTATTCCATTTTTTACTTTGTTATTTGATATAGGAAATACAATGTTTTTAACCATGTTTAAAGGATTTTCCATAGGGCTATCATTGATTTGTGCTATTGGTGCGCAAAACGCGTTTGTCCTAAAACAAGGATTGTTAAAAAATAATATTTTTTGGATTTGCACAACATGTTTTATATGTGATTTTTTCCTTATGTGTATGGGGATATTTGGAGTCGGTGAAATAATTAGTGCAAATAAAATTCTGTTATTTATTCTTACATTTGCCGGCGCAATTTTCTTAATTTGGTACGGATTTTTATCTTTTCGTTCTGCTTTAAGAGGCAATTCCAATCTGACATTAGATCAAAATGGCACAAAAAAAACATCAGTATTTCAGAGCATCATGGCGACACTTGGCATTACTTTACTGAATCCTCATGTTTATTTAGATACGGTAGTTATTATTGGCGGTGTATCAGTAACTATTGTTGATAATATGGAAAAGGTGTTCTTTATGATTGGTGTAATGCTAGCTTCAGGAATATGGTTTTATAGCTTAGGCTATGGTGCACAAAAATTGTCAGTCTATTTTATGCGACCAAAAGTATGGCGTGTTATTGAGATGATTATTGCGTTTATAATGTGGATCATTGCCTCAACCTTATTACTTTATATAGTACATAATTATAGTATTTAAACTATTTTATTCATTACCTTTTGAACGATCTTTTAGACGGTTTTAAGTAATAAATATCAATTTTTATTCGGTTGCTCATGAAGTGATTTCAGGTAGAGATTACGGATAAATTGGCATATGATATAGGCTACTTTTAAAGCAATAATAGATTAAGGCTTATATCATGTCAGTAACTATTGTTAATGAAACCGAACCATTTGGCACATTATTGGGTTTTGCACCTGGTGGTGTTGCCATCTATTCTTCAGATTATACAACTATTCATAAAGACAATTATCCAGAAGATACATCTTATCGTAGTTACATTGGACATGAATATATGGGATATAAATGGCAATGCGTTGAATTTGCTCGCCGATTTTTATATCTCAATTATGGCATGGTATTTACTGATGTTGGAATGGCTTATGAGATCTTTTCTTTAAGAATTTTACGTCGGGTTGTCGATGAAGCATTGTTACCTTTACAAGCATTTGCCAATGGTAGTCAAAAACCACCTATTGCTGGCGCGTTGCTCATTTGGCAAGAAGGTGGGATTTTTGAGCATACGGGACATGTTGCAATTATAACCGAGATTTTTGATGATAAAGTTCGTATTGTCGAACAAAATGTAATTCATCGCCGTTTACCGGTTGGTCAGCAGTGGACGAGAGAGCTTAAATTAAAAGTACAAAATGGACACTACTTTTTAGAAGATAACTTTGATGATACTGTCATTTTAGGATGGATGATTCAAACTGATGATACAACTTATAGTTTACCGCAGCCAATAACACCACTCCCATATCGTTCAATTCATTGTCAGTACCTTGAAAACCATGGGCAATTTAGTGGTAAATGGTTAGATGAAAATGATCCTGTTGAGCATGCCTATGTATTAGCTAATGGACACAAGATCAATCAGAGCGATCCTTATCAGTATTTCACAATTTCAGCTAGCGCTGAGCAGGAATTAATTCGGGCTACTAATGAATTGCATTTAATGTATCTGCATGCTACCGATAAAGTATTAAAAGATGACAATTTATTACGCAATTTTGATATTCCAGAGATTTTATGGCCACGGGTACGTTTATCTTGGCAGAAACGTCGTTATCAAATGATCAGTGGACGTATTGATTTTTGTATGGATGAACATGGATTAAAAAGTTATGAATATAATGCTGATTCAGCTTCTTGTCATACAGAATGTGGATTAATTACTGAAAAATGGGCGGAACAAGGAGGCTTAACTAATGGAAATAATCCAGGTAATGCATTGCTAGATAGTTTGGTTGATTGTTGGAAACACAGTGATGCAAAATCTTTTGTACATATCATGCAAGATAATAACAATGAAGAAAATTACCATGCCTTATTTATGCAAAAGGCGCTTAGTCAGGCTGGATTTGATAGTAAAATTTTGCATGGATTAGATGATTTGCATTGGGATAACCGTGGTCGAGTCGTCGATAATGACGATCGCCAAGTAAAATGTGTTTGGAAAACATGGGCTTGGGAAACAGTATTAGAACAGTTACGTGAAGAAAGTGAATCGCAGATCGCTGCACCACCAATCCGAACCGGTCATCCACAAGATAAAGTGCGATTGATTGATGTATTATTACGACCTGAAATTCTAGTATTTGAACCATTATGGACAGTTATTCCTAGTAATAAAGCTATTTCTCCCGTACTTTGGTCGTTATTCCCAAATCATCGTTATTTATTAGAATCTACATTTGAGCTTAATGAGCATTTAATTAACAACGGCTATGCAGTAAAACCGATTGCTGGTCGCTGTGGTAGTAATATTGAATTAATAAATGGCAAAGAACAAATATTAGACAGAACGAATGGTCGTTTTGCAAAGCAAGAAAATATTTACCAACAACTTTGTTGTTTACCTAAAGTTGCCAATAAATACCTACAAATCTGTACTTTCACAGTTGGTGGGCATTATGGCGGTGCTTGTCTTCGCTCTGATGCATCGTTAGTGATCAAAGGGGAAAGCGATATGGAAGTACTCCGTGTACTAAATGATAAAGAATTTAGTCAAAAATAATGCTGATTTTCTATCCTCGCTCAATGAGTCGTATAATAACAGTTGTTGAGCGAGTTTAAACATTCTAACCATTAGTCTTTGATCTTTGCAGATGCTTTTACAGCCTCAATTACGGCATTTCGCAAACCGAATTTTTCCAATTGTGCAATACCGCGAATAGTTGTACCTCCCGGTGAACAGACTCCATCTTTTAACTCGGCTGGTAACATATCATGTTCAAGTAAAACGCTTGCTGCACCTAAGACCGCCTGTTTACTCATAAGATACGCCTCTTCACGAGATAAACCCGCATAAACACCGGCATCGGCTAAAGCTTCAATAAAAAGTGCAACATATGCAGGTGAGCAGCCAGTAACGGTACTACTGATATCTAATTTATTTTCTTCAACAATGGCAATTTTACCGATTGCACTAAATAACTGTTTTACCAACTCTAGTTGTTTTAAGCTAACATTGCTAGCTGCACTAATTGTAGTCATACCTTGACAAACTTTACTTGGAATATTTGGAATTGCTCGAATGACTGCAACATTTAGAGGAAGACTATTAACAATTTGCGCCAGCGTAAAAGAAGCGGCTGTCGATATAATAATTTGCTCTTGCGAGATTGCGGAACTAATTTCCTCTAATATTTTAGGCAATATTTGAGGAATAACAGCTAAAATAATTACGTCAACTTGTTGTACGAGTTCTCGATTATTGATACAAAAATGACAATCAAACTGGGCTGCTATCTGTTTAGCTCTGCCACTTTTACCGCCACTAACTAGGATATCTTGAGCATTAACATATTGACTAGTGATTAACCCTTGTAAAATAGCTGAACCTAAATGACCGACACCGATAATACCAATTTTCATATTTTACTCCTGTATTACTCTATTTTATTTAAGTTATTTGATAACAATAATGATTGATTAATCTTTAAAAAGTCAATAGCATAATACGGAAATTTGCTCTATTAAATTGGTAATCACGCAAAGGATGAGTAAAGGTAAATAAATACAAATGGATAAAGAGAAATCACTTGATGATTTCTCTTTTATTAAAAAATAATCAATATTATATTCTATAAAATATTAATTTTTAAGAGCGTCACTTATTGCTGAATCTGGATTGACTGCATTTATATTACCAATGCATTCATAACCACGTTTAATTAAATTTGCTTCTCGTAAACTATTACCTTTAACACCTAGATAGATCGCAATACCCAATTGAATTAGTAATGATATGCTCTGTAATAGAAAAGCTTGAGATAAATCTTGTCCGCCATATTCATAATAATCATATGAAGGGAGGATCATTAATTGTATAACAATAGATGATATTATTGCGTACGCAATTAATAAACCTGCAACCATCCATAATTGTTTAATTAGCGCCCAAATCCAACCAAAAAAGAATGCAGGCCAAGACCAACCTTGTTTAACAGCTTCAATTTTTCCATCCGGATGTTTATAAATATTATAGTTTTTCATAATAAATTGTATGTAGTAGTAAGGTAATAAAATTTTATCTCAAAAGTTAAAGAAAATACACTGTAAGAAATAATTTTTATTATCAATTATCTTAATTTAAATCCATAATCTTGAATTAAGATTTTAAGTTCATTAATATAACTTAATGCAGATTGGCTAAGTTGCACTTTTTGTGATGTAATCCAACCGACAAGAATACGTTCATCTGTTGCTAAAGGGATAGATGCAATATCCGAGCCATTTAGATCAGTACTCAAAACGCCTGTACTAATCGTATAACCATTTAAACCATGAAGTAGATTAAAAAGCGTTGCACGATCACTGACATGGATACTTTTCTTATGGTAAATAGTACTAAGTATTTCTTCAGAGAAATAAAATGAATTATATTCACCTTGTTCAAATGAAAGATAAGGATAGTCATCAAGTTCTTCCAAAGAAATAATACTCTGTCCTGATAAAGGATGTTGGGTACTAATAAATACGTGAGGAGCAGCTTCAAATAAAGGTGAGAATGTAAGCTGATTTTCTTTTAATAAACGTTTAATTACTTTTTGATTAAAATCATTTAGATATAAAATTCCAACTTCACTTCGTAAGGTTGCAACGTCAGTAATGATATCGTGAGTTCGTGTTTCTCGTAAAGTAAATTCATATTCATTAGTATGATTTCGTTTAATTAAATTAACGAAAGCGTTTACTGCAAATGCATAATGTTGAGTAGAAATACTACAAAGTTGCTTTGATGGTATTTTATTATTATAGTGTTGTTCAAGTAGTTCAGCCTGATCAAGTATTTGTTTTGCATAGCCTAAGAATTCTATTCCTTCGGTTGTTAGTGAAACCCCCTTAGTAGTACGAATAAAAACCTTAATATTAAATTCTTCTTCTAACTCTTTAATAGCAGTTGATAGGCTAGGTTGGGTAATGTAGAGTTTTTTAGCTGCTTCATTAATGGAACCGCAACGAGCAACTTCTACAATATAACGCAACTGGTTTAATTTCACGATATTGTCTCAATATAGTTATTATTAATCTGTAAGCAGATACTAATGTAAATTTGGCTTGTTTATTTTGGTAGTCTAAATGATTACTAGTAAGACAATCAATAGTCTTTTTAGATATTAAAATATTTAACTAATGTAATTTAAAAAAGTTATATAACCCGATTAAGCAGGGTTATATAACAAGTTTAAATAGTATCTTTATGAACGAAATTAATAAAGATCTTTAATGATTTGTACTACATTGCCGACAATGTGATAATTTTTAAAATCTTCTCGATTTACAGTAATGGTTTCACAATCGGAATTATTTCCTAATAAAATCCAACCATCTAGTGTTAATCTAATACGCCTTATCATCGTAATATCTAAGTATTCAATGAGATAAATACTACCGTCAACAATATCTTTTGGGGTAGTATCAATAAGTAATCCATTATTATTTTTGATTTCAGGCGACATCATATTACCTTTAGCCCAATATAGAATTAATTGATTAGCATCTAATCCTCTATAGTCTAACCAACCGTTTAACACGGGATAATTCATTACAGGTGGTGTACCGCGAACATATTTTTGTGTACTTGCTTCTTCAAGCGTAGGGCACTGTTTACTATAAACGGGAATACGGTGGATTGGGTCATTATAATTCTGACTATCCTCAATGAGATCGATATCCTGTGGATGATATCCTGATGCTAGCCAAGTATAAGTGACCCCACATTTTTCAGCTATAAGCGCTAAGCGATTCAAAGAAGGATATGTTTTTCCTGATAAGTAATCACGTATTACCGTTTCCGACATGTCGCATTTTTTTGCAAAACTTGCAATGGAATTATCTTGCATTACCTCCGCAAGGCGTTGCTTAAAATTTTGCACACTTTTATTAGTTTTCATTTATTCTTCCTATTCTATTATGGTACAAAATGTTGGGGTAACTATTATAGATGAATTTATTCTTTATAACTATATGAATATTATGTAAATATTGTTAATTATCCCTTGTAAATGTCCTAATATGTAATAATGAGAAGGCATTTTAAGATCAATTTTTTCCGATAACCTGATCCATTTATAACATTATTAACAATTCTAATAGGATTTTATGGTAATTTTGTTAGCGTTAATCGCTGATAGAAATATTTAAAATATGGTATGATCGCTTAAATAAACGTTAATTGGATGTGAGGTTAGGGTGGTCGATTTTGATGTTGCCATTGTGGGTGGTGGTATGATTGGTTTAGCCACAGCTTGTGGTTTGTATCAGCAAGGCATGAAGATTGCAATTATTTCTGATAATCATCAATTATACCGAGAACTTGATGAGCATCAGGTTGAAATCAGAGCTTCGGCAATTAATTATGCCAGTCAGAAATATTTTCAGCAAATTGGTATTTGGAATGATTTACTTGCAAGTAATAGAGTTCAACCATTTGATAGCATTGATGTACAGGAAGTTGATGGTTTTGCCTCTCTTAACGAACATAGCGTTGCATATCCGCATTCCCACTTAGGATATATAATTGAAAATCAATTAATTCAAAATACGCTATATCATAAACTTGCCGAACAAAAACAAGTTCACTTTTTCTATCAGAAGGTGACCGATCTATTTTTTAGTTCTGACCGTGGTTTTATTCAACTTGCCAATGGAAACCAAATTGCAGCTAAATTGATTATTGCTGCGGATGGCGCTAATTCATTTATTCGTCAGCAACAGAAAATTAAAATGTTCACTCAGCCTTATAAGCACCACGCGATTATTGCTACCGTGAGAACAGAGATAGCCCATCAAGCCTGTGCAAAACAGATTTTTTATCCGCAAGGAATCATCGCTTTTTTACCATTATGGAAATCTAACGAAAGCTGTTTAGTTTGGTCAACCAACCCACAAAATGCCAATAGGTTAGTTGGGTTAACTAATGATGAATTTAATTATCAACTAAATCAAATTGTTGAACATTATACTGGACAATGTGAGTTAATCAGCGAGCGTTATACCTTCCCTTTAATTGCACGTTATTGTGTGAACACCGTTAAATCACGATTAATTCTAATAGGCGATGCAGCACATACTATTCATCCTTTAGCAGGGCAGGGAGCTAATTTAGGTTTTCAAGATTCTAAGCAGTTAACTGATCTGATTAATAGTCATTATATAGAACATCATGATATAGGTTTATCACGTTATTACCGTTATTATCAACTCAACCGGCATAAAGATACCTTAATCATGATGGCTGCAATGAAAGGTATTCAAGATATTTTCAACGGTAACAACCCTATAAAAAATGTGACCAGAGGAGTTGGCATGAATGCTATTAATCGACTTAATTGTTTGAAAAAACAAATTATTAAATATGCAATGGAATAGATAACATTATAATTCTCTTTTCAATATCTAATTTATGCTAGCTTTTTAAACGACCGTATAAAAATTAGTAATGTTCATTATTGATCATCACTGATGATTAGCCGATTTTGAATTGAAAAATAAAAAACCAGACAACATGTCTGGTTTGTATTTATTCTATATTTATTATCAAATAGCAATCAATCTAAAAATCTAAATTTGCTGCTTTTAGAGCGTTTTCTTCGATAAAGGCGCGTCTTGGTTCAACTTCATCGCCCATAAGGGTAGTAAACAGTTGATCGGCTGCAATCGCATCTTTGATTGTCACTTGCAACATGCGCCTACTAGTTGGATCCATAGTAGTTTCCCAAAGTTGTTCAGGATTCATTTCACCTAACCCTTTATAGCGTTGGATAGTTAATCCACGACGTGATTCTTTAATTAGCCATTCTACAGCATCCTCAAAATGAGTGACTGGTTCAACGCGTTCACCTCGTTGAATGAAGGCACCTTCTTCAATTAGACCTTTTAATTGTGAACCTAAGTGACAAATATTGCGATACTCATTGCTGTGAGCAAATGCGAGATCAAGCAGATAATTGTTATCAACCCCATGAGTTCTTATTTTTACAGTTGGTATATATAACTGTTTTTCTTCGTTATAACTAATCGCGTAGTGATAAAGGTTACCATGTTGTTCTTTATCTTGTAGAGTATCAACCAGCGTTTTAACCCAACTTTCAGCCTGTTGCTCATTTTGAAGTATTGCTTCAGTTAGAACAGGATGATAAATCAATTCTGCAAGAAGAGCTTTTGGATAACGACGTTCCATTTTTACAATCAGTTTTTCAACTTTTTGATATTCGGCAATTAATCGTTCTAAAGGCTCTCCAGCTAATGCTGGTGCATGTGGATTAACATGTAAAGATGCGCCTTCTAATGCTAGAGTAATTTGGAACTCCGTCATCGCATCATCATCTTTAATGTATTGTTCTTGTTTACCTTTTTTCACTTTATATAGTGGTGGTTGTGCAATATAAACATAACCTCTTTCGATGATTTCAGGCATTTGGCGATAAAAGAACGTCAATAGCAATGTGCGAATATGTGAACCATCAACATCAGCATCGGTCATAATTATAATGCTGTGATAACGCATTTTGTCAGGATTATATTCGTCGCGACCAATACCACAACCTAAGGCTGTGATTAAAGTTGCTACTTCTTGTGAAGAGAGCATTTTATCAAAGCGAGCTTTTTCAACATTTAGAATTTTACCTTTTAACGGTAATATCGCTTGATTTTTACGATTACGACCTTGTTTAGCAGAACCGCCTGCCGAATCCCCTTCCACTAAGTAGAGTTCAGATAATGCAGGATCTTTTTCCTGACAATCGGCAAGCTTACCGGGTAAACCACCTAGATCAAGCGCACCTTTTCGGCGTGTCATTTCACGTGCTTTACGTGCTGCTTCACGTGCACGTGCAGCGTCAATAATTTTGCCGACAACAATTTTCGCATCAGATGGATTTTCTAGAAGATATTCAGACAGCTTCTCCGCCATGATTGATTCAACAACGGATTTAACTTCAGACGAAACTAGTTTATCTTTTGTCTGTGATGAAAATTTTGGATCAGGCACTTTTACCGAAACAACCGCAATAAGACCTTCTCGTGCATCATCACCGGTTGCGCTTACTTTTGCTTTTTTACTATAACCTTCGTTTTCCATATAGGTATTTAACGTACGAGTCATAGCACCACGGAAACCCGCTAAATGTGTACCACCATCACGTTGTGGAATATTGTTGGTAAAGCAATAAATATTTTCTTGGTAACCATCATTCCACTGTAAAGCAACCTCAACACCGATGCCGTCTTTTTCGGCGCTAAAATAAAACACTTTTGGATGAATCGGGTTTTTATTTTTGTTAAGGTATTCAACAAAGGCACGAATACCACCTTCATAATGGTAATGCTCACTCTTGCCTGTGCGTTCATCAATTAATTTAATTGATACCCCAGAATTAAGGAAAGATAATTCTCTTAATCGTTTTGCTAGGATTTCGTATTCAAATTCAATATTGGTAAAAGTTTCTGGACTAGGCCAAAAACGAACATAAGTCCCACTTTCAGAGGTATCGGCGATGACTTTTAAAGGTGCTTGAGGTACTCCTAAATTATATAATTGATGATGTTTTTTACCTTCTCGATAAATAATCAATTCTAATTTGTCAGATAAGGCATTAACTACAGAAACACCAACACCATGTAAACCACCTGAAACTTTATAAGAGTTATCATCAAATTTTCCGCCAGCATGTAATACCGTCATGATAACTTCGGCTGCTGACACACCTTCTTCTTCATGAATACCTGTTGGGATACCACGCCCGTCATCGCGCACAGAAACTGAATTGTCGGTGTGAATAATGACTTCAATATGATTACAATAACCGGCAAGTGCTTCATCAATTGCATTGTCAACAACTTCAAAAACCATATGATGTAAACCGGTACCATCATCGGTATCACCGATATACATACCCGGACGTTTACGAACAGCATCAAGTCCTTTAAGTACTTTTATACTCGAGGAGTCATAAGAATTAGACATGTATTTCTCGCTAGAAAATTTTATTTATAAATAAGAGTATTTTATAGGCTAATTGTACCAGATTTTACATAAAAAATCTTGTCATTTTCACTGATCATTTCGTTGATTTGCGCCCGATCAACCGCGGTAATAAACACTTGAGAATGCATTGATTTTAATCGTTTAGCAAAGAGATTGCGTTTAATAGAATCAAGCTCAGAAGCAAAATCATCGATCAGATATAAGCAGGGTTGTTGTTTATGCCTAGCATAGAATTCACCTTGAGCTAACCGTAAGGCACATAACAATAATTTTAACTGCCCACGTGAAAAAAGATCTTCTACTGGTATATTGTTAACTTTTAACCTAAGTTCAGCTTTGTGTGGTCCAATAGTTGTATAATTTACGGTATGATCACGAATAAATTGCTCAGCTAATAATTCCCCATAATTTTGTTCGGAATTCCAACCCTGATAAAATTGGCAATCAAGTTGATATTCGGGTAAAAATTCCGCACAAGTATTGATAATGTCAGGTTTAATTTGGGCTAAATAATCGGCTCGGATTTCGCTAACGCGATGCGCAATGGGAATGAGCTCTTTATCCCATGGTAATAATTGTTGATATGATGAAGCTTGTTTTAAAAGTGCATTACGTTGTTTAAGTAGTCGACGCAAGTTATTCCAAAGACCAATAAACTCAGGATAATGGTGGAAACATCCCCAATCAATAAATGCTCGCCGATATTTTGGACCACCGGTTAACAGATCAAATCCTTCGGGAGTAATTAATTGTAAAGGTAGCAATTTTGCTAAATCAGTTAATCTATACCCATCATCATTATCAATCCTAATTTTATTTTTACCATCGCGAGTTTTAGAAAGTCCAATACTATGGGATTGCAGGTTGGCATTAATCAGCTTACTAAATAAAATCAGCTCAGACTGATGATGTTGAATAATGCGACTTGATACTTGATGTCTAAAAGCTCGACCATGTCCTAGCATGTAAATGGCTTCAAGAAAACTAGTTTTACCACTACCATTATTCCCGATGATAAAGTTAAATTCAGGCGAAGGCGTAATATCAGCAAAATCAATATTGCGGAAATGATGAATTTTGATTTGAGCAATGGTCATAATGTAAGAATAGACACCGTATATTGAATACAAAGTAGAGCAATATACGGATAGTAAATTTACAAACGCATAGGCATAACAACATACGTCGCAGATTGATTATTGATGTTTTCAATTTGTACGCTTGATGTTGAGTCAGTTAATAGCATACGAACTGTTTCACATTTTAAGACGTTAAGAACGTCTAACAAATAGGTAACGTTAAAACCAATTTCTAGTGGTTCAGCATTATATTTAACATCAATAATTTCTTCAGCTTCTTCTTGATCGGGGTTATTAGCCGTAATTTTAATTCGATTATCATGAATATAAAGACGTATTCCACGGAATTTCTCGTTAGATAAAATAGCAGCTCGTGATAATGCACTTCTTAGTACTTCACACGGAGCTTCAAGGATTTTATCAGGATTACGTGGCAACACTTTTCGATAGTCAGGAAAACGTCCATCAATAAGTTTAGATGTGAACGTTATGTCTGATAAATTGACTCTCAAATTATTACTACCAATTTGAATATTAATCAATTCATCATTATCACTTACTAACTTAGCTAATTCCAATACACCTTTTCTCGGCATAATAACAGAACAGCTAGTTGGGATTGTTTGTCCAATAGGTAATGCACAAACGGCCAATCGATGTCCATCAGTAGCAACAGTTTTTAATAGATTATTTTCAGTTTCAAATAACATTCCGTTAAGGTAATAGCGGACATCCTGACTAGCCATGGAAAATTGAACCGAATCAATTAGCTGTTTTAACGTTTTTTGTGGAATACAAAAATCGACATCACATTGCCAATTTTCTAAATTAGGAAAATCACTTGCTGGTAGAGTTGATAATGCAAATTTGCTTCGACCAGATTGAATGGTTAAACGATTATCTTCTAGTTTAATGGCAATTTGTGAATTAGCCGGTAAGCTACGACAAATATCTAAGAATTTCCGTGCAGGGACCGTGGTGGCTCCCGATTCACTGATTTCATAAAGTGGTAATCGGGTGATCATCTCTATTTCTAAATCTGTACCCGTCATTGATAGTACATTATCATCAACTTGTAATAGGAGATTACCAAGAATTGGCAATGTTGGCCTACTACTTAATGGCGCACTGACCAGTTGTAATGGTTTGATAAGTTTTTCTCGATCAATAATGAATTTCATAATGGTTTCTTTATTTAAAAATAGTTATGTTGAAAGTGTACGAACTAAATTAGAGTAATCTTCTTTAATATCGTTGCTTTCTTCTCTTAATTCTGCAATTTTACGGCATGCATGTAATACCGTTGTGTGATCTCGACCACCAAAGCCATCACCAATTTCAGGTAGGCTCTTATTGGTTAACTCTTTTGCTAAAGCCATAGCAACTTGTCTTGGTCTGGCAACGGAACGGGATCGGCGTTTAGATAAGAGATCAGATACCTTAATTTTATAATATTCCGCAACCGTTTTTTGGATATTTTCAATAGTAACTAGTTTTTCTTGTAGTGCTAATAGATCTTTTAATGCATCTTTAACAAAATCTATGTTAATCGCCTTGCCGGTAAAATTGGCATTTGCAATGACTCGGTTTAAAGCACCTTCTAATTCTCGTACATTAGAACGTAATCGTTTAGCAATAAAAAAAGCCACTTCTTCTGGAAGTTTAATATGATTTTCTTCTGCTTTTTTCATTAAAATTGCTACCCGTGTTTCCAGTTCAGGTGGTTCGATTGCAATAGTTAACCCCCAACCGAAACGAGATTTTAATCGGTCTTCAACACCATCAATTTCTTTTGGATAACGATCTGATGTCAATATAATTTGTTGATTTCCTTCGAGTAAGGCATTAAAAGTATGGAAAAACTCTTCTTGAGAACGCTCTTTATTAGCAAAAAATTGAATATCATCTATTAATAATGCATCAACGGAACGGTAATATTGTTTAAAATCCTCAATGGCATTATTCTGTAATGCTTTAACCATATCTTGTACAAAACGTTCAGAATGCATATAAATAACTTTAGCATTGGACTTGTTTTGAATAATTTGATTACCTACTGCATGTAATAAATGAGTCTTACCTAAACCTGTTGAACCGTATACGAATAATGGATTATAGGCTTTACCAGGGTTTTCTGCTACTTGTTTGGCAGCGGCATTTGCCAATTGATTAGATTTACCTTCCACAAAACTAGCAAATGTATGTTTAGGATTAATGCCAGAACGGTAAACAATCTCCTCTGTTTTTTTTACTGGCTGACTTTTAATAGAAGGCATTGTAGGCTTTGGTTTTACATTTTGATCAGTGTTTTTCTGATCACTATGAGATTGACGTAATGAACCTACTTCAATTGATAACCGTGGTGGTTGACCATTCATTAATTGATTTATTATAGCAGATATAGTAGGTAAATATTTATTTTTAACCCAATCTAATACAAAGCGATTTGGAGCATAAAGATAAAGATTATCATCATCAGCTTCAATTTGTAATGGTCTTATCCACAGATTAAATTCAGTGGAAGTTAATTCTTCTTGAAGTTGCGATAGGCATTCTTGCCAGACAGTCGTAGACACAATAACTCCAATATGTTTGATTGTACTAATTATTCACAGATAAGGGTCGTGAATTAGAAAAAATGTAAATAACAAAAAGTTACGAATGAATAATCTTGATATATATTTATATAATTTTGAGAAACAAATTTAGTCTTGCTATTTTAATCAATGTAACTAAATAATCAACAAAAAAACCCGGTAAGCCGGGTTTTTTGTTGATAGTAGTTTTAACTACTATACAATTATTTAGTGTTGTCTTTGCGCTCGTCAATAACAACTTCTTCAACTGTTTTAGCTTTAACTTCGATCTCAACACGACGATCTGGTGCTAAACATGCTTTAAGATCGGCACCTTTAAGTGCATTACATTTATTACCTGTAATAGGTTGAGTTTTACCCGCACCACGAACAGCGATCAAGCCAGCTGGAACACCTTGAGAAACTAGGTAGTTACTAACTGATTGAGCACGACGTTCGGAAAGTCTTTGGTTATAGCTTGCAGAACCGATGCGATCGGTGTGACCAATAACGATAATTGCACTTTCAGATGGGTTAATTTTAACTAAATCACGAACTAGTTTATTCAAAGCTTCTTGACCTTCAAATTTTAATTCCGCTTTGTTATAGTTAAACAAAACATCTTCATTTAGTACGAAACGATTTTCACGTACTTCAAGAAGTTCAGAGGCTTTAGGTGCTTGTGGTGAACCAAAGTTATAAGTAACACCAAATGCTAAAAGACCATTATCTGGTTTAGTTGGTCCATCATTGTGCATTTGGTTAACCCATTGATATTCTAAACGAGTTGAAAAGTCATCGTTTAGACGATAATCAAGACCTAATGCAAATACAGGAGAAACATTAGTTTCACTGCTTCCACTATGATGTGGTTGTTTCCATTTGGTAATATGAACGAAAGCACCCGCACGAGCGTAAATATCTAAATCATCAGAAATGAATGCTAATGGGTAGCTAGCTTTACCAGTAAGAGATACACCATGAGCAGTTAATTTGCCCACTTTACTTTTGTGGTGACCTTTATATTCTAATTGACCAAGCCAGTCATATCCTAATTCAGCAGCTAAGTATGGAGTAGCTTGGAAACCAATGAAAGCTCCACCACCAACACGGTTGTTCGTTACTTTTCTAGCATCGTCTACTTTTTGAGACTTTGTATTAAAGAATTTAGACCAACCGACTTTACCGCCGACATAGAATGTATCTTCAGGTATTGCAGCATTTGCTACACATGACATACTAGCAATTGCCACTGCTAGTGCTAAAGTTGTTTTTTTCATTTTATCCCTCAACTAATTTGTTGTTGAAAACATTATCCCCGTATTTTATATAAATTACAGAGAGTTCAGCTAACCTCTTTCTTATATCGTAATTCATACATAAATACTATGATATAGTATATCACAACAATTTTATAATTAAATGGTTTATCTTCTTTTTACAATAGGAAATTCCAATATATTTAAATAGTTATAACTTGTTTATAATATTTTTCAACGTTTCGAATGTTTTTAACAGAGTATTCGACATTAATATGAAGTCAGCATCTAATTTAAGATTTTTTTCTTCTGGTAGAAATTCTTCATTCTTATCCAAGATAACATTATCAAACTTAATTCGTTTGAGAGTCCAATCTCGATTTAAGATAAAACTAACGCCACTTTCATCAATCAATTTTATTTTGCTAACTTGTTTACCTGAATCAATATGAACAAAGATTTCTTGACTCTCCACATCTTGATTCTTACATTTCACGATGATGTTTTCTTCAATAGCATCTTTTAATTCAATTTCATCACCCAATAATATAGATGGAAAATGTAATGATTGTTTAACCCATGTGGTTAGGCTTTTTTCTAATGGAATTTCTGTGGAGTAAGGTATTAATGCTAAAGAACCCATCTCTTTACGCAGTAAAGCTAGTATGTCTTCTGCCTGTTTAAAGCTACTGCTATCAATAATGACTTGTTTTTGTTTGGTATCAATCCATAACCAGACAAATTGATACTTACTAAATGCACGCGGTAACAAATCTATATATACTTCATCTTTTAGCGCTAGCTTTTCTGATTTTTTTAACTTACGGTTTAATGATTGTTCTTGCTGAGCTGCTTTGTCGTTTAAAGCTTGCTTGATGACCGATGCTGGGAGTATTTTTATCTCTTTTTTTAGTCGTAATAATATTTGACCATCAATTTCAACTAATAAAGGATTATTTTCACCTTCACCATAAGGTGAAACCCATCCAGAACGAGTGCTTTCTATATTACTACATGGTATAAATGGGCAAGCGTTAACCGCTTGTTCAATGGCTTGTTTATCTAAAAGATTATCTTTATTTAACTGATAAATAATCGCGTTTTTAAACCAAAGCATAGTTATAGTTTTTTCCTAACGAATAAATGAATTAAAAATTCAGCATAATATGATTTAACAATTTTGACACAAATTTATATTTGTACAAATTAAATCCAACTATAATGCCTTAAAATTGGTAATTTATACCAACATAGAGATTGGGAATCGTACTATTAGCAATCATAGGACTATTTTTAACATCTCCTGTTAGTTTATCTATTCTAACTCCAGCAAATGTATTGATATGTCCAGTTAAATGATAATTAGCCGTAAAAGAAAGATAAGGTGAAAGAGTGCTTTTAGCATGATGATAAGCTAAACCTGAACGATTTGCTTCACGATGCGAAACACCATAATAATAATTATTATGCTGAGTATTTGCCCAATTTATACCGCCTGTTTGAATAAAGGTCCAGTTTTTATAAAAAATCGGAAAAGTATAATTAGTATCAATTAAAACACTGTGACTTTGATTTAATAAATCAACAGAAAGTCCGGTAGAAAAAACGCCAATTAGTGTCGTTATTTCATATAACAATTCTGATGCTAAAGTAGAGTGGCGTTTATTTAATTTTTTTAGCCGTCTATCATCACTATTACTTGGTTTGAATTCTGAAGATAAATAATTAAACCCAATTGAAAGTTCTTGTTGATGATGATTATAAAGATAAGCACCAACACTTGTGTCATCGATAAAAAATTTACCATTATCATAATCAATATGGGGTAGTGGATCGTATTGACTCCCATAACCTTTATAAGGAGAATCACTGGCACTAACACCTAATCCAAATGATGGAGGCTCTGCGCGTAATGAAAATGAAGTAAAGATAAACATTGTCACGATCGCTAAAGAGGCAGTATACCTATTCACAATAAAGCTCAATTACCTGAAAAACAAATTTTTCATCATTATAAATCAATTTCTTATCTATTGCTTTGATTTTACAATTACATTAATCACTTTTGATGAAAGAACGGGATAATTTAGTTGCTGCTATTTTTATGTGCTTTATTCATTATGCTAATCAATATCGCATTGGCTTAATTATATAAAATATAATTCTGATTTAAGAACATTCCCGAACTTAGAAAAATTTGTTATATTCACTAACAATTTATTTTAGCTTATTGCATATTGGCAATACATATTAAGAATTAGAGGATAATGTCATGAGTGGGGTTGAGGCTCGTCCAACTAACTTTATACGTCAAATTATTGATAACGATTTAGCTGAGGCTAAATATAAAACTATCCAAACCCGTTTCCCACCAGAACCTAATGGTTATTTGCATATTGGTCATGCTAAATCGATTTGTTTAAATTTTGGCATCGCTCAAGACTATCGTGGTAAATGTAATCTTCGATTTGATGATACCAATCCAGCAAAAGAAGATGTCGAATATGTGGAGTCAATCAAATATGATGTGCAATGGTTAGGTTTTAAATGGGATGGCGAAGTTCGTTATTCATCAGATTATTTTGATCAGCTTTATCACTATGCAATCGAGTTGATTGAGAAAGGTCTAGCTTATGTCGATGAATTGACACCTGATGAGATCCGTGAATATCGTGGCACTTTAACCCAACCGGGCAAAAATAGTCCTTATCGTGATCGTTCAATAGATGAAAATCTGTCATTATTCAATAAAATGAAAAATGGTGATTTTGCAGAAGGTAAAGCCTGTTTACGAGCCAAAATTGATATGGCTTCTCCATTTATTGTCATGCGTGACCCGGTGTTATACCGAATTAAATTTGCCAGCCACCATCAAACAGGCGATAAATGGTGCATTTATCCAATGTATGATTTTACCCATTGTATTTCAGATGCTATTGAGAACATCACTCATTCATTATGTACCTTAGAGTTTCAAGATAATCGTCGTCTATATGATTGGGTGTTAGACAACATTACGATTAGCGCTAGACCGCATCAATATGAATTTTCTCGACTGAATTTAGAATATGCTATCACTTCAAAACGTAAGCTTAATCTATTAGTGTCTGAAAAAATTGTTGATGGTTGGGATGATCCTCGTATGCCAACAGTATCAGGAATGCGACGTAGGGGATATACACCGGCTGCAATCCGTGATTTTTGTCAACGTATAGGTGTGACGAAACAAGAGAATACGGTTGAAATGAGCACGTTAGAATTCTGTGTGCGTGAAGACCTGAATCAAAATGCTCCACGTGCGATGGCTGTTATTGATCCAGTTAAAGTCGTTATTGAAAACTATTCAGATCATTTAGATGAGGTTCTGAATATGCCAAATCATCCAAACCGACCAGAATTAGGAAATCGTGAAGTTGTATTTACACGAGAATTATTTATTGATCGTGCCGATTTCCGCGAGGAAGCAAACAAGAATTATAAACGCTTGGTTTTAGGTAAAGAAGTTCGTTTACGTAATGCTTATGTCATTAGAGCGGATCGTGTTGAAAAAGATGAGAATGGCGAGATAACAACTATCTATTGTAGTTATGACCCAGCAACATTAAATAAAAACCCAGAAGATGGTCGCAAAGTTAAGGGTGTCATTCATTGGGTATCAGCTAAATTTGCTTTACCTGCTGAAATCCGTCTCTATGATCGTTTATTCAACACACCAAATCCAGGGTCGGCTGATGACTTTTTAACAACAATAAATCCTAACTCATTAATTATAAAACAAGGGTTAGTTGAACCTAGCCTACGAAATAGTGAGCCAGCAGTAGCCTATCAATTTGAACGCGAAGGATATTTCTGTTTAGATAGTAAATACTCAAGTGACGATAAATTGGTCTTTAATCGTACTGTCGGTTTACGCGATAGTTGGAATGAATAATAACAAAGCTAAGCATATTTAAACCGCCATTAGGGCGGTTTTTTTTATTTATCTGAGCATATGATATTAAGTTAAGATTTGAAATTTATTTAATCATATCAATATGTTAATCAGAATTACCGATTGGTAATATTCCCGTCAATATGCCTATAATCATGTTAATTATTGTATTAACTTGGTAAATATTGGGTGGAAGAGAATGAAAAAATTAAGTTAAGGGTGTCATTCATTGGGTATCAGCTAAATTTGCTTTACCTGCTGAAATCCGTCTCTATGATCGTTTATTCAACACACCAAATCCAGGGGCGGCTGATGACTTTTTAACAACAATAAATCCTAACTCATTAATTATAAAACAGGGGTTAGTTGAACCTAGCCTACGTAATAGTGAGCCAGCAGTAGCCTATTAATTTGAACGCGAAGGATATTTCTGTTTAGATAGTAAATACTCAAGTGACGATAAATTGGTCTTTAATCGTACTGTCGGTTTACGCGATAGTTGGAATGAATAATAACAAAGCTAAGCATATTTAAACCGCCATTACGGCGGTTTTTTTTATTTATCTGAGCATATGATATTAAGTTAAGGTTTGAAATTTATTTAATCATATCAATATGTTAATCAGAATTACCGATTGGTAATATTCCCGTCAATATGCCTATAATCATGTTAATTATTGTATTAACTTGGTAAATATTGGGTGGAAGAAAATGAAAAAATTACTGTTATTATTACTCGCTTGGGTCTTATTGAGTTTCCAAATTAATTATGCTGTATCCAATCCACGAAATAATGATAGTGCCTCGGGTAACAAAGCGGTACAACCCAAAACAGCGCTGGATATGCCTGAAAAAAGTAATTTTTTTCATATTGCTTTTCGGAAAGTAGCAGTACCACAATCATCTACTTCAAATAACCATGTGCAACGCGTATATCTTTATGCTAATAATTATGATAATGCACGGATTTTCATTATGGATGAAAAGATTAGTAGCGAAAGTACAGCAATGAAGATTTTATTACAACAAGCAACAGCTCGCGGAAATTACAAACCACAAGTCAAGCAATATAAAGATGTACAATATATCGAAGGAACCGACATGAAAATGAATGGTCGTTACATTATTGTGCTAGATTATAATAAAGCTACCAAACGCGCTATGATACGTTCATTAATGTATCAAAAGAAACCCAAAAATCGCGATTTCTTTTTAATTGCAAACAGTGTAAAAGAAACACAATTAGTCGATGAATTACTTCATTTTGGTCGAAACTTGTAACTGTATCTATAAGCTATCATCTTTAGGAAAATCGATTTAGGTGAAAAAAAGACTAATAACCTAAACATTTTTATTAGATGGTTACTTAAACTAACTTAAATAATTATGTTAATGATAAAAATTCCTCACATATTGCACGAAATTCGCAGCACTGTTAGTATTACGCCATTTTTTTTAATATGAGATAAATATGTCTAACACATTTTCTGACGATTATTATCAACGCTTTAGTGGCATAGCTCGTTTATACGGTGAGTCGGCACTTGCGACATTTTCACGCGCACATATTTGTGTGATTGGTATTGGTGGCGTCGGTTCATGGGTGGCGGAATCTCTTGTGCGTAGTGGTATTGGTGAAATTACATTAATTGATATGGATGATGTATGTATTACTAATACCAATCGGCAAATTCATGCACTTAAAAGCAATATCGGTCGAGCTAAAACAGAAGTTATGGCTGAGCGATTAAAACAAATTAACCCACAATGCCGTGTTCATTGTATCGATGATTTTATTAATCAAGATAATGTAAGTGAATATTTAGGGGAACGAACTTCACCTAGATTTCAATTTATCGTCGATGCGATTGATTCAGTACGGGATAAAGCGGCAGTATTAGCCTATTGTCGAAGAAATAAGCTTAAAGTTATTACCATTGGTGGTGCAGGTGGACAAAAAGATCCAACTAAAATTCAAATTGCAGATTTAGCCAAGACAATACAAGATCCACTGTTAGCTAAATTGCGCGAGCGTTTAAAAAATAATTATAAATTAACTAAAGACAGTAAAGGTAAATATGGTATTACTTGCGTATTTTCGACCGAACAATTGACTTATCCCACTGTAAATGGGTTGACCTGTCAAATTAAAAGTGAGGCACAAGGCGTAAAAAAGATGGATTGTTCGTCAGGATTTGGTGCAATAACCACCGTAACAGCGACATTTGGTTTCGTTGCTGTTAGCTATATATTAGCTAAATTAGCCTCTTAACTTATTATTTTTAAAAGAAAAATTGTTCTGAACGTGACATTTTGTTACGTTCATCTTTTTAATCATTTACTTCGTTGAATTTCCTAACTTATTGTTTTATTTAACAAAAAATATTTATGTGATTTTTACTCCAACAAATTGTGCCTGTTATCGTAATTTAGTATTGAATAGATGTACAAACTGATTTAGGATAGCGTCATTCGTCTAAAGGAAAATCTAACAATTAGAAATACTAAGTGGCAAGGATGCCCATAAAAAATAGAGACGGCCAGATTTAAACTTAAACTTAAATTTAAAATTAGGAGATAGTAGTATGGCAGTAACTAGCTTAAAAGAGTTAGATGAACTTCTCGTGCGCGTTAAACAAGCACAACAAGTTTATGCAACCTTCACTCAAGAGCAAGTTGATAAAATCTTCGTTGCAGCAGCAACAGCAGCAGCAGCAGCCCGAATTCCTTTAGCGCAACAAGCTGTTGCCGAATCAGGAATGGGTATTGTAGAAGATAAAGTAATTAAAAATCTATTTGCAGCAGAGTATATTCTAAATAAATACCGTAATGATAAGACTTGTGGTATTGTTGCTGAAAATGATCCGTTTGGAACCATAACTATCGCAGAACCACTTGGTATTATTTGTGGTATTGTTCCAACAACTAATCCAACTTCCACTGCAATTTTTAAATCTCTCATCAGCTTAAAAACTCGTAATGCGATTGTTTTTTCACCTCACCCGCGTGCTAAAAAATCAACTATTGAAGCAGCTCGTATTGTATTGGATGCAGCGATCAAAGCGGGGGCACCAAAAGATATTATTGGTTGGATTGATGAGCCATCTATCGAATTATCAAATGCATTAATGCATCATGATGATATCGCAGCTATTCTTGCAACGGGTGGTCCTGGTATGGTGAAAGCTGCTTATAGTTCAGGTAAACCAGCACTAGGTGTAGGAGCAGGTAATACGCCAGTAATTATTGATGAAACCGCGGATTTAAAACGTGCAGTTGCTTCTGTATTAATGTCTAAAACTTTCGATAACGGTATGATCTGTGCATCAGAACAAGCAATTGTAGTTGTTGATTCAGTATATGATGAAGTACGTCGTTTACTAACTCACTACGGTGCTTATGTTCTTAATGCAAAAGAAACTAAAGCGGTTCAAGGCATCATTTTAAATGATAAAGGTGCTTTAAATGCTAATATTGTTGGTCAGCCTGCAACTAAAATTGCTGAGCTAGCTGGTATCAAAGTTCCAGCAGGTTCTAAAGTATTAGTTGGAGAAGTATCTAAAGTTGATTTATCTGAACCATTTGCTCATGAAAAACTATCACCAACTTTAGCTATGTTTAAAGCAAAAAGCTTTGAAGATGCCGTTGATAAAGCTGAAAAATTAGTTGAAATGGGTGGTTTAGGACATACTTCAGTTTTATACACTGATCAAGATAGGAATCGTGAACGTATTACTTATTTTGGCAGCAAAATGAAAACTTGCCGTATTTTAATCAACCAACCTGCTGCTCATGGTGGTATCGGCGATTTATATAACTTTGATTTAGCACCTTCTTTAACATTAGGTTGTGGATCATGGGGAGGAAACTCAGTTTCAGAAAATGTGGGTCCAAAACATCTTATCAACAAGAAAGTTATCGCTAAGAGAGCAGAAAATATGTTATGGCATAAATTACCAAGTTCTATTTATTTCAAACGTGGTTCACTCCCAGTTGCTTTAAGTGAAGTTATTGAACAAGGTGCAAAACGCGTTTTTGTTGTAACTGATAAGTTCTTGTTCAACAATGGTTACTCAAAACAAATTACTGATCAATTAGAAGCACAAGGTGTAATTTGCGAAACTTTCTTTGATGTTGAAGCTGATCCAACTTTAAGTGTGGTTCGTAAAGGTACTGAATCAATGAGTGCGTTCAAACCTGATACAATTATTGCATTAGGTGGTGGTTCACCAATGGATGCGGCAAAAATCATGTGGGTACTTTATGAACATCCAGAAACTAAATTTGATGAATTAGCATTACGTTTCATGGATATCCGTAAACGTACTTGTCACTTCCCTAATATGGGTGAAAAAGCAAAACTCATTTGTGTAACAACTACTTCTGGTACAGGTTCTGAAGTAACACCATTTGCGGTAGTAACTGATGATGCTACAGGTCAAAAATACCCATTAGCGGATTATGCAATTACACCAAATATGGCGATTGTTGATGCAAATTTAGTGATGACTATGCCAAAATCATTATGTGCTGCTGGTGGTTATGATGCCGTTACTCATGCATTAGAAGCTTATGTATCAATTATGGCAAGTGAATTCTCCGATGGGCAAGCATTACAAGCATTAAGTTTATTAAAAGCTTACTTACCAGCCAGTTATAAAGAAGGTGCTAACAACCCAATTGCTCGAGAAAAAGTACATAGTGCAGCAACATTAGCAGGTGTAGCATTTGCTCAAGCATTCTTAGGTGTTTGTCACTCTATGGCGCATAAAATTGGTGCAGCATTCCATATTCCACACGGTGTGGCAAATGCGATGTTAATTAGCAATGTTGTACGCTTTAATGCAACAGATAAACCAACTAAGCAAGGTACGTTCAGCCAATATGGTCATCCTAAAGCGGTTAGCCGTTATGCGGAAATTGCAGATCATTTAGGTTTAACGTCTGCATCTGATAAAGATGATAAGAAAGTTGAAAAATTAATTGGTTGGTTAGATCAATTAAGAAAAGATCTTGATATTCCTTTCTCTATTAAAGAGTTTGGTATTGATGAGAAATTATTCTTATCACAAGTTGATCAACTTGCAGTTGATGCATTTGATGACCAATGTACGGGTGCAAATCCACGTTATCCGTTAATTGCTGAATTAAAACAAATTCTTCTTGATACATATTATGGACGTCCATATCAAGATAAAGGCGATATCAGCGAAGACGTAGCAATCAAAACTGCTGCAAAGGGTGCAGCTAAAGCTTAATCACTGATAGATTAAATTAGCTAACGCTTAACGTGATTCCCGATGTAATTAATCGGGTAACAAAAACCTAACACACAATCTGTGTTAGGTTTTTTTTTTGATAAATATAAAAATGCCGATTATTTTGTATTGACAGAATAATCGGCAGCAAAATTAGTGTTGGATTAAATGATTAAAACCAATTATGTTATTTCACGTTCAATAGCACGGTAGCCAATATCATGTCGGTAAAAACAACCACGCCAGTGGATTGGCTTAAGTAAGGCATAGGCATGTTGTTGAGCTTGTAAAACACTATTGCCTAAAGCGGTTACACACAATACTCGTCCACCATGGGTATAAACTTTGCCATTTTCTAACACGGTACCCGCGTGGAAAACTTTGCTATCAGGCGTTGAGTTAAGCGGTAAGCCATGGATTTCATCATGCGTAGTATATTTGCCCGGGTAACCATTGGCTGCCATTACAACCCCTAATGCAGGTCTAGGATCCCATTTTGATTGTATAGAATCTAGCTTGCCATTCACTGCGGCTAAGCATAATTCTACTAAATCAGATTGCAATCGCATCATAATTGGCTGAGTTTCAGGATCACCAAAACGACAGTTAAATTCAATGACCTTAGGATTGCCTTGTTGATCAATCATTAATCCTGCGTATAAAAATCCAGTATAAGTATTTCCTTCCGACGCCATACCATTTACAGTTGGGTAGATAATTTGCTCCATTACTCGATTAAATATTGCAGAAGTCACTACCGGAGCAGGTGAGTATGCGCCCATACCTCCGGTATTTAGACCTGTATCATGGTCACCCACGCGTTTATGGTCTTGACTGGTTGCCATTGGTTCAACATTTTTTCCATCGACCATTACAATAAAACTAGCTTCTTCACCATCAAGAAATTCTTCAATTACAACTCTATGACCTGCTTCACCAAAAATATTCCCAGCTAGCATATCTCGTACTGCATCTTCCGCTTCTTTAAGTGTCATAGCAACGATTACGCCTTTACCGGCAGCAAGACCATCGGCTTTTATGACAATGGGGGCGCCTTTTTCTCTAAGATAAGCAATAGCCGGTTCAATTTCAGTGAAATTTTGATATTCAGCCGTTGGGATTTTATGACGAGCTAGAAAATCTTTGGTAAAGGCTTTTGAGCCTTCCAGTTGAGCAGCAGCTTGTGTTGGACCAAAAATTGCTAAACCTTCCCGACGAAAGGCATCTACGACACCAATAACTAATGGTGCTTCAGGACCTACTATCGTTAAATCAATGGACTGTTGTTTCGCAAAAGTAACTAATCCTTTAATATCAGTAACCGCTATATCTATATTCTGTAGCTTAGTTTCCAGTGCTGTACCTGCATTACCTGGTGCAACAAAGATTTGACTGACTAATGGTGATTGTGCCACTTTCCAACCCAATGCATGCTCACGACCACCACTACCAATAATAAGTACTTTCATTAATTTTTCCTTTAGTTAGAATTGATTTTCTACTTTTTGCTAGCGTTATCTGTGATTAATATTATTAATGACGGAAATGTCGCATTTGAGTGAAGATCATTGCCATATTATGTTCATTAGCGGCTTGAATGACTTCATCATCGCGAATTGAACCACCGGGCTGAATAACGCATGTGACTCCAACTTTTGCCGCAGCATCAATTCCATCTCGAAATGGGAAAAAAGCATCTGAAGCCATGACGGAACCAGCAATCGATAGATTTTCATCTTGCGCTTTAATTCCGGCGATTTTCGCTGAATAAACTCGACTCATTTGTCCTGCTCCAATTCCAATAGTGGCATGATCTTTGGCATAAACGATGGCATTGGATTTAACAAACTTGGCTACTTTCCAACAAAATAAACAGTCAGCTATTTCATCTGCGCTAGGTTTACGCTGTGTTACGATGTGAAAATCGGTTTCATTGACCATTGCTAGATCACGATCTTGTACTAATAATCCGCCATTTACACGCTTAAAATCCCAACCACTTTGTCGTTGATCCCATTTACCACAAACTAAAACTCGTATGTTCTTTTTGGTAGATAATATGTTTAATGCCTCCTCTTCAATGGATGGGGCAATAATGACTTCTACAAATTGCTTCTCAATAATAGCTTGAGCGGTTTTTAGGTTAAGCGGTTGGTTAAAGGCGATGATACCACCGAAAGCCGAGGTTGGATCAGTTTGATAAGCACGCAGATAAGCATCATAAATTGAATCAGCTACAGCCACACCACAAGGGTTAGCATGTTTTACTATGACGCAAGCAGGTTGAGAAAACTCTTTGACACATTCAAGGGCTGCATCAGTATCAGCTATGTTATTATAAGATAATTCTTTTCCCTGTAATTGTGTTGCTGTAGATACACTGGCTTCAGATAAGTTATTTTCAATATAAAATGCTGCTTTTTGATGACTATTTTCCCCGTAACGCATATCTTGTTTTTTAGTGAACTGTAAATTAAGTGTACGCGGGAACTGTCCTGAAAGCTGTTTAGATTCATTAAAATAAGGGGTTACAAATTGTCCGAAATAGTTTGCAATCATACCGTCATAGTGTGCAGTATGTTCAAATGCTTTGACTGCCAAGTTAAAACGAAATTCAAAGGTTAATGCATTCTGCTGATTATCCATCATTTTGATGATAATATCATAATCTTGATTATTTACGACGATAGCGACATCTTGGTGGTTTTTGGCCGCTGCTCTTACCATTGTCGGTCCACCAATATCGATATTTTCAACCGCATCTTCGAAACGGCAATCTGGTTGCGCCACAGTTTTAGCAAACGGATAAAGGTTAACAACTACCATATCAATAGGTGCAATATTATGTTCTTGCATTATTTGTGAATCAACATCACGACGTCCTAATATTCCACCATGAATTTTGGGATGTAGCGTTTTTACACGCCCATCCATCATCTCTGGGAAACCAGTATAATCAGAAACTTCAATAACAGGTATATGGTTTTCTAATAGGAGTTTGGCAGTTCCGCCAGTGGATAGAATTTCAACATTACGTTGGGAAAGGGCTCTTGCAAATTCAACAATACCAGTTTTGTCTGACACGCTTAACAGGGCGCGTCGAATTATACGATTTTGTTGCACTGTAGTTCTCCAAATGAGCTTTGAAGTTAAATTGAGTGTGCAGTATACAAAAAATGTAGGTAAAAGTTTAGTAAATATAACATAATCTACAGAAAATGGTCTATCAACTAATAGACCATTTATCTAAAAAAGAACTCTTTTTCAAAGAGTTAATTTGAAATGATAAGACGCCCATGTAATGGTTGGACCGGGCGGTTATTATGATGTTTGAATACGGATTTAAATTTTGTAATTTCTGATTTTGATAATGTGATTGGTTGTTTTAGCACTATCCATGTGACCCCTTCAGAACACGGTGGCGTAGTTAATGAACCAGAAAAACGATAGTAATCACTAACTTCAGGTAAAAAAGTACGAATATCGATACCATTAATATTAGTTGGGGTATTTTCTTTATCATTCAATAAGCTTAATAACTGCGCAGCAATTGGATTACTTTTTCCTTCCTCTAACATAACAGCCATTACTAATAACTCACCGTCTTTATTTTGATTAACAAAATGCGCTTCCATAGGATAAGTTTTACCATTGATTTGATTTTCACTTGGGGCATGGAAATGGAATTGTGTTAATTTGAATTGTTCACCATCTACAGTTAGGTAATCATTGGCATTTTTGTCATTGATTTGCACAGTGTGACCATTATTAATAATTGTACCTGAAATCAAATCATAATGAATGTCTAGATTATTTACTTCTGCATGAATAGGCCCAGTAATATTAACGGGTGATTGGTTTTTACCAAGATCGCACATTTGATATTCTGGTGACAACTTACCCCAATTTTCCGGTGTTTCTTTCCCTTCATAACCCCAATGAGGGCCAGCTATTGCGGATGCCATAATTCCGGTACAGGCCATTAAAATTGGAAGTGTTTTAATTAGTTTTTTCATTTTTCTTTAATCCTAAATAATTTGATCTAATCTAGAGCATACTATTTTACGCCACATATCTATCTCATCAAATATATAGCTTACTATTTTAAAGTTACCAATTAATTAGTGTTGGATTGATGATAAAAAAGTGTGAATAATCCCCAAAAACAAATTTGTTAATGGGGATACTATTGAGTAGAAAGGAAATAGGAAATTATGTAATTAGAACAAAATTATCCAATTGTTCTTGAATATCTAACCAATTTTTTTCTTGTGTATCTAAGTCAATTTTTAATTGATTTTGTTTTAATAGCAAATCTGTCAATTTAGTTTTATTTTGTGAATCATAAAGTTGTGGATCAACGAGTTGTTGCTCAACGGCATCTAAAGATGATCTGATCTGTTCAATACGGTTTTCAGTTTGTTGTAACGCTTTTTTTAGTGGTTGCATTTGTGCTCTGAATTCCGCTTCTTTTCGTTTTAACTCTTTTTTTTCTTGCGCTGAAAGATTTTCAATTGGTGGTGTAATGATTTCAGTCTCTTGCTTCTTATTATCTTTTTGATCATTATTGAGCCATTTTTGATAATCTTCTAAATCGCCATTAAATGGTTCCACTAATTGATCATGTACTAAATAAAATTCATCTGTGGTTGAACGTAGTAAATGGCGATCATGGGATACCACCACAATTGCCCCTTCAAAATCAATTAGCGCTTCGGTTAAGGCTTGTCGCATATCCAAATCTAAATGGTTAGTCGGTTCATCAAGCAAGAGCAGATTAGGGCGTTGCCAGACAATCAATGCTAATACTAGTCGGGCTTTTTCTCCGCCTGAGAAGGTCTTAACCGCTTCTTTTACTTTATCACCGCGAAAATCAAAACCACCTAAATAATTACGCAATTCCTGTTCGGTATGTTTAGGATCAGCAATTTGACTTAAATGCCATAATGGTGATTCATCAGCACGAAGGTATTCTAATTGATGCTGTGCAAAATAGCCTAATTGAACATCTTTAGCTAGAAGAATATGACCTGATTTTGGCTGTAATTCACCTGCTAACACTTTAATTAATGTTGATTTACCCGCTCCGTTTCGTCCAAGTAAACCAATTCGTGAACCAGGAACTAAATTTAATTTAATATTATTCAATACAATTTTATCACCATAACCCGCGACTACGTTTTCCATTGTAATGAGCGGACTTGGTAAAGCTTCAGCCGGCCGAAATGAAAATTGAAATGGATTATCAACATGAGCCGGAGCAATTTTTTCCATTCTTTCTAACATTTTTAGGCGACTTTGAGCTTGTCTTGCTTTGGTAGCTTTAACTCTAAAGCGATCAATATAGCTTTGCAAGTGGGCAATTTTATGTTGCTGATTTTCATATAGCGACTGTTGCTGTGCCAATTTGACCGTACGTTGGTTTTCGAATGAAGAGTAGTTACCGGTATATTCAAATAATTTTTGCTGTTCAATATGAATAATTTTATTGACCAGTGGGTCGAGGAAATCTCTATCATGTGAGATTAAAATTAATGTACCGTTATAATTCTTAAGCCATTTTTCTAACCACATAACAGCATCAAGATCAAGATGGTTAGTTGGTTCATCAAGTAATAATAAATCAGAACGGCACATTAAAGCTTGTGCTAGGTTCAACCGCATACGCCAGCCACCAGAAAATGACTTAACCGGTAAATATATCTGTTCTTGACTAAAGCCTAGCCCGTCTAATAGAGTGGCTGCCCGAGCCTGAATACTCCAGCCATCAATATCCTCTAATTTACTATGTAATAATGCAATTTCATTACCATCGTTTTTTTCATTGGCAATAGCTAATTGTTTTTCTAAGCTTCGATACTCACGATCACCATCAATAACATAATCAATAGCGGAAATATCAAGAGCAGGTGTTTCTTGATCTACCCATGATAACTGCCATTGAGATGGGAGAGATACTTCACCTGCATCGGTGATAATTTCACCTTTAATTAAAGAAAACAAGGTTGATTTTCCGGAACCATTTTTACCCACTAAACCCACTTTCTGTCCGGGATTAATTTTTGCGGATGCCTTATCCAATAAAAGATTGACACCACGACGGATTTGAATGGACGAGAATATAATCATAAATTACCTGCTACTAATATCTTTGTTGTTACTACTATCGTTTTTATTCATCTTACCAAACTAATCATAATAATATTGAGATTGTTGCTCATTTTGATTTATATACATTTAATTCCAAAATACAGACAAAATGAATAATCACGATAAGATTGATCTGAAACTGTATTAATGACTAATTAATCTGAAATGGGGTATTTAAAGTAATTTTTCAATATCATTGATACTTTTACGATCTGATAAAAAAATAATGAGATGATCATTATCTTCGATGACAATATCTTCTCTATCAATAAGTACATCATCACCACGAACAATAGCGCCAATGGTTGCGCCCGATGGTAAACGAATTTCATTAATTGTTCGTCCGACTAATTTTGATGTTTGACGATCACCATGAGCGATTACTTCAATTACTTCGGAATTACCTTGTCTTAGTGATACGACTTTAACAATTCCCGACTGGCGGATATGGCTTAACAGCGCTGAAATTGTGGTTAACTGTGGTGAGATTGCAATATCAATGACACTTTCATTAATCAGTTCTAAATAGGCTTGTCGTTGAATCAGTACTATAACCTTTTTAGCGCCCATTCTTTTGGCTAGCATAGCGGACATAATATTAGATTCATCATCGCCCGTGACAGCAATAAATAAGTCTGTCAATTCAACCTGTTCTTGAGAAAGTAATTCTTGATCGGCTGATTCACCATGCAAGACTGTGGTATTTGCTAATTGTTCAGCAATAAGTTCGGCATTTTGTATATTTTGTTCAATTAGCTTAACTTGATAATCTTCTTCTAATTGTTTAGCTAGAGTAACAGCGACACTTCCGCCACCACTAATCATAATCCGTTTAAATGGTTTTTCTAAGCGTTGTAGCTCACTCGTTACCGCTTTAATATTTTGTGGCGTTGTGATGAAGTAAACGAGGTCTCCCGCTTCAATAATTGTAGTCGCAATGGGGCGGATAAATCGGTGTTGGCGATAAATCGCGACGACTTTAACCTCTACATGAGGTAAATGTTCTTTAATTTCTGATAATTCACTTCCTACTAATGCTCCACCATAATAAGCCGTTACCATAACTAAATAGACTTTATTATCATAAAATGATGCGATTTGTAGCGCCCCTGGATATTGAACTAATTGACTGATATGCTGGGTAATCAATTTTTCAGGAGAAATGATATGATTAATAGGAATACCATTATCAATTGAGAAAAGAGGATAATCATCATCGCTGTATTCGGAGGCTCGTATACGGGCAACTTTTTGTGGAATATTAAATACTGAATGTGCAATTTGACAAGCTAGCATATTAGCTTCATCTGAATTAGTTACCGCAACAAGCATATCCGCATCTTCTGCGCCGGCACTTTGTAATACTTGAGGATAACAAACTTTACCATGGATAACTTGAAGATCAAATCGTTCTTGCAGGGATTGCAGTTTTTCTGTTGCTTCATCGATGACAGTTACATCATTTGAGTGTTCAGTTACCAAATATTCAGCCAGCGCGCTACCAGTTTGACCTGCACCAAGGATAATGATTTTCATAGTAAAACCTAAACATGAATAAATTAAATACAATCTGAACACGATATTGAAAATAATATACCGTGTTCATATCGACATCATACCATATAACGCTATCTTTATATGGTATAAAAATGGATATTGGCTAAGCTCTTTTGAACTAATCCTAATAAGGTGACAATATGTCACCTATTATCTGATAAAACCAATGGCATCATAGACTTGATTTAAGGTAGCTTGAGATCTAGCAGTCGCTTTTTTCGCACCATCATGCATAATATCGAACAGAATATCTTCATCATTGCGATATTGATAATAACGTTCTTGTAATTGTGCTAGCATTGCGGAAACTTGCGTTGCAACTTCAGTTTTCAAGTGTCCATACATTTTACCTTCAAATTGCTGCTCAAGTTCAGCAATTGGCGTTCCTGTAATTCCCGTCAAGATATCTAATAGGTTGGATACTCCTGCTTTATTTTTTACATCATAACGCACTATTGGTGGATCATCAGAATCAGTGACAGCACGTTTAATTTTTTTCTCGACATCTTTAGGATTTTCTAATAAGCCTATCACATTGTTCCGATTTTCATCGGATTTAGACATTTTCTTACTCGGATCTTGTAAAGACATGACTCTTGCTCCAGCTTGAGCAATAAATGGTTCAGGTACCTTAAAGATTTCACCATATAACGCATTAAAACGACTGGCAATATCACGTGTTAATTCAAGATGCTGTTTCTGATCATCGCCTACTGGAACTAGATTGGCTTGATAAAGAAGAATATCGGCAGCCATTAATACGGGGTAATCAAATAAGCCGGCATTAATATTTTCAGCATGTCGAGCCGATTTATCTTTAAACTGTGTCATGCGACTTAATTCACCAAAATAAGTATAACAGTTTAATACCCAAGCTAATTCTGCATGAGTAGGTACTTGCGATTGAACAAAAATGGTACTTTTGTTAGGATCGATACCGCAAGCCAAATATAGCGCAAGTGTATCAAGTGTGGCTTTTTTTAGTTTTTCCGGATCTTGTCTAACGGTAATCGCGTGTTGATTGACAATGCAATATATACAATCATATTCATCTTGTAATTTTACCCAGTTGCGTAGTGCACCTAGATAGTTACCTAAAGATAACTCGCCAGAAGGTTGGGCACCGCTAAAAACAATCGGTTTACTCATAATATATTCCTATTATTTAAATTATTCGCTATTTGGTCGGAGCGATCTTAGGACATGGTAATAATGTCAAAATATCGGCAAAGTGATCGAATACATAGTCAGGGTGACTATTTGCTATTGGTTCACCATAGTTATAACCATAAGTTAGCCCCACAGTTATACACTGTGCATTTTTAGCCGCTGTAATATCATTTTTGGAATCACCCACAAATAACAATTGATCATTGTACAGTCCAAAACTAGCCATAACTTGATAAAGAGGGGCTGGATGTGGTTTAAGTTTAATAACGTCACCGCCACCTAAAACTAAATCAAAAAAGGGCGCTAAACCGAGGGATTTCAATAACGAAGGTAAAAACTCACGAGGTTTATTCGTCACTAAAGCGATAGCATAATTATTTTCTTTAAGCGTTTGCAATGTACTAAGTACACCGGGAAACAATTTTGTTCCCTCTTCAATCACTTGATCATAATGGTGATTAAAGGCACTCTTCGCCTGGGATAATTGTGTTTGTTCACCACCCACAGCTTTAAGAATTCGCTGTATCATTACATCAATACCATTACCGACCCAATTTTTAACTTGATCACAAGTGACACTTGGAAGAGATAAATCGGTTAACATTCTTTGTGCTGCAAGAGTAAGTCCGGGAACGCTATCGACTAAGGTACCGTCCAAATCAAAGGCAATAGCCTGAATATCATTAGGTTTATTCATCATTCTTTTACCATCGCAAGTTGTAGTCTCATTGCATCAATGACTGTTTTATAATCTGGTGCACCAAAAATAGCTGATCCTGCTACGAACATATTGGCTCCCGCTCGTGCAATTTCAGCAATGTTATCTACTTTTACACCACCATCAATTTCGAGACGAATATCGCGACCAATCTGATCAATTCGTTCACGAACTTGTTTTATTTTGGATAATGTATGTGGAATAAATGATTGCCCCCCGAAACCTGGATTTACTCCCATTAACAAAATAATATCAACTTTATCTAATACATAATCTAAGCAATTAAGGGGAGTCGCAGGGTTTAAAACAATACCGGCAGTGCAACCATGATCTTTAATTAATTGTAAGGAACGATCCAAATGTAGAGTTGCTTCTGGGTGAATCGAAATATTACTGGCACCGGCTTTGGCAAAAGTTGGGATTAATTCATCAACAGGAGAAACCATTAAATGAACGTCAATTGGCGCCATAATACCGTAATCACGTAATGCTTTACAAAACATCGGTCCCATCGTTAAATTGGGCACATAGTGATTATCCATCACATCAAAATGTATAACATCTGCGCCTGCATTAAGTACCTTTTGCGTGTCTTCTCCAAGTTTAGCAAAATTGGCAGATAAAATTGACGGTGCAATAAGATAATTTTTCATGATATTAACCTTTTATTTTTTGATATCAGCAAAAAAATCGATCACTAAGCATAGCCAATCATTATATACACTTTGTCCGGTAAATCCAATGGTCGCGACAAGTCAGGAAAGAGGCACTATATTGGTATTTCATGCTATATCAAATTCGGTTTGCGATATTGTTCGTCGATTTATTAAGAAACTAATTTTTCTCTAATATTTCAAATCGATAATTATAGGGATTCTTTTCATCAATTTGATGATCTTCTACATAAATCTGATGCCAGTGCTCACGTTGATAGTCAGGAAAATAGGTATCACCAATTGGGGCTGTATCTATATGAGTTAGGTATAAGCGGTTGACGAGCGGTAATGCTTGTTGATAGATATTTCCGCCACCAATGATAAAAATCTCCGAACTGTCTTTTTCTACAGCCAGTGCGTCAGATAGTGAGGTTACCCAAGTGATATTAGGATTATCACTCGTTTGAGGGGTTCGACTGATAATAATATTATGTCGATTTGGTAGTGGACGCCCAATTGATTCGAATGTTTTTCTACCCATAATAACAGGTTTATTTATTGTGTTTTTTTTAAACCAAGCTAAATCAGCCGGTAGGTGCCAAGGCATTTGGTTATTTAAACCAATAACTCGATCTTTGGCCATCGCCACAATAATACTTAAAATCATAAAATTGCTCTTTGAAATCTGTTGTTAATATTTTCTAAATCAAATTTTAAACTAAAGTCCATAACCCAATTCAATAATTTTTTGTTGAACGTGGTTAGGAAAAGTTGTTTGTTGCCATAAATGGCGACTTAACTCTGATAAAGGCTCCTTTTGCCCTGATACAATCCATTCCGCTAGTTGCGGTGCAACTTCTGGATAAATAACCGGTTCAGGTGATGATTGATTCAACCAATATTCTAATAATGACTTATTAAGTGTTTGCATTACGGTTGCAAGTTCTAATTTTTCAAGACAGTGGCCATTATAGATTTGCTCAAATTGACCTAATACTGGTTTAGTGAGTATTTTTTTACCCAGAACGAGTGCTTCAGAAATGAGAGCAAAACCAGTATTGCTGATTACTCCGGAACATGATGCGATAGCTTGCGTAAACATATCTCGGCTTAATGGGTAAAGATTAATGTTACTTTCTACCAATGGTTGTTCTATGCTAGGATGAAAGCAGTCAAAAGCATATTGTTGACTGAACGGTTCAAGTAAATTGATAATATTTTCCAACGATTCGAATGGTAAATAAACGACAATTCTTCCATTTTCTTCATGCTTTGTCATCGGGTCAATAATTGGCGGTATTAATGAATGACCAAAGTGAAACCAGTGTAAACCTACTGGATCAGTTACTGGCGCATAAAATTTCATAATCGCATTGGCGATAAGCCCATACTCTTTGGGTTTTAGATATTGGCAAATTACTTGATTGCTGATTCCCAAACACTGGCGTTCTTGATGATAAGCTGCCCAAGCACTAACGGGTTCGAAATCACTAATAATAGTATCATACTCATCCAAGTTTAATTCACGGACATCTTTTATTAAACGGAATGCTCTAATTCGACTGACAGTTTTACGAATATTGATTTTTCCATTTTGTGTGACAAAACTCATTCCTTTGTAGGTTTTATAATTACCAAAATCGTTCATATCAAAATAGTCTTTAGCATCTCGACCACTAAAAATATAATCAACTTCGGCTCCAGCAGCTTTCAAGGCTTTAGCTAGAGTTCGACAACGGCTTATATGACCATTGCCTGTTCCTTGAACGCCAAAAAGGATTTTCATTTTATTTCCTTATCGTTTCAATATGTTTCAAATAACTAATTATGTATCATATCAGAATCTAAAGAAACGAGCATAAAAAATGCGAAATAACCATAATTATTATGATAAAACGGGGTGAAAAATCGCCATAATTCAATTCGTTAAGCTTTTTTGTAGATAAAAAAGAGCATTTTATATTTATAATTACTCTGATATAAAACTGAAAAAATATAGCTTTAAGTATATACTATTTGCCATTTTAATTAATGGTTTATAAAAAGAATGATGTTTTTCCCAATTAATGTTTGGATTGTTATGCCATTGGTGATTATCACCCTTATGTTAGCTTCCTTAGTTAAGGCTAAAAAAGCAAAATTAATCTGTATTGTGATAATGACTGTTTTTATAGTGATGGAAATAATTTCGATCTATTTTAGTGGCGGTTTTATTGATTATCAGTTTTTTGTTAATTTGAATATAAATGATATTTGGGAAGGTTTGTTAATTTTTAAATTGCAAGCTTTACTAACTGTTGTTGTATTTTTTAGTTTTATATTTCTATTAACCAAGTTATCAGTAATTTGCCAAAATAAAATTAATGTTCAAATTCGGTTAATGATATTGGTCATTATGGCAATGTCACTAAATTATCATCATGGACCTTTTGATAAATTAACTGAATTATATCAAGTTACTAGTGCACCTAAGCAAGATTTTTCGCAAGCATTAGCAACGCTTAAAATGCAAGATTATCCGCATAAAGATCAATTATCGGCTAGCAAAGGTAAAAATATCATTGTTATTTCATTGGAGTCTTTTGAACAGGGCTTTCTAGATTTTAATCAGCTGACCCCGAATTTAAATCAATTACGTCAAAAATATGACTTTTATGGTGATATTCCAATGGGTAAGGGGAGCTCATGGACTACGGCATCAATGTATACTTATATGACAGGTATACCATTTTTGGTGGGTGGAATACGGACTATGCCATTTGCGCCTTATTCACAAACACAATTAGTCACTCTTCCAGATGTGTTACACAAGGCTGATTATCAAACGCGCTATATTATTGGTGGTCCAACGTTTGCTGGAATAGGTCATGTTATCTCAATGTTTGATGTTGATATTATCAGCGAAGCTAATTATCAGGGACAGTACCCTCAGGCTCCTTTTGGATTATATGATAAAGATATTTTTGCTATTGCTAAAAGACAAATTAATGAATTATCAGATAGTGACAAACCATTTGCTTTATTTATTTCCACGATTTCAACCCATGCACCGAGCGGATTTTATGATCAGCGCATGGAAAAGGTCATTGACAAACGCGATGACAATATGGAATTTGTTGCCGCTTCGTTAGATTATAATCTGGGGCAATTTATGAATTATCTTGAGGAAAAAGGGCTATTAGAAAATACCGTATTTTATATTTTTCCTGATCATTTGATGATGGGAGCAGGAACACCAACAATTGCCAAGCTATCTGAAAAACCGCGTTCTCTTTATTTGATCACTAATGCAAGTAAGTCAGATCTTGGTCAATATGCTGCCATGCCAAATAATATTTATCAATTAGATATGCCACGGATTATTCTTAATGGCGCCGATGTCAAATCTAATGCAAAATTCTGGACAGATTATCTCCATATTGAAAAAGGTAATAATCGTGCTGAGTACGTTGAACAAGTTTTAACAAATCTAGCCACATTAAATCGTTCAGCAGCCTTACCTTAATAGCTGTATGAAAACATGATCATTCATTTAATATTAAAGACGAGTTAGGTGCACTCTTTATTAAATATTAAGAGGTTTTGAAATTGAGTTTATGATGAATTATGATTTATTTATCGTTGTAGCAACCATTAGTTTATTAGGTATGGTTTCGCCTGGACCAGATTTTTTTATGGTTGTTAAAAATAGTTTAAACTACCAACGCAAGTATGCATTAATGACTTGTTTGGGAGTTATTATGGGAATCTTTACCCATATGAGTTATTGTATAGCAGGTATTGCGGTATTAATTAAAACTACACCTTGGCTATTTACCTTCTTACGTTATGCGGGCGCTGCTTATTTAGCTTGGATTGGTTTTAAAGCATTACTTGCAAAAAATAGCGGGGTAAGCTATGTAAATCAATCAGCTAAGATAATGAATGTTACCTATCGTAAAGCTTTCATACAAGGCTATTTATGTAATTTACTCAATCCAAAAGCCACTTTATTCTTTCTTGCTATATTCACTCAAGTGTTAGCATTAGATTCATCTTTAATGGATAAATTGATTGTTGCGTTCATCATTTTGGTTGAAGCAATAATCTGGTGGCCAATTGTTACAGCTATATTTCAATCAGAACTTATTCAACGACGTTATTTTAAAATACAATTTTTGGTGGATAAGTTATTAGGTTTTATTTTGCTCGGTTTAGCCATTAGAGTTGCATTCGATTATTAATAGTCATTGCCCATTTTATAAAAATAAAATGGGCAATGAGTAACAATTATTATGGTCTAATTATCTTGACAAAAAACGATATAAAAAGAAATTAATGGGAATAGAGAGCTAAAAGTTCATCTATCTTTTTTCGACCTTGTCCATCACAACTTATTGAGCGACGCGTTTCTACAAGATGCAATTGTGCATCTTTATACCAATTTCGAGTATGAATAGTATCATGGTTGGAAATCAGTACGGGTATTTCCTGTTTAGATAATTTTAATGCTATAAGCGCTAAACGTTTTTGATCACGAACAGTAAAGTTGATCGAATAATAAGCGGTAAAATTTGCGCTTTGCGATAATGGCATATAAGGTGGATCACAATAGATGACAGCACCTTTTTGGGCTTTTTTCATCACTTTATCATAGGGTGAACAAATAAACTCTGCCCGTTGCGCTTTTTCGGAAAAAGCAAATAATTCATTTTCTGGGAAATAGATATTTTGATATTGACCAAATGGTACATTAAATTCGCCACTGTTGTTATAACGGCATAACCCATTATAACAATGGCGATTTAGATATAAAAATAATAAGGCTCTTTGATAAGGATTTTGGCTATTATTAAAATGCTCCCTTAATTCATAAAAAGCGCCTGCTTGGTTATTTTGTTCAGTAAATAATAACTTCGCATCTTCAATAAATTTATTCGGTTTATTTTTGATAATATTAAATAGCGATATTAAATCTTCATTAATATCGGCTAAAATATACCTTTCATAATTGGTATTTAGAAATACAGAACCCGCCCCAACAAAGGGTTCAATCAATAAATCACCTTCAGGTAAGTGTTTAACTATTTTATCTACAAGTGAATACTTCCCACCTGCCCATTTAAGAAAAGCACGCTGCTTTTTCAAAAGAGACTCCTGTAAACTCTCTGAAAATACTGATAGATCATTGTAAAACTAGCTTTTCTCTATTAACTACTGTACCTGATTTAACCCAAGGCGAATTACGTTGTAACTCTGACGGTAAATTTTGAATAACTGTTTTCGCATCTTTGATATTGGTAAAACTACCTTTAATAAGTACAAACCAAGGTTTGTTTTCGCGACGAGTTTCATAGATTTGGTAATTAGTCAGTTTATGTGATTTTGCAAATGCCATAATACTTTCCAATGATGATGTTGCAATAAGTTGGATAGTATAGTGATCATTCGGAAGCGTTTTACCTAATGGCAATTCATTATGCTCAATATCAAGATATGTATTTTGGCTGTTAAATTCAATAAGTGTATTATTGGAATTGTACATTTGAGACATACGCTCGGCAACATCATCAGAAATCTCAATACGCTCTTTACCCGTATAAGCATTTTCAGAACTTGTTGAGATCGAATTTGACGATATACTCGGCGGTGTTAATGTTTGATAACCTTGACTATATCTTTCTATACTATCTGAATTAGTTAAGTGATTATTACTCACATCAACATATTGTATCGGGCGATTAAATAGTAAGTAGATAATAATCAGTAATAAAACAATGATAATGGATGTAACCATGATTGTTAGTAACTTTTTATTCATTAAAAAGGACTGACTTAAATTAGATGCACTCTGAGATTCTTCAGAGAAATAGCGATCTTCTTTATTGGTACGAATTGGATTATTCACAGCGCCTCCTGTTACTTACAATACATAGTTTTTACAACAATATAATTGCCAAGCAGGCAATTATATTTGTTCGATTTGCTCTATGATATAACTAGCTACACCTTTAGCACTTTGTTCATCCGTTTTTATTGTTATATCTGCTATCTCTTCATACAATGGGACACGTTCTTCTTCAAGTTCTTCATAACGTTCACGGAGTGTGTTGCCACCCTGTAATAATGGTCGACGTTTATCTTTCTGCGTCCGGGCCATTTGTTTTTCTATTGTAGTTTGTAAATAAACTACAATACCTCTTGCTGATAGGCGATTGCGTGTTTCTTTAGATAAGATTGAACCACCACCTGTGGCTAATACAACGCCTTGCTTCTCAGTCAATTCATTGATCACCTTCTCTTCTCTAGCACGAAAACCGTCTTCACCTTCTAAATCAAAGATCCATGCAATATCAGCTCCGGTACGTCTTTCAATTTCTTGATCGGAATCAAAAAAATCCATACCTAACTGTTGTGCGATCTGCCTACCAATAGTACTTTTACCTGCCCCCATTGGGCCAATCAAAAAGATATTCCGCTTCTCTGCCATTATAATTTCATCATCTGTGTTTGGTTAAACATGCTGACGATTCGTTTTATAGACATTGTCTGTGATTATAAAACAAACCGCAATACTCTTAGTCTCCGTCTAAAGACAAAATTTAGGGCGACAATTATCGCAGGAGATATAGCTATTTTGCAATAAAAAATTTCTGATTATTTATTTCAGTTATAAATAATATCAGCTTTCTCCAAATGAATACAGTTTTCATCCTAGGAAATACCAGCTTGATGTAAATCATGTATATTAATTGCGCCGACTAAGCAATCATTCTGATCGACGACGGGTGCAGCGGTAATATTATAATCGTTAAATACTTTTAACGCTTCAATGGCTTTCTTGTTTTCAGGAAGACGATAACCCGGTGATGTCATTACTTGGTTTATCGGATCATGTAATGTACCATTATTTAATAATAAACGACGCAAATCGCCATCGGTAAAGACTCCCTTAATATGATTATTTGCATCACACACTGCAATTAAACCTAATCCTGTGCGACTTAGTTCAAGCATTGCATCAAATACCGTTGCACTTTCAGCGATTTTAGGTATTCGCTCTCCGGTACGCATAACGTCTTTAACTCGGTTAAGTAATTTTGCACCTAAGCTACCGGCAGGGTGAGAACGGGCAAAATCTTCTTCATTAAATCCTCTCGCTCTCATGACAGCAATAGCAAGTGCATCGCCTATTAATAAAGTGTTAGTTGAACTGGAAGTTGGGGCTAATCCCATAGGGCAAGCTTCTTTCTCAATGCTAACGTCTAAAACTGTATTGGCTGCTTTAGCTAATGGCGATGTTTTACCACCAGTTATGGCAATTATCGGTACGTTCAGATCTTTTAATATAGGTAAAATAAAATTAAATTCATTTGCTCTACCTGAATAAGATATGAGAATGATTGTATCAGTGCTGTTGACCATACCTAAATCGCCATGCAATGCTTCTGATAAATGCATGAAAAATGATGGTGTGCCAGTACTTGCTAAGGATGCGGCAATTTTTTTTCCTATATGACCTGATTTGCCAACACCAGATACCACCACTTTGCCTTTTGTTGCCAAAATAAGTTCACAGGCTTGAATAAAATTATGATCAAGTCGATGTAATAGTTTTTGAGCTTCACTCAGTTCAGATTCAATTAGTTCACGTCCATATTGTAATAATTGCGCTTGCCTAGATGAATTCATATGTTTATTGATATTTAACTATTGAAATGTAATTAGTCTATCAATAATCATTTAAAAGTAAATAAACGATTAAACTGGTATTTGTAGTTATTTTATTTTATTAATAAAAAAGATTGTAAGTATAAGTTATAAGTGATTTTATGGTCTATTTGCTTGTTATGTAAATTGCATGCATAATAACCATTCACTGATTTGACTCGGGGTGTCATTTGCAATTTGGTTTTGCTAATGGCTGAGAATTTACCCGTTGAACCTGATCTGGGCTCATACCAGCGTAGGGAAGTCTCCGCTTTCTAGTTAGATAGCACCTTCTCTACCATTTTAAGTAAGGAGAAGGGATGTCTTTAACTACTACATTATTACTAGCTGAACAAGTTAGCCCATTTATAAAACATGTTCGTTCAAGTAACCCGTTGGTTCATTGTATAACTAATGATGTTGTGCAAAATTTCACTGCAAATATTTTATTAGCTATTGGAGCTTCACCTGCTATGGTCGTTGCTCAGGAGGAGGTGGCAGACTTTGTTAAAGTTACGGATAGTTTATTAATTAATGTTGGAACTATTGAAAAGTCTTCAGCCCAGAGCATGCTTCTTGCAGCTCGTACAGCTATGTTAGTTGATAAACCTTGGGTATTGGATCCGGTTGCTGTAGGTTCGGTATTAAAATTTCGTACGCAGGTTGTGCACTCATTATTATCTTATCATCCCACGGTCATTCGAGGTAATGCTGCCGAGATTATGGCACTAATTGGGCACAAAGCTCAATCAAAAGGTGTTGATAGTCAAGAATCTACTGAATCAGCATTGACAGCAGCTAAGACACTAGCAGATCAATATCAAACCATTGTCGCCGTTACTGGTGCTACAGATTATGTTACTGATGGAAAGCAGGTATATTCTATCGCAGGAGGAGATGTAGCGTTAACAAAAGTAACCGGAACGGGTTGCTCGCTGTCAGCGATGGTTGCAGCTTTCATTGCTAATTCATCCGATCGTTTATGTGCCGCAGCCTCAGCGTGTTATATGATGAAGAAGGCTGCCGAATTAGCTGATAAACAACAAGGTTTAGGCAGTTTTGCCGTTTCACTTTTAGATCAATTATCTTTGATGGAAAATATCGTTGTAAAAGAGAAATAATATGCAAAAGAAACTCGATTTATCTTTGTATTTAGTTTTAGACCCAGATTTATGTGGCGGAATCGATGGGATGGTTAATACAGTCAAGATTGCAGTGGATAATGGGGTGACCGTTGTGCAATTAAGATCAGAGCATGAATTCGATCGATTAGATTGGTATCGTGCTGCATTAGCCTTAAAAACAGTTCTTCAAGATACGCCGGTTCCATTAATAATTAATGATCATGTCGATATTGCTTTAGCGGTTGATGCTGATGGTGTACATGTTGGACAACGGGATTTACCCGTCGATGTTGCCCGTAAACTTATTGGTGTCGATAAATTTCTGGGATTATCTATTTCAAATCAACAACAACTTGAAAGGGTAAATTGGCAATACGTCGATTATTTAGGTATAGGTCCGGTTTTCCCTACCACAACTAAGCAAGATGCTGCCCCAGCCATAGAATTAGCAGAATTAGCTAAACTAAATCACCTAAAGCGTTGTCCCGCTGTTGCTATTGGTGGTATTAACTTACAAAACCTCACACCAATTTTAGAAATGGGAATTGAGGGAGTTGCTGTCGTGTCGGCAATCTGTGGTCAGCCGGATATAGCTCGATCAACAAAACAACTTGCTCATAAGATTAATCAAATTCAACAAGGAATAAACAGATGACGATCGCATTAACAATTGCCGGTTCTGATCCTAGTGGTGGCGCAGGAATACAGGCTGATTTAAAAACGTTTTCGGCATTAGGCGCATACGGTATGTCAGTGATAACGGCTCTTACGGCTCAAAGTACTCAAGGTGTTGCAGACGTTTTTGCTATACCTGCAAATTTTGTTAAACAACAATTCAATGTACTTATAGAAGATAGCCAGATTGACAGCCTAAAAATTGGTATGTTGATGAACAATGCAATCGTTACCGCGGTAGCTGAAATATTAGCTCAAAAACCTATTCCTTACATTGTATTAGATACCGTGATGGTAGCAAAAAGTGGACACGCTTTATTAAATCAAAAAGCAATTAAGGCGATTCGTGAGAAACTCCTACCTTATGCCACCTTAATTACACCTAATTTACCGGAAGCAGCAGCATTATTAAATTGCCCGGAAGCAACGAATGAAGAACAAATGCAACATCAAGGACAGGCGTTATTACAATTTGGTTGTCAAGCAGTACTGATTAAAGGTGGGCATTTACATGGCAGAGAGAGCACGGACTATTTAATTACTCATGATGAAATAGTTCGTTTTTCAAGTATAAGAGTGAATACAAAAAATACACATGGTACAGGCTGTACACTATCAGCAGCGATATCAGCATTGTTACCTAAAATGTCGTTAGTTGATGCGATTAGACAAGCAAAAGATTATTTAAATGGCGCAATTAAACAAGCAGATACTTTGCACATAGGTAAAGGTATTGGACCTACTCATCATTTCTACCGTTGGTGGTAATATTTTGCAATTGTCTGTATTAAAACATATTAAATTAAACAGTAAAGTGCTAATTAAGAAAGCGTTATCCGTAAACACTGGATATACGCTATATTGTCTGGTCTTAAATACCTGATGGTGAATTATAATAATCACGTTATAATCATCCCTAGATGTCAATGTTTGAGATGCTCATGAAATATACAGATTTAAGAGATTATATTGCCCAACTCGAAAAACAGGGTGAATTAAAACGTATAAGCTATCCAATCAATCCGCATTTAGAAATGACGGAAATTGCTGATCGTGTTCTACGGCAAGGCGGTCCAGCTTTGTTATTTGAAAATCCAATTGGTTATAATATGCCTGTATTGTGTAACTTATTTGGAACGCCCAAACGAGTCGCAATGGGGATGGGGAGAGATGATATTTCAGCTTTGCGTGAAGTCGGTCATTTATTGGCTTTTTTACGTGAACCAGAGCCGCCAAAAGGAATTCGAGGTTTTTTCTCTGAATTGCCAAAATATAAACAAGTTTTAAATATGCCGGTTAAGCAGCGTTCTTCAGCACCGTGTCAGGAAATCATTATACAAAATGATGACGTTGATTTAACACAAATTCCTATCATGCACTGCTGGCCAGATGATGTTGCACCATTAATAACATGGGGATTAACAATTACAAAAGGTCCTAATAAAGATCGGCAAAATCTAGGGGTATATCGTTTGCAACGACTGGCTAAAAATAAGTTAATTATGCGCTGGTTGGCTCATCGTGGTGGTGCATTGGATTTTCAAGAATGGAAGACTGCAAAACCGGGTGAAAAGTTCCCGGTTGCTATTGCATTAGGGGCAGACCCGGCCACTATTTTAGCCGCAGTCACACCTGTACCCGATACCTTGTCAGAATTTGCGTTTGCCGGATTACTACGGGGGCATCGAAGTGAAGTGGTTAGCGCTTTATCATGTGATTTACTTGTCCCCGCTAGTGCAGAAATTGTATTAGAAGGTTATATTGATCCGCAAGAGACAGCATTAGAAGGTCCATACGGTGATCATACCGGATATTATAATGAAGTTGAGCGTTTCCCCGTTTTTACCGTTACTCACATCACACGTCGCAAAGATGCTATTTATCACTCAACTTATACTGGTCGTCCACCTGATGAACCAGCCGTAATGGGTTTAGCACTTAATGAAGTGTTTATTCCGATTTTACAAAAGCAATTTCCTGAAATCATTGATTTTTATTTACCACCAGAAGGATGCTCTTACCGTATTGCGGTCGTCACTATCAAGAAACAATATGCTGGACATGCTAAACGAATTATGATGGGAGTGTGGTCTTATTTACGGCAATTTATGTATACGAAGTTTGTAATTGTCTGTGATGATGATATTAATGCACGCGATTGGAAAGATGTGATGTGGGCAATTTCTACTCGTATGGATCCGAAACGAGATGTTACCTTTATTGAAAATACACCGATAGATTACCTCGACTTTGCCTCGCCTATTTCTGGATTAGGGTCAAAAATGGGATTAGATGCGACAAATAAATGGGCAGGTGAAACTACAAGAGAATGGGGAAATGTAATCAAAAAAGATGCAAAAGTTGTTGAGCACATTGATACCATTTGGCATGAGTTAGGTCTTTAATTTCAATCCAATAATTAATATTAAATAATACTATAAACAAAGGATCAAAGTGATGACTTTGATCTTTTTTATGTGTTGTTATATTAATTTCAAAATTAATAAATAGCATTTTATGTTACACAAATCATAAAACAACCTAAGTTGTTATTTTTATTGATATTTTTTATTAATCATTTATAATGTGATCTATATCAAAAATTAGCAGTATTGATGCTCTATTCTAATAAGAATTCTTTTCATTTCAGTATGTTAGTTATGTTTTTTGGTTACTTAATCTATTAGGCATTAGTCTTGATTGGTTTAGCGGGGAAAATTATGAAAAGAAGAGGTGCGGTGAATATTAAGCGCACAGGTAACAGGTTGGTTATGAGTAATATGCAGCATCATCTAGAATATACTTCTTCATGTCGGAAATTATTATTAATTTTAGCATTAATTTTTTCTACCGGCGCTTTCTTATGTTCTTATAGTCGTGCAAGTTTATCAATAGCGACTATCAATACAATTCAAGGTGAAGCACCACAAATTCTTGATACAACCGATGCAAAAGTTTTGCAAGGTATTTATTTCAATTTAAAATTATCAGATGATAAAAATTTAGCGATCACTCCAAACCAAAATAGAATATTAAATATTGCCTATAATACCTCACCAAGTGATTATTCTTTTGGTGTTAATCTGCCAACATTATCGAATGATGATATTTTGGATAATGATGGTGATTATTTAGCTAATACAAATAATTTAGTTATTGATAATATTACGTCTGAGTGGCGTGATGCTAGTGATAACGTCATTGATCCAAATTCAAAAACTTGGTTAGGTAGTAATGTATGTAATGCGGAATCCTATAGAGGAGATTCTTCTGTAAAAGTAACACTTAGTTACCATATTAATACAGAATACGGTGATCCGAGAACTTCAGAAATACGAGAAGCATCTACAACATTTAAATTAATAGCGGATGACGGTATTTGTTATATTAGACCAGGTGTATTAGCATTAAACACCAAAGGTGGATGGCCTGATGCTCCTAGTGATCCTGCTCCGTGGGGTAGTGAAATGACAGCAAGACCGGACCCCTATGACCCTAACCAATTTAAGCCACGTGCAGGTTATTATGCATGGGCAACGGATCAAAATGGTCAACCTTTTCCAACATTTGGTTTTCCAGAGGGGCGGTTTAGAATCGTTCCTAAAAACCCAATATCTCAATATACTTATGAACTGGTTAAAAACCCGAATTCAGCACTTGTAAGTACAGTTAGAAGCATTAATCCTGATTCAAAAAGTGAATTTAAATTTAACGGTAATGTACCACCAAAAGGTCAAGATTTTGTTATTTTGGTTACCAATATAAATACCAAAGCTAAATTTATTTACCGCTTTTCGCTTAATAAGTGGATTTATTTTATTCCAGTAAACTCTTGGGGGGTGAGTTTTGACGTGGCTAAGCAAATGTGTTCGGCAAATGGTGATCGTTTCCCCGTGCGAGCCGAACTGACTAACTCTCCTTATGCGACAAAAGATCTTAGTTTTAGTGATGAAGGTAATTTGTGGCCAGCTACCGATTCTGCTAAAAGAGCTATTGGTGGTGGTTTAACAGGCGAATGGGGCAAAGTATACTTTTATGCTCCGAAAAATAGTGGTGACAAATTCGATATGATGAAAGATGTGCCTGATAGTGATATGAAACAAATATTTAATTATGATTACTATTTTACTAGTGAAATTTCTCCGAACCCAAACAAATATTACAGTGTTGGTATGGTAGAAGGTAATGTGATTATGGAACCTAATGAAGCTTACATATCATGTGTTAAATATTGAATTTTAAAATTTCCATGTTTGCTATGTTACTTATATAAAGTTAAAATAATTGTTGCATTTTTCTGCTATTTGTAGCAGAATACTGCACTTATTTAACTTAGGGGAGCTATCTGTTATCGGTTTAACAGAGGCGATTGTACCCGTAAAAGGAACAGAAAATGGCAAAGAAAGTTCAAGCCTACATCAAACTGCAAGTTGCAGCTGGTGCAGCAAATCCTAGTCCGCCAGTTGGTCCAGCGCTTGGTCAACATGGTGTTAACATCATGGAATTCTGTAAAGCATTCAATGCAAAAACTGAGAGTTTAGAGAAAGGTCTTCCTACTCCAGTTGTTATCACAGTATATTCTGACCGTTCTTTTACTTTTGTTACTAAAACGCCACCAGCCGCTGTATTATTAAAGAAAGCAGCCAAAATCAAATCTGGTTCAGGCGAGCCTAACAAGAAAAAAGTAGGTAAAGTAACAAGTGCGCAGATTCGTGAGATCGCTGAAATGAAAGCTGCGGATATGAATGGTGCAACAATTGAGTCTATGATGCGTTCTATCGAAGGAACTGCTCGCTCAATGGGTCTGGAAGTGGAGGGTTAATCAATGGCTAAATTATCTAAAAAGGCTAAACTTATCCGCGAAAAAGTTAATGCAACCAAACAATATGAAATTAATGAAGCAATCGCTTTATTAAAAGAGTTAGCAACTGCTAAATTCACCGAAAGCGTTGATGTGTCAGTTAATCTTGGTATTGATGCTCGTAAATCAGATCAAAATGTACGTGGTGCAATTGTGTTACCTAATGGTACTGGTCGTAGTGTTCGCGTAGCGGTATTTACTCAAGGTGCAAACGCTGAAGCTGCTAAAGCAGCAGGCGCTGAACTTGTTGGTATGGAAGATCTTGCTGAGCAAATCAAAAAAGGTGAAATGAACTTTGATGTTGTTATCGCTTCACCTGATGCAATGCGTATCGTTGGTCAATTAGGTCAAATCTTAGGTCCTCGTGGTTTAATGCCAAATCCAAAAGTTGGTACTGTAACACCAAACGTTGCTGAAGCAGTGAAAAATGCTAAAGCAGGTCAAGTACGTTACCGTAACGATAAAAATGGTATTATTCATACTACTATTGGTAAAGTTGACTTTAATGCTGAACAACTAAAAGGCAATCTTGAAGCATTGATTGTAGCATTGAAAAAAGCTAAACCAGCATCATCTAAAGGTGTATTTATTAAGAAAGTTAGCCTATCTACTACTATGGGTGCAGGTGTGGCTATCGATCAAACTAGCTTAAGTGCATCAGTTTAATATTTCTTAATATTATAAGAATCGGTTGGTGTCTGGCCTAATCCAGACCCCGTCCAAGACCGTAGGTGTAATTAGCAATAATTGCTTAATATCCTACGTAGACGGTGACAGAACCTAAACGTTATTTTGATTAGATAAATATAGTTGAATTAACAGGACTCTGCTCACCGTAACAACGCTAGCTGTTTAATATGATATTAATAGTTAGTACAGTGAGTCTAGGTGTAAACCTAGTTTAATTCAGGAGCAAAACTAATGGCATTAAATCTTCAAGATAAGCAAGCAATTGTTGCTGAAGTTAACGAAATTGCCAAAGGTGCGCTTTCTGCAGTCGTTGCGGATTCTCGTGGCGTAACTGTAGAAAAAATGACTGCATTACGTAAATCAGCTCGTGAAGCTGGCGTTTATATGCGTGTTGTTCGTAACACCTTATTACGTCGCGTAGTTGAAGGTACTCCTTATGAGTGCTTAAAAGATACGTTTGTTGGTCCTACTCTTATTGCATTTTCAAATGAGCACCCAGGTGCTGCAGCACGTCTTTTCAAAGCGTTTGCAAAAGAAAATGATAAATTTGAGATTAAAGCAGCAGCCTTTGAAGGTGAGTTAATTACTGCGGCTAATATCGACCGCTTAGCAACTTTACCAACTTACGAAGAAGCATTAGCTCGCTTGATGTCGACCATGAAAGAAGCCGCAGCAGGCAAATTGGCTCGTACACTTGCAGCAGTTCGCGATCAAAAACAAGCTGCATAATTTTATTGATAAAATTACGGCTAGTTTTAGTTGGGAACAATCACTAATTTAAAAATTCTAAATTTAGGAACTATATTATGTCTATCACTAAAGAACAAATTTTAGATGCAGTTGCTGAAATGTCTGTAATGGACGTTGTTGAACTTGTATCAATGATGGAAGAAAAATTCGGCGTTTCTGCAGCAGCAGCAGTAGCAGTTGCTGCAACTGGTCCAGCAGAAGCAGCTGAAGAAAAAACTGAATTCGACGTTATCTTAAAAGATGTTGGCGGTAACAAAGTAGCAGTAATCAAAGCAGTTCGTGGTGCAACTGGCTTAGGCTTAAAAGAAGCTAAAGATCTTGTTGAATCAGCTCCTGCAACTGTTAAAGAAGCGGCTAGCAAAGATGATGCTGAAGCTCTTAAGAAAGCACTTGAAGAATCTGGTGCAGTTGTCGAACTTAAATAAGTTTGATATTAAGTACGCAGCCTAAAAAGGCTGATGGCTGGTGGTTTTATACCTCCAGCCTTTTTGCGCTGTAAAGGCATAAAAAAAGAAATTTTATATAGCTATAGATTTGATAATGTATAGTTAAGAACCTAATCAATTGATATTTATAAATATTTCGAGCAGGTGTCAGATTTAATTAATAGATAATTAGGGTCTGATGAATATTTAATAAAGCCGTTTTTACATAGCAACATTTTGTATAGCAAATTGTTATCAACGGCCGATCAGCAAGTTGAGGAACTAATGGTTTACTCCTATACCGAGAAAAAACGAATTCGTAAGAATTTTGGTAAACGTCCACAAGTGTTGGATATACCCTATCTTCTTTCTATTCAACTTGATTCGTTCCAGAAGTTTATTGACCAAGATCCAGAAGGTCAATATGGTTTAGAAGCCGCTTTTCGTTCAATCTTTCCTATAAAGAGTTATAGTGGTAATGCAGAACTTCAATACGTCTCTTTTAAAATGGGTGAACCTGTTTTTGATGTAAAAGAGTGTCAAATTAGGGGAATTACCTATTCTGCACCATTACGCGTTAAATTACGTTTAGTTATTTTTGACAAAGATGCACCTGAAGGCACGGTTAAAGATATTAAAGAACAAGATGTTTACATGGGTGAAATCCCATTGATGACTGATAATGGGACTTTTGTTATTAATGGAACTGAACGAGTAATTGTTTCTCAGTTACATCGTAGTCCAGGTGTGTTCTTCGATAGCGATAAAGGTAAAACTCATTCATCAGGTAAAGTGTTATATAATGCACGAATTATTCCTTATCGTGGTTCATGGTTAGATTTTGAATTCGATCCTAAAGATAATTTATTTGCCCGTATTGACCGTCGTCGTAAACTTCCTGCAACGATTATTTTAAGAGCGTTAGGTTTTACTACTCAAGAAATTTTAGATATTTTCTTCGATAAAACAGTATTTGAAATCGCAAAATCAAAATTAAAAATGGAACTTGTTCCAGAACGTTTACGTGGTGATACTGCAGTATTTGATATTGAATCAAAAGGTCAAGTTTACGTTGAAAAAGGTCGTCGTATTACCGCAAGACATATTCGTCAGTTAGAAAAAGACAATGTAACTAAAATTGATGTACCTGTCGAATATATTATTGGTAAAGTTCTGGCAAAAGATTATGTAAATGAAACAACTGGAAAAGTTATTGCTCTAGCTAATACACCAATTTCATTAGAACTATTAGCTGAGTTGAGTATTGCCGGTTATAAGAAAGTTGAAACATTATTTACGAATGATTTAGATCATGGTGCATTTATTTCTGAAACGCTAAACGTCGATCCAACCAATGATCAATTAAGTGCTTTAGTTGAAATTTATCGCATGATGCGACCTGGTGAACCACCAACAAAAGAAGCGGCAGAATCACTATTCGAAAACCTATTCTTCACTGAAGAGCGTTATGATCTATCTGCTGTTGGTCGTATGAAATTCAATCGATCATTAAATCGAGATGATATTGAAGGTAGTAGTGTATTAACCAAAGAAGACATTATTGAAGTGATGAAAAAACTTATCGCTATCCGTAATGGTCATGGTGATGTCGATGATATCGATCACCTTGGTAATCGTCGAATCCGTAGTGTTGGTGAAATGGCAGAAAACCAATTCCGTATTGGTTTAGTTCGTGTAGAAAGAGCAGTAAAAGAGCGATTGTCTCTTGGTGATCTTGATGCTCTAATGCCTCAAGATATGATTAACGCTAAACCAATTTCAGCTGCGATACGTGAATTCTTCGGATCAAGTCAGCTATCTCAGTTTATGGATCAAAATAACCCATTATCAGAAATTACGCATAAGCGCCGAATTTCTGCATTAGGTCCGGGTGGTTTAACTCGTGAACGTGCTGGGTTTGAGGTTCGTGACGTACATCCAACACACTATGGTCGGGTATGTCCAATTGAAACACCAGAAGGTCCAAATATCGGTTTGATCAACTCTTTAGCGGTTTATGCTCGTACTAACGAATATGGTTTCTTAGAAACACCTTATCGTAAAGTAGTTGATGGTGTAGTAACAGATGATATTGATTATTTATCTGCTATAGATGAAAGCAGTTATGTTATTGCACAGGCTAACTCAAACCTAGATGACGCAGGTCGTTTTAAAGAAGAGCTTGTAACTTGTCGTTTAAATGGTGAGTCAGGTTTATATAGCCCAGAACAGATTAATTATATGGACGTTTCGACTCAGCAGATCGTTTCTGTTGGTGCATCTTTAATTCCATTCTTGGAACATGACGATGCTAACCGTGCTTTGATGGGTGCGAACATGCAACGTCAAGCAGTACCTACCTTAAAAGCGGAAAAACCTTTTGTAGGTACAGGTATGGAACGCGCTGTAGCTGTTGATTCAGGGGTAACTGTTGTTGCTAAACGCGGTGGTACTATCCAATACGTCGATGCGTCGCGTATTGTTGTGAATGTAAATTCTGATGAGATGTACGCAGGCGAAGCGGGGATTGATATTTACAATTTAACTAAATATACCCGTTCTAACCAAAATACGTGTATTAATCAAATTCCATGCGTCGAACTTGGTGAAAAAGTAGAACGTGGAGATGTTCTTGCTGATGGTCCATCTACTGACTTAGGTGAATTAGCACTTGGTCAAAATATGCGCGTGGCATTTATGCCATGGAATGGTTATAACTTTGAGGATTCCATCTTAGTTTCTGAAAAAGTAGTTCAAGATGATCGTTTCACATCAATTCATATTCAGGAACTATCTTGTGTATCTCGCGATACCAAATTAGGTGCGGAAGAAATTACTGCTGATATTCCAAATGTAGGTGAGGCTGCGCTATCTAAACTTGATGAATCCGGTATTGTATATATCGGTGCAGAAGTGAAGGGTGGCGACATTCTGGTTGGTAAAGTAACACCTAAAGGTGAAACACAATTAACACCAGAAGAAAAATTACTTCGTGCAATTTTTGGTGAAAAAGCATCTGATGTTAAAGATACTTCATTACGTGTACCTAATGGGGTTTCAGGTACAGTTATTGATGTGCAGGTCTTCACTCGTGATGGTGTACAAAAAGATAAGCGTGCATTACAAATTGAAGATATGCAATTGAAGCAAGCAAGAAAGGACTTAACCGAAGAATTTAAGATCCTTGAAGCTGCATTGTTTGCGCGTATCAAAGATGTATTAATTGCTGGTGGTATTGAATCAGCTAAGCTAGAAATGTTATCACATGATAAATGGTTAACAATTGGTTTAGCAGATGAAGATAAACAAGAGCAACTAGAACAATTAGCTGCACAGTATGATGAAATCAAAGCTGATTTTGATAAGAAACTTGAAGCTAAACGCATGAAGATCACTCAAGGTGACGATCTACAACCAGGTGTACTAAAAATTGTTAAAGTATACCTAGCTGTTAAACGTCAAATTCAACCGGGTGATAAGATGGCAGGTCGTCATGGTAACAAAGGGGTAATTTCTAAAATCAACCCAATTGAAGATATGCCATATGATGATCAAGGTCGTCCAGTTGATATCGTGTTGAACCCACTTGGGGTACCATCACGTATGAACATTGGTCAGATTCTTGAAACCCATTTAGGTATGGCAGCAAAAGGTATTGGTCAAAAGATCGATGCAATGCTGAAAGAACAACAAGAATTGGCTAAATTACGTGAATTTATCCAAAAAGCTTATGATCTTGGTTTAGGTGCTGCACAAGAAGTTAATGTAGCTGAATTTACGGACCAAGAAGTAATGACATTAGCACAAAATCTACGTAATGGTATGCCATTAGCTACACCTGTATTTGATGGAGCTAAAGAGGCAGAAATTAAATCATTATTACAATTAGGTGATTTACCAACGTCGGGTCAAATTACATTATTTGATGGACGTACAGGTGAGAAATTTGAACGACCTGTAACTGTAGGTTACATGTACATGTTGAAATTGAATCACCTTGTTGATGATAAGATGCATGCTCGTTCAACAGGTTCATATAGTCTGGTGACACAGCAACCGTTAGGTGGTAAAGCGCAATTCGGTGGTCAACGTTTCGGTGAGATGGAAGTATGGGCACTAGAAGCTTATGGTGCCGCTTACACATTACAGGAAATGCTGACTGTTAAATCGGATGATGTGAACGGTCGTACTAAGATGTATAAAAATATTGTAGATGGTGATCATCGTATGGAACCAGCGATTCCAGAATCATTTAACGTATTGTTAAAAGAAATTCGTTCGCTTGGTATCAACATTGAATTAGATGAAGAGTAATTATATCTAATTTAAAGATTGCTATTTATACGGGTGATACGCAATAAAGCTATCACCCAGTTGGTTTAACTCCATAGGAGCCAATTCGTGAAAGACTTATTAAAGTTTCTAAAAGCGCAGACAAAAACTGAAGAGTTTGATGCTATTAAAATTGGATTAGCCTCACCAGATATGATTCGTTCATGGTCATTTGGTGAAGTTAAAAAACCAGAAACCATTAATTATCGTACCTTTAAACCGGAGCGTGATGGTTTATTCTGTGCCAGAATTTTTGGTCCAGTAAAAGATTATGAATGTTTGTGTGGTAAATACAAACGTTTAAAACACCGCGGTGTAATCTGTGAAAAATGTGGTGTTGAAGTTACTCAAGCTAAAGTACGTCGTGAACGTATGGGGCATATTGAATTAGCTTCACCAACTGCACATATTTGGTTTCTGAAATCACTACCATCTCGTATTGGTTTATTGTTAGATATGCCATTACGCGACATCGAACGTGTACTTTATTTCGAATCATTTATGATATTAGATGGTGGTATGACCAATCTTGAAAGAGGTCAAATATTAACTGAAGAGCAGTACCTTGATGCGCTTGAAGAATTCGGTGATGAATTTGATGCACGTATGGGGGCAGAGGCAATTCAAGAGCTATTACGTAATTTAGATTTGAATGCTGAATGTGAATTATTACGTGATGAGTTATCGACTACCAATTCTGAAACTAAACGCAAGAAATTAACGAAGCGTATTAAAATTTTAGAAGCATTTATCCAATCGGAAAATAAACCAGAGTGGATGATTCTAAATGTATTACCTGTTTTACCACCTGATTTACGTCCATTAGTACCGTTAGATGGTGGTCGATTTGCGACTTCAGATTTAAATGATTTATATCGTCGAGTTATTAACCGTAATAATCGTTTAAAACGTTTACTAGATCTAGCTGCACCAGATATTATCGTACGTAACGAAAAACGTATGTTACAAGAATCTGTTGATGCATTATTAGATAATGGTCGTCGTGGTCGTGCGATTACCGGTTCAAACAAACGTCCATTAAAATCACTTGCTGATATGATTAAAGGTAAGCAAGGTCGTTTCCGTCAAAACTTACTTGGTAAACGTGTTGACTACTCTGGTCGTTCTGTTATTACTGTGGGTCCTTACCTACGATTACATCAATGTGGTTTACCTAAGAAGATGGCTCTTGAATTATTCAAACCATTCATTTATGGTAAATTAGAGCGACGTGGTTATGCAACGACCATTAAAGCTGCGAAGAAAATGGTAGAACGTGAAGATGCTATTGTTTGGGATATTTTAGATGAAGTAATCCGCGAACATCCGGTATTATTAAACCGTGCACCTACTCTTCACCGTTTAGGTATCCAAGCCTTTGAACCGATCCTGATCGAAGGTAAAGCTATTCAGTTGCATCCATTAGTTTGTGCGGCATTCAATGCTGACTTCGATGGTGACCAAATGGCTGTACACGTGCCATTAACACTTGAAGCCCAAATTGAAGCACGTGCGTTAATGATGTCAACTAATAATATCTTATCACCTGCGAGTGGTGAGCCGATTATTGTTCCATCTCAAGACGTTGTATTGGGTCTTTACTATATGACGCGTGATAAAGTAAATGCTAAAGGTGAAGGTATGTTATTAACCGGACCAAAAGAAGCAGAAAAACTTTATCGTTTGGGGGAAGCAGAACTTCATGCACGTGTTAAAGTTCGCATAGTTGAACATCAACGTAATAGTGCTGGTGAATGGGAAGCAACCACATCATTAGTTGATACAACGATTGGACGAGCGATTTTATGGTTAATTATGCCAAAAGGTTTACCATTCTCTGTTGTAAATCAACCGTTAGGTAAAAAAGCAATTTCTAAGATATTGAATATTTGCTATCGTCAGTTAGGCATGAAAGAGACTGTTATATTAGCCGATCAGGTGATGTATACAGGTTTCGCGTATGCAGCGCGTTCTGGGGTATCTGTCGGTATAGACGATATGGAAATCCCAACCAAAAAAGCTGAGATTATCCGCGAGGCGGAAATTGAAGTGGCTGAAATTCAAGAGCAGTTCCAATCTGGTCTAGTTACGGCTGGTGAACGTTACAATAAAGTTATCGATATTTGGGCAGCTGCTAATGAGCGAGTTGCGAAAGCGATGATCGATAACTTATCAACTGAGAAAGTCATTAATAGAGAAGGTCAAGAAGAAACACAATCTTCATTCAATAGTATCTATATGATGGCTGACTCAGGTGCTCGTGGTTCGGCAGCACAGATACGTCAGTTAGCAGGTATGCGTGGTTTGATGGCAAAACCAGATGGTTCAATCATCGAAACACCAATTACTGCAAACTTCCGTGAAGGATTAAACGTTCTTCAATACTTTATTTCTACGCATGGTGCGCGTAAAGGTCTTGCCGATACCGCATTAAAAACAGCGAACTCTGGTTATTTAACTCGTCGTTTAGTTGATGTAGCCCAAGATCTGGTTGTTATTGAAGATGATTGTGGTACACACGAAGGCGTAGTAATGACACCAGTTATTGAAGGTGGTGATGTTAAAGAACCATTACGGGAACGTGTACTTGGTCGTGTAACAGCAGAAGATGTATTAAAACCAGGTTCTGCGGATATTCTTATCCCTCGTAATACATTATTAGATGAAAGCTTCTGTGATTTACTTGAAGCAGAATCAATTGATAGCGTGAAAGTACGCTCAGTTGTATCTTGTAATACTGATTTCGGTGTTTGTGCAAAATGTTATGGTCGTGATCTTGCACGAGGTCATATTGTTAATAAAGGTGAAGCTATTGGTGTTATTGCAGCACAATCAATCGGTGAGCCAGGAACACAGTTAACAATGCGTACGTTCCATATCGGTGGTGCAGCATCTCGTGCGGCAGCTGAATCTAGCGTACAGGTGAAAAATAACGGTAACGTTAAATTAAGTAATGCTAAATTCGTTATTAACCCAGAAAAGAAATTGGTTATTACTTCACGTAATGCGGAATTGACGGTTGTAGACGAATTAGGTCGTATGAAGGAAACTTATAAAGTTCCTTATGGTGCGATTTTAACTAAAGGTAATGGTAGTACAGTAAAAGCGGGTGAAACAGTAGCTAACTGGGATCCACATACCATGCCTGTTGTTTCTGAAGTACAAGGCTTCGTGAAATTCGTTGACATGATTGATGGACAATCTATCACACGTCAGACCGATGAATTAACGGGTCTATCTTCAATTGTAGTGCTTGATGTTGCGGAAAGAACATCACTTGGTAAAGACTTACGCCCAGCAATTAAGATTGTTGATAAACAAGATAACGAAGTATTTGTTTCTGGTTCAGAAATGCCTGCACAATACTTCTTACCAGGTAAGGCGTTAGTTCAATTAGAAGATGGTGCTGAAATTAATATTGGTGATGTATTAGCGCGTATTCCTCAAGCATCTGTTGGTACTAAAGATATTACCGGTGGTTTACCACGAGTTGCTGATCTATTTGAAGCACGTAAACCTAAAGAACCTGCTATTTTAGCAGAAGTTGATGGTGTGATTTCATTTGGTAAAGAAACCAAAGGTAAACGTCGTCTGGTGATTTCACCTGCTGATGGTAGTGAGCCATATGAAGAGATGATTCCTAAATGGCGTCAACTTAATGTGTTTGAAGGTGAACATGTTCAACGAGGTGATGTTATTTCTGATGGACCTGAATCACCGCATGATATTTTACGTTTACGTGGTGTTAATGCCGTAACACGTTATATTGTCAATGAGGTTCAGGAAGTTTACCGTTTACAAGGCGTTAAGATTAACGATAAGCATATTGAAGTTATCGTTCGTCAAATGTTACGTAAAGCGACTATTATCAACCCAGGTAATTCAACTTTACTTGAAGGCGAACAACTTGAGGTGTCACGCATTAAAATTATTAATCGTGAGCTTGAGGCACAAGGTAAAGAGCCAGCGACTTACTTACATGATCTATTAGGTATCACTAAAGCGTCGTTAACAACTGAGTCATTTATCTCGGCTGCATCATTCCAAGAAACAACCCGTGTGTTAACGGAAGCAGCAGTAGCCGGTAAAAATGATGAATTGCGTGGACTTAAAGAGAACGTTATTGTTGGTCGACTTATTCCTGCGGGAACAGGTTATGCTTACCATAAAGAGCGTTTACGTAAACGTTCTCTGGTCATTGATTCTAGTGAAGTTGAATCAACTATCACAGCGGAAGAAGCGACGGCAAATCTGGCGGAATTATTAAATTCAACCGATGAAATATAATCGTTTTCTTATTTAATATACAAAACCACTCTTAATGAGTGGTTTTTTTATATCAGGGGAAACTAATACTATCGTTAATTAAATAGAATGAATAATTAAGTCAAAAATTGAAGTTTTATTATACTAGACTAAAATAAAGTGTTAGAACTCTAAAGGATGATAATTACATATGATTATTCCATGGCAAGAACTTGAAGAAGATACATTAACAAATATTATTGAATCATTTGTTTTACGTGAAGGTACCGATTATGGTTTAGTAGAAAAGACACTTTCTGAAAAAGTTGCTGATGTGAAAATGCAACTTCAACAAGGTGAAATTGTTATTGTTTGGTCTGAATTACATGAGACAATTAATCTAAAACATATTAGAGATTTAAAGTAATTTTGCGACAAGCATTTTAATATAAGGGAAAATCTTTTTTAACCTATGTTATTCATTAGGTAACTTTGGTATAGTTGCTAGCAAAAATAACTAGACATCTTCTAGATATTGAATAAACGAGGAAGAGCCTAATGATTATTAGTAAACAACAGTCCGATACAACTTTAGATTGGTTTTTATCACATTGTCATATTCATAAATACCCAGCAAAAAGTATTTTAATTCATCAAGGTGAAAAAGCGGAGACCTTGTATTATATTGTAAAAGGTGCTGTTGCCGTGTTAATAAAAGATGATGAAGGTAAAGAAATGATACTTTCATACCTAAGTCAAGGAGAATTTATTGGCGAATTAGGACTTTTTGAGGAGGGTATTGAGCGCAGTGCTTGGGTCAAAGCGAGAAAGAATTGCGAAATTGCTGAAATATCTTATAAAAAATTTAAACAATTAATTCAAGTTAATCCCGATATTTTAATGAAACTAGCTGCACAAATGGCTAATCGATTACAGATTACCTCCGAAAAAGTAAGTAATTTAGCTTTTTTAGATGTAGCGGGAAGAATTGCGCAAACTCTACTTAATTTAGCGAAACAACCTGATGCAATGACTCATCCTGATGGCATGCAAATCAAGATTACACGACAAGAAATCGGACAAATTGTTGGTTGTTCGCGAGAAACTGTGGGAAGAATATTAAAAATGTTAGAGGAACAACATCTTATTTCTGCTCATGGTAAAACAATTGTAGTATATGGGACTCGATAAACATTGTTGATTTATTTTTTATATTTGTTAAATAGATTTTATAAAACAAATTATAAATAGAGCACTTATTCAATAAAAATTTAGGAAAATTAATATCACAGCTATATAGGTTATGTTAACATATTAAGATAATAAATTGAATAACTTAGGATTGGCATGATTCAGCAAACACTCATTCCGAAACATATTGCTATTATTATGGATGGAAATGGGAGATGGGCTAAAAATCGCAAACAATTAAGAATTGTTGGTCACCGAGAAGGTTTAAAAGCTGTTAGAAGGACAGTAAAATATGCGCATGAGTTAGGAGTTAAAGTATTAACTCTTTATGCTTTCAGTAGTGAAAATTGGAAGCGACCTGAGCAAGAAGTGTCTGGATTAATGGCATTATTTGTGTATGCATTGAATAAAGAAGTGAAACAACTTCATGAAAATAATATGCGCATAAATATAATCGGTGATATTTCTCGTTTTTCATTTCAGCTACAGAAAATGATTCTTCAAGCACAAGAAAGAACGAAGAATAATACAGGTTTAGTCTTAAACATCGCTGCCAATTACGGTGGCAGATGGGATATTGTTAATGCAGTTAAAAAAGTTATCCATAAATTTGAAGAAAATAACATTAAATTAGACGATATTAATGAAGATGTGATTAATCAAGAAATTTCATTATGTGAATTACCACCGATTGATTTAGTTATTAGAACTGGTGGTGAATATAGGATAAGTAATTTTCTATTATGGCAAATAGCGTATTCTGAATTATATTTTACAGATGTTTTATGGCCAGACTTTAATAAACATACTTTAGATGATGCTATATCTGAATTTAGTAAAAGAGAAAGGCGTTTTGGTCAAGTATTGGACTCTTAAATAATATTAAGGAAAGAGAATGTTAATTCAACGTTTGTTGGCAGCTTTGGTATTAATTCCAATCGTTATTGCGGGGTTGTTTTTCTTATCGATATCAAATTTCGCGATTGTAATGCTAGTTATTTTTGCTCTATCATCATGGGAATGGGCACAATTTTTACATTTTACAACAAAAAGATCTAAATCAATTTTCACTATCTTATTGACTACATTAGCTGCAATAATTTACTACCTGCCTAGTTATGTATATTTACCTATTAATATATTTGAAATCATATTGCTATCATCTATAGCTTGGTGGAGTGTTGCATTAGTTCTGGTTTTAAGCTATCCAAAGTCAGTAAAATTATGGGGAACAAGTTTCTTTAATAAATTATTATTTGCATTTTTTACTCTGATGCCATTTTTTATTGCCATGATTCAGTTACGTCAAATTAATTATGGACTTAATTCCTATGAAGGTGCTTACTGGCTGTTATATATTCTAGTTTTAGTATGGGCTACGGACTCTGGTGCATATTTTGCTGGTCGTTTATGGGGAAAACATAAATTAGCACCTTCTGTTTCACCAGGTAAAACAATAGAAGGCTTAATGGGTGGAGTTGCTTCATCAATCATTATTGGGCTTTTGGTTTATTATAGTCATTTCTTTAATGCACCTTTTTACCCATTTATGATCAGTTCAGTTGTGGCAATATTTGCCTCAGTGTTAGGGGATTTGACCGAAAGTATGTTTAAACGTGAGGCTAATATAAAAGATAGTGGGCATTTAATCCCCGGTCATGGTGGAATATTAGATCGCATCGATAGTTTAACTGCAGCAATGCCAATTTTTGCAGCGTTTATACTATATATATTTGGGGCTAATATGTGATTTGGTCAACAATTATATTTTTAATTACAATTACTATTTTAGTCACTTTTCATGAATATGGGCATTTTATAATTGCCCGTTTATGTGGGGTTCGCGTTGAGCAATTTTCTATTGGTTTCGGTAGAAATTTATGGTCGTATATTTCAAAAAAAAGTGGTACTAAATTTTCAATCTCACTCATTCCATTAGGTGGATATGTCAAAATGTTGGATGGACGCAACAGTGCTCATCCCTTGTCTGACACAGATATAAACTTTGCATTTAATCATAAATCTATAGCAAAACGTGCTGCAATAATCTTAGCTGGGCCTATTGCAAACTTTTTATTAGCTTTAATTATATATTGGATTATTTTTCAAATTGGAGTTGTTCGTTATCCTGTAGTTATTGACAAGATATTGCCAAATACTCCTGCCGCAACGATAAATATTCCTCCTCAATCAGAATTAAAAGCCATAAATGATTTTAAAATAGAGAGTTGGAGTGACGTTAATTCGGCATTAATAGCCGCACTAGGGAATGATATTGTTAATATTGAATATCAAACCCAAAATAAGGATATCTATCAGCAATCAATCAATATTGTTGATTGGCATTTTGATATAGAAAAGGAATCAGCTATTATCTCATTTGGTTTTCACCCAGCTAAGGTAATATTTTATCCAACTATTAGCAAAATAATATCTGATTCAGCTGCTGAATTAGCAGGACTAAAAGTCGGTGACGAAATCGTAACTTATAATAATATCCAATTTGATAATTGGGATAATTTTTCTGCGCAGATTAGAACAGCTAAGCCGATAAATTTAGGTATCAAGCGCGATAATCAACTTTTATTTATTGATTTAGAACCAAAACAAGAATTAGATCATAATGGACAATTGATTGGAATTGCAGGAATTTATCCAAGTAATAACACAACTGTTAAACAGTATGATATAGTAAGAGCATTTTGGAAAGGATGCGAACAAACAATATCAATGATGAGAATTGTAATGCGTTCCTTTTATCAGTTAATGAGTGGTGCATTAAGTATAAAAAGCTTATCTGGTCCCGTTGGCATTGCCCAAAGTGCTGGGCAGTCGGCGCATAATGGAATAATATCCTATCTATACTTTTTAGCATTTATTAGTATTAGTTTAGGTATAATGAACCTTTTACCATTACCAATATTAGATGGCGGACATTTATTATTTTTGTTAATTGAAAAATTAAAAGGTAGTCCTTTAACTGATGCTCAACAAAATGTATTTTATCGAATTGGTTTTTTATTTTTAATTATATTATTGGGTATTGCTTTATTTAATGATTTTATAAGGTTATTGTAGAGATGAAATGGAGTTATATAATTATAGGTGAGCCACGCAAATGAAAATTAAGAAATTGCTCATAGCATCTTTGTTGTTCAGTTCTACTGTTTATATGCCATTAGCATTAGGTGCTAGTGATTTTGTAGTTAAAGATATTCAGTTTGAAGGTTTACAACGTGTAACTGTTGGTGCAGCATTATTAAAAATGCCAGTACAGGTAGGTGACTACGTAAACGAGTCAGAACTTGGTGATATTGTTAGATCACTCTATTCCACAGGTAACTTTGAAAACATTAATGTCATGCGTAATGGTGATGTTTTGATTATTAATGTTAAAGAAAGACCAACAATAGCAAATATTACTTTTACTGGTAATAAATCAGTAAAAGATGATATGTTAAAAACCAATCTTGATGGTTCTGGTGTTCGAGTCGGCGAAGCGTTAGATCGTACAACGATATCAGCCATCGAAAAAGGGTTAGAAGATTTCTATTATAGTATTGGTAAATATAACGCAAAAGTAAAAGCTGTTGTTACTCCATTATCGCGTAATCGTGTCGATTTAAAACTGGAAATATCCGAAGGTGTATCGGCACTTATTGAACAAATTAATGTAGTTGGCGCTAAGGCATATTCATCTGATGAGCTAATTTCTCGTTTTTCACTTCGTGATGAAGTGCCATGGTGGAATATGTTAGGTGATCGAAAATATCAAAAACAAAAATTAGCAGCTGATTTAGATGAATTGCAGAGTTTTTATCTCGATCATGGTTATGCTCGTTTTAGTATCAACTCTACCCAAGTAAGCTTAACCCCTGATAAAAAAGGTATCTATGTCACGATAAATCTTACAGAAGGGGAACAATATAATTTTTCAGATATTGAGTTAAAAGGTAATTTAGCCGGTTACAAATCTAAAATAGAAGAAATAACTTCAGAAGTGCTTAAACCTGGGGAGCTTTATAACGGCAAGAAAATCACTCAAATTGAAGATAAAATTAAAAAGATGTTAGCGAATTATGGTTATGCTTACCCTCGTGTGATGACACATCCAGATTTGAATGACACTAACCATACGGCCAAGTTGATTATTTTTGTTGATGTCGGCTCTCGTTATTATGTGCGTAATATTAATATAATTGGTAATACTATTACTAGTGAAAAAGTTGTCCGCCGAGAACTTCGACAAATGGAAGGAGCTTGGTTAAGTAATGACCTAATTGAATTGGGCAAAACACGACTTAATCGACTCGGTTTTTTCGATAGTGTCGAAACAGAAACAGAAAAAGTACCGGGTTATGATGATCAAGTTGATGTTACTTATAAAGTTACCGAACGTAATACGGGTAGTATCAAATTTGGTATTGGTGTGGGTACAGATAGTGGATTGAGCTTTAATGCTGGTATTTCTCAGGAAAACTGGTTAGGAACAGGAAATAGTGTCTCATTTGATGTAAATACAACTGATTCTGACAAGACGGCTTCAATTTCAGTAACAAATCCATATTTTACTATTGATGGCGTTAGTCTTGGTGGAAGTGTTTATTACAATACTTATGAGGCAGACAAAGATAGCGGTGATGTTTCAGAATATTCCAGTAAAACATGGGGCACAACAGCGAATTTAGGTTTTCCTATTAGTGAGAAAAATTTTGTCCGCATCGGTGCAGAATATGCTAATCATCGACTTGATGATATGAATGCTCAGTATGGGATGTGGCGTTATTTTAAATCAATGGGAAAAAATATCAATAAATCAAACATAACCTTCAGTACTAATGATTTATTATTGAATGCCTATTGGGGATATAATTCTTTGGATAGAGGATTTTTCCCAACAGAAGGTTTAAAATTAACAGCAAATGCAAAAGTAACAGCACCAATATTTGATAATCGTTATGTTAAATTCATAGCAGATGGTTCTTATTACTATCCAATTGATTACGATCATAATTGGGTTACCCTAATACGTGGGCGGTTCGGTATTGGTAAAGGTTTTGGTGGTAAAGAATTACCATTTTATGAAAACTTCTTTGCTGGTGGTTCAACCGTACTAAGAGGTTTTAAATCAAATACAGTTGGACCTAAAGCAGTTAAATATAATTTATCACCATCATCTTCATGTAATTTGGGAGATACGTCAGGCTGTGAAGCATCCTCTGATGCAGTGGGTGGCAATGCGCTTGCTTTTGCTAGTATAGAACTAATTGTACCAACACCGTTTGCTAGTGAAAAATATGCTAATAGCATACGAACATCTGTATTTCTGGACGCCGGTACTGTGTGGGATACAGAATGGGATTTGAAAAATCGAAATATACCTGATTATGGTTCGGCAACAGATATTCGACTATCTGCTGGTATCGCAGTTCAATGGATGTCACCGTTGGGTCCATTGGTATTCTCTTATGCTCAGCCAATTAAGAAATATGACGGAGATTCATCTCAACAATTCCAATTTAATATTGGCTCGACTTGGTAAATGAACAAATTATATAAGGTAATTATTATGAAAAAACTGATATCAATTATTACATTAAGTACATTACTATTATTTACAGGTATAGCAAATGCCGAGACTAGAGTAGCAATCGTAGATGTTGTTTCAATTTTGGAAAGAATGCCACAGAAAGAAGCCGTGACTAAAGCCCTAGATGACGAATTTTCAAGTCGAGCAAAAGTGTTACAAGAGGAAGAGAAAAAGGCGCAAGAGGCTTCCCAAAAATTGCAAAAAGATAAAATGGTTTTATCAGCGTCAGAAAAAACTAAACTTGAAAATATTATTACTTCATTCCAAAAGAAAGTGGAAGAATTTTCTATTGATTATCAAAAACGTAAAAACGAAGAAGCTAATAAATTGTTATTACAAATTCAAAAAGCTGTAAAAACGATAGCTGAAAAAGAACATTATGACTTAGTACTGAAAGCTGAGGCTGTATTTTATTTAGAAGATAAAGTTGATATCACCAACAAAGTTTTAGCACAGGTTAAACGATAATGCACACATACAGCTTAAAAACGTTAGCAACTGTATTAAATGTAGAATTTCGTGGTGATGAAAATATTACCATTAATGCGATTGCATCAATGGCTAATGCAAAACAAGGACAAATAACTTTTTTAGCTGATAAAAAATATCAGGCACAACTAAAAGATTGTCAGGCGAGTATTGTTGTATTAACAAAAGAGAGTTTACCTTTTTGGAATGGTGCAGCTTTAATTGTTTCCAATCCATATTTAACCTATGCAAAATTAGCCCAGTTATTGGATACTACACCATTACCTGCTGAAGAAATTGCACCTTCAGCAGTGATTTCATCCCACGCTACTTTAGGAAAAAATGTGGCAATAGGTGCTAATGCAGTTATCGAAAGTGGTGTGATATTAGGTGATAATGTTATCGTCGGTGCAGGCTGTTTTATTGGTAAAGATACCAAAATCGGTAATAATACTAAGTTATGGGCAAATGTTTCGATATATCATAATATTGAAATTGGAGAAAATTGTTTAATTCAATCTGGAGCCGTAATTGGTTCGGATGGTTTTGGTTATGCCAATGATCGTGGACAATGGGTAAAAATTCCACAACTTGGTCGAGTCATTATTGGAAATAACGTTGAAATAGGTGCCTCAACAACAATTGATCGTGGTGCGTTAGATGATACGATTATTCGTGATGGTGTGATTATTGATAATCAATGTCAAATTGCCCATAACGATCAAATCGGTGAACATACAGCCGTTGCAGGTGGTGTGATTATGGCTGGAAGCTTAAAGATTGGTAAATATTGCTTAATAGGTGGAGCAAGCGTTATCAATGGTCATATGGAGATTTGCGATAAAGTAACCGTTACCGGAATGGGTATGGTTATGCGTCCGATCTCTGAACCTGGCGTTTATTCATCTGGTATTCCTTTACAAAGTAATAAAGTCTGGCGTAAAACAGCTTCATTAGTACTCCATATTGATGAAATGAATAAACGATTAAAATCATTAGAGAAAAAACTGTTACAGCTATCAGTATAAATATTCTCGACGTAATAAGTATCGGGCTGTATAATGCATGCCTATTTTATAAACTTATGGTGTTTGTAACAATTGGGATTGTTATTTTTATAAGCAAACACTACAAATTAAGATTCTGAGGTATATAAAGATGCAAGTTTCGGTGGAAACAACACAGGGATTAGGTAGACGTTTAGCGATAACTATTCCATCAGAAGATATTAAAAAAGCAGTACAAAAAGAAGTGGTTAATACAGCTAAAAAAGTTCGTATTGATGGTTTTCGTAAAGGTAAAGTGCCTTTGAAAGTTGTTGAGCAACGTTTTGGTGCTTCAATTTTACAAGACGCATTAAGTGAATTAATGCAACGTAGCTTTATTGATGCAATTATTCAAGAAAAAATTAATCCAGTAGGAGCACCGACTTATAATCCAACAGAATATAAAGAGGGTGAAGACTACAATTTTACTGTGGAATTTGAAGTTTATCCGCAAATTGAAATCAAAGATCTAGATAAAATGGAAATCGAAAAACCGGTTGCCTCGATCTCTGATGCAGATGTTGAAGTAATGATCGAAACACTTCGTAAACAACAAGGTGCTTGGAAAGAAGTTGACGCAGAAGCTAAAGATCAATCTCGCGTTATTTTAGATTTCTTAGGTACAGTTGATGGTGAAGAGTTTGAAGGTGGTAAGGCAAGTGATTTTGCTTTAGTGCTAGGTCAAGGTCGTATGATTCCAGGATTTGAGGAAGCGATTTTAGGTCATAAAGCAGGTGATAAGTTCGATATTAATGTGACTTTCCCTGAAAATTATCATGCTGAAAACCTAAAAGGTAAGGCGGCTAAATTTGAATCAACATTGAAAAAAGTTGAAGAGCTAGAATTACCAGAATTAACAGAAGATGTAATTAAACGCTTTGGTATCGCAGATGGCACTGTTGATGGTTTAAAAGCTGAAGTGCAAAAAAATATGCAGCGCGAATTAACTGCAACGATCCGTAACAAAACAAAATCAACTGTAATTGATGAGTTAGTTAAATATAATAACGTTGATGTTCCATCTGCATTAGTCGATCGCGAAATAGATGTTTTACGTCAACAAGCTATATCTCAATTCGGTGGTAATATTAAAAAACCAGTTGAATTACCAAAAGAGTTATTTGAAACAGAAGCTAAAAGACGTGTACTCGTTGGATTATTATTTGGCGAAATTATCGAAAGTAATAAGTTAAAAGCGGATGAAAACCGTGTTAAAGCGTTAATTGAAGAAATTGCGACAGCTTATGAAGATCCTAAAGAAGTTATGGATTATTATAGCAAAGATAAAAAAGCTTCTGAAAATTTAAAAGCTGTAGCTTTGGAAGATCAAGTGATAGACCTATTACTTGAGAAAGCTAAAGTTACTGAAAAAACATATTCATTTTCAGAGTTGATGAATCAAAAACCGGCTTAATAAAAGTAAGTTTTTGATTTCTTAAAGTTTATAGCCCAAAATAAGAGTGTTCTTTTTTGGGCTGTTTTATTAGTTAAGGAGGAAAAATGTCTTATAATAGCAATTCATTTGAAGAAAGAATGGGTGTTATTCCCATGGTTGTCGAGCAAAACTCACGTGGAGAAAGAGCATATGACATTTATTCTCGTCTTTTAAAAGAACGTATCATTTTTTTGACAGGTCAAGTCGAAGATAATATGGCCAATTTAATTGTGGCTCAGATGTTATTTTTAGAAGCCGAAGATCCCGAAAAAGATATTTACCTTTATATTAATTCTCCTGGTGGAGTAATAACCGCTGGAATGTCTATTTATGATACTATGCAGTTTATTAAACCTGATGTAAGTACAATTTGTTTAGGTCAGGCTTGTTCTATGGGGGCATTTCTTTTAACAGCTGGTACACAAGGTAAACGATATTGCTTACCAAATGCTCGTGTTATGATTCATCAACCTTTAGGTGGTTTTCAGGGGCAAGCTTCAGACATTCAAATTCATGCTCAGGAAGTTCTGAAGATTAAAAATAGAATGAATGAATTAATGGCTTATCATACCGGACAAAAAATTGAAGTGATCGAACGAGATACTGATCGGGATAATTTTATGTCAGCTCAACAAGCTGTTGAATATGGTTTAGTAGATGCTATTTTTGATAAACGCACTCAATAGTATGCGATATTAGAATTTGGAAAAGGTTTATCAATAAAAAGTAATTATTTAACCGCAAGTTAAGTATTTAATGATATTATCACTCCAGCTATTCGGATTTAATATCATTAATGTTATATTGATTTTATACAACGAACAGAAACAAATCGAAATAATCCTATATAAGTTGGAAATGAATCCACAATTTATTTAGATACGATGGTTCAAAGTGAATAAATCAATTTATTTGTAATCAATAGGTGGATGTAGTGAATAAAGAGAATTCAAGTAAATTACTTTATTGTACCTTTTGTGGCAAAAGTCAACATGAGGTAAAAAAGTTAATTGCAGGACCATCTTCAATTTATATTTGTAATGAATGCATTGGGCTATGTAATGATATTCTTTTAGAAGAAACGAGTGACTCATTTATATCAGACCCTAAAATAGAGAAGGCTTTACCAACTCCGCATGAAATTCGTGCTCACTTAGATGAATATGTTATCGGTCAGGAACAAGCGAAAAAGGTTCTATCTGTTGCAGTTTATAATCATTATAAACGCATTAGAGCACCTAAACATGATAGTGGCGTTGAGTTAGGAAAAAGTAATATTCTTCTGATTGGTCCAACCGGTAGTGGTAAAACTCTATTAGCTGAAACACTAGCACGTTTTCTAGATGTACCCTTTGCTATAGCAGATGCAACTACATTAACTGAAGCGGGTTATGTGGGTGAAGATGTTGAAAATATTATTCAAAAATTACTGCAAAATTGTGATTATGATGTTGAGAAGGCAAAACGTGGTATTATTTATGTTGATGAAATTGACAAAATATCGCGTAAATCTGACAACCCTTCTATTACGCGTGATGTTTCTGGAGAGGGTGTCCAGCAAGCATTATTAAAAATTATTGAGGGAACGGTTGCCTCTGTACCGCCAAAAGGTGGACGTAAGCATCCACAACAAGAATTTTTGCAAGTTGATACATCGAAAATTCTATTCATCTGTGGTGGCGCTTTTGCAGGTCTTGATAAAGTTATTGAAAAGAGAGTATCAGTCAATCGAGGAATTGGTTTTAGCGCTGAAGTTGTTGGGCAAAAACAAAAAGCCTCAGAATCAGAATTATTTGCTAAAATTGAACCAGAAGATTTAATAAAATTTGGTCTTATACCTGAATTTATTGGTCGGCTTCCTGTCATTGCAGCTCTTTCTGAATTAGACAAAGATGCTTTAATTAAAATATTAACTGAACCAAAAAATGCATTAACTAAACAGTATAAATTATTATTTGATTTGGAAAATGTTGAATTAGAGTTTACAGAAGAAGCGCTGCAAGCGATTGCTGAAAAGTCTATGAGACGTAAGACCGGTGCTCGAGGCTTAAGATCAATTGTTGAAAATGTATTGTTAGAAACAATGTATGATTTGCCTTCAATGAATAATGTTAAAAAAGTGATCATCAACAAAGATACTATTCAACATTCATCCGTACCAGAAATCATATATAATGATTAATCATCAACCAACACATCAAAATTTATTAGATGTGTTGGTTATTCTCATCAAAACTATAATTTAAACTATAACTTCCTTTTTAGCATTTTTATTTTATTATTGAATAATGATGTTAAAATAATCCATTAATTAAATTTTTTGTCCACATCATTGCCGGTTATAACTGTTTTATGACTTTTGTCTGCTAACGCAATGTTTATATTTAAATTATAACAAGAGGATAAAATGTAATTAAATAAATAGGCTTGAATATTTCTTATTGATCCCAATATAGACATAATATTAAGTAACGCTACTAGAGAGAGTTATATGAGAACAATACAATCAAAACAGATGATACCAGTATTACCTTTAAGAGATGTGGTTGTTTTTCCACATATGGTTATTCCTCTGTTTGTTGGAAGAGAGAAATCAATTCATTGTTTAGAAAAAGCAATGGAAATGGATAAAAAAGTCTTTTTAGTGACGCAAAAAGATCCAACGCAAGATGATCCACAAGAAAGTGATCTTTATACTATTGGGACCATTGCTAATATACTACAACTTTTAAAACTACCCGATGGAACAATTAAAGTTTTAGTTGAAGGTATTGAAAGGGCTAAACTCATAGAAATTTTAGAACAAGATGTTGATGAGTTTTTTATTGGCAATGTAGAAATGGCGACAACAACAACTAATGAAGTTAATGAAGCTTTAATTCGTGTTGTTTTATCAAACTTCGAAGAATATGCCAAACTAAATAAAAAGATTACACAAGAAGTTGTTGATTCTATTCTTCATATCAAAGAACCCGCTCAATTAGCTGATTCTATTGCCGCAACTTTATTTATAAAAGTAACGCAGAAACAGGAAATTTTAGCAAGTTTAGATTTAGAAAAACGTTTTGAATTTCTATTATCTATGATGGAATCAGAAATTGATTTATTACAAGTTGAGAAGAGTATTCGTCAACGCGTTAAAGAACAAATGGAAAAGGCGCAAAAAGAGTATTATCTTAACGAACAAATCAAAGCGATTCATAAAGAATTAGGTGATATAGAAAATAAATCTGACGAATATGAAGAGTTAAAAGTTAAAATTAACAAAGCTAAAATGTCAAAAGAAGCGACTGAAAAAGTCATGGCTGAACTCAATAAACTTAAAATGATGCCAGCTATGTCTGCAGAAGCGACTGTGGTACGAGGTTACATCGATTGGATGTTACAGCTACCATGGCATAAAAAAAGCAAAGTTAAGAAAAGTATTACAGAAGCACAAAAGATACTCGATCGCGATCACTATGGTCTAGAACGAGTTAAAGATCGTATTTTGGAATATTTAGCTGTTCAAACTCGGGTTAATAAAATAAAAGGTCCTATTTTATGTTTAGTAGGACCTCCTGGGGTTGGTAAAACATCATTAGGTCAATCTATTGCTAAAGCAACAGGACGTGAGTATGTTCGTATGGCTTTAGGTGGCGTTAGAGATGAGGCTGAAATTCGTGGTCATCGCCGAACTTATATTGGTTCAATGCCGGGTAAATTAATGCAACGAATGGCAAAAGTTGGTGTTAAAAATCCACTCTTTTTATTAGACGAAATTGATAAAATGTCATCGGATATGCGTGGAGATCCTGCATCAGCACTTTTAGAGGTTCTTGATCCTGAGCAAAATAATGCCTTTAGTGATCACTATCTAGAAGTTGACTATGATTTGTCAAATGTCATGTTTGTTGCTACTGCTAATTCAATGAATATTCCCGGTCCACTTCTTGACCGTATGGAAGTAATTCGATTGTCGGGTTATACAGAAGATGAAAAATTGAATATTGCTAAACAACATCTTGTTTATAAGCAAATTGAAAATAATGGACTTAAACCAAGTGAAATTATCATAGATGATTCAGCTATCATTGGAATTATTCGTTATTATACGCGCGAAGCAGGTGTGCGTAGTTTAGAGCGGGAAATTGCAAAAATTTGCCGTAAGGTTGTTAAACAATTATCTTTAGATAAAAAACTCAAGAAAATCGTAGTAAACCATGACAATTTGAAAAACTACTTAGGTATTCAACGTTTTGATTATGGCAAAATTGATAATGAAAACCGCATTGGACAAGTTAACGGTTTAGCTTGGACTGAAGTCGGCGGGGATTTATTGACTATTGAATCTGTTAGCGTACCGGGTAAAGGTAAACTTACCTATACTGGCTCATTAGGTGATGTAATGCAAGAATCCATCCAGACGGCTTTAACTGTGGTACGTTCACGAGCAGAGAAATTAGGGATTAATCCTGATTTTTATGAGAAACGTGATATTCATGTTCATGTTCCTGATGGTGCGACACCAAAAGATGGCCCGAGTGCGGGAATTGCGATGTGTACTTCTTTAATTTCTACCTTAACAGGTAATCCAGTTAAAGCCGATGTAGCGATGACCGGTGAAATAACATTGAGAGGTCAGGTCTTACCAATCGGTGGGTTAAAAGAGAAGCTCTTAGCAGCTCATCGCGGGGGAATTAAAACAGCAATTATCCCAATTGATAATGTTAAAGATTTAGAGGATATACCTGATAACGTTAAATCTGCGATCGATATTCATCCAGTAAAATGGATTGATGAAGTAATTAATATTGCTTTACAAAATAATCCATTTGGAAGTGAGCCGATTAAGGTGACTAAAACGTCAATAAAACGTTCTAGCAAGAAATCAAAACATGAACAACCCGTTAGTGGAAGTTTGAATTAAGGTTATTTAAAATATCTCAGGTCAGCTTAGCGCTGACCTTTTTATTTGTAATCATTTTTATTTAAGTCAATAATTGTTACTATTTAAACAATTTAAAGATCTTAAAAAGATAAGAAGTTTTTGCTAACAATATCACAACAATTAATAAAACCAATAAAAGTATTAACATAATTAACTAAGCATTTAGTAATCATTACCTAATTACATCCTAGCCTATATTTATTCATGCCATAGTTATCTTCCCCAATTTTGATTAATTTAGGAATTAATAATAATGAAGAAGTTAAGTAAGTATTTTATTGTGGTTACGTTAATCTTTTTAACAACAAATTTCTCTTTGAATGCATTTGCAGAATCAGTAAATCATGGAGATACATCAAACAATCAAATAGAGCAAAATGCTACTGTAAATATTAATACAGCCTCAGTTGAAGAATTAGCACGAAATTTAAATGGAATAGGGCTTAACAAGGCTAAGAAAATAGTTGAATATCGTGATCAATTCGGTCCTTTTGTGACGATTGAGCAACTTAAAGAGGTATCTGGAATTGGTCAATCAATACTTGATAAGAATGTTGGTAAAATATCCTTATAATAAATGAGATATTTCAATTTTGTATTCGCTATTAACTGTTAAGGCTTAATGGCGAATTTGACCATAAATGTGCATTATTCCATTCTTTATTAAGGTGTGTTTAATCTTATGATAGTCTTCTTAAGATATTCATTTGACTTTTATAGATTTATAAATAGTTTAAACATCTTACTTTATATACTTTTATCTCTGTATCTTAACTATAATAGTCAGTATAATCAGCCCCAATTAAGTAAATAATTAATAGGTTAGTAAATTATGTCATCATGGAATATTGCCGTAGTAGGTGCAAGTGGTCAGGTCGGAAGTGCTTTAGTTGAATTATTACAACATAGCACATTATCAATTAATGAAATAGGCTTGATTGGAAGTGATAATAGTGAAGGTGATAATGTTCGGGTTTTAGGTAAAAATATCACTATTAACAATATCAATACTACGGATTGGTCACATTATCATGTCGCTTTTTTTGCCGTTAATCAAACGATCTCACAAAAATATGTCAGAACAGCTGCAGAGTCAGGCTGTATTGTTATAGATGCATCCGGTGCTTTTGCACAAGAAGATAATATCCCATTAATTTTACCAAGAGTTAACGACTATTTACTAGCTGACTTTCGTAATGAAAATATAATTGCTGTAGCGAATCCTATCGTAAGTCAATCTCTAAGAGTTATTTCAACCTTAACTGATATTCAGCAATTAACGCAAGTTCATATAACGAATTTAGTTCCCGCGTCATTTTATGGTAAAAGTAGTGTAGAACAATTAGCGAGTCAAAGTGCTCGTTTACTTAATGGTCTACCAGTAGAGAATGAATTATTTAATAAACAAATGGCATTTAATGTATTGCCAGTGAATAATGAATTAGCTGATGAAATGATTATTGTTGAAGAAATCAGAAAAATAACAGGTGATTATCAATTATCTATTAACGTTGATTCTATATTGGTACCTGTTTTTTATGGACTTACTCAATCATTAACTTTTAGCTCGTCAGTACCTCTCAATATAGATCATCATTATGATAGTAATAAAGCAATACAATATGGTGTAAATTTTATGGAATCGGATTATCCTACACCAGTTACCCAAGTTAATATAGAACAAGAAGGATTGCATAAGATTCACCTAGCAGATGTTCGATACGGATATGGTAGCCCCGACCAAATAAAATGTATAAGTGTGAGCGATAATATTCGCTATTTAGGTGCACAAATTTTATTAGAAACAGCAGAAAAATTGCTTAATGAATATTTATAGTAGAGAGTTTTTGTAATGAAGATTGCATTGGGAATCGAATACGACGGAAGTCAATATTTTGGATGGCAAAAGCAGCAACATGTTGCATCCGTTCAAGAAACTCTAGAAATCGCATTAAGTAAAGTCGCAAATGAACCTATCTCAATATTTTGTGCTGGTCGTACGGATACCGGTGTACATGCTACCGGTCAAGTCATTCATTTTGAGACAACTTCTTCGCGTAAAATAACAGCGTGGACTTTAGGTGTGAATGCAAACTTACCGACTAATATCGCTGTAAAATGGGCAAAACAAGTAGATGAGGATTTTCATGCTAGATTTAGTGCCTTAGCTCGTCGATATCGTTATATCATTTATAATTACCCTTATCGTCAGGCTATTTTAAATAAAGGTGTGAGTCACTATTATCCTGATTTAGATGAAAACAAGATGCATAATGCAGCGCAGATTCTGTTGGGAGAAAATGATTTTAGTGCCTTTAGAGCCTCACATTGTCAGTCTTTATCGCCTAATAGAAATGTACATCATATTAAGGTCAGCCGGCAAAATCGTTATATTATTATTGATATTCAAGCCAATGCATTTGTTCATCATATGGTTAGAAATATTGTCGGGAGTCTTATTGAAGTTGGATATGGAAATCAACCAGAAGAATGGATAAGATTTTTGTTATCTTCAAAAGATCGAACCTTAGCTGGAGCAACGGCGAAGTCTGATGGGCTATATTTAGTTGATGTGATTTATCCAGAGAGTTATCAATTACCAAAATCACCGTTAGGTCCCTTATTTTTATAAAGATTTTAATTAATTAGCGTATAATATACTGATATTAGATTATGTTCAAAAATTAAACCAATTTTAAAATATTTATTAAGTATGTGAATAAAATAATATACAATAACCAATATTCTAAAATTAAAGTAAATAATTTAATGTGCGATCTCTGCACTTTGATAGACAACTAGAAGGTTAATAATGAGTTGGATTGAAAAGATTCTTAATAAGAATAATATCTCGTCAAATCATAAAAAAGCGAATATTCCGGGCGGGGTTTGGACTAAATGCCCTAGCTGTGAACAAATTATTTATCAAGCAGAACTTGAGAGAAATTTAGAAGTTTGTCCAAAATGCGATCATCATATGCGAATTCCCGCTCGAGTGCGTTTATATCGTTTTCTCGATGAAGGTTCTGATGTTGAACTTGGTACTGATTTAGAGCCTAAAGATATTCTTAAGTTTAAAGATTCAAAAAAATATAAAGATCGTTTAACTGCCGCGCAAAAAGAAACGCATGAAAAAGATGCAATGATTGCTATGAAGGGAACTTTATTTGGTATTCCTGTAGTAACCGCTGCTTTTGAATTCTCCTTTATTGGTGGTTCAATGTCATCAGTAGTCGGTGCGATGTTCGTTCGAGCGGCTGAGCAAGCTATTGAAGACAAATGCCCACTAATTTGTTTTTCCACTAGTGGTGGTGCGCGTATGCAAGAAGCGCTGTTTTCATTAATGCAGATGGCTAAAACAAGTGCGATTTTGGCCAAAATGCAAGACCTAGGTTTACCTTTTATTTCAGTAATGACAGATCCTACAATGGGCGGAGTATCTGCAAGTCTTGCCATGTTAGGAGATATTAATATTGCTGAGCCAAAGGCATTAATTGGTTTTGCAGGTCCCCGAGTCATTGAACAAACAGTACGTGAAACGCTTCCTACTGGTTTTCAACGCAGTGAGTTCTTACTAGAAAAAGGTGCACTAGATCTTATTGTTCATCGTAAAGAGATGCGTGAAAAGATAGCGAGTATTTTAGCTAAATTATTGAAAATGCCTGATCCTTTTAGTGCATTGTCAGTAGATGAAATTATAAGTCAAAATTAAATATAGATATTATCATGAATACGGCAACTTCGGACAAACCAAATGTTCAAGCAAGTTTAAAAACTTGGCTTAGATATTTAGAGCATATTCACCCAACAACAATAGAGCTGGGGCTTGAAAGAGTAAGTTTAGTTGCACAACGTTTAGATATTTTAAAACCTGCTCCATTTGTGTTTACCGTAGCCGGTACCAATGGTAAAGGAACGACATGCCGTACTCTTGAAATGATATTATTATCTGCGGGTTATCGTGTTGGTGTCTATAGTTCACCTCATCTATTACGTTATACTGAACGTGTTCGCATTAATAATCAAGAATTGCCTGATATTGAGCATATAAAGGCGTTTGATCAAATTGAACATGCTCGTCAGGATATTTCGTTAAGTTATTTTGAGTACTCAACTTTAGCAGCCCTATTAATGTTTAAACAAGCTAATCTTGATATAGTAATACTTGAAGTTGGCTTAGGTGGTCGATTAGATGCGACAAATATTGTAAATGCTGATGTGGCGGTCATAACATCTATTGCACTAGATCATACTGATTTTTTGGGGAATACAAGGGAAAGTATTGGATACGAAAAAGCAGGGATCTTTAAACAACATTGTACTGCTATTGTAGGGGAACCAGACACACCATCATCAATTATAAAGTATGCTAAAGAGAAACAGGTTCAGCTACATTGTTGTCAACCGAATAAAGGCGGAGATTGGCAATATAAACTAGTGAACCATCAATCTTGGAACTTTAAATCTCTAAAAGATACTTATGAGAATTTACCAGTACCGCAAATTCCATTAGCCAATGCCGCAACGGCATTAGCAGCAATAAGCTACTCAAAATTAGATGTTAGTATAAATAGTATCCATCAGGGTTTAGCCATCACACAATTAACAGGTAGATTTCAAATTATTAGTGAAAATCCGTTAATCATTATTGATGTCGCTCATAATCCTCATGCTGCCAAATATTTAAATAGCCAGCTTCAGAAAGTAATTCAAAATCGGAATAATATAAAAAAAGTACGTATCGTCATTGGTATGTTAAAAGATAAGGATATTAAATCGACTATCGCGGCTCTAAAAGCTGATTGTTGGTATTGTGCCTCGTTATATGGAGAACGCGGTGCAACAGCTGAAGAAATTGCCGTTAACATAAACCCGTCTGTGACAACCATATTGACATTTCCATCCGTAAAAGCCGCATGGGAACAAGCAAAAACTGATGCTGATGAAAATGATATTATTGTGGTATGTGGTTCGTTCTATACTGTATCAGACATACTTGGGATAGCTAAAAATGATGAGCAATAAAACAAGAAATCGATTGATTGGTGTTGTATCCGTCATATTGATTTGTTTAATCATTTCACCTTATATTATTACTGATAAAACTAAAAAAGTAGAAACCACAATTCCTTTATTTCCTCCAACAGATAGTATTAGAGAAGATAATACACAACAGTCACAGCTTGAAACTCAATATAATAATCAAAATAATATTGATAACGCTATCTATAATAACAATCAAGTTGATAATCAGAATCAACAAGAACAAATCAATAGATATGAAGTCAATACCAATATTAATTCGTCTAATGATAAAAATTATATAATACAATTAGTAGCGCTCAAAAATAAGCAGAAAATTGATGAGCTAACAGCACTATTACGATTAAATAATTATGATGTCTATACTATTCCACAAGTTGTTAAAGATGGTCAGATCACTCGACTTATGGTAGGTAATTATCAAACTCGTGAACAGGCTGAATTGGTAATAATTGACTTAGAAAATTTAACAAAACTCAAAGGTTATATTGCATTAAAATAACAATAATATTGCAATTCTAATTAAGGATATAAATTGGTTATGAATTGGATAGATATTGCTATTCTCGGTATTATTGGTTTTTCAGCTTTATTAAGTATATTTCGTGGATTTGTTAATGAGGCATTATCATTATTAAGTTGGATTAGTGCATTTTTTGTTGCTAGCCAATTTTATTATTATATTACCGATTATTTTACTTATTTTAGCGATGAATTTATTAGGAATGCTGCAGCTATCATAGTGCTCTTTATTGCAACACTGATCGTTTGCGGTATGGTACGTTACATAGTTTGTGAGATTGTTCAGCGAATAGGCCTATCAAGTATTGATCGTATATTAGGTATATGCTTCGGTATTATTCGAGGAGTATTGATTGTTTCTGCTGTTTTATTCTGTTGCGATACCTTTACGTCGTTTTCAGAGAATCCAGTTTGGAAGAGTTCAATATTAATTCCACATTTCGAATATTTAATACATTGGTTCTTCGATATATTTCAAAATACAACTTCTTTTTTAACGCAATGATTATAATAACTTTTAGGGAGTAGGTTTATGTGTGGTATTGTTGGGATTGTTAGTTTTAGTCCAGTAAATCAATCAATTTATGATGCACTTACAGTACTACAACATCGTGGCCAAGATGCAGCGGGAATTGTCACGATTGATCAAAATAACTATTTTAGATTGCGTAAGGCAAATGGTTTAGTACAAGATGTGTTTCAGTTACAGCATATGCAACGTTTACAAGGAAATATTGGTATAGGGCATGTGCGTTATCCAACAGCTGGCAGTGCCAGTGTATCTGAAGCACAGCCATTTTATGTTAATGCTCCGTATGGTATAACATTGGCTCATAATGGCAACTTAACTAACACCCAAGAATTGAGGGATTCAATTTTACACAAAGTTCGACGCCATGTTAATACTCATTCTGATTCTGAAGTGTTATTAAATATTCTTGCTAGCGAGTTAGATAAATTTTCTACTTACCGACTGACACCAGATAACATTTTTTCTGCCATTAAACAAGTTAATAAAACCGTGAAAGGGGCTTATGCTTGTGTAGCGATGATTATTGATCATGGATTAATTGCTTTTAGAGATCCAAATGGTATTAGGCCATTAGTTATTGGTAAACGTATTGTTGATGGTCGTACGGAGTATATGGTTGCTTCTGAAAGTGTCGCCTTGGACACGCTTGATTTTGAATTAATGCGCGATGTAGAACCTGGAGAAGCAATTTATATTACTTGTGATGGTCAATTACACACACAGCAATGTGCTGATGAAATCAAATTTAGACCTTGTATTTTTGAATATGTCTATTTTGCCCGTCCTGATTCCCTAATGAATGGTGTTTCTGTTTATCAATCGAGAATTTTAATGGGGCAAAAACTAGGTCAAAAAATTGCCAAAGAATGGCATAATTTAGATATTGATGTGGTTATTCCGATCCCTGAAACTTCTTGTGATGCTGCTTTGGAAATAGCCAGAATATTAAATAAACCCTATCGGCAAGGATTTGTTAAAAATCGTTATGTTGGACGAACATTTATTATGCCGGGTCAATCAACTCGTCGCCGTTCTGTTCGACGAAAACTCAATGCTAACCGAATTGAATTTGAAGGTAAAAATGTTTTATTAGTCGATGATTCAATCGTGCGAGGCACTACATCCCAAGAAATTATTGAAATGGTGCGATCAGTTGGTGCTAATAAAGTCTATTTAGCTTCGGCCGCTCCAGAAATTCGGTTCCCAAATGTTTATGGCATTGATATGCCTGTGGCAAATGAACTGATTGCTCATAATCGAACAGTAGATGAAATTGCGCAGCAAATTGGTGTTGATAAACTCATATTCCAGAATCTACATGATTTAATTGAAGCTGTTAAAGAAGGTAACCCAACTATTACTGATTTTGAATGTTCAGTATTTGATGGTGATTATATAACAGGGGATATTACTCAATCCTATTTATCCTATCTTAGTTTGAGTAGAAGTAATACAGATTTAATATTACCTAACAAAGAAATAGAAAATTTAGAAATACATAATGTAGGTCAATAATACATTATTTGCCATCATATTAAATTCAGATTGGATGGGTATGTCATCATATATTGATATACCCACATAACATTCTTAAAACCCCCTTGAATTGATTAAAATTCATTTCAATAAGTCAATAAAATTTTTCCTATTCCAATAATAGCAGTTCACTATTTAATCAATTGTAAAGTTACTTAACTGATTATTTTAGTAAAAAAATAATCTTAAAAAATGTAAATAATATGTTAATAAACCTTAACAATAGGCTTTTTTATGACAAAAAAGTCATTTATTTTTTATTAGATAAGTGTTTGATAATGCATCAAAAAATATAATAATATGATAAAAATCAGTCACGTTTTAACAAAATAGTAATTGATTGTTTGGGTAAATTATTATAAATTTAACGCAAATTTTATAGAATTTTCTTATTTTTTTGATAAAACGCATAATTATAATAAAATATGAGCAATTTTAAGGGTTTACCATGATAAAGAGGTGTTTAAATTTAACTACAGTTGCAACACTTGTAATAGCGACTTTAAGTTATAATTTCACTTATGCTCAAATAAGTGCTAATTCTTCAACAAAAAATTATAACTCTAAAAACACTAACGATGATGTTCGTATTTTTATTAATAATCAGCAACGAAGTTTGTATCAGATAGCGCTGTTAAGTGGTATTTCCATTATGGAATTACGGGAACTTAACAAAGGTGATTATGATAATATTGATGTCGTCAAAGTTGGTGACAGCATTGTTCTACCTGCTAATTCACCACTTTTACCAGCTCTTACAAATGTAGAAGATATCAAAGAAGAAAATAAATATAACCTTCCAAGTTTAGGTTCTACTGATGTAGTTGATTCAAATGTAAGTGATAGCGATGTATTAGAAACTCATTTAGCAAATACATTGCAATTTTTAGGTCAACAAGATTGGGAAAATATGTCTTCTCGCAAAATAAAAGAAGACTTACAATCAAGCACACGAGATTACGCAGAAAACTATGTGCGTAGCCAAGTTCATAATCAGGTTATCGATCCAATTCAAAATGCAGCACAAGATTTTTTAAGCCTATTTGGTACAGCCCAATTATCTTTTGATGTGAGTGATCAGGCAAGGCTTAATAATGTGAATGTAAAATTATTTAGCCCTTGGTACGATTCAGATAACACGTTGATTTTTTCACAATTAACATATCAACAATATGAACACGATCGCCGCATTGGTAACTTCGGTATTGGTCAACGATGGGATGTTGCCGATAAAAGTTGGTTGTTAGGTTACAACGTATTTTTTGATCATGATTTTAAACGTAATCATAATCGATTAGGTTTTGGCTTAGAAGCGTGGTCTGATTATATGAAATTTGCCGCTAACTACTATATGCCATTATCTGATTGGAAAAATTCTAAAGATTTTGATAATTATTTAGAAAGAGCTGCAAGAGGATTTGATGTTCGTTTCCAAGGCTATTTACCGTCTTACCCACATTTGGGTGCATCCTTAATGTTTGAGCAATATTTTGGTAAGAAAGTTGCTTTATTCGGTAAAGATCGTCTGCAAAAAGATCCATATGCTGTAACGATAGGAATAGATTATACACCGGTTCCTTTATTCACTATCAAGGGTGAACATAAGCAAGGTCAAGATTCCAAAAAACAAGCTAAAGTAGAGATGACGATGAATTATCGTATCGGCGTACCGTTAAAAGATCAGTTAGATCCAGATATGGTACAAGTCGCTCGATCACTTAAAGGTAGTCGATATGATTTAGTGGATCGTAATAACTTTATTGTGTTGGAATATAAAGAAAAGAAATTTAGTGTTGATCTAGCTTCATTAGGTGAATTTGAAGAAGGGACAATAGTTCCTTTATCAATAGCCGTACACCATGCTAAAGATGGTGTTACTATATCTCCATCCTCTTGGAATAAATTAAGTGGAGCACTTGACTTAAATGCATTATTTAATGGTGGTGATATTTGTTATAATCGAATAGGCAATGGAGCTTGTCAAACAGGTAACAGTGCCAGAGAGATTACCGTTAAAGATACCAATAATTGGTCGATTCTTGTGCCACCGTTTTTAAATAACAATGGTCAGCGCAATCCTGTTTCATCAACTACTAAAAATAGTGGTCGTTACGAATTTGATATTACCGTGACTGATGGTAAAGGAAAAACCGCACAATCTAATACTACTTGGTTATCGATTAAACCTTCAACATCTCGTAGAACGGTTCAGATAGTCAATATTTCAGATGTGGATGGAACAGGTCAACATATCGGTTCAAGTGCAACGACCCCAGTTCTAAACGATGGTAATGAGCTTGTAAAATTAGAAGTAACATTGTTTGATAATCAATTAGGATCTGGATTTAATGACTCTAATATCTTTAATAATTACCCAAATTCTTTTGATATAGATAAAATTAATCAATTCTGGTCTGCTGTAACAGAAGCTGACAATAAAAAAGTTAAATTTATTGATGGTTCAGCAAATAATGCGCAGTGTCCAGTAAATGAAGATTGTTTATTAGTTAAGTCCGTTAAAGCAGTAAGTGGTTCTCCAGATAAATATCAACTTGAAATTGCAACAACTTCTGTATTGAATCGCGTTAATTTCACTACCAATATGGCGCCTTATGGCTCTGCTACTTTACCAATATATTTTGGTGACAGTAATAACAATGCTTCTTGGTTAGCTGTTTTTAACCAGGATACGGGTGTTATGGTGGCTTATGGCAAACTAAGTAAAGATACTAATTCGATAATAGTTACGCCTGACGCATCTAATCCGTTCATTGTCGATTCAACTTATGAAGCAAGGGCATATAATATTAAACCTACGGAAGTCGGTGCTAACGTTATTAATGCTCAATTTGCTTGGTCTTTGGTTGGCGATAATAAAATAGCATGTCCAGTTCCGAATAATACTGTATTAGATGACTTTAATACCAAACCGAATGGTCCATGGTTTAATGTTAGTACCGATAATACTTACACTATTAAAGGCTTAGCAAATGGTAAAGTAAGTCTTGCGAGTAATGGTTCGGCTGGATTAGCGTTTAATAAACCTTGGGGTGTATCTCATCCACCGCTTTCAAAACAAGCATGCGCAGGCGATCAAGGATTCAAATTACAGGTTACAATTTATTAATAGAGGGAAATTATTTGGGCTTAACTAAGTTTATATTAAATGTGTAGACTTAGTTATAAAACGGACACCACTTTGTGGTGTATTTATATAAATACAACACATTATGTTGAGATAATTGGGAAATTAAACATATGAAGAAATTAACGTTAAAACAAGTTGCTTTAGGCTTATTGATAGCTGGATATAGCATAAGTGGCGCTTATGCCGCTGATACGGTATCGACTAAAACGGATTTTATCCTAGGTCATGCACCTTTAGTCAATACTACTTCGAAACCACAGAGTTTTAGCCAGAACAGTGTTGATATTAAAGTACTTAATGCTTCCAGTATTCAGATTGCTGATGGTGACGTGGTAAAAAATGGTTATACGATTCAACTAACCTATAAACTTGCCGACCAAGATGGAGATACTGACCCAGACCTAGCAACCGCAAAAACTGTAAAGTTTGCTTATACGAAGCGCAATACAACCGATTATACATGGGTAGAAGCTCTAAACCCTACGACTGGTGCCAATGGTGAGGTAACTGTTTCATGGACAATTCCTGCCGCGGCAATAGGTTCTAAAATTTATTATGCTATTATACCTAAGACGAAGTATGGTAATCCAAATCAGTCAACAAAGGAAGTTTACGGTAACGTATTTAAAAAGACTGATGCAGGTTCTCGAGAAGTGACTCAGACTGGTACAAATATTCCTAATGACGGTGTAGATTCTGGTACTGGTGGTGGTCTGGGACCAGATGTACCAGGTGATGGTACGATTAGACCAAATGAAGATACATTTGCTATCACAATTCATGAAGCAACCATCAATAATGGTGCGGTTGCTATGAATACTGAACTTAGTGCATCATCTAAGCCAGAAGTAGGTAAAACATATGCAGCAAAAGTTACTTTAAATCAAGGTAGCATTCAGGATATTACTACACAGTTCAAATATACATGGTCATTAGTTGATTTTGACGGAAACAAAATTGGCGATCCTAGTTTAACATCTCAACCGGTAGATAATGTTCAGGCGTCAACAGTGAACTATCAAGATGATGTTTCCAGTTCTGCACAAGCTGTAACAAATATTGCCTATACCATACCAGTTAATGATCAAGTGAAAAAAGCTGACGGTAGTGCTGTAACCGGCTTATTTGCAGGGGCGCAAGGATACAAACTTCAGGTTGTAGCCGAAGCTCTGTAAGTAACCTTAATTTAACAAGATATTCACCTTGTTAGATAATTAGTTTATACTAAAAGAAACATCAGAATATGATGTTTCTTTTAATTAAATTGAAAGTTTTGATGGATAAAAAGCATTCATAAAATTATTACTATTATTATTGAGAAATATATTTTAATAACAAAAATAATCATTAAAAAGGAAGTGTTCATTATATGAAATATATAAAAATAAAAAAAATAGCTTTTGGAATGCTTTTCGTTAATTATTTCTTTAATATAGCGTCAGCTGATAACAATGTTAAATTAATAACCAATCACATCAAAGGACGAGCCCCAGTTGTTTTTGCCCCTTCGATTGTTTCCGGTGAAATTGCAAAAAATTATGAAAAAAGTGTAGATATTGCAGTTTATACTAACGATGGAAATGAGTTAGCTAAAAATAAGCGTCCAAAAGTTGGTGATACAGTAGAACTTTCATATTATTTACATGACGATGACGGTGATAACGATCGATTTCCTTTTTATACTGCGGCTAGTGTAATGTTTGGTTATAAAAATGGAGATAAAATAACTTGGGAGAAATCTGAGAAAATTATTCCAGTAGCGAATTATCCAAGAAAGATTAGTGTTCAATGGAATATACCACAAGGTTCAGTGGGGAGTCGTTTAGCTTATCGAATTACACCAATAGCATTGTATGGTGATCCTAGAATTGGCGATACATTAGTTGGATTGATTGACTCAAGTAGTGATCCAAAGCTCTTTACCGATCCTAACGATCCGGAAATATCTTCATTTCCTGAAAAAAATGAAGGGACAGGTGGGGGAAAATCAATACAAGATAGTACCGTTAAAGATATTGATGAAGGTTCAAAAATTATGCTTTATCACGCAACACTTGAGAATGGTCAAATAACTGTTGGTAATCAATTCGGTGACAACGATATTCCTAAAGTATCGAACTATTATGTGGTAAAAGTAGTAGATGAAAATAATGTAGATATTACCGCTAAATACAACTATGTATGGTCTTTAGTTGATCAATCTTACGGTGCTATTGGAGCAAATAAAGCAGAAGAAGATGTGATCAATCTTGTTACTGAAGATATTGATGTGAGTGGTTATCAAAATAGAATATGTGATATTGTTTATAAAATCCCTGTGAATAGCAAGCTGAAAAGTAAAAATAGTGTTGGTTGGCTAAATCGTAGTGCAGGTGCCCAAGGTTACCATTTGAAAGTTGAGGCTACTTATAAAGGGAATGGGTCAGCACAGTGTCCTTATCAAGGACAATCGAATAATTAAGTGATTTCTTCAAAAGAGAGAAAGGTTTAAACTAAATTATTGATGTGTATAAATGTTAAAAAATAGGATTACTTTCTATTGTAATCGTTTAAAAAATTTAATTTGTTCTGTTGTAAATATAATTTCTTTTATACACATCTATTCATTCCTCTTATCTATATTTGTATTAGTGAGAATTTTTGCACTATAAATAGTTTCAATAAATTCTCTCAAGTAACTAGTTATCTTAATTAAATATCAACTAAAAATCATAATAAATCCCGTATTAAATAACGTTAATTATCATTATTAATAAAGGTCTCTTACAGAATGACGATACAATCAATAAATATGATGATAGTTGTGATGCTATTTATTGACCAATTATTTTCACACAATTACTAAACTTCCGCGCCAAGCAGATATCAAGAAAAAATGGTTATCAATAACTATGACTCCTTATATATCATCTTTTAATTTAAGCCATAAACGAGTGAATAAAGCACTAACTAAAAGAAAAATAATGAAATTATGGTGTTTTTTTATTAACCATCAATTAAGTGTCATAAAATAGTATATTATGTAGAGGGTTATAATTCATTCAATAATGTCAACAGGAAATTATATTGATCATAATAATTTGTGAACTTAGATAAAAAATATATTTTTTTATACAAAGTAAATGGTAAAATAACCCCTGTTAGCAATGGTTTGGCGTTGCTAGCAGCTTATAAACCTTGAAGAGAATGTTATCAGCTTGTTTTAAAATAAGTTTATGTAAAGATAAACGGTTCTAACTATAGGTTACAATTCATTAATAGAAAGAAAAATAAAATGAGAAATTAATCTTATGAATAAAATAATATTAAAAAAAGTTGCTTTAGGCTTATTTTTAGCTGGTTATAGCATAAGTGGAGCATATGCCGCTGATACAGTTTCGACTAAAACGGATTATATCTTGGGTCATGCACCATTAGTTAACAGCGCTAATATACAGCCAGATTTTACTAATAACAGTATTGATATTAAAGTATTGAATACTAGTGGTAATCCTATTGCAGCGGGTGAAACGGTAAAAAATGGTTATACAATTCAACTATCTTATAAAATTGCTGACCAAGATGGGGATACTGACCCAAATCTACAAACAGCAAAAACAGTAAGGTTTGCTTATAAGGACAAAGGGGCAAGTAATTATAAATGGGTAGAAGCTGATTCAACTAGTGAGGCTAATGGCGTGGTAACTGTCTCATGGACAATTCCTGCAGCAGCGATTGGTTCGAGAATTTATTATGGCGTTATACCTAATACGAAGTATGGTAATCCGAAGTCAAACCTTCAAGTTTATGGTAACGTATTTAATAGCGGTATGCCGGGTACTCGACCTGAAGGTGAGGGTGGCACGAATCCTACAGATGAAAATACTGGTACAGGTGGTGGTGATACACCAACTCCACCAATTGATATCATTGAGCCGGATACTAATGCATTTGCTATCACTATTTATGAAGCAACAATCAGTGGTGGTGCTGTAACTATGAGCGGTAATTCACTTAGTGCATCCTCTCATCCAGAAGTAGGTAAGACATATGCAGCAAAAGTTACATTAGATGAAAATAATGTAACAAAAGATATAACAACACAATTTGCTATACAATGGTCATTAGTTGATTTTAATGGAGACGCAATCAATGCTGCTAACTCAACGTCAGCAGATGTAGCAGATCTTAAAGCAACTAGTGCAACATACCAAGATGCAACTCGAAATGAAACTGTAACAAATATTGCTTATACCATACCAGTTAATAATCAAGTGATGACTGCTAATAATGCAACCGTAACTGGTTTATATGCAGGGGCACAAGGATTTAAACTGAAAGCAGAAGCAATTCAACGTCCTTAGTTCAGAAGGTCAATTACCTTATAAGGTGATTGATTTATACGATAAGAAACGTCTTTATATGGTGTTTCTTATCGTATATACAAAAATGTTATTAATGGATTGAACCATTTTTATAATAATAACCATTAAATGCTTAATTGACTTTCCTTTTCTACTTATTCTCTTATTAATAATTAGCCCTATTATCTTTGTTATTGTATAAATAATATTGTTATATTCTTAATATCTAGCTGAATTTGCTAAAATTATGATCATTATTTAATGCAATGTAGGTAACTATTTTGAAAAAGATATTTTTTATCAATAAAAAAACCACTCTAATGAGTGGTGTAAAATAGTAATCTATTTGTGTAATTATATTAATTATCGTCCATCATCTCAATTTTTGCATGAGAACGTAGATCATCAATAATATAATCATAGTTAAAGCCCATGTAATCAAGTTGTAACTGATTTGAAATATCGGTTATTTGACCATCTTTTATGCTTGTCAAAACAAATAATCTGGCATTTATATCGTTTTCAATTGTTCCGCCAAAAACCTCACCTGTTTTTGGATCGGGTACAACTGAGAAGATTTTATCAATAGTGTCTTGGTTTAATAATTTATTTGAGTTGTTATTACGACTAAATGTTGCTCGTTGAACAAATTGAACATTTCCAGCAGACTGCTCCTTATTCATTTTAGCAATAATATTTTCGACATCTATTGCAAAATTTTCTTTCTTTTTCTTCGCAATTAAAAAGTCTTTTATATCGTCTTTAACTTCTTCTAAATCTTTAATACCTGGCTCTTGGTAATCGGTCACCTGAATGATAAAGCTACTTTGATATTCGGGTGCATAGATAATATCAGAGATAGTATTAGTTGGCTTACCGTCTTTTATCATAAGATCACTAAAAATGATGTCATGAATGGTAGGAAATCGACCTATAGAATAAAGTTCGTTTTCAGTTGTCCATTTTGATTGAATGACAGGCAACCCGGATGCTTTAGAAATTTCGTCAATAGTAGGCAATTTGGCAGCTTTTTCTAAACGAATCTGTTGTTCATTATAGATTTTATTTGCTTCTTCTGTTTTAAGTAACTCAATTATATTACCCCTAACATAATTTAATGGTAATTTTTGAGCTTCTTTAATTTTATCTAGACGCACAATGTAATATCTACCTGATTGATTTATCGGTTTAGAAATACTGCCTACAGCTGTTAGTTTTTGATTTCCTAATAATGAAACAATTTGATCATCTTTGTTAAACCACCCTAAATCATCCATTTTAACGTTAAGTCTATTTTTAGTTTTCATTGCCATCAGTTTTTTATATTCAGCATTGGCTTTGGCTAATGAATTAAACGATAAAATACTAAAAGACTGTTTAGCTAAAGACATTGTGCCTGGTTTACCATCAGCATAATATTGTTCTACCATACTATTGGAAATCATCACCTTATTTTTTATTTCTGGATAAGGGTTAATAAGATATTCCATTTTTAATCGGGTAGGATGGTTAAAACTTTGCTTATTTTGATTATAATATTCTTTAATTTCCTCATCAGAAACACTAAAATCGCCTTCTACATTTGATAATCCATAATTACTTAAATAAACAGTTCTAGTTTGATTAAATAGAGCGGAAATATCAGAGTCTTTAGGAATAACAAAATTTGTTGAAATTAATGCATCCAATAATTGATTTTTTTTCATCGCTGAACGCAAACCATTTGCGTAAGCATCAGGCGTATAATTTGCTAAAGCAAGTATATTTAAATAACGTTCTTGATTAAATGCACCATTCACGAAAAAAATATCTTGTTGACGAATTTGATTTTTTACTTGTTCATCTGAGATATTAAGATCGAGTGAGTCAGCTAATTCATATGATAAAACATCATTAATTAAGTTAGAAATAATGGATTGACTCAGTTCTTTAATCAATGGATCGTTTTCACTAAGATTTTTCGAATTTTTGAGAGCCATTTGTAATTCTTTCTCATACGCAGCTCGGCTAATACCTTCTCCGTTGATTTTGGCTATGTATAGTTGTTTATCATTTTCTATATTTGGTCCAAAATCTAAAAAACTACCAAATCCAGTAAAAATAAAAGCGACTATAATCAGACCAAATATTATCTTAATGATAAGACTATTGGCTGCGGTACGAAGTTTTTCCATCATATTCCGTTATTCTCCATTGAATAATCTAACTTATTGAAGATTGCTAATTGCAATAAGTGTTTTTAACAACATAATTTTAAATATATAAATTATATCATATCTAATCTGTTTCGCTATTATAGTTAATCATCATCAAATAGGTGATGAAATTTAATGTGCGTTGATGTTGTTAGTAATTTGTTTTGTTTATATCAAAATATAAATAGGCATGGTCTGAGTCAAAATATGTTATGCTAATTATAATTTTATCAAAATGGATAAACCAATGATTATCAAAGATCCTTTCTATGATCGCGAAGCCGAAAAATATGAATCACCGATAGCTAGTCGTGAACATATCATTAATTATTTAGAAAAGATTGCTAAACCAGCTAATTTGGAAAATATAGCTAAAGCTATGTCACTGAGTAATGAACAACAAAAAGAAGCATTACATCGTCGTTTGCGAGCAATGGAACGTGATGGTCAAGTTATATTTACACGTCGTAAACGTTATGCTTTACCAGATAAACTATTAATGGTTAAAGGCATGGTACTTGCTCATCGAGATGGTTATGGATTCTTACGTGTTGAAGGTCAGCCCGAAGATTATTATTTACCGGCTGAAGAAATGAAAAAAGCATTACAAGGCGATATTGTTCTTGCTCAACCTATTTCTAGCCAGTATAAAGGTAAGACTCAAGCTCGGATTGTAAGAGTACTTGAACCACGTAGTAACCAAATTGTCGGGCGCTATTTTATAGAAGAAGGAATAGGTTTTGTTGTTCCTGATGATAATCGGCTAAATTTTGATATCTTAATTACTGAAAAATCAAAAAATACCGTTCGTATGGGAAGCGTTGTCGTCGTTGAATTACTCAAACGGCCAGAACGTAGACAGAAAGCCGTAGGGAAAATTACGGAAATATTGGGTGAGAATATGGGCACAAATTTGTCCATAGAAATAGCGATTCGTAATCACGATATTCCGCATATTTTACCCGTTGAAGTAGAAAAAGCTGTCAATAAATTATCGGAAACAGTTTCAGCACAAGCAAAAAAAGGAAGAGTAGATTTGACATCTCTTCCATTAGTGACAATTGATGGGGAAGATGCTCGTGATTTTGATGATGCGGTTTATTGTGAAAAAAATCGTGGCGGCGGGTACCGATTATGGGTAGCAATCGCTGATGTTAGTTATTATGTTAAACCGAAAACTGCCTTAGATAAAGAAGCTTGTAATAGAGGAACGTCTGTTTATTTCCCATCACGGGTTGTACCTATGTTACCCGAAGTATTATCTAATGGTTTATGTTCATTAAATCCACAAGTTGATCGGCTTTGTTTAGTATGTGAAATGACCATTTCAGTTAAAGGGAATCTAACATCATACAAATTTTATGAAGCTGTTATGAACTCGCATGCTCGACTAACCTATACCAAAGTACACAAAATTTTACATGGGGATCAAGAATTACGAGACCATTATCAACCACTAGTTAAACATTTGGAAAACCTGCATAAATTATATCAAATCTTGGAAAAGAAACGTGATGAGCGTGGCGCAATTAGTTTTGAGTCGGTTGAACCGAAATTTATCTTTAATGCCGATAAACGTATAGAAAGAATCGAAATGGCTGAAAGAAATGATGCTCATAAGATTATTGAAGAGTGTATGATTTTGGCAAATGTTGCTGCTGCTAAATTTGTTGAACGTTCTAAAATACCCTCATTATATCGTGTACATGATAAACCTGATGAAGATCGGTTAAATAATTTGCGTACGACATTAAATGAATTAGGCTTAACACTAGAAGGTGGTTTAAAACCAAATCCGCGTGATATTGCTAGATTAATGACTAAAGTTGCTTCGCGTCCTGATCATGATATGTTACAAACAATGATATTACGTTCAATGAAACAAGCTGTTTATGATCCTGAAAATCGAGGACATTTTGGGTTAGCGCTAGAATCTTATGCCCATTTCACTTCACCAATTCGGCGTTATCCTGATTTGTTACTACACCGTACAATAAAATGGATTTTGGATAATCAAGCACATCGTGAAAGTAAAACCGGTGGTTGTTGTTATAACATGAATGATATGCTTTATTTTGGTGAACATTGTTCAATGACGGAACGTCGAGCCGATGAAGCTGTTAGAGATGTAGTTGACTGGTTAAAATGTGATTTCATGCAAGACCATGTTGGTGAAATTTATGATGGTGTAATTAGTAGTGTAACAAATTTTGGCTTTTTTGTTCGCTTAGATGATCTGTTTATTGATGGTTTAGTTCATGTATCATCTTTAGAGAATGATTATTATATTTACGATGCGACTCGAAACCGTTTAATTGGTGAAAATACCCGATTTAGTTACCGTTTAGGTGATAAGGTTAAAATTAAAGTTGAAGCCGTAAATCCGGAAGAACGAAAAATTGATTTTAGCTTGGTAGACAGCAATAATAAACCTCGTCGTCAAGGAAAAACCGAAAAAGATCGTAATAAGAAACAAAGAACAGCACCTAAACTTGATCAAGATAAACCGATCAAGAAAAAACGTAAGCGTTCCGAAAACAAACCCTTAAAAGGGAAGAAATCCACTAAACAATCAGTAAAAAAGAGAAGAAAGTAATAACCCAATGAGTGAAATAATTTATGGCATTCATGCCTTACAAGCGATTATAGTTCGTTCACCAGAAAAGCTTATACGAGTTTATCTATTAAAAAATCGTGAAGATAAGCGATTAATCTCATTAGTTAATGAGATAGAATCACTTGGTATTGCGATTAAAGTTGTTGACCGTAAATGGTTAGATGACCAAACAAAAGGTGGTGTGCATCAAGGGATTATGGCTGAAATTAAGCCTAGTCAAAATTATCATGAAAATGATATACCTAATTTGATTCATAAAACTTCAACGCCATTTATTCTTATCTTAGATGGTGTAACTGATCCACATAATTTAGGCGCTTGTATAAGAAGTGCTGATGCAGCGGGTGTAGATTTTATTATTGTTCCCAAAGATCGATCTGCACCATTAAATGCAATTGCCAAAAAAGTCGCTTGTGGTGCAGCAGAGAGCGTTCCTGTTATTCGGGTTACAAATCTTGCCCGAACAATGCGGATGCTAAAAGAGGAGCATCAAATTTGGATTGTAGGTACAGCAGGAGAAGCTGACCATTCTTTGTATCAAAGTAAACTTAAGGGATCTTTGGCCATAGTAATGGGTGCAGAGGGTGAGGGAATGCGGCGATTAACAAAAGAACATTGCGATGAATTGGTTAATATTCCAATGGCCGGAATAGTATCATCACTCAATGTTTCTGTCGCAACGGGTATTTGCTTATTTGAAGTAGTCAGACAAAAAAATTGTACAAATTAATATACTATTGAGCAAATTTCTCACTCTAATTATTAGCTAGTCTTTAATGTAATGGGGGGAGGGAAAGTGTTTTAACATTAATATAATATTAATTATATAAATATTAATTCAATACCAAATTTTGAAATACACTTTTATTAATAACTGACCCTCATCATTCTTTAAAAGCAAAATAAGTGGGCATTAACCCACTTATGTGAATGATTATACATATTCTAGCGCCTGAGTTAGATCATAAATTAAATCATTAACATCTTCGAGACCAACTGAAATTCTTAGTAACTGATCGGAAATTCCAGCTGCTTTACGCGCTTCGGCACTGATTCCCGCATGCGTCATTGTCGTTGGATGTGAAATTAGACTTTCTGTACCACCTAATGACTGTGCTAAAGTGAAAATTTTTAATTTTTCAACGAATTGACGAGTTTTTTGAGCATCACCTTTTAACTCAAAACTAAGCAATGAACCATAACCTTTTTGCTGTTTTTTTGCAATATTATGACCAGAAGTCGATTGCAATGAAGGGTGATGGACAGCCGCAATTTTAGGATGATGACACAGAAAATCAACAATTTTCATCGCACTTTCTTGTTGTGCTAGAACTCTCAATGATAATGTTCTTAATCCTCGTTGAAGTAGGTAAGTATCAAAAGATGAATTAGCAGTACCAATATTATTTGACCACCATAACACGTCATCAGCAAGTTTCTGATCTTTAAATACAAGTATTCCTGCCAAAAGATCAGAATGACCATTTAAGAATTTAGTACACGAATGAATAATAATATCAGCACCAAGCGTAAAAGGTTGTTGTAAAATTGGAGTCATAAATGTATTGTCAACGAGAACCAATGCACCTATTTCATGAGCCAATGTAGCTATTTTCTTTATATCCACAACTCTTAATAATGGATTGCTAGGTGTTTCTATCAATATTAATTTGGGTTTGAGTGATAATGCTTCTTTAACTGCCTCATCATCCGATTGATCAATAAATTTAGCTTTAAAATAACCTTTTTGACTTAAACTATTGAATAAACGATAGCTACCACCGTAACAATCATAAGGGGCAATAACCAAATCATTTGGCGATAGTAATGCAACTGATAAAAGATGAATAGCTGACATACCACAATTTGTTAAAATTGCATCAACTCCACCTTCAAGTGCTGCAATGGTTTGTTGAACTGCATCCCGATTAGGCGTTGATTTTCTACCATAATCAAATGATCTCGGTTTGGCAAATTCTTCGAAACGATAACAAGTGGTTAAAGAAATTTTAGGAATGACGGCACCATGCTGGCTATCAGTATTTAGTCCACCTCTTACAGCAATAGTTCTTTGAGAGAGTTCTGGCTGATTGACTACTTTTTTCATGATATTCAACCTTTTTAATAATTATATTTGTTCAATATATAACATAACGATTTAAGACGTCAATATGTCTAGATGTCTAAATATCTTGATGTGTAGATTGCGACAAGTAAAAAAAGACGATAAAATTAACCACATTGATTGTAATATTAATAGTAAATTATGAGGCAACTGTATGATGGAATGGAACGGTGATTATATCAGTCCCTATGCAGAACATGGAAAAAAAAGTGAGCAAGTGAAGAAAATTACTGTATCTATTCCACTTAAAGTATTGAAAATACTAACAGACGAACGAACTAGAAGACAAATCAATAATTTAAGGCATGCTACAAATAGTGAACTTCTATGTGAAGCATTTTTGCATGCTTTTACTGGTCAGCCTTTACCAAGTGATGATGATTTAAATAAAGAACGTGATGATGGTATTCCTAAGCAGGCCAGAGAAATGATGGTAAAACTAGGTATTGATCCTGATACCCTAGAGTATTAATTCAATACTTTCATCCATTTATTACTACTAAAGATTCGATTTAATTAGATATTTTATATATAAATTTGCTTTGCCATTTTTATAATAGGGGCGAACTTTCAATCGTTTTGCTCCTCGTATTTTATGATAATGAATTTAAAGTGGCATCATAACAAACTTCCTAGTTGATATAATCTTCCCCAATATGTTTGTTTTTTTCCATTATGTAATGAAAGTCCTTCTAAAAAACTTTTTTGTTGGACGCCTACCTTATGCCCAACTGAAAAACGTCGCAGTGATTTAATAATCGAATCATTTAGCTTTTCAATACATAGACGTAAATTGGATATATTATTATCCTGTAAATATATATCGACATTATTAATTGTCTTAATAATATTGATTGATGTTTCTATAGGAATAGCAGCAATTCTGATTATGTATATTAATAACACTGGGGATTTATAGTGATATAAGCGTCTATTTTCCGTTTTAAGATAAATATTCCTTTCCTAATTTTAATTACTACACTTTATAGATTTATTAATTTTATTTTAATGCATATTTATGGTGGTTCAAATTGTAGCTATGCTTACCGACCTTATTGCATGATATATTGGATATTTCAAAATAATTTATGATTTGTTAATGAAAAAGTAATAATTTAAAATGAATAAATCCGAATTCTATAATTTATTAGCAAGAATAAAATTTTCAGTATTTGCCTATTTTTATAACGGATAATGGCTATATTTAAACGCTTTTGAGTACTTTTTAATCGACCGAAAAAAAAATTGAAATTAACGCTTGCATTGGCTTTTAAATAAATCTACAATGCGCAGCACTTAGGCCGGCTTAGCTCAGTAGGTAGAGCAACTGACTTGTAATCAGTAGGTCGCCAGTTCGATTCCGGCAGCCGGCACCATTTATCCTAAGTAATGTAGTTAAGAATAAATTATAGTTTTCGGGTGGGGTTCCCGAGCGGCCAAAGGGAGCAGACTGTAAATCTGCCGTGTCACACTTCGAAGGTTCGAATCCTTCCCCCACCACCATCTAATATAGAAAAGATGGTTTATCCGAAATATAATTTAAAAGTGTTATTTAGATAAATACATTTTAGTAAAATAGAATAATAGCCAGTTCTATTTTATGATTATGCAGCTAAGTGCGAAAATTAGTCAGGTCGCGTAAAGTATGCAATATCTAACTATAGAAGCATTTAGGTAGCCAATTTTGAACATGCGGGCATCGTATAATGGCTATTACCTCAGCCTTCCAAGCTGATGATGCGGGTTCGATTCCCGCTGCCCGCTCCAATGCTGATATAGCTCAGTAGGTAGAGCGCACCCTTGGTAAGGGTGAGGTCGGCAGTTCAAATCTGCCTATCAGCACCAATATCTCTTCTTTTAATTTCATACTTATTCGATCAATCAAAACTATTTTTCTTTACTTAAGTAAAAGTGTACTATAAAACTTGTAACAATGTAGTTTTATCTGCTATTATTCAGAGCTGATTTTTTAAGTTTGTATTTTTGTTTTTTTAGGTTTTTGTTGTTTTAGCAATAATTAACTAATTAATAAAAGTACGAGGTTAATGTGGTGATTTTACACCGATTTGTATTACATCAGAGGGACAATTAATGTCTAAAGAAAAATTTGAACGCACAAAACCCCACGTTAACGTAGGTACAATCGGCCACGTTGACCATGGTAAAACAACTTTAACTGCAGCGATCACTTCAGTACTTGCTAAAAAATACGGTGGTCAAGCACGTGCATTCGATCAAATCGATAATGCACCAGAAGAAAAGGCACGTGGTATCACCATCAACACTTCACACGTTGAATATGATACACCAACTCGTCACTACGCACACGTAGACTGCCCGGGCCATGCTGACTATGTTAAAAACATGATCACTGGTGCGGCACAAATGGACGGAGCAATTCTAGTAGTAGCAGCGACCGATGGTCCAATGCCACAAACTCGTGAGCACATTCTTTTAGGTCGTCAAGTAGGTGTACCTTACATCATCGTATTCTTAAACAAATGCGATATGGTAGATGATGAAGAATTATTAGAATTAGTAGAAATGGAAGTACGTGAACTTCTATCTCAATACGATTTCCCAGGTGATGATACACCAGTAATTCGTGGTTCAGCGCTTAAAGCGTTAGAAGGCGATGCAGCATGGGAAGACAAAATTGTTGAATTAGCAGAAGCATTAGATAGCTACATTCCAGAACCAGAGCGTGACATTGATAAACCATTCTTATTACCAATTGAAGACGTATTCTCAATCTCAGGACGTGGTACAGTAGTAACAGGTCGTGTAGAGCGCGGTGTAATCAAAGTTGGTGAAGAAGTTGAAATTGTTGGTATCAAACCGACAACAAAAACGACTTGTACTGGTGTAGAAATGTTCCGTAAATTACTAGATGAAGGCCGTGCAGGTGAAAACGTTGGTGTATTACTACGTGGTACAAAACGTGAAGAAATCGAACGTGGTCAAGTATTAGCGAAACCAGGTTCAATCACTCCACATACAGATTTTGAATCAGAAGTGTATATCTTAAGTAAAGATGAAGGTGGTCGTCATACTCCATTCTTCAAAGGTTACCGTCCACAGTTCTACTTCCGTACAACTGACGTAACAGGTACTATCGAATTACCAGAAGGTGTAGAGATGGTAATGCCAGGTGATAACATTAAGATGACAGTATCATTAATTCACCCAATCGCGATGGCAGAAGGTTTACGTTTTGCTATCCGTGAAGGTGGTCGTACTGTTGGTGCTGGTGTGGTTGCTCGAGTTATTAAGTAATATTCTCATAATCTGATTGAATATTATCAAGAGAGGGTGTCTTAAGATACCCTTTCTTATCTTTTTGAAATTTCATGTAAATAGTTTATTTACTAAAATGTTTTTTCAGTATTACAAGAGCATTTTATGAATTAAATTATTTTCAGAAATAAAAAATAAATAACGGGTTGTATATGCGTACTAATACTAATAGCGAAAAGACTAAAGCGAACGAAACGCTTGATAAAATTAAGTGGACAGTCGTTGTTCTACTTGTTGCTTTCATGGTTTGGGGAAATTTTTATTTTTCAGAACCCAATCCAATCTATCAACCTAATATAGTTATTCGATTAGTTGCTGTGGTTGCGGTTTTTGCTTTGGCATTTGTTACCATGCTGACTACTGAGAAGGGCAAAGCCTTTATCGAATTTGCTAAGGAATCACGATTAGAACTTCGCAAGGTTGTATGGCCAACCAGAAAAGAAACAGTACAAACAACACTGTTAGTTGCTGTTATTACCATTGTGGTCGGTTCGTGTTTATGGGGATTAGATACAATCTTCTATTGGATAATTTCTACTTTAACAGTTTTAGGGCATTAGTATGAGTGAAACACAAAAAAAACGTTGGTACGTTATTCAAGCTTACTCGGGGTATGAGGCGCGTGTTGCTCAATCATTACGTGAATATATTAAATTACATAATATGGAAGACTTTTTTGGTGAAGTTCTTGTACCAACCGAAGAAGTTGTTGAAATGAAAGGCGGTCAACGCCGTAAAAGTGAAAGAAAATTCTTCCCAGGTTATGTTCTTGTTGAAATGGCAATGAATGATGCAACTTGGCATTTAGTCCGCAGTGTCCCTAGAACAATGGGGTTTATCGGTGGAACTTCGGATCGTCCAGCACCTATTAGTCAGCGTGAAGTCGATGCAATTATGAATAGATTGCAACAAATAGGTGATAAACCTCGTCCGAAAACACTATTTGAACCAGGTGAACTTGTGCGTGTTAATGAAGGACCATTTGCTGATTTTAATGGGGTTGTTGAAGAAGTTGATTATGAAAAGAGCCGTTTAAAAGTATCGGTATCTATTTTTGGTCGCTCAACACCAGTAGAATTAGATTTCAGTCAAGTTGAAAAAAGTTAATTTTTAAGTCCAGTTCAAAACAAAAAACCGAGTATTAAACTCGGTTTTTTTTATTTTCAAATATATAGAATTCTATTATTCCATATTAACTTTTGGTCTAACTGAGCTATAAACTTTATTTGCTCTAATTAAACGCAATGTTTTAAATGTACCGTAAATAGATACCTGATGTAATCGGTAAAGCATTTTATAAATGAAAAATGCCAAACAACCTTTCACGCTCATTTGATGTTTTCCAATAGTTGTAACTACACCTTGAGCAGTATGACCAAGAGAAATAATGGTACCTTTATCATTATATTTAAAAGATTTCAGTGATTTATTATTAACTAAAGCAACGATATTTCGATAACAAATAGAGGCCATTTGATGAGCTGCTTGGGCTGTAGCAGGTGTGAAACCACCTTCACGCTTAGCACAGCTTGCGCAGTCGCCTATGGCGAAAATTGTTTGGTCACGAGTAGTTTGTAAAGTTGGGGTAACAACAAGTTGATTAACACGATTTGTTTCTAGTCCGCCAATATCCTTAAGAAAATCAGGCGCTTTTACACCAGCCGTCCATAGCATAATATCTGCTGGAATAGGATCTTGTCCTTCAGGATAGAAATGATTCTCATCAGCTTTAACAATTTTAGTATTTGTTAAAACTTTAGCGCCTAATTTTTCCAGTTTTAATTGGATATTCTTACTAGTATTTTCAGGTAATGCGGGCAAAATTCGATTAGTTGCTTCAATTAGAGTAATATTTAATAAAGAAGATGAGAGGTGTTTATAACCATAATCACCCAAAACATCAACCATATTAAATAATTCTGTTGTCATTTCGACACCTGTAGCACCTGCACCAACAATAGAAATATTAAGCTTATCTTTTTTATCTAATCTAGATGAGATGCGTAAGAAGGTTGATAGAATTGATTTACGGAATTTTTTAGCTGATCCTTGATCATCTAAGAAGATACAATTTTCTTTAACACCCGGTGTACCGAAATCATTTGAAGTACTACCAATTGCCATAACTAAAATATCATATTCAAGATCAGTCTGAGGGAAAATGGTTTGTTGTTGAGAGTCGCACACTTCATTTAACGTAATTTTTTTGTGTTCACGATTAATATCAGTTAAAAAACCTTGTTTAAATGTGAAATGATTTTTTTTGGCTTGTACTAAGTAATCCACATAATCAAGTTCATCGTTTAGTGCACCGGTTGCAATTTCATGTAGCAATGGTTTCCATAAATGATTAGAGTTTTTATCGACTAGTGTAATTTCAGCTTTACCTGTCCTCCCTAACTTTTTGCCTAATTGAGTTGCCAAAGCTAAACCGCCTGCACCACCGCCAACAATCACTATTTTTTTCATCTCTTAATGTACCTTTATGAAATTTTTATAAACTTATTATATTATTGGCAAATATCATACTAAATAAGTCAGGTTTTATCTAATCGATTTAACTCAATATATAATATAGGTGATAACTATTAATCTAATCTTGAAAAATAGTACATGATAGGTATGGTTTTTTTTATAAGTCTCGGATAATATATCATTTACAAATGAAATTTGTTGTGATAAATGATTATTTCATTTCTTTTATCGTTTAAGTTTATTTATAGATTGTAATTATTTCTAAACTTATTTTTTGATAAAAATGTTTGTCAGATAATCTTTGCTGTCTATCTACAATAGTTTGTTTAAATTCATTTTCAATAAGAATAAGAACACTGACTCAATATCTATAAACATATTAGGATATAAATTCAAGTTTCTTATTTATCTTAGTCATACTAATCGTGTTATTTAATTATGAATAAAAGGGTATTTTTTGTTATTTTATTTGTTGTGGTGACAATATCCATGACAATTCTAATACGATCACATAACAGTGATTTAATATTACAAGGTGAAGTTGATGCTCCTAATATTAACTTATCTTCGAAAGCAAGAGGGAGAGTGGAGACTATTCACGTTAATCGTGGCGATGATGTCAAATCAGGGGATGTCCTAATTACGTTAGATAGCCCCGAATTACTTTCACAAGTAAAAGCTGCACAGGCTGAACGTGATCAGGCAAAAGCACAGCTTGAGTTGTCTTTACATGGAACTCGAGAAGAAAGTATACGTTACTATGAAGCATTGTTACAGCAAGCTAAAGCCACATATGATAATGCATTAAAAGATTATCAAAGAAACTTAGCGGTATCAAGCAAGGGGTATATATCCCAATCAGTATTAGATAATTCCTTAAAAGCGCGTGATGCCGCTTATCAACAAGTTAATTCAGCTCAAGCAAACTTGGATCAAGCATTGAACGGTGATCGTTTAGAACAAAGACAAATATATGAAGCCAGATTACAACAAGCGGAAGAGCAATTAAAACAATTAACGATTCAATATGATGATTTAATTGTTAAATCACCTATTGATGGCGAAGTAGGAGCTATTCCTGCCGAAGTCGGTGAGTTATTTAATGCTACAAGTCCATTATTGACAGTAGTTCAATTATCTAAAGCCTATTTTGTGTTTAACATCCGTGAAAATATCTTAGCGAATATTCATAAAGGCGATCATGTGATGCTAACTGTCCCAGCATTGGGGAATGATAAGATAGAGACTGAAGTTAGATATATAGCACAAATGGGGGACTATGCAACAAAAAGAGCAACTCGCGCGACAGGTGACTTTGATTTAAAAACTTTCGAAATTCGGTTGTATCCAACTAAACCGATCAAAAATTTACGTGCTGGTATGAGTTGTTTATGGACTTTAGAGAATTAACGATTGATTTTTTAAAGCGATTTAAAATTGCATTTAACGATGAAATGCAATCGATCTTCAAACGGTTTACCCACCACTGGTTGTTGTGGATTCTACCATTAATGATATTTATATTAATTGGAAGTATCTTTTCTAAAGGGGTATTATACGATTTACCAGTAGGCGTGGTTGATCAGGATAAAAGTATATTATCTAAACAAATCATCCGTGATCTTAACGCTGGTGCTCATGCCGATATTATCAATTTTGATATTTCAATTAATGAAGCTGAAAAAGCACTGGCAAGAGCTAAGATCTATGCGCTGTTGTACATTCCGCCAAATTTCGAAGCCGATGTCCTTGCTGGGCGTCAACCTACGCCTATATTTTATTATAATGCTTTATTTTATAGTGCTGGATTATACTCAATTATGGATTATTCGGGATTAATTGCCCAATTTAATAGTCAATTGAGAAGTGTATTAGCAGCTAAAGCTGGCGTTGCTATACCTAAGTTAGCTCAAGCGAATCTTAACTATGATGGCTTATTTAATGCTAGTGGTAATTCTATGTACTTCCAACAGTTTTCAGCACTAGTACATATAATTCAACTTTTTGTTGTCGCATTAACTATTCATATTTTAGGTCGATTACCAAACAGAACTAGACCAAGTTATCCATTTGTTTTAGGGAAATTAGCACCTTATACTTTATGGTATACAATGTTGCTTATATTCGAGATTGCACTTCTGGTGCTATATTCCCAAGCAAGAGTATCAGGCAATCCGTTTTATATGCTAATTGTTGGACTTTTTTATGTCATGGCGGCTCAAAGCCTTGGTATTTTATTGTTTACTTTTACTCGTTCAACAATTGATGCTTATTCATTTATAGGTTTATTAGTGGGCTTAGCATTAACTTATTCTGGCGTAGTTGTACCTGAATTATCCATGCCTTGGATTGCGAGAGTTATATCTTCAATTGAGCCTTTAACTTATGCTTTGAATAAATTATTTGATCTCTTCCTACGCCATGCGAGTTTTAGGTCAGTGTTAAAAACCTGCGCTATATTATCTATTTATCCAATTATTATTACGTTATTAGTTAGGAAACGACTAGTTAAACGCTTAAATCAAGAGGGAACCATCTAATGTTACAATTATATTGGAGTTCTTTCAAACGTATAACTTTAAGATTTCTTGCTGAACCAAAATGGCTTTTACTCCTTATTTCAGTAATATTAATGAGTTTAGTTTACCTCAACGGTTCTATTAATAATTTACCGGTTGCAGTCGTTGATTTGGATCATACATCGTCTAGTCGTGAGTTGATTCGAGCGTTAGATACAACATCTAAAGCAAATATAATACTCTATGAAAGCTCACTTGAAGCTTATCAAGATATTAATGATAGAAAATTATTTGCGGTGATTACAATTCCTCGTGATTATGAAAAACGGTTATTAAGAGGTGAGGCGATAACTATTCCAGCTTATGGCGATGCTTCAAGTCGATTAGCCAATGGTATGATTCAACAAGATTTTAAATCAATTTACCAACAATTTTTGAGTCGTTATAATTCAGATTTAATGCGTAATAGTGGATTATCGACTGAGCAAGTTAACATTATTTTGATGCCGATTAAAAGTCAAATCGATCCATTATATAATGCCGGAATAAGTTTTGCCGCTATAACCTTTCCTGGCTTATTAGTCATGCTGTTACAACATTCATTATTAATTGTTTCAACTAGAACAAATATTGGATTAAGTTCTTTACCCCAAGGAAAACCACCTGCAATAGTTTTTTTAGGTAGTTTATCTGCCTTAATTCCTATTTGGCTATTTCTGTCTATTATTTTATTTGGTTTATGGCCTTGGCTTTTAGGCTACCGGCAATTAGCCACATTGCCACAGATAATTTTAATGACATTCCCTTTTTTACTGGCTGTAATGGGGTTAGCAAAATTGTTAACTGAAAGTCTTAGAAAGGTGGAAATGATATATTTAACCCTATCATTCATCACGACACCTGTATTTTATCTTTCAGGTACTATTTGGCCACTTGAAGCCATGCCAAATTGGGTGAAATGCATTGCTAAATTATTACCATCGACTTGGGCAAGTAATATGATTGCAAGTGTGAATCAAATGGGTTTAGCTATTTCTGATAATTTATTCAATTTATTTATGTTGCTTGTATTAGGCGGTTTTTACGCTGCTTTAGGGATATTCATATCTGCAGTTAGAGATGGAAGTGCCCGTGAATTTTTCAAAAGACATTCTATTAAGCATTTTTTTAAATAATTAATATCTTGATGACTATTATTCATTATAGTGCTTTAATAAATATCTCAGATATGCAAAATATGAATTATATTCTGAGATTTTTTGATTTAGTTCATATTTAAAAAACAATTACAATTGTTTTTTACTATCGATGTCTATTTGGCATTATACTAAAACTTATTAACAGTTATTAAAGGAGAATTTATATGGATTTTGATACCTCAATATTATGTGATTATTATCCTGAAGATATCAATGTTGTTGAACCTTTATTTACTAACTTTGGTGGCATTTCTTCTTTTTCCGGTCAAGTGATAACCGTTAAATGTTTCGAAGACAATGGTCTGCTTTATGAGTTATTACAAAGTAATGGTTCAGGTAAAGTCTTAGTTATTGATGGTGGAGGCTCTGTTAGAAGAGCACTTATTGACGCAGAATTAGTTGATATAGCTGTGCAAAATAATTGGGCTGGTATTATCGTTAATGGTGCTGTTCGACAAGTTGATTATTTGGCAGAGGCTGAAATCGGTATCCAAGCTTTGGCCGCTATTCCTGTTGGTGCAGAAGATCAGGGATTAGGTGAAACACATATTCGGGTAAATTTCGGTGGGGTGACATTTTTTACTGATGACTTCGTTTATGCGGATAATACCGGTATTATCTTATCAGAAATTGCTTTATCAATTGACGAAGAAGAATAATATTCATTTCCTTATTAATTGTAGATACATTTAGCATCTATATTTATCATCATTCCAGTATTTTTGTACTGGTTTTTTTTATGTAATTGATAATTTCATTGGGGCGAAAAGTCATTCTTTTATCGAGAATAGCACGCAATAAAAAAGACCGCATTATACGGTCTTTCAATAAATTGTTATGATTTATTAAGTAATTACTTAATAACTCGAGCAACCACACCAGCACCAACAGTACGACCACCTTCACGGATAGCAAAACGTAAGCCTTCTGCCATCGCGATTGGGTGAATTAATGATACTGTCATCTTAATGTTATCACCTGGCATTACCATCTCTACACCTTCTGGTAATTCGATAGTACCTGTTACGTCAGTTGTACGGAAGTAGAACTGTGGACGGTAACCTTTGAAGAATGGAGTATGACGACCACCTTCATCTTTACTTAAGATATACACTTCTGATTCAAAATCTGTATGTGGAGTGATTGAACCTGGTTTCGCTAATACTTGACCACGTTCGATTTCTTCACGTTTTGTACCACGTAGTAATACACCAACGTTTTCACCTGCACGGCCTTCGTCTAGTAATTTACGGAACATTTCTACACCAGTACAAGTCGTTTTTGTTGTCGGTTTGATACCAACAATTTCAACTTCTTCACCAACTTTGATTACACCACGCTCTACACGACCTGTTACTACTGTACCACGTCCTGAGATTGAGAATACGTCTTCAATTGGTAATAAGAATGGTTTATCAATGTCACGCTCTGGTTCTGGAATGTAGCTATCTAATGCTTCTGCTAATTCAACAATTTTGTCTTCCCATGCTGCATCGCCTTCTAACGCTTTAAGCGCTGAACCACGAATTACTGGTGTATCATCACCTGGGAAATCGTATTGAGATAGAAGTTCACGTACTTCCATTTCTACTAATTCTAATAATTCTTCATCATCTACCATATCGCATTTGTTTAAGAATACGATGATGTAAGGTACACCTACTTGACGACCTAAAAGAATGTGTTCACGAGTTTGTGGCATTGGACCATCTGTCGCTGCTACTACTAGAATAGCTCCGTCCATTTGTGCCGCACCAGTGATCATGTTTTTAACATAGTCAGCATGGCCCGGGCAGTCTACGTGTGCGTAGTGACGAGTTGGTGTATCATATTCAACGTGTGAAGTATTGATGGTGATACCACGTGCTTTTTCTTCTGGTGCATTATCGATTTGATCGAATGCACGTGCTTGACCACCGTATTTCTTAGCAAGTACAGAAGTGATCGCTGCAGTTAAAGTTGTTTTACCATGGTCAACGTGGCCGATTGTACCTACGTTAACATGGGGTTTTGTACGTTCAAATTTTTCTTTAGACATCTTAATGTTCCTTTATTAAACCACTTCCCTTCTATTTATAAGGGAAGTGTTACTTTATTTATATAAATAATTATTTCGCTTTACGAGCTTCAATAATTGCTGTTGCAATATTTGTTGGTGCTTCATTATACTTCAAGAACTCCATAGAGTATGAAGCACGACCTTGCGTTTGTGAACGAAGATCAGTTGCATAACCAAACATTTCTGAAAGTGGAACTTGTGCACGAACTGTTTTACCAGTAGCAGTATCTTCCATTCCTTCAATCATACCACGACGACGGTTCAAGTCACCGATAACATCGCCCATATAATCTTCAGGAGTTTCAACTTCTACTTTCATGATTGGTTCTAAAAGAACTGGTTTAGCTTTCATGAAGCCGTCTTTAAACGCCATAGAACCGGCAATTTTAAATGCCATTTCTGATGAGTCGACATCATGGAAAGAACCATCAAAGATAGTAACTTCAACATCAACAATAGGATAACCCGCAAGAACACCATTTTTCATTTGTTCTTGACAGCCTTTATCTACTGCTGGAATGTATTCTTTAGGAACCACACCACCAACGATTTCATTATTGAATTTGTAGCCTTCGCCACCCGCTTCCAATGGTTTGATTTTTAACCATACATGACCATATTGACCACGACCACCAGACTGACGAACAAATTTACCTTCTTGTTCAACTTCATTGCGAATGGTTTCACGATAAGCTACTTGAGGTTTACCTACATTAGCTTCAACTTTAAATTCACGTTTCATACGGTCAACGATGATTTCTAAGTGAAGTTCACCCATACCAGAAATAATAGTTTGACCTGATTCTTCGTCTGTATGCACACGGAAAGATGGATCTTCTTGTGCTAGACGACCTAAAGCAAGACCCATTTTCTCTTGGTCAGCTTTAGTTTTTGGTTCAACCGCAACAGAAATTACAGGTTCTGGGAATTCCATTCTTTCAAGGATAATTGGTGCGCTTTCTGCACAAAGCGTATCACCTGTAGTGACATCTTTAAGACCGATTGCTGCAGCAATATCACCAGCGCGAACTTCTTTGATTTCTTCACGCTTATTAGCATGCATCTGAACGATACGACCAAAACGTTCTTTTTTATCTTTAACAGAGTTAAGAACGGTATCACCAGAGTTAACTACACCAGAATAAACACGGAAGAATGTCAAGTTACCAACAAATGGGTCGGTTGCAATTTTAAATGCAAGCGCAGAGAATGGCTCATCATCACTTGAATGACGTTCAGCTGCTTCACCATTTTGCAATTCACCATTAATTGCTGGAACATCAGTTGGTGCTGGTAGGAATTCAACTACAGCATCAAGCATGAATTGAACACCTTTATTTTTAAAGGCACTACCACAGGTAACTAGGATGATTTCGTTGTCAAGTACACGTTGACGTAATGCACCTTTAACTTCTTCTTCTGTTAAATCTTCACCACCAAGATATTTTTCCATTAACTCTTCGCTAGCTTCAGCAGCTGCTTCAATCAAGTTAGCACGATATTCTTCAACTTGATCAACCATATCTGCAGGAACATCTTCATAAGTGAATGTAACACCTTGATCAGCATCATTCCAGTTAATTGCTTTGCGTTTAAGTAGATCTACAACACCGGTAAATTTCTCTTCAGCACCGATTGGTAATACTAAAGGAACAGGAACGGCTGCTAAACGTGTTTTAATTTGATCAACAACACGTAAGAAGTTAGCACCCATACGGTCCATTTTATTTACAAATGCAATACGTGGAACTTTATACTTGTTTGCTTGACGCCATACCGTTTCAGATTGTGGTTGAACGCCACCAACTGCACAGTAAACCATTACTGCACCATCAAGTACACGCATAGAACGTTCTACTTCGATTGTGAAGTCAACGTGTCCCGGGGTGTCGATGATATTAATTCGATGTGGTTCAAACTGTTGACCCATACCAGACCAGAATGCAGTTGTTGCAGCAGAAGTGATAGTGATACCACGTTCTTGTTCTTGTTCCATCCAGTCCATGGTCGCTGCACCATCATGAACTTCACCAATTTTGTGACTTACACCAGTATAAAACAAAATACGTTCTGTCGTTGTTGTTTTACCTGCGTCAATATGTGCACTAATACCGATATTGCGGTAGCGTGCTATAGGGGTTGTACGAGCCATATTAATCCTCTATTTAGAATCGTTTGCTTAATAAAATATCTTTCGGTTGACTGATAGCAATTGGGCTACCAGTCTTATTTCAAGCGACTTATAAAAGCGCTCAAATTACCAACGATAGTGTGCAAACGCTCTATTAGCTTCAGCCATACGGTGAACGTCTTCGCGTTTCTTAACAGCAGTACCTTTGTTTTCAAAAGCATCCATTAATTCATTCGCAAGGCGTAAAGCCATTGATTTATCACCACGTTTACGGGCAGCTTCTACAATCCAACGCATTGCAAGCGCATTACGACGTACCGGGCGGACTTCAACAGGTACTTGATATGTAGAACCACCAACACGGCGAGACTTAACTTCTACAGTTGGTTTTACGTTATCTAATGCAATTTCAAAAGCAGCTAAATGATCTTTACCGCTGCGTTCTGCAAGCGTATCAAGAGCTGAATATACGATTGATTCTGCGACAGATTTTTTACCATCTATCATTAAAATATTTACAAATTTAGCTAGTAATTCTGAACTGAACTTTGGATCAGGTAGAATTTTTCTTTGACCAGCAATACGACGACGTGGCATGGATTACTCCGTTTTTAAAAAATTTTTCAGGTTTACCCAAAACTCAAATGAGTTAAATGGAATTATATAGTTTGGCCTTACTTAACGGATAACCATTAAGCTTTAGGTCTTTTAACGCCGTATTTAGAACGGGCTTGTTTACGATCTTTAACACCAGCACAGTCTAGCGCTCCACGAACAGTGTGATAACGCACACCCGGCAAGTCTTTAACACGACCACCACGGATTAGAATAACTGAGTGCTCTTGTAGGTTGTGACCTTCACCACCGATATATGAAGTTACTTCAAAACCGTTAGTTAAACGTACACGACATACTTTACGTAATGCAGAGTTAGGTTTTTTAGGTGTAGTAGTGTAAACACGAGTACAAACACCTCTTTTTTGCGGGCATGCTTCAAGTGCAGGAACGTTACTTTTTGCTTCCTTTAGCGCTCTTGGTTTGCGTACCAGCTGATTAATTGTTGCCATTAATAAGCTCCTGATTTATTTAAAAATAATTAAAACTACTTTTTTAGATACGTAAAAACAATTGTACCCAGAATACTGTAAGATATAGTATTTGGGTCGCAAGATTCTAGTCCTGATAAACGATAATGTCAAGTTTTTGCTTTTTTATGCGTGTCAAAATAAATAGCAAAATTATTTAGTGATGTCGATAAGGTAGATTGAAATTAGGGCTGATATTTTTTTATGCAAAAACTATTTTTAAAGTTCAATTTTAAAGAGATGTTTCACATTCCTATCATATTTTGAAAGGCAGGGCTATCCTGCCTTATATCTTTTAAACTAAGTATTAATGGCCGATAAAAATGAATTTTAAAATAAATAAAATTGCGACAGCGATTACACAGATATTCAGATCTTTAAATTTCCCTGTAAATAATTTAAGGATAACATAAGAAATAAATCCGAGAGCTACACCTTCTGTAATAGCAAAGGCAAATGGCATCATTAATGCAGTAATGAAAGCGGGAGTAGCTTCCGTTAAGTCGTGCCAATTAACTTTCACCAAGCTTGATACCATCAAAATACCAACAAAAATTAATGCACCTGATGTTGCATAATTTGGCACGAGATGTGCAAGTGGTGATAAGAAAATAACAACTAAAAATAAAAGTCCAACTACCACAGAGGTTAAACCAGTACGACCGCCAACGGAAACACCGGCAGTACTTTCGATATAAGTTAGAACAGATGATGTACCAAATAAACCACCTAATGAAGAGCTAAAACTATCAACTAATAATGCTTGTCGCATTTTAGGAAAACGCCCTTTTTCATCAGCAATGCCAGCCTTATCAGTTACTGCCAATATGGTTCCAGAAGAATCAAATAAACTAACAATCATAACTGAGAAGATGACCCCCATAATTCCCACATTCAGTGATCCAGCAAGGTCAATATGCCCAACAACACTAGTAATATCAGGTGGCATAGATACAATGCCATTATAGTGAATATTTGGATCTAGCCAAAGCGCTAATAGGGTAACAATAATAATGGAGACAAGTACGGCTGCGTGAAAATTACGAGCAGCGAGGATAATGATAATAAAAAATCCTAATGAACCGAGTAAAACATTTAGGGATGAAATGTCGCCTATTGTTAATAATGTAGCCGGTGAGTAAACTACTATTCCCATATTTTGAAAGCCCATAAAGGCAATAAATAAACCAATACCTGCGCTGATTCCAATTCTTAAACAGTGTGGAATATTAGAAATAAGCCAATAACGAATTTTGAACAATGATAATAGGAAGAAAATTAGGGATCCCCAGAAGATTGCCCCCATACCGACTTGCCAAGAATAGCCCATGCTGACACAAATTCCATAGGCAAAAAATGCATTGAGTCCCATAGCAGGCGCTAAAGCTATAGGTAAGTTAGCGGCAAATCCCATTAAAATACTGGCAAATGCGGTAACTAAGCAAGTTAAAACAAAAACAGCATTTTGGTCCATTCCTGCTGCAGAAAGGATCGCTGGATTAACGAAGATAATATATACCATTGTTAAAAAGGTGGTAAATCCGGCTATACATTCTGTACCAACTGTCGTTTTTTTTGCACGTAATTGAAAAATTCTTTCAAATAAAGAATGTGGATTATTTGATTGAGGATTAGTCATATAAAAACCTAATTTAAATTAAATGAAAATAATTCGACCGAAATACGAAAGCATGTAGTAAGGCCGGTTTGTTATTCGATTGAACTGTCATAACCGCTCGATTAATTAGCATAAATTTATATATTTATTTTGTGTATTTTTCCCTTTTTTTTCTTCATCCTTATTTTGCCTATTGGAAGTGATATTCATTAAATCTAGAATGCGTTCCGGAATCTCTTGTCTGCCCGTAATAAGCTCTTTTAAATCGTGTCCGACAATATGTTCAACTTGATCATCATTAAAGGTGGAAACATAAATTCCTAGATCAGCTTTAGTTACTCTAGCGAGAGAATAAATTTCCTTGGACTTATAACAGAGGATTAACCATATAGCGGTTTTTGGTTGAGCAATCCCGAGTATCTCGGATTTATCGGTATCGCTTAATATCGCAACAATATTATTAAGATGGCGTTGTTCAATAAAAGTGAATGAATTGCTAATGGCAACGAATGCAATACCTTGCTTTTTAAGTTGAGAAGCAATAGTTCTACCTAAACATCCATAACCGACTAAAATCGCATAATTTTTAAAATTATCTGAATCAAGTTGGTTAATTACCGCAATAGAATCAATAATTGTTTTGGTTTTGGATAAGAAACGTTTTGCCAAATCAAAAACAATAGGATTAATAACGATTGAGATAATAATCCCTGCAAGAATTAAGCTGTATTCATTATCGGGAAATACTTCTAGTGTTTTAGCAAATGCAGCTAATATAAAGGCAAACTCACCTACTTGAACAGGACGAGCAAGAATTGTTAAAGCTGTTTGCTTTGTATTGCCAAATAGTCTGAATTTAAAGTGGGTAATAATGGGTTTATCAAAAATAGTACCTGTAATGAGATAACCCACTAAGGGTGAAATGCGTAATTGATTAGTCCACATTCTTAATATAGCAGATAGAACAATACCACTTATCATTGCCACAAGTAATGGGCTAGTGCTATGCATTGTTCAACTCACTTTAAATAAAATAACAAAGCGGGTATTCTAACGTATTTTTATTTTATTTGTTTAAATATTTTGAAATTTTTCTGAATATTACAACTTTTTTATAAAATAGGGGGCTAACCCCCTAATTATGATGAAGTGGGATTTTTTGCATGATCAACATGACAAATTTTGACTCGAACAATACGATGGCTATCAATTTCCAAGATCTCAAATAAATAATCATCTAATTTAATAATTTCACCAACACTAGGTATATGCTGTGATTTTTCCATTAACAATCCTGCTAATGTATGGTACTCACGGCGATCATCTAATTCAATTGGCACAAACCGGATCAATTCTTCAAGTGGAATATAACCATTAGCAATCCAACAATTTTCGCCCTGACTCTGTATATCATGTTTAGCATCAACTTCATCATTTTCTGTTGGGAAATCACCGGCAATTGTTTCCATTACATCGTTTACCGATACAATACCTTGCATAGAACCAAATTCATCAACCACAAATGCGAAATGAGTTTTTCCATTTTTAAATTGTTCTAATGCGGTTAATAATGAAATTGTCTCGGGGAAAATAAGCGGTTGTTTAATTAACTTAGTTATAGAGAAATTTTGTTGATTATTTAATATTTCTTTAACTAAATCATTAACCTGTATAATCCCTAATGGTTCATCAATTGAGGCATCATCAGTCACTATTAATCGATTATGTTGGTTTTCATTAATTTCATGCAATATATTTTCACGTGTATCATTAATATTAATCATGCTGATATTTTGCCGAGATGTCATAATACTACTAACAGATCTTTGTGCTAACCCAAGTACACGTTCCACCATACTTAATTCTTGGGCATTAAATGCATCAGCATTCTTACCCGCTTCGGCAACAGAATCGTTAGTTATATTATTATTTTCCTCGTCTTCGGTATCACCTTTCAGTAAATTAAGTATTGCTTCGGCCGTACGTTGTCTTAATGGTTTGGTATTAAGAAATTTACGTCGATTAAAAATAGCAATTTGATTAAAGAATTCAATGAGGATTGAAAAACCAATAGCAGCATATAAATAACCTTTTGGAATTACAAAACCAAATCCTTCCGCAACGAGGCTAAAACCAATCATTAATAAGAAGCTTAAGCACAGAATAACAATAGTTGGATGGCTATTTACAAAGTAGGCTAATGGTTTACTTGCTAACATCATCACTAACATGGCAATACAAACAGCTGCAATCATAATTGGGATATGTTCCACAATACCTACTGCAGTGATAACGGAATCCAACGAAAATACCGCATCAAGTACAACGATTTGTGCAACTACAGTCCAAAAATGAGATGTCTTTTTTTGCCGTTCATTTTCGTGACTAGAACCTTCCAGACGTTCATTAAGCTCCATTGTGGCTTTGAATAATAAAAATAAGCCACCAACGAGCATAATCAATTGACGTGCATTAAAGCTAATGCCCAAGCTCTCGAAATAAAAAAGAGGTGCGGTTAAAGTCACCAACCAACCAGTAAACATTAATAAAACGATACGCATAATTAATGCGAATGATAAACCGGTAATGCGCGCATGATCGCGTTTTTCGGGTGGAACTTTTTCAGTAAGAATGGCAATGAAAATAATATTATCAATACCAAGAACAATTTCAAGAACAATTAATGTCGAAAGACCAATCCAAACCGTTGGATCCATCATCCATTCCATAAAGCGAGTGGTTACCTTTAAGTTAAACAGCACATGCTGCAGTCAGTAATTTTGGACGGTTTTGTTAATTAAATCAATCATAATTTATATTAACAGTTAAATTATTTAGTTTAATTAACAACAATCTTCACGAATCTGAATGGGTTAAAATAAAAAATAAACAAGAGAACTTGAATCGTAACATATCAAATTAAAATAAGTTTTTGTATTAAAATGTCGACATTAATCCTTTAAATAAAACTAGCTTTATAAAATTATTGAAACAAATAATTATAAATAAACGTGAAGAACTTCATAATTTTGATAAATTGAAACCTATTCTTGCGATCAAAACTATTAAATAAAAAAAGCTAATAGTTGTGACCATGCAATCCCAAGAAGGTTCTCTAAACACGATTAGATCATGGTAATAAATACTGAAATAGAAGATGAGATCTTTTACCTAGCTAAGCCACAACTATTATTTTATATATAATTATAAAAATTCACTTTTCACTTTAAAATTATTATTTTTTAATTACATTTTCCAGCTGCTTTAGTAAGAGCATTACATTGTGCTGTTTGAGGTAAAGATGATTTTCCATCTGTAGGTGAACACACTACATCACTTGTTGTAACAAGAACTGTCGAATAATAGCATTGATAAACTTTCTTTTTATATGTCGCATTAAACTTAACTGAGTCAAAATCCTTGCTGATATTAGAAATAGTAACATTATCAGCCGTAGTTCCTAAAGCAAAAGCAGTTTTTTCTTTAATGCTATTATCAGAACGAACAGCACCATCTATTATGCCACATCCAGTTAATACTAAAGTTAATAAGCTAGATATTAAAATTTTATGTCTCATTTTATTTCCTTTGTAATTTATTTCATTGTTGAAATAGTATGCAAATATAACAAAATTCCAAGTAACTAACAATAAAATCCCTACTAATTTTATTTATGAAATCAAATAATTAATTTTTATGATAACGATTATCGAAATTTTATAATAATGAGTATACTAGTAATTCTATGCAATCATTTGGCAGGAAAATCTAATGTTAACAGTTAATGAATACTTTAATGGTAAGGTGAAATCTATTCGATTCAAAAATGCAAATACAGGTGATTCTAGTATTGGTGTTATGATGCCTGGAGAATATATTTTCAGCACCAATAAACCGGAAGAAATTATGATAATTTCCGGTTCTTTTAAAGTATTGTTGCCTTCAGCAAAGGATTGGCAAATTTTAGAGGCTGGACAAATTTTTCATGTTCAAGGAAAAAATGAATTTAGTGTTGAAGTTGTTGAACCCACGGCTTATCTTTGCCGATATCTATAGTTATTTTTAACTGTATCGTCAATATTTCAAAGATGACCTACAATAAGCGATGCATAATTAAAATACATCGCTTAAACAAATTTATTCTAATTACAATATTAAATTGTCAATGACGAATGAACTCAAATCATAAACAAGTTTGATTATTTATTAGTGATATATTAGAAAGCGCGTGTATCTGTTCGCCAAGTATCGGCAGTGAGTGCTTCACCAAAATAACTGTGTACTAATTTTTGGGTAATATCACTTAGTGGTGATGCAAGTACTTCCGCTGTATTACCACTTTCAACAACTTCTCCTTTATGCATAACAAGAATTTGATCACTGATATGTTTCATCATACCTATATCTTGAGTAACATAAACGTACGAAATGTTATGCTCTTGTTGAAGCGATAACATTAAATTAATAATTTGTGATCTCATTGAGATATCTAAAGCCGTTAATGCTTCATCAAAAATAATTACCTTTGGTTTAAGTATCAATGCTCTTGCAAGTGCCACACGTTGCTTTTGACCTACTGCCATTACGGATGGGTAATAATTAGCATGTTCTGCAGACAAACCAACGTGTTTTAATACTTCATAAATAAGTTGCTCACGTTGATTAGCATTAAGTTGAGTATTTTGTTTAAGAGGTATTTCTAATATTTTGCCAATTTTTAGACGAGGATCAAATGCACTATCAGTATTTTGGAAAATCATACGAATAAGCTGACATCGGGTTTGATAATCACCATATTCTAATTTCTGATCTTCAACCCAAATATCGCCATTATCAGGTTTTATCATCCCAACTATCATTTTAGCTAATGTTGATTTCCCAGAACCATTTTCACCAATGATAGCTAATGTTTTGCCTTCATTAAGCGAAAAAGAAACAGGTTTAACCGCATCAATATACAGATGACCGAATAACCCTTTAGGTATAGCAAAACGTTTTGATAAATTACGGACTTTTAATACGGGATTCATGGTTTATTATCCTGTAATTCAATATTGAGTGGATAATGGCATGCAACTGCATGATCCTTAAGTGCAATAAGTGCCGGTGTTTCTATGCATTTTTTTTGTGCATATGGGCAACGTGGACCTAATCGACAGCCGATTGGTAGATGTTCTAGGGGAGGGATGACTCCGGCTAAGGTATTTAATGGACTTTTATGTGCAATTGCTTTACCGAAATCAGGAATTGCAAAAATTAGAGCTTGGGTGTAAGGGTGATAGGGCTTTTTAATCAGTTCTTCGCTGTTTGCTACTTCAACTGTTTGCCCACAGTATAATACATTAATACGATCAGTCCATCGAGTCACCATTTGTAGATCATGACTAATTAACAAAATTGTTGTGCCTGAATTTTGATTTAAACTCGCCAATAAGCGGAAAATCTGGGCTTCGGTTGTTGATTCCATCGCATTAGTAGGTTCATCAGCGATGAGTAACTTAGGTTGATTAGCTAGCGCAGTTGCAATCATCACTTTTTGACACTCACCCTCAGTTAGCTCATAAGGATAAGAATTCATAATGTCTTTATGTTCTTTGATCCCAACACGATGTAATAACTCAATCGCGCGATTTTTACGCCAAAAGAGTCTTTGCCAAAAATGACCTTTAAAAGTCCATGAAGGAATGGATTGAACAAGTAACCGACCAATTTTCATATTAGGGTCAAGGCACGATTGGGGCTCTTGGAAAATCATAGATATATTAGCACTGATTACTTTTCGTCGTTGTTTTTCGCTTAGTTTAAGCAAATCTATACCATTAAAATGAAAGCGATCTGCTGTGATCAACCAGTTCTTATTAGTTACGCCCAATATGGCTTTAGCAATCAAACTTTTTCCAGAACCTGATTCTCCAACCAAACCTCTGATTTCGCCTTCATTCAATTTGAGATTGACACGGTCGACTGCACGCAATAACCCTTTTGGCGTGATAAATTCGATAGTCAGATTACGAATATCTAATAATGCCATATCTAATTCTCAGTTTTTTTAGTTAATATTAACGTAATACCTAAATTAAAGAATTGAATCATTAAAATAGTAAAAACAATGACCATACCTGTTGCAAAAAATCCCCAAAAGTTATAATCAATGATCGGTAACATATTATTCATCATAATCCCCAAATCAGGGGTACTAAGACCATTACACCCAAAGCCGAGAAAGGTTAATACAGTTAAAGCTAAAATAATATGGCTAAATAAATTAGCAATTTCTGTCAAATAAGCAGGTAAAATATTCGGGAAAATATAGATATTGACGATTTTAACGGTGGGTATTCCATCTAGGCGATGGGCCGAAATATAGGTTTTTTGCCACTCTTGCATAATTTGCTGATCAACATTATGGACAAAACGAGGCAAATAAGCTAGCCCAATAATCATTAGCGTTGCCCAGATATCATTGTCCCAAAGGGAGGCAACAATAATAGCACTTAACATAGGAGGAAACGAAATCATAACTCTAAATAGCATAGATATTAATGATCGTAAAGGAGAAATAAAAAAGAGAATATAATTAACAATAGCACCGAGTATGACTACAAATGTAGTGGTAGCTAACGTTAAAATTATCGAAGATTTGAATGCTAACAGTAAAAAATTAAAAATATCTCGACCTTGATCATCGGTACCAAGAATATGGTTAATATCGCTGTTATTTTCCCAAGCCGGTAATAAGTGATGCTCATAAATAGGTGCCATATCGGCATGAAATAACCAATGAATTGAGTAACAAATAAACACTATGGCAAAAATACCATAACTACCTATTATCATATAGATATTACTATGGATAGCATTTTTAATGCCAAAGATTCCTTCGGCAATTCCATTAAGTCTATATTTGAAATTATTCATATATTGTCCTTGATTGTGGTGAGTAGATTAAAACAACCAAGATTTCACTTAATAACGTTAATAAGCTGATAATAATACCACAACATAATAATGTTAAAGCAATAATGCTATAATCTTGTTTATAAAAACCAGATAATAACCAAGTCCCTACACCAGCACGATTCAATAGAATTTCTATTACCATTATGGAAAATAATAAGGTTGTGATGTTGTAAGTTAATTGTGGGATAATTTCAGGTATCGCATTAGGAAGTAAATGCCTAAATAATACCTTTAGTGAAGAATTTTCTCTAATATTAGCAACCTTAATATAATTTTTATTTGCGATTAGATTTACTCGCTCACTTACTATTTGAATCGTAATAATACAAGGCTGTATAGTTAAAATTAATGCTGGAAGAAATAGAGGTTTAAAATGATCGACTAGCATTGCTAATTTATTACTATTAGTTGCTGAGAATATATCTAATAACGAAGAATTGCTAATAGTTTTTGTATAATCTGTATGTTGTACAAAATGCCAATCAATAGATGCTACCCAAATGATTAAAATAGCAATCCAAATCAAAGGACTAGCATAAAGTATCCAGGAAATTAAACGTAAAAAATGAGAGAATTTGCTGTTATCTGATAGACCAGAAATAATTCCAATTGGAAAACCGATCAGAGTAGCACAAATAATGGCTAATAATCCAAGTTCAAAGCTAGGTAATAAAATCTGATGTAAGATTTCGTATACATTTTTTTGAAATAATGGTAAAGCAAACGATTGATAACTGAATAATTGGTAATAAAAATCGTAATATGATTGATAAAAGCTAAGATGGCTAATGGGGCTATTTGGTGAAAAATAAACAATACTTACACTTATCAATGTTAATATGAATAACAAGATTAAAAATGAAAACAATTTTTTTATGATATAAATTAGCATTATCTATCTCTTCAATAGGACGCAAAACGGTTAATTATCTATTCTTATTCAAGTGTTATTTATCAATTAAACTATAAGAAACAATAAGATATTATAACTATAATCCTTTTTTTATTGAAGTTATATAAACTCTACCAAGTATGGTGGGTAGATTAAGTGAATTTAGCTTATAAGTAACCAAAATAAAGGAAATTTGGTGTGGAAAACTCCACACCAATATTGTTACGAGTTAATGGTTAGGTTTAGTCGCGTGTGAAAAAGCATGATTTTGAGCACTTAATCCACCCGCTTTACCTTTACCAATATATTGATAATCAGACTCATCACGATGTTGAATTGTCAATGATAAAGGATCCTGATTTGCATTTGGCGCTGGTGCTTTTTTCGTTAATGACGAAGAGAAACCTACAATTTTGCGTACTGCAATGTCATTATAATTAGTTATTTTATCCTCAAGGTCAGTCACTAGAACGGGTTGTTTATTTACTGTTTCGCTCTTAGTTTCTTTAATTAAAGGTGTCTCATTTTCATTTGTTTTGTCCAATATTATTGGAAGTAATAACGTCGGAATAATTGCAGTTAATTTCTGATTATTAATTTCCGTTGTTGATTTCGTTGTTTCTTTTTTAACACTTAATTTATTATTGACCTGTTGATAATCAATGAAAACCCTACTTAATGCCAATTCAGGTGAATAGACTGCCATAGCTAACGGCATAGGAGATGTTGTTTGTGTGACATTTCTGGTACGTTTGCGACGTTGACCATTCAATCTTAAATGACGAGATGTCTTACGAGTTCGTCGGTTAAATTGATTGACGACTTCATCAGTAGTATTTTTCTGATTTGGTAAATTATTTATTAATACCGGTTGCAAAATCAACGCAATCATAGGAACTGTTTCGAGGGATTCAGACACTATAGTATTGTTAGGTAATTCAGTTCGATCGTCGCGGGTAACCCTTACTTTTTTTGTTAATTGCCGTTGTTGACGTCTTAATTTTACTTCAGCTTTAGGTTGTTGTGTAACTTCCATAGTTGTACTAGCAGGATTTACCGTTGCTGGTACGGAAGGTTTATTATTTGTACGTGAACGATGACTATTTCTAGGCTCTTTCTCTTTAGTCTCTAACGTAGTAGTGTTACTTCGAGCGTTATGACGTCGAGCATTAGGTGCACGTTTAGAATTTCGTCCCTTATTTGTTGCTTCAACTTTAGTTGGTGTTTCTTTAGGTATTTCAATTTTTGATTTTGTAACAAATAAAGAACCAATTTTTTTAATTAATGAACTGAAAATTCCTGTCTTTTCAGATGATTTCATTTCAATTTTAGTCTTATTAATCTCAGGATTTAATTCAACTTTTACACCTGACAAAATCGCTTCTTCAGGAACAGACTCAATAATTTGCTCTTCTTCTTCTTCCTCTAATTCTCGAATTAGTTTCGGAAGGTTATAACTCAATACGTCAGTTTCTTCACCATTACGTTTACGAATAACTTTGTAAAGCGGCGTTTCCATTTCACTATCTGCCGCGATAACAATTTTTATATTTGGATAATTTTTTTCAATGTTTGTAATAGCTCGACGTTTTTCATTGAGTAAATAACTTGCAATAGCAACAGGAACAATTACTTCAATTTGCGCCGTGTTTTCTTTCATTGCTTCTTCTTGAATCAGGCGAAGAATTGATAGAGAGAGAGAATTATTATCACGAATGGTTCCTGTACCCTGACAACGTGGACAAATATGATGTGTTGCCTCACGTAAAGATGGGCTTAGTCGTTGTCGTGACATCTCAAGTAATCCAAAACGGGAAATTCTGATGGTTTGAATTCTAGCTCGATCTGACTTCATGGCTTTTTTCAAACGATTTTCTACTTCACGTTGATTACGGATAGGTGTCATGTCAATAAAATCAATAACAATTAAACCACCGAGATCACGAAGGCGTAATTGGCGTGCTATTTCATCAGCTGCTTCTAAATTAGTATTGAATGCAGTTTCTTCTATATCGCTGCCTTTGATTGACTTTGCCGAGTTAATATCAATCGCAGTTAGGGCTTCAGTGGTATCAATAACAATTGACCCACCAGATGGTAATCGTACTTCACGTTGGAAAGCCGATTCAATTTGTCCTTCAATTTGGAAATGACTAAATAGTGAAATTTCGCCAGTATAAAGTTTTAATTTATCTAAATATTCTACACGACCTAAATCGACTAAACGTTTTTTAGCGGTTTCTAGTACTTTTTGGTTATCAATTAGAATTTCGCCGATATCATCACGCAAATAATCCCTGAAAGCACGCGTTATGACATCACTTTCTTTGTGGATTAGGCTTGGAGCAGGATGATTTTCAGCTTCAATTTGGATCGCATTCCAGTAAGCGATAAGGGCATCAAGATCTTGTTGAAGTTCTTCTTGTGATTTGCCAACCCCAGCTGTACGCGCAATGATTCCCATACCTTCTGGTTTTTCAAGAGCATCAATATTTCGGATTAAATCTGCACGCTCTTCACCTTCTATACGTCTTGAAATGCCACCAGCTCGAGAGTCATTTGGCATTAATACTAAATAACTACCAGCAAGGCTTATATAAGTTGTAAGTGCAGCACCTTTTTTCCCTCTAATCTCTTTTTCAATCTGGATCAGAACTTCTTGACCCTCTTGAAGATGTTTGATACTCCGACGCTCATTGATATCGCTAGGGAAGTAATTCTTTGCAATCTCCTTTAATGGAAGAAAGCCATCTCGCTCACCGCCATAAGAAACAAAAGCAGCCTCAAGACTAGGATTGATTTTGGTAATTGTGCCTTTATATATATTGGCTTTTTTTTGCTCATGACCAAGACTTTTTATGTCAAGATCATATAGACGTTGTCCATCCACAAGAGCAATACGCAACTCTTCTTGTTGCGTTGCATTAATTAACATTCTTTTCATTATTCTACACTCTGTGCTATTCAAAAGTCGCAGAATAAAGCAAACCAGAACAGAGAACTTATTTTAATTGCACTTTTCAAATATGTTATAAATCTGCACACTAAACATTCATTATTTTATTAATATTGTCGTTGTTATTATATTATGTGAATATTATGCTCTAAAATTATAAATACGGGCATTTTTATCATTATTATCAAACAACCCATATAGTCAAAATATGATATTTGTAATTTGAATTAAAAGCTCCATGCCTCATCAAGTTAGACCTGATTTACTTATCAATTCAATTGTACTATCTTTAAAATGTACTCTAGCCAATTTGTTATTCTACAAACTTCATGTGTTAATAAAATTTATTTAAATTCAATTAATTACTTATAATGTCTGATGCCATTGCCGCATTATAAGAAAATTATTCCAGATATATTATTATCATTTCAGGCATGGATAGCAAGAAAATTAAAATGTTTATGCTATTGCCTATGGGTATACTACATGAAAACGTTATTAAACCCTATTATTTTATTACAAATATACAAAGATTATCGCAATTTAGCGCATTTTAAATATTGATAATTGAGTGATTATCATTCAAATATGATAACAATATTTGAATATTCGCTATCATAACTAACTCGTCTATGGTAAGGTTGAACCAAAATAAAAAACGTCAAATATTCATTAATAAATTCGATTGATAAACTGCGTTTCACGTTATGATCATTGAAGTGCCAATATTTCTATTTTTGTTACCTATTTGGAAAGGTGTTTTTGATGCAAAATTCTTTGGCTGATTCATTATTAATTGATAATTATCAGCGGCGGTTTCAATATTTACGTTTGTCGCTAACCGAATTGTGTAATTTTCGTTGTCAATATTGTTTACCTGAAGGTTATGCTACCAATGGCCATCACAAGTTCTTGTCTCTAAAAGAAATCGATCACCTAGTTAAGACATTTAGTGATTTAGGAGTGAGAAAAATACGATTAACAGGTGGTGAACCCACATTAAGGCGCGATTTTACCGATATTCTTTCATTGATATCACAAAATAAGTCAATTGTGGAAATTGCATTGACTACTAACGGTAGTCGTTTGTTAAAACACATACCAGAATGGAAAAAAGCAGGGTTAACTTCTTTAAATGTCAGCATTGATAGTTTTGTACCGCATATTTTTCAAATGATAACAGGGGAAAATAAGTTACAACATATTATTGATGGTATCGATAAATCACTCAGTATCGGTATGAATAAGGTCAAAGTTAACACGGTGTTAATGAAAGGAATTAATGATAATTTAACACCATTTCTTAATTGGATTAAATATTATCCAATTGAATTGCGATTTATTGAACTAATGGAAACAGGAGAAGGGAGTGAACATTTTCGAAAATACCATTGTTCAGGAAGCGCTATGGAACAGCAATTAATTGAACAAGGTTGGCAATTGTTACCTTCTAAGCCATTAGCTGGTCCTGCTAAAGTTTATCATCATGACGATTTTATGGGTAAAATTGGTTTGATTATGCCTTATAGCAAGAATTTTTGTAATAATTGTAATAGATTAAGAGTTTCGTCAATGGGGAAATTACATTATTGTTTATTTGGTGATAGTGCTGTTGATTTACGAGATTTACTTCAACATGAATCACAATCTAATCTATTAAAGCAACGGATTCTAACAACATTAAAAATAAAACCACCTACCCATTATCTTCATCAGCATCAAACCGGCATTAATAATAATCTTGCTAGTATAGGAGGTTAGTAAACACTAACTCTTAATATTATTAGCCATGATCAGCTAAATTAAATTCACAATAATTAATTTAATTGTTTAATTATAATGAAGAAATGAGTTTATCGTTTTTTGGTATATCCTTAATTTGCCAGTGGTCTATCGCCCATTGTAATAATTGCTCTTGAGATGCATCTTGCCAATTATCTGGGATTGATTGACCTAAAAAACGTAAGGCATCTACAGTGAGTTGACGAACATTATTGGTGGAAATAGGTTGTGCATGATTTTGTTTTGATAATTTTCGTCGATCAGAATTCAAGGCTAATGGTAAATGATAATAATGTGGCACGGTAAAATTAAACAACTGATATAGAGAAAGTTGTTTAAACGTCACAGAAAGTAAATCTGCACCTCTGACAATTTCGGTCACACCTTGATAATGATCATCTATTACCACTGCTAAATTATAAGCAATTAATCCATCTTTTCGATAAATAATAAAATCTTCAGATGCATCATTTGACATGATAGTTTGTTTTCCTCGAATCCCATCAATAAAACTATCAATTGATGACGTCTGTTTGATTCTTACCGCCATTGGTTGCTGCGTTGTTGTTGATAATTGCAAATGACGGCAATGGTTATCATATGTATGATTAATTAAACCATGAATACGCTGGCGGGTACAGTTACAATAATAAGCTAATTTGTTTTTTAAAAGAGTATTAATAATATCTTGATATATCGTCAAGCGATTTGATTGATAAAGAACATCTCTGTCCCAATGTAACCCAAATTGTTCAAGAGTAAACAGAATTTTTTGTGCTGCGCCAACCACTTCGCGTGGGGGATCAATATCTTCGATTCTTACTAACCATTCCCCATTATTAGATTTTGCTTGTAGATAACTAGCAAGTGCAGTAATCAATGAGCCAAAATGTAATAACCCTGATGGGGATGGTGCAAAACGGCCAACATTACTCATAGCCAACACATAAATATATTAAATATGTTTATAAGATTATCCGCCAATATTATATTGACGGAATAATATTATATTCCCATTTGCTTTTCACGTAATTCAGCAAGCGTTTTACAGTCAATACAAAGATCAGCTGTTGGTCTTGCCTCTAAACGTTTAATGCCGATTTCAACACCACAAGAATCACAGAAACCGAAATCGTCATTCTCAATTTTTAATAAGGTTTTTTCGATTTTCTTTATCAATTTACGTTCCCGGTCACGCGCTCTAAGCTCTAGACTGAATTCCTCTTCTTGCGTTGCTCTATCAGCGGGATCAGGGAAATTAGCAGCCTCATCTTGCATATGAGTAACGGTTTTACCCATTTCACCACGAAGTTGTTTTAACCAAGTTTCAAGAATAAGACGAAAATGCTTCAGTTGCTTTGGATTCATATACTCTTCATCTTTAGCTTCTTGATAAGGCGTTAGACCCGCCATAGCTAATAGACTTAAGGAAGAAGTATTGATTTTTGGTTCCTTTGTCATCCCGATCTCCTACATAAGAAATTTAAAACGCTAAACTATATCAACAATTTTTGCTTTATCAAATCGTTTTTAACTATTTTTACTAAAAATAAAAATTAGTTTGTCTAGATTAATAGCAATCAATTAATTGTTAAAATGATGAAAAAATATTGTCATAACTCATTCTTGTCAGGAGGAGAAAGATAAAAAACGATGGATGTAAATAATTATCAATAAAATCAATAGGTTAATCTTATTGAATATAATTAAACCTATCTAGTTTCACCAAAACGTCATATTATTAATTGGCACTTTGTTAATTAGTATTTTTAAAGGAACTTGATTTGGCAAAATCAGATCGGGCGCAATATCAAATAATGGATAAAGAACAAATTCGCGATTATACATATCATAATGTGGAATAGTTAATTCTTCGCTCTGGATCACTTGGTTATCATATAACAGAATATCTAAATCTAGCGTTCTAGGTCCCCAACGATTTGCTTTTCTTACTCTCCCAAGATTTAATTCTATTGTTTGTAGAGCTTTCAGAAGTGCTAAGGGCGATAATTCAGAAATAATTTTAATTACAGCATTCAAATAGTCAGGTTGATCTTGTGGACCAAGAGGCTTACTGCGATAAAACGGTGAGATTTTGATAACACTAGTTTGCGGTATTTGCTCAATAGCTGCAATTGCATTTTCAGCCTGTTGTAACGGATCGCCTAAATTGGCACCTAAGGCCACATAAACGATAGCCATAAATTACTCCCATACTTCAAATATTAAATATGAATAGCTTAAATTAGAATTAATTGGTCGCCAAATATTATTTATTATGAAAATACTGTTCAAGCCAACACGTCAATAATTACCAATAATTTTATTTATGAGTAATGGTAAAACAGTAAATTTCTTATTAATAATGATGAGACCCATTTTGATGTAATTGGTTTAATTCATTTTATTATCAGCATATAATTAATCCACTATAAGCATAATTTTATTGGTGGTGTGATTATGAATACGGTATTAGTTACAGGGGCATCTTCAGGATTTGGCAAAGCGATTTGCCAAAAATTGATTGCAGATGGGTACAAGGTCATCGGTGCTGCTAGACGGGTAGATAAGTTGTCTGAACTTGCTAGACAACTCGACGATAATTTTCTTCCATTCCAATTAGATGTCACTAAAAAGGATGCAGTTGAAAATTTATTATTAAGTTTACCTGACAAATTCAAGCCAATTGATATTTTAATTAATAATGCAGGTTTAGCTTTAGGAATGGAACCTGCCTATGAAGCAAATTATGCTGATTGGGAAATAATGGTTAATACTAACATTATCGGATTGATGCATTTAACACGTATTATTTTGCCTGAAATGGTTAAACGTAATAGCGGTTATATAATCAATCTAGGATCAACTGCGGGTAACTATGCTTATCAAGGTGGTAATGTTTATGGTGCCACCAAAGCATTTGTTAAACAATTTAGTGCCAATTTACGGACCGATTTGTTAGGTAAAAAAATAAGAGTTACCAATATTGAGCCGGGATTATGTGGAAATACGGAATTTTCTAATGTTCGATTCCATGGTAATGGTAAACAAGCCGCCGCGGTCTATCAAGGTGTGGAATTTATTAAGCCTGAGGATATTGCTAATACTGTCTCATGGTTGGTAAATTCTCCCAAGCATTTTAATGTCAATAATATTGAAATTATGCCAACAGCCCAAGCATCAGGTGGATTAAAAGTCATAAAAAACATGTAATAATATAATAACTTGTTAATTAAAATTCAGTATAAGCTTAATCATAAAACCTATATATTAAAGATATTTTGATTTCTTATTCTGAATCGGATTTATTAACATTGCAGTGTAGCTGATTATTCTTAATTTGGTTGGCTATTAATTTTTACTGAATACTTTAGTAATCATAAATTATAGATGGTCATAAAAAATGACATTATAGTAATAAAATCCACTTGCACTTATGTTCAGTGATTGATATTCTTTTGTCATAAAAAAATAAATTGGGGTTTATGAATAATGACATTTACTGAGGTAGTTAATACATTTGCTGATAGCCTTCCTGGTACAGATTCTTATGTTAAATTGCGAAAGGCAATGCAAAAGTTAATTCATGAAGATCCTAATAATGCTTCAGTGTATTTCCTAATTTTTGGTTTTGCTCGCACTTATGTCATGTTATATGAAGATCAGGAAGTTTCCCCGCAATTTGCTGAAGATAATCAAAAATTAATGTTGTCTTATCTTAAGATATTGGATGAAGCATTGAAAAAAGCGGATGGAGCGTATTTATATCAAGCATTAAATCGTGTCATAAACGAATACGAGAATAGCAAAAAAGTATTTTAATCTACAGCCTGACTTTAAATGTCGGGCTGTTTTTTTTTCAACTTATAAGATTTAAAAGCAGGTTTTGGAAAATGATAACCACAATGATAATTAACATGATTATTATTACCTCTGGCACCATTAGTAACGGAGCGGGTTGATTTTTCCTTAAGAAAAACCTAACAACCCGCCAGAAAGCGGGTTTTTTTATATCTAAATTAGTTGGTTAGTGCGTTTTAATAATAATTGTCTATTTTTACTGGCGTTATAACACAAGGCAAAGCAGAGAGTTAATATTATGCAATAAGGCATAATCAAATAATTTTTTAACAAATACCCATTTAGTGGAAAAATAAAAAGGTGCGATATGAAAGTCTTAAAATTTGGCGGAACTTCCGTAGCTAATGCGCAGCGTTTTCTTCGTGTTGCTGAAATAATTGAAAATAATTCGAAACAGGAGCAAACGGCCACCGTTTTATCTGCACCTGCAAAAATTACTAATCATTTAGTTGCTATGGTAGATAAAACTGTTGCAGGTCTTAATATTGATAGTAATACCTATGAAGTAGAGAAAATTTTTGATGACTTACTAAGTGGATTATTCGAGGCGCAACCTAATTTTGCTTATGAAGAGTTAAAATTATTCACCCGAAATGAACTTAGTTTACTTAAACAGCTCTTACATGGCATCCGTTTATTAGGTCAATGTCCTGATAGTATTAATGCCTCAATCATTTGTCGGGGGGAAAAGTTATCAATCGCCATTATGAAGGCTTTTTTGACCGCGAGAGGACATAGCGTTACTGTGATTAATCCAGTTGAAGCTTTACTTGCTGATGGCGGTTATCTTGAATCAACAGTAGATATTAATGAATCAACCCAGCGTATTCAAGCCATGAATATTGCAAAAAATGATATCATTCTAATGCCTGGTTTCACCGCAGGAAACGAAAAAGGTGAATTAGTGGTACTAGGGCGTAATGGTTCTGACTATTCAGCATCAGTTTTAGCCGCTTGTCTACGGGCGAATAGTTGTGAAATATGGACAGACGTTGATGGAGTATACACTTGTGATCCACGTTTAGTTCCAGATGCTAGATTGCTTAAAACACTGTCATATCAAGAAGCGATGGAACTTTCATATTTTGGTGCCAAAGTATTACATCCACGTACTATCCTACCGATTGCTCAATTCCAAATTCCCTGTTTAATTAAAAATACTAATAATCCTGATGCGCCGGGTACCCTCATTGGTTCAAATTCCGTGGACTTATCAACGCCAGTTAAAGGTATTACTAATTTAAATAACATGGCAATGATAAATGTCTCTGGACCAGGATTAAAAGGAATGGTAGGCATGTCAGCGCGTGTGTTTTCTGCGATGTCTTATGCCGGTATTTCAGTCGTATTAATTACTCAATCCTCATCTGAATATAGCATCAGTTTTTGTGTTCACCATGAAGAATTATATCGTGCACAAGAGGCATTAAGTGATGAATTTTATTTAGAATTAAAAGATGGCTTACTTGAACCGATTGAAATAAAAGAAAAATTAGCCATTATATCGGTTGTTGGTGATGGCATGCGGACACTACGTGGTTTATCGGCTAATTTCTTTACTGCACTCGCTAGAGCCAATATTAACATTGTTGCTATCGCCCAAGGTTCATCAGAACGCTCCATTTCTGTTGTGGTAGATAATGATGTGGCTGTCATAGGGGTACGTGTTGCACATCAAATGTTATTTGGTACCGATCAAATTTTGGATGTGTTTGTTGTCGGAGTAGGTGGCGTAGGCGGTACATTGCTTGATCAAATAGCTCGTCAACAACATTGGCTTAAAAATAAACAGATTGATTTACGAGTTTGCGGTTTAATTAATTCAAAACACTGCATTTTAAATCGAGATGGTATCGATCTCACTGATTGGCGTGAGCAAATAAAACAGAGTAAGGAAACGTATACATTAGATAAAATTATTGATTTTGCGAAAGATAATCGTTTACTTAATCCTATCTTAGTCGATTGTACTTCCAGCGGAGATGTTGCAGATAAGTATGCTGATTTTCTAGCTAACGGTTTTCATGTTGTTACACCAAATAAAAAAGCTAATACCAGTTCTATGGACTACTATTTACGCCTACGTCATGAAGCAGCTAAAAGTAAACGTAAATTCCAGTACGACACCAATGTTGGCGCTGGATTACCGGTAATAGAAAACTTACAAAATCTCTTTAATGCCGGTGATGAATTGATCCGTTTTTCAGGAATTTTATCCGGTTCATTATCGTTTATATTTGGTAAACTTGATGAAGGTATGTCATTATCTGAAGCAACTAAATTGGCTAAAGAAAAAGGTTTTACGGAACCAGATCCGAGAGACGATTTATCTGGAACAGACGTGGCAAGAAAGCTGTTAATTTTAGCTCGTGAATCAGGATTAAAACTAGAATTGGAACAAATAAAAGTAGAGTCAGTACTTCCAGAATCGTATTCACAAGGTGACGTTAAAACTTTTATGGAGAAATTACCCGAACTTGATGAGCAATTTAAAACCCGCGTAGCAGAAGCAACAAAGTTAGGCAAGGTTTTACGTTATGTTGGTAGTATTGAAAATGGACAATGTAGTGTTAAAATTCAAGCGGTTGATAGCGACGATCCACTTTATAAAATAAAAAATGGTGAAAATGCATTAGCTTTTTATACACGTTATTATCAACCTATTCCATTAGTTTTACGCGGATACGGGGCAGGTAATGATGTAACAGCAGCAGGGGTATTTGCGGATATTTTACGCACAACTTCAAGCAAAATTGGTGGTTAAATGAGTAAAAAGATTAAAGTCTATGCGCCAGCATCAATGGCGAACATCAGTGTTGGTTTCGATATTCTTGGTGCTGCAATTAGTCCCATTAGCGGTAAGATGTTGGGCGATTGTATTACCATTGAATCGGCTGAAAAATTTCATCTAAGTAATAAAGGTGCTTTTGCTAAAAAGCTGCCTAAAGATCCAAAGCTCAATATCGTTTATCAATGTTGGCAACGTTTTTGTCAAGAAATGGATAAAGAAATGCCTGTAGCCATGACGTTAGAAAAAAATATGCCAATAGGTTCCGGTTTAGGATCGAGCGCCTGCTCGGTTGTTGGTGCATTAGTGGCTTTAAATGAATACTTCGATAAACCTTTTAATGAAAATCAATTACTTTACATGATGGGAGAATTAGAAGGACGCATTTCAGGAAGTGTCCATTATGATAATATCGCCCCATGTTATTTAGGTGGTATGCAACTTATCATAGATGAAGTGGGAATTATCAGTCAGTCTATTCCTCATTTTGATCAATGGTACTGGGTAATGGCTTATCCTGGCATTAAAGTCTCAACCGCCGAAGCCAGAGCCATATTACCTGCACAATATAAAAAACAAGATTGCGTTGCACATGGTCGATATGTGGGTGGATTTGTCCATGCTTGTTACACTCAGCAACCACAATTAGCTGCTGCGATGTTATACGATAATATCGCCGAGCCTTATCGTAAAAAATTCTTGCCAAATTTTGATGCAACCCAACAATCGGTAAAACAATTAGGAGCTTTAGCCTCAGGTATCTCAGGTTCAGGTCCTACAATTTATGTTGTAACTGATGACTTAGTTATCGCACAGCAAGTTGAACTTTGGTTAAAAGCGCATTATTTACAAAATGATGAAGGCTTTACCCACATTTGTAAAATTGATCCGCAGGGAGCCAGAGTGATTTAGTTTTACATTGTGACAGTAATATATAACTCAGTAGTTCGAAAAAGATACCACTGAATAAATAGGTAAAATCGGAACATAAATATGAAACTATACAATTTAAAAGATCATTCGGAACAGGTCAGTTTTTCACAAGCTGTACAACAAGGTTTAGGTAAAGGGCAAGGATTATTTTTTCCTCAAGAGCTACCGAAATTTACCGCTGATGAAATTAAGTCTTTATTGAAGCTTGATTTTACAACACGTAGCGCAAAAATCTTATCGGCTTTTATTGGTGATGAAATCAGTTATGATGATGTATTACGTTTAGTAAACAACGCATTCCAATTTCCAGCACCTGTAAAAGCGGTAGAGTCGGATATTGGTTCACTGGAGCTATATCATGGTCCTACTTTAGCATTTAAAGACTTTGGTGGTCGTTTTATGGCTCAAGCGCTTGTACAAGTAGCTTCTGATAAACAAATCACGATCTTAACGGCAACTTCCGGTGATACAGGAGCAGCAGTCGCACATGCTTTTTATCATTTACCGAATATTCGCGTCGTTATCTTATATCCGCAAGGTAAAATTAGTCCATTGCAGGAAAAACTCTTTTGTACCTTAGGTGATAATATTCACACGATTGCAATTCAAAGTGATTTTGATGCTTGCCAAGCACTAGTTAAAAAATCATTTGATGATGCAGAGCTAAAAAAACAAATTGGATTAAATTCAGCTAATTCCATTAATATCAGTCGGTTATTAGCACAAATTTGTTATTATTTTGAAGCATTTGCACAATTAACTGCAAAACAACGTGAACAATTAGTTATTTCTGTACCTAGTGGTAATTTTGGAGATCTAACCGCTGGATTGCTTGCCAAAGCTATGGGATTACCAATTAAACGCTTTATTGCAGCTACTAATGCTAATGATACTGTGCCTAGATATTTAGAAACTGGTAAATGGGAACCGCATAAAACTGTAGCAACCATCTCTAATGCAATGGATGTTAGTCAACCAAACAACTGGCCTCGGATTGAAGAAATCTATAAAAGAGAAGGCTGGGTACTAAAATCGCTTGGTCATGGTAGTGTATCTGATGAAGTTGCTAGCGAAACAGTGCGTGAACTTGATAAAAAAGGTTACCTTTCTGAACCTCATGGTGCAATCGCCTATCGTGTTTTAAGAGATCAATTACAAGCAGGTGAATATGGACTATTTTTAGGAACTGCTCACCCAGCTAAATTCAAAGAAGTCGTTGAAAACATTCTCGGTAAATCAATAAACTTACCAAAAGAATTAGCTGATCGTGCAGATATGCCACTACTTTCACATGTCATGCCTGATGATTTCACAAAGTTAAAAGATTTCTTACAAAAACTGGATTGGTAAATTGAGATTTAAAGGGGAAATGTTTAGCAATTCCCCTTTTTATTATCGAGTTGTTATATAAATCTAATCTAGGTCACAACCTATTGTACAAACTATTGTTAAAAATTGTTATCTAAGCTATTGTATTATGGAAGAAGGCATAATAACGGAGAACAAGAATGCATTGTCCATTTTGTAATGCTGATGATAGCAAGGTGATCGATTCGCGTTTAGTTCGTGATGGATGTGAAGTTCGGCGCAGAAGACAATGTAGCGTCTGTAATGAACGGTTTACGACGTTTGAAGTTGCTGAACTTATCATGCCTAATGTAATAAAAAGTAATAAAGTACGTGAACCTTTTAACGATGAAAAATTACGTAATGGAATGAAACGAGCACTCGAAAAACGACCTGTGAGTTCTGATGCAATTGAGGATGCAGTAATGCGTATCAAATCTAAATTACGGGCAACGGGTGAACGTGAGGTTCCAACAAAATTAATTGGTGATTTTGTCATTGAAGAATTGAAGAACTTAGATAAAGTGGCTTATATTCGCTTTGCTTCTGTTTATTTCAGTTTTGATGATATTGAACAATTTAGTAAAGAAATAGCGAAATTACAATAGAAACAGTCATGAATTATTCTTCATTTTTTAGCGATCGCGATCTTGAGTTTATGACATTGGCTATCAATTTGGCTGAACGAGGTCGCTTTACTACAGCGCCGAATCCTTGTGTTGGTTGTGTCATTGTTAAAGATAATAATATTGTTGGCACAGGTTATCATCAAAAAGCCGGGCAACCTCATGCCGAAGTCTATGCTTTACAGCAAGCAGGTGAATTGGCAATCAATGCCACTGCCTATGTCACACTTGAGCCATGTAGCCATTTTGGTAGAACTCCACCTTGTGCTGATGCATTAATTCAGGCAGGAATTAGGCGAGTGGTCGTAGCAATGCAAGATCCTAATCCACAAGTATCTGGACAAGGTATAGCGCGCTTGCGTCATGCAGGCATAATAGTGGAAGTAGGGCTTTGTGCTGATATGGCTGAACATCTAAATCGCGCTTTTTTTAAACGGATGCGTACAGGAATGCCTTACATCCAATTGAAACTTGCTGCATCGTTAGATGGTAAAATTGCTATGGCATCGGGCGAAAGCAAATGGATAACGTCTGAGAAGGCGCGACAAGATGTCCAAGTGTTTCGAGCTCAAGCGAGTGCTATTTTAAGTACCCATAAAACTGTTACCCGTGATGACGCTAGTTTGACAGTCCGCTATGATGAATTACCACCAGAAATAAGAGCAATATATCCTCAAACGCTATTACGGCAACCAATACGAATAATTATTGATAGTCAAAACCAACTTAGTGGTAATGAAAATCTATTTCAACAATACGGTGAGATTTGGTTAGCAACAAAATTTCCCCGTAAATTACCTCACGCGAATTGCCATTTGCTACTTGATAACAAGGGTAAAGATCATATTGATTTAAATTGGTTATTTGAAGAATGTGGTAAGAAACAACTTAATTCTATTTGGATTGAAGCTGGAGCTCACTTAGCGGGGGCACTCATCGAGCAAAATCTAGTTGATGAATTAATTATTTATTATGCACCCAAATTGTTAGGGCATAATGCACAAAATCTAGCCGTTTTGCCGACGCTAAACTTACTCGCTAATGCCCCTCAATTCCAATTTAAATCGGTAGTCATGGTAGGTGAGGATTTGCGCTGTATATTACATAAGCAACATTAATTAGATGATATATAACAGTAACTATCCCCTATAGCACTGCCTTGAACACCGAATTGGCGTAAATTGTGATCAACTGCATTCATTGATTGCCAATGATTAGCGCACCAATCAGGTGCAAGTAAAGTTGGTTTTCGGGCATTGGCTGAGATACGATGGAACAAGATCGCTTTAGGTGTGTGGCGAATAAGATCTCCAGCAATGTCCACGTATTCATCTAAACTTAATACCGATTGTCGACCCGCTCGCCAAGCTTTTGCCATAATACTGCCTTCAACAATATGTAACGGGTGCAATTTTAGTCCATCTACGCCGGTATCTAACACCTGATTTAAGGTATTAAAGCAATCCTGCTTCGTTTCTTTAGGTAATCCCACAATCAAATGGGTACAGACCTTAATTCCTAATTTTCGAGCTTTTTGAGTTGTTAAATGATAATCTTCATAACTATGACCGCGATTAATCTCATGCAAGGTTTTATTATTTGAAGTTTGTAAACCTAATTCCAACCAAACTTCATAACCTTGATCCTGATAGCTAGCTAAAAGATCTAAAGCAGCATCTGGCACACAATCTGGACGAGTGCCGACACACAACCCAACAATATCAGCATTTTTAAGCGCTTCTTCATACATCATCTTTAGCGTTGTAACTTCGGCGTAAGTACTGGTATAGGCTTGGAAATAGGCTAAATAACGCTTCGATTTTTTCATTTGTTCTGCTTGAAGCGTTAATTGTTCTGAAATAGACTTAACTTGAATTGATTCGTCAATAATGGATGCAACATTACAAAATGTACAACCGCCTTTACCTAATTCACCATCACGATTAGGGCAGCTAAAACCACCATGTAATGTCAATTTGTAAATTTTTTCGCCGTAGCGACGGGCAAGATCTGCACCAAAAGTGTTAACGACTAAATGTAATTGCATAAAAATAGGGTAATTAATGTTTCTAACTATAAAATTTGAGCACATACTAGCTGAATTAGTCTTTTTCGCAAGGTCTAATTTTAAATTCAAATAAAAAGTGTTTTAATTTGAAACAGTGTCAATTTTTATTAAAATTGCATATCTAATATGTCAAAAAGTCATTAATTCCATTAATACCCACTTAGACCTTATTAAAATCTTGACTTATAAGTAGAATTTATTTGACCGGAGCTATTTTTTACTGTTAATTTCTGATTCAACATCGCGGTATCAGTGCATTGAATCCAGTGCTACTAACAGGCGATCACAAAATTAAAATGATTAAGAGGCAATGATATATGTTATATGATCAGCATCATGATAAAGACAATTGTGGTTTTGGGTTAATTGCCCACATAGAAGGCAAACAAAGTCACAAAGTGGTGCGTACAGCAATTCATGGTTTGGCGAGAATGCAACACCGTGGTGCTATTTTATCTGACGGTAAGACCGGTGACGGTTGTGGTTTATTACTACAAAAACCAGATCGGTTTTTTCGATTAGTTGCACAAGAAGCTGGCTGGCGTTTAGCTACCAATTATGCTGTTGGAATGTTATTTCTCAGTCAAGATGAACATGAAGCACAAATTAGTCGCGAAATTATTGAAGAAGAATTATTAAAAGAAACACTGTCATTAGTTGGTTGGCGAAATGTGCCGATTGATATTAGTGTTTTAGGTGAAATTGCATTATCTTCACTACCTAGAATAGAACAAGTCTTCATCAATGCACCGGCGGGTTGGAGTACTATTGACTTAGAACGACGTTTATTTATGGTACGACGTCGTATTGAAAAACGTGTTAACGATCAAACGTTTTATGTTTGCAGTTTTTCAAATCAGGTCAATATATACAAAGGCTTATGTATGCCTAAAGATTTACCTCGATTCTACCTTGATTTAGCTGATTTACGTATGGAAACGTCAATCTGTCTTTTCCACCAACGTTTTTCAACTAATACACTACCAAAATGGCCATTGGCTCAACCATTTCGTCATTTAGCACATAACGGTGAAATTAATACGATTGAAGGCAATCGCCAATGGGCAAAAGCACGTTCATATAAATTTAAAACCCCACTCATCCCAGATTTACAAGATGCAGCACCTTTTGTAAATGTAACAGGTTCAGATTCTAGTTCATTAGATAACATGTTAGAACTTTTTTTAGTGGGTGGAATGGATATTGTGCGGGCAATGCGCTTACTTGTTCCGCCAGCATGGCAAAACAATCCTGATATGAACGAAGATCTGCGTGCATTCTTTGACTTTAACTCAATGCATATGGAACCTTGGGATGGTCCGGCGGGAATTGTTCTTTCTGACGGTCGTTATGCTGCTTGTTGTCTAGATCGTAATGGGCTGCGACCTGCTCGTTATGTCATAACCTCAGATGGACTCATTACTTGTGCCTCCGAGATTGGTATTTGGGACTATCAGCCAGATGAAGTGGTGAAAAAAGGTCGAGTAGGACCTGGCGAACTTATGGTAATCGATACAGAAAAAGGACGCATCCTACAATCGGAAGAAACAGATAACGATTTACAAAAACGTCATCCTTATAAAGTTTGGATGAGTAAAAATGTTAAACGACTCACCCCTTATGAAGATTTGCCTGACGAACATCTTGGCCAAAGAAATTTTGATGATGTTACATTAGCTACTTACCAGAAACAATTTGGTTATTCTTTTGAAGAACTGGATCAAGTGTTACGTGTATTAGGTGAAAATGGCTATGAAGCGACCGGTTCAATGGGTGATGATACACCATTTGCGGTACTTTCCAGCCGTCCACGAATAATTTATGATTATTTCCGCCAAAAATTCGCGCAAGTAACGAATCCACCTATCGATCCGCTACGTGAAGCACATGTTATGTCGTTGGCAACCAGTATTGGTCGAGAAATGAATGTGTTTGCGGAAGCAGAAGGCCAAGCACATCGCGTATCGTTTAAATCACCTGTATTGTTATATTCTGATTTCCAACAATTAACGACTCTGGAATCAAAATATTATCAAACAGATGTGTTAGATATTACTTATGAAATAGATGGTAGTTTAAGTGATGCTATTGAGCAGCTTTGTGGCGATGCAGAAAACAAAGTCCGAGCAGGTGCAGTTTTATTAGTTTTATCAGATAAAAATATTGCCGCAGATCGTTTACCGATACCAGCCCCAATGGCAGTCGGCGCGGTTCAACAACGTCTAGTTGAACAAAATTTACGTTGTGATGCAAACATCATTGTTGAAACTGCTAGTTGCCGTGACCCACACCAATTTGCAGTGTTAATCGGTTTTGGCGCGACAGCCGTTTATCCTTACTTAGTCTATGAAACATTAGCTCAAATGATCGACCATGGTACGATTAATAAAAATTATCGTAGTGTAATGTTGAATTATCGAAATGGCATTAATAAGGGACTATACAAAATAATGTCGAAAATGGGGATATCCACTATTGCTTCTTATCGTTGTGCTAAATTATTTGAAGCAGTAGGTCTTCATGAGGATGTCGTTAAGGCTTGTTTTGCTGGTGTAACAAGTCGAATTAGTGGAGCAAACTTTGAGGATTTCCAACAAGATCTCTTTAATCTTTCAAAACGTGCTTGGTTAAAACGCAAACCTTTAGAACAAGGCGGATTACTCAAATATATCCATGGTGGAGAATATCATGCTTATAATCCTGATGTAGTTCAGAAGTTGCAAAAAGCAGTCAATAACGGCAATTATGATGATTACAAGCAATATGCGAAAGAGGTTAATAATAGACCTGTAGCAACTTTTCGTGATTTATTAAAATTGAAAATAGATCAAGAAAAGGCTATCTCACTTGATCAAGTTGAACCTTGTGAAGCTTTATTTAAACGTTTTGATTCAGCTGCGATGTCAATTGGTGCATTAAGTCCTGAAGCGCACGAATCACTAGCACAAGCGATGAATACATTAGGGGGTTATTCTAACTCTGGTGAAGGCGGCGAAGATCCTGCACGTTACAATACGAATAAAGTTTCTCGTATTAAGCAGGTCGCTTCTGGTCGTTTTGGCGTAACGCCAGGATATCTAATGAGTGCGGATGTGATTCAAATAAAAGTTGCTCAAGGAGCAAAACCGGGAGAAGGTGGACAGTTACCGGGTGATAAAGTAACGCCTTATATAGCTAAATTACGTTTCTCAGTACCAGGTGTCACATTAATTTCGCCACCTCCACATCACGATATTTATTCAATCGAAGATTTAGCACAACTTATTTTTGATTTGAAGCAAATCAATCCAAAAGCCATGATTTCCGTTAAGTTAGTTTCTGAACCAGGCGTGGGAACCATTGCAACAGGTGTTGCTAAGGCTTATGCTGATATGATAACGATTTCTGGTTATGATGGAGGTACCGGGGCAAGCCCATTAACATCAGTAAAATATGCAGGTTCGCCTTGGGAATTAGGATTAGTTGAAACCCAACAAGCACTTGTTGCTAACGGTCTACGTCACAAAATTCGTTTACAGGTAGATGGTGGATTAAAAACTGGATTAGATATTATTAAAGCAGCCATTTTAGGGGCAGAGAGTTTTGGTTTTGGTACAGGACCAATGGTAGCCTTAGGCTGTAAATATTTACGTATTTGTCACCTAAACAACTGTGCAACTGGCGTGGCGACTCAGGATGAAAAACTACGTCAAGATCATTATCATGGCTTACCTGAAAAAGCGATGAATTATTTCCGATTTATTGCACAAGAAACACGCGAAATTATGGCGCAACTTGGTGTAAGTAAAATTACAGATTTAATTGGTCGAACTGATTTACTTGAGGAATTGGATGGTATAACCGCTAAACAAAACAAACTTAATTTATCAGATTTATTAATTGCTGCGACACCGCTAGCTGGATGTGCCGTGCATCACACGGAAATAAATACACCTTTTGATCAGGGTAAATTAAATCATCAAATTATGCAGCAGGCGAAAGATGCGGTCGATAATAAACAATCGAAAACCTTTCATTTTGATATTCAAAATACCGATCGTTCAGTCGGTGCGACATTATCGGGTTATATAGCCCAAAAATATGGTGACCAAAGTTTGACTGAACAACCGATAAAATTGAATTTCAATGGTACTGCTGGACAGAGTTTCGGGGTCTGGAACGCAAGTGGCGTCGAGCTAACTTTAACTGGCGACGCTAATGACTATGTTGGAAAAGGTATGGCAGGTGGAAGAATCGTTATTTTACCACCGATTGGCTCTGCATTCTTAAGTCATGAAGCTACGATTATTGGTAATACTTGTTTATATGGCGCTACAGGCGGTAAGTTATTTGCAGCAGGTAAGGCTGGCGAACGTTTTGCAGTGCGTAATTCAGGTGCAATCAGTGTTGTTGAAGGAATTGGTGATAATGGTTGTGAATATATGACGAGTGGCATAGTTTGCGTGTTGGGTAAAACAGGCGTTAATTTTGGTGCCGGTATGACGGGAGGATTTGCCTATATTCTGGATGAAGATGGTGAATTTGATCAACGAATGAATAAAGATTTAGTTGAAAAACTTGAGGTTGCCAACTACTCCATTTTAGAGGAACATTTACGTGGTTTAATTATGGAGCATGCCCAATTGACTCATTCATCACGCGCTGAGACAATTTTGGAAAACTGGCAAAAATATGTACAACAATTTGTTTTAGTTAAACCAAAATCAAGTGATGTTAAAGCGTTACTCGGGCATCGTAGTCGTTCGGTGGATGAATTACGAGTACAGGTGCAATAAGGAGAATAAAAAATGAGTCGAAATGTTTATCAATTTATCGATTTACAACGTGTTGATCCACCCAAAAAATCGTTAAACCTTAGAAAAATCGAATTTGTTGAAATTTATGAAGGATTCTCCCCATCACAAGCTACCGCCCAAGCAGAGCGTTGCCTAGCTTGTGGTAACCCTTATTGTGAATGGAAATGCCCAGTCCATAATTACATTCCTAACTGGTTAAAATTAGTGAATGAAGGACAAATACTAGAGGCGGCAGAACTTTGTCATCAAACTAACAGTTTACCTGAAATTTGTGGACGAGTTTGTCCACAAGATCGTTTATGCGAGGGGTCTTGTACGCTAAGTTCGGAATTTGGCGCTGTTACTATTGGTAATATTGAACGTTATATAACTGATGAGGCGTTCAAATTAGGTTGGCGACCAACCGTTAATAACGTAGAAATGAGTGGCGAACGTGTAGCAATTATTGGTGCAGGTCCGGCAGGGCTAGCTTGTGCTGATGTATTAGTACGTAATGGGATTAAACCCGTTGTTTTCGATCGTCATCCAGAGATTGGAGGGTTATTAACTTTTGGTATCCCAGCTTTTAAATTAGACAAATCAGTTTTAGTTAATCGTCGCAAAATATTCAGCGAAATGGGCATTGAATTTCGTTTAAATACTGAAGTTGGTAAAGATATTTCCTTAAAATCCATTCTTGATGAATTTGATGCTGTATTTATTGGTACAGGTACATATCAATCAATGCGTGGTGGACTAGTGAATGAAGATGCGCAAGGGGTATATGAAGCTTTACCATTCTTAATAGCCAATACTAAACATATTATGCAACACCAGCAATCAGAAGGCAGTCCATATGTCGATATGAAAAATAAACGTGTCATTGTTCTTGGTGGCGGTGACACGGCTATGGACTGTGTACGTACATCAATTCGTCAAGGCGCAACAGAAGTTACCTGTGCCTACCGACGTGATGAGGCAAACATGCCGGGATCGAAACGTGAAGTTAAAAATGCCAGAGAAGAAGGCGCTTCATTCTTATTCAATGTACAACCTCTTAGCATTGAAGTGGACGATCAAGGAAAAGTGACAGGCATTAAAATGGTGAAAACCGAACTTGGTGAACCAGATATAAACGGACGCCGTACTGCTGTGGTAATTAAAGATTCTGAATTCATTTTACCAGCCGATGCGGTTATTATCGCTTTCGGTTTTAAACCACATAGTATGCCGTGGCTTGCTGAACATAATATCAATCTGGATGATAAAGGAAGAATTATTGCCCCGCAAGATCACGGTTATCAAACTTCAAATCCAAAAGTGTTTGCTGGTGGTGACGCAGTGCGTGGTTCTGACTTAGTTGTCACGGCTATTGCTGAAGGTCGTAAAGCTGCAGAAGGCATTTTAGACTATTTAGAAATTTAAATTTCAATAACCAAAAAACACGTTTAATTGATTAAACGTGTTTTTTATTAGTTTTTAAAGTATTATGATAACTGAAAATATATAAAATTTTTTACAACTATCTCTTTAATAAAAACAATATCAATCATTCTTTGAAAATAAATCATACATAAAATTATTAAAAATTAGAGATCTATTTTGGCTTAAAATAATAAAAAAGGATGTCAAATTGAATACAAATTTTCAAAATGAATTAAATACAAAATTAGCAGAATTTAATATTAAGTATTATCAATATTTATTTTTCGATCGCAATTTAGTTTTTCCACCCGATATTATTTCTACTTACCCACAAAAATGGTTAAATATTTATCAAAATAAAAAATTATATAATACCGATCCCATCGTCAATTATGCTCGCATTACAGTCAAACCATTCTCATGGCATTATTTAATGCAAAGTATTGACACTGAAGATAATCTCTTTTTCAAATTAGCCAAAAAATATGGTATTCATGATGGTTATACTTTTGCTGTTCATGATGCGTTAGGAAATTTAGCTTTATTGAATATCACTTGTGATGACGATACCCAAATAACAATTGAATTTTTGGAGTCAAAAAAAGCAGAATTATTAATTCTACTAATTGACCTCTTTGATTTGTATTTAAGCCAAAAGAAACAATCTGAATATTATCGAAATAAAATCCATTTATTACTTTCATCAAAAGAAAAACAGGTTTTAAAATTAGGTTGTGATGGGCTTATATATAAAGACATTGCTGAATCACTTGGTATTGCTGAAAGAACAGTAAAATTCCACATGAGTAGAATTAATCGTAAGCTTGAGGTAAGTAATGCAAAAAAAGCTTTCCTTATCGCTAAAGATGTGGGTGTTTTTTAGACAAATAAGTTTAAATTCCAAAATGGTTTTTATAATAATTTTGCACTTTATTTTATCATTAATTGAATAGAAAATAATAAGTTTTTATAAAATTAGATAAAAACATAATCATTTTATTACACGTTAGTACAGTTGTTCTGACTTTCTATGTTCTATAGACTCACTAGGATATACGTTGCGTAATCTAAACAATTTTATAAATCATGAGGAATAGATATGTCAAACAGCTATCAAAATGAAGTGCCAGCCTCTCGCGTTAACATTCAATTAGATCTACATACTGGCGGGGCTCAGAAGAAAGTTGAACTTCCACTAAAAATTCTAGCTATGGGTGATTACAGCCACGGTAAAGACCATAGACCACTTGCTGAAAAACAAAAAGTGTCCATTAACAAAAATAACTTTGATGCGGTATTAAAAGAGTTAAATCCTCAAGCTACTATTTCAGTTCCTAATACTATGGCTGATGACGGTTCGGAAGTTAATGTTAAACTTGATTTCCAATCAATGAGTGATTTTACTCCTGAACAAGTAGCTAAAAAAATTCCTCAATTACGTTCATTGCTTGCTATGCGAAATCTATTAAGAGATCTGAAATCTAACTTGATGGATAATGCGACATTTCGTCATGAGTTGGAAAAAATTGTCAAAGATGAACAATTGTCCGATGAACTTCGCGCAGAGCTAAAAAATATCGTTGCACAAAGCACCCAAGAATAAGGCTCGTTGTTCTTTGTTAAATTATTTAACTAATCGAAAAACAGATAACTAAGTTAATTAATTTATTTAAGTGGAATAATCGGAGTTTGATTAAATTAAGGAATAAAACTATGTCAGAACAAAAAGCAAATCAGTCAGCTCAAACAGTTACACAAGATGCCAATAGTGTATATCAATCTTTATTTAATAAAATCAACTTAAATCCTGTTGCGAAAGCACAAGATATGGACAAATACGAAGATAATGATACCTTATCAGAATCTTCGCCAGATGAACGTGTCACAATGGCGGTCAATATCTTATTAAAATTAATCCAAGATTCTTCGCAAAAAATTGAAAAATTAGATAAACATCTTTTAGATTATCATATCAGTCAAATTGATCAAAAGTTGAGTCGACAATTAGATGCAATCATGCATCATCCTGAGTTCCAAGAAATTGAATCAACATGGAGAGGATTAAAATTCTTAGTTGACCGCACTGATTTCCGTCGTAATGTAAAAATTGAATTGTTAGACGTTTCGAAAGATGATTTACGGCAAGATTTTGAAGACGCGCCAGAAATTAACCAAACTGGTTTCTATCGTCATACTTATATCCAAGAATATGATACCCCAGGGGGCGAACCTTTAGGCGTAACTATTTCTAACTATGAATTTGATCGTGGTCCGCAAGATATTGCGTTGTTACGTAATGTATCTAAGGTTGCAGCAGCAGCTCATATGCCATTTTTAGCTTCAGTAGGGCCTAAATTCTTTGGTAAAGAAAATATGGAAGAAGTGGCGGCGATCAAAGATATTGCTAACTATTTCGATCGTGCAGAATATACTAAATGGAATAGTTTTAGAGAAACCGATGACTCACGTTATATCGGTCTGACTCTTCCACGCGTATTAGCTCGTTTACCTTATGGTCCAGAAACAGTTCCCGTTCGTAGTTTCAATTATATTGAAGACGTAAAAGGTCCAGATCATGATCGTTATTTATGGGCTAATGCATCATTCGCATTTGCAGCCAACATGGTACAAAGTTTTATAAGTAATGGTTGGTGTGTTCAAATTCGTGGTCCGCAAGCTGGTGGTTTAGTTGAAGATCTTCCTATTCATTTATATGATTTAGGTACAGGCAATCAAATGAAAATTCCAACAGAAGTATTGATTCCAGAAACACGTGAATTTGAATTTGCAAACTTAGGCTTTATACCACTATCATTCTATAAAAATCGTGACTATGCTTGCTTTTTCTCTGCTAACTCTACTCAGAAACCAGCACAATACGAAACAAAAGAAGCAACTGCAAATAGCCGTATTAACTCACGTTTACCTTATATTTTCCTACTTTCACGTATTGCACATTACCTAAAAGTTATTCAACGTGAAAATATCGGTGCGACTAAAGATCGCCGAGTCTTAGAGCTAGAACTTAATAAGTGGATCAATAATTTAGTAACTGAAATGACTGATCCAAGTGATGAAGTTCAGGCTTCGCATCCACTACGTCAAGCACAAGTAATTGTTGAAGATATTGAGGATAATCCAGGATTCTTTAGAGTAAAAACATTCTTGGTTCCACATTTTCAAATTGAAGGAATGGATATCAATTTATCAATGGTATCGCAAATGCCTAAAGCAAAAGCCTAAGCATTTAAGTCTATGTTATTTAAATTATAACGTGAACGAAAACAGCCAAACAACTGACTTAAATTACGAGTCAGTTGTTTGAGTTATCGTAATAAAAGTACATCACTGTTTTAAACATGTTGAGTGTCTTTTTAGTATAAAAATAGACTTTAGATATATGGTAATTTTATTCTCGGACAACGTAATAATAAGTTGTTTGTACCATGGTTTATCATGATTAATTAGATTTATTTTTTAGTTTTATGCTAAAAAAGAGATCTTTTAAGTGGAGCTTAATAAAGCAATGAAAATATATCGCCCGCTATGGAATGAAGGGGTATTTTTAACACCTGAACAATTTCAACAACAAACAATGTGGGAATCATATTGCAAACAGCATCTAGCAAAACTCTATCTTGCTAACCCATGGGGAATTGAGCGTTTGCAAATTGATCAGCAAATGTTACTAGTCGATCGTCTCAGTATTGAAACGCTTAGTTTACGTTTCACAGATGGCGTACTGGTAGATACTGACGTATCGGATAATATTCCAACGGTCAGAGATCTTGCTACAGAAGTTCCTGTTTCGGTTGAGGAAGTCAAAGTCTATATTGGACTGCCGGTATTGCATAAAAATGGTGAAAATTGCATCCTAGATGATGAACGAGTAGAAAGACCGACGCGTTATCGCCAAGAATGGGTTGAAGTACCTGATTTACTTGGAAATGGTCAAGAAACCATAGCGGTAGAACGCTGTGCGTTAAGTTTTTTATTTGATTTTGAAGATCATAGTGAATATTTAACTTGTCCAATTGCAATACTAAAACGTGATCTCAATGGTCATTTTGTGTTAGATAATCAATATATTCCACCATTATTAAATTTAGAACCCCAAAATAGCCCGCTTCTTAAAGAGCTTGAGTTGTTATGTATTCAGGTCAAGGCTAAACGTCAACGTTTGATGGGGATGCGACATGAAAGAAATCAGCAAATGGCTGAGTTTGCAGTTGCTGATGTATCATTATTTTGGCTACTCAATTCTTTAAATAGTTTTGAGCCACAATTAAAATTTTTACGTGATAATCCAACTATTCATCCAGAAAATCTATATCAAAAATTGGTAGCTTTTACTGGAGCGCTATTAACGTTTTCCCTCGCGAATGATGTCGATGGTATACCAGCTTATCAACATGATAATTTAAATGCGGTATTTCCACCTCTTTTTGAATTAGTACGTAATTTATTAGAAGAAAGTTTACCTTCTCGTGTTATCAAAATTGATTTGGTACATGATAAAGACACCTTCTGGATAGGTCGTTTACACGATGGTCGCCTAGTGGAAGATGCTGATTTTTATTTATCTGTACGATCAAGTATGCCGGGTCATCAACTTCAATCGCAATTCCCAATTTTATGTAAAGCAGGTGCACCAGATGATGTAAGACAAATTATACATTCTGCATTATCAGGAATACCGATAAAAGCCTTGAGCCATGTTCCAGCAGCTATTCCTATGCGACTGGAAAATCAATATTTTGCGTTAGATCTTTCTCACGATTCCGCCAAGGCTATGTTGTTAGCTAGATGTTGTGAATTTTATGTCCCAAGATCGATACCAGATATTTCATTAGAACTTTTTGCGGTACTACGTTCATAGGAATTGCATCATGACGACAGAACAACAAAATATAATGATTGATGAATTACTAAGAGATAGCGTCCTAACCGTTATACAACTAAAAGAAGGTTCGGCTATTTCATCTGTTAGTAATCTCTATAAACAATGTAAACAGCAGGTGCTGACATTACGAGAGCAACTTCATGTCGCACAATATAGCCAAGATGTTATTGATGATATCAGTTATGCACTATGTGCACTACTAGATGAAACGGTATTGCTCTGTAGCAGGGACAATACTCATCCTCAAAATTATGATGAATGGCTTGGTGCGCCGTTACAAGTGGTATTTTTTAACACCAATAATGCGGGACACGATTTATTTGAAAAGATTCGCAGTCGGTTACGTGCAGATAAAAAAGAATATTTAATTCTAAATTGTTTCGATCGCATATTGGGACTCGGATTTCAAGGTTGTTATTTAGGACAACCGCAAATGGAACGAGAACATTTAATTATTGCTTTAAGGGAAGCATTGCATAATCACGAACCTGAACTTGAACACGCCATTATTGTTCAGAATAAGAGTTTTCGATATTTAGGTCGTAAAACATTGCTTATGCTGTTTACATTACTTTCAATTGGATTCGTCATTGGTCTTTATTTCTTTTTAGATGACAGACTCAATGATCTTATCAAGCCATTAATATAATTAAGGATAAGAGGGTTAATAATGAACGATTATCCATGGCGTTTACAGATTATTTATAGTGCCGTTCTTAGCTTAATTTTAGTTTTAGTTTTCTTTCCAATTTCAATTGGTTGGAAGATCATTGGTTTAATATTAATTTTAAGTATTGCAAGTGTGTTATTTTATTACCAATTACGTTATCGTAAAAGGTTAAATGCTTGTACTAAAAATATTAATTTCCTAGCACAAAAGCTCTCATTATTACCTGCGAGACAACGTTATCGTTTGCCTATTTTATTAGTTACTGGTAATTGTGCAAAACAATTCTTCCCCGAAGATCTTACCTTAGCAGAGTCGAATATCATCGTATCTTCCGATGCGGTTTGGGTGTATGTGGAAGAATATTCTGAATTACCAATAGTATTTGATTCACTTGTGGCTCGTTGGCCAGATATGTTAGGGCGAATTGGATTATTGTTAGCAACGACACCTGAATTAGAAAATAAACAAGGCTTATATACGGCAAAATTACAATCATTCAGACAGTCTTGGGTCGATACATGCCGAATTGCTAAATATCGTTTACCCGTATATGTATCAGTTCATATTGGTCTAAATAACATTCACTACCATGATGAGGGAACATTACCTGTTAATTGGTATCAAATCATCTCTCGACAACTTTATATCATGGACGAATATCTATCACCGGTTGATAACTGGGTTAATGATAAAAAGTTGGGTTCAAAAGAACGACAACAACGTCTAAGCATTAGAGCAATGCTACGAGAGTACGAAAAATGGATAAATACACACATACTTAGTGTATTAACAAATAGCAAACAGACCATTGCAAAATGTGAACCAGAAGGCGTTGCTATTTATCCCTTAAATTCACAAGTTTTGAGTGATAACTTATTCAATCATCAAATCAATAAACTGACGACATTAACAATTCCTAATCATCATTCACTACAGGAAATTCTTACGCCACCTGATCAGTTAGTGAAATATATGCCAATAGCTTACCCTTATTCACCGTTAAGAAAAGCTATATGCAATATGATCATGATCACATCGGTATTTTTCATGGCAGGTTTAGGTGCGTCTTATTGGAATAATATTAAATTAGCACAGCAAATTGATAATGATATTCATAACTATGATTTAATCGCTACGGATAGTTATGATGAAAAATATAAAGCGTTAGAAATTTTAAAGGCCGATCGTGATCTACTAAATGATCACTATACCCAAGGCATTCCGGTAAGACTAGGTTTAGGGCTTTATCATGGATATAACTTATTAGAACCGCTTAATCAGGCAATTGGGCGTTATGTTCCACCACCACCGCCACCAGAGCCAAAACCTGAACCAGAAACAATTATCGTTAAAGAAAAAGAAATCGTTATAAAAGAATATCCAGTGATACGATTAGACAGTTTATCACTCTTTGAAAGTGGAAAAGCAACATTAAAACCAGAATCGACTAAGGTATTAATTAATGCATTGATGGAAATTAAAACACAAATCAAATTAAATAATGATGTTGGTTGGTTAATATTAATTTCTGGACACACTGATTCCACTGGTGATGCAAATAAAAACCAGCAGCTATCTTTAGATCGTGCTGCGGCAGTTAGGGATTGGATTATTAAAACCAGTGATATCCCTGAAACCTGTTTCGCTATACAAGGCTATGGCGCAAAAAAACCGTTGGTGAGTAATGATACATTAGAAAATCGTTCACAAAATCGACGTGTGGAAATTAATTTAGTTCCTCAAATAACAACGTGTCAGTTGATAGATGAGAATTAAATTAAAATATAGTAATACCAATAATCAATAACAATAAGGAGTTAAAACAATGGCAGTACCAGCATATATGTTTTTAAAAGATGATGGCGGTTCTGAAATTAAAGGTTCAGTTACAGTAGAGGGACGTGAAGGAAGTGTTGAAGTTGTAGAATTTGATCATAAAGTCTACATCCCAACCGACGGTAATACCGGTAAATTAACTGGTACCCGTGTTCATAAAGCTCTTGAATTTGTAAAAGAAGTAGATTCTTCATCTCCTTACCTTTACAAAGCAGTAACTACCGGTCAAAACCTAAAATCAGTTGAAATTAAGTGGTACCAAATTGATAATGCAGGTCAGGAAGTTGAATATTTTAATACCTTCATGGAAGGTGTAAAAATCGTTTCAGTTAAACCTGAAATGCACAATATCAAAGATCCAACAAAGGAACAATACAATCACTTAGAGCGTGTTGAACTTCGTTATGAAAAAATCACTTGGACTTTCAAAGATGGCAATATTATTCACTCAGATAGCTGGGTAGAAAGTAGAAGCTAATTTGATTTGCCAACAGATGTCATCACTATGTGATGGCATCTGAAAATGATTGCTATCACCATACATTGATTTCATTTTAATATTTATTTATTACATACATTTCGAATAGATTTAAGAGTAATAACTGGTAAGTAATATCTGAAATTCAATTTAAGTATACTTACTTAAAAGCTATTAATAGTTACCCATCAAAAAATCATGAATATATAAATCATTAGAAATTTTACAAATAAATAAATTAAACAATAACACTTATATTTTTAGCGTTGAGAAAAGGAATAACAATGATAACTGATCCTTCCACATTATTACGAAGACTCAATCCATACTGTGCTAGAGCATTAGAATCTGCAGCAGGACTTTGTGAAACAAGAGCGCATTCAGAGATCACATTAGAGCATTGGTTACTAAAACTACTTGAGCAGGGTAATAGTGACATTACAATTATCGCTCGGCATTATCAATTTAATATGGATGAGCTTTGGCAAGGTTTACTCAGTTATCTGGATTCATTACCACATACTATTAATCAAAAACCAAGCCTATCCAATTCATTGATAAATTTACTACAGGCAGCTTGGTTGAAAGCATCACTTGAAGATCATGAAGAGCAAATTCGCTCCATACACTTATTACAAGCATTACAAGAATCGCCACAGAGTTTAAAAGCGCAAGATGCATGGCAACTACTCAGCCTATCTGTCATCGCATTAAAACGCTTAAGACCTGTGTTAGATAAAAGTTCTGATGAAACGTTTCAGGCACAACTATTTAGTTCTCAACAAGCGTCAGAAGATGTCGAAAAAGTGATTGCTTCTAACAACGATCAAAAAAATCAATTAGATGTGATTCAAAACGATAAATCAGTGATTGAACAACAAAAACATCACCAAGCGGCGCTTAATCGTTTTTGTGAAAATGTGACAGAAAAAGCCCGTTCTGAAAAAATCGATCCTGTATTTGGGCGTGATAGTGAAATTCGACAAATGATCGATATTCTGTCACGTCGCCGAAAAAACAACCCTATTTTAGTTGGTGAACCCGGTGTAGGTAAAACTGCGTTAGTTGAAGGATTAGCGCTAAGAATTGCCGAAGGTAACGTACCAACCAGTTTAAAAGATGTCACGATCATGACATTGGATTTAGGTCTGCTACAAGCAGGAGCAGGTGTTAAAGGTGAATTTGAACAACGCTTAAAGAATGTGATAGACGCTGTGCAACAATCACCTTCACCAATATTACTTTTTATTGATGAGGCACATACCATTATTGGTGCTGGGAATTCGGCTGGTGGTGCAGATGCTGCCAATTTACTTAAACCCGCCTTAGCAAGAGGGGAATTACGTACCATTGCTGCTACAACATGGTCAGAGTACAAACAGTATTTTGAAAAAGATGCAGCTTTAGAGCGTCGTTTCCAAATGGTCAAAGTGGATGAACCAAATGATGAAAATGCCTGCATTATGTTACGTGGTTTAAAATCACGTTATGCTAAACATCATGGTGTGCATATTCTGGATGAAGCGGTAACGACAGCCGTTACGCTATCACGCCGTTATATAAGTGGTCGCCAATTACCAGATAAAGCGGTTGATTTACTTGATACGGCTTCAGCTCGTGTACGAATGAGTTTAGATACGATACCTGAATCAATAACACTTCTAGAAGCAAAAATAACTTCTCTAAAAATAGAACAAGCAGCACTCATTACCGATCAATCTTTTGTCGATGATGATTTACAAAAACGGGTTGATGAAATCACGACCAAAGTCCAATTATTAGAGGCCGATCTTGCAAATGCGAAAAAACAATTTGAGCAAGAAAAATCTTTAATACAAGAATTAATCACTTTGCGTACTAAAGATGATCGTGATGATAAAAAATGGATTAAGCAAATTAAAGAAACACAGGCAAAATTGCATGCCTTACAAGGTAATACACCACTTTTATCGTTAGATGTTGATAGTCGAACAGTATCAACGGTTATTGCAGATTGGACAGGTGTACCGCTTGAAAGTCTGTTAAAAGATGAACAAAGCCACTTATTACATATTGAAGACGATCTAAGAAAACGTGTAGTAGGTCAAGATGTTGCACTTGCTGAATTAGCTAGACGAATTCGTGCAGCGAAAACTGGGTTAACTTCGGAAGATGCACCAATAGGAGTATTTTTACTAGTTGGTCCTTCTGGCGTTGGTAAAACAGAATGCGCTCTTGCATTGGCTGATACGCTATTTGGTGGCGAACAATCACTCGTTACGATTAATATGTCAGAATATCAGGAAGCACATACGGTATCACAGCTTAAAGGATCACCTCCAGGTTATGTCGGTTATGGGCAAGGCGGTGTATTAACAGAAGCCGTAAGAAAAAGACCTTATAGCGTCGTTTTATTAGATGAAGTTGAAAAGGCACATAGAGATGTACTTAATCTATTCTATCAAGTCTTTGATCGTGGCTTTATGCGTGATGGTGAAGGGCGTGAAATAGATTTCCGTAATACTCTTATTTTAATGACATCTAATTTAGGTAGTGATCAGCTAATGGCTCTTTTTGAAGAGATGCCAGATGCACCGGTTGCGACTCAACAAGAACTATTACGTCCATTTATTCGTGAACATTTCCAACCGGCATTATTAGCGCGTTTCCAAACAATTGTTTTCACGCCATTAAATCGTGAGGCAATGCGCCAAATTGTTGAAATGAAATTAGCAAAAGTAGCGAAACGACTTAACCAACATTACCACATTCAATTCAACGTTGGTGAAGCGCTTTATGAACAATTAGTCAATGCATGTCTACTGCCTGATACAGGTGCGCGTAATATTGATAGCATCTTGAATCAGCAGATTTTACCGGTCGTATCTAATCTGTTACTACAAAGTAACAATATTCAGCAGCAGAATAAAACGTTATCGCTTGATTTTCTTGAAGATGAGGGCATTGTCTTAGAGTGGGTTGATGATTCACAACCAACTAAGAAGAAAACGGCTAAGAGCAAATCCAAACCCAAAGAGAAAACAGCAAAGGTAGTAAAGAAAAAAACCACTGAAACAGAGAAACCGACAAAATAGTTCATCATTGTAGGGAAGAGTGACTAAGAAAATTCACAGAGTATAAGAAATATACAGGAAATATTAAAGCAACAGGATAATGGAGAGGCAATGGTTAATGTCGGAAAAATAGTTAATAACACAATTGATACAATGACTAAATTAGTTCAACAAAACCGTTATTCACTTAAACTTGATGGGCTTAATCAACTTGAATCTATATCAGTCTTATCAGTTGATATTCAAGAGCAGTTGAATCAGCCTTGGCGTTATTGTATAACGTTCACAAGTCCTAATCGTGCTTTATCAGTGGATCAAATTCTTAGTCAACCTGCCTCTTTTTCTTTTCTGCCGCCGACAGTAAAGAATATCGTGCAGTCAGTTAGCTCACTAGAAACACCACCATCTGCACGTACTCTTTATGGTGTCGTTACAGGATTCAGTCAGCTATCGGTTAATCAAGAAGAAGCACGTTATCAGGTAATACTGGTACCAAGACTTGCTTTACTCGCGAATAGCCATAATAGTGCGATTTATCAAAATCAGAGTGTAGTGAGTGTTGTGGAATCGGTATTACGTCGGCATGGTTTTACCGGCGTAGACTATCGTTTAGCGTTAAAAAATAACTATCCTAACCGCGAACTTATTACACAATGGCAAGAGAGTGACTTAGCATTTATTTTACGATTATTGGCAGATGTGGGCATTTGGTTACGTTTTGAAAGCCATCCAAAGCATAATTGTGATGTCATTGTGATGAGTGATGACGAGCAGGGGCTTGCTAATCATGGTGTAGTCATTGGGCGAACGCCTAGTGGTATGGGGGATAGTGGTCGTCATAGTGTCTGGGGATTACAATCTCATAGTCAGACCGTGATACAGTCGGTAGGTGTGAATGATTATAACTATCGCAAAGCACAGGCTAATATGCAATCGCAAGTCAATCGTGCTGCAAATGATACTACAACGCGGGGACACGATTATCGTTATGGCGAACATTATCGAAACCAGACTGCCGATGAACAGGATGAAATGGTGGAAAGTGGTGAATGGTATGCTACGATTCGTCACCAACATGCGATAAGTCATCAGCGAATTATTCACGGTAAAAGCAATGATTACACATTAGCTCCGGGTCATCAGCTTTCAATAGAAAATTGTGATCTCGCGGATATAGAAAACGGCATTATTATTTTAACGACTCATGGGTATGCCGATCGTAGTGCTGCCTATGAAGTTGAATTTACCGCTATTGTCTTTGACCGCTTGAAACCTTACCGTCCTGCACCGTTACCGTTTCCGACTATTAGTGGCACGTTACCGGCGAAAATAACCAGTCCAGATAATGACACCTATGGTTATATCGATATCCAAGGTCGTTATCGAGTGAAATTCGCTTTTGATTTAGCGTCTTGGCCTAATGGTGAAGAGAGTTTATGGGTAAGATTAGCCAAGCCTTACGCCGGTGATCATTATGGGATTCACTTTCCTTTAATTGATGGAACAGAAGTAGCTATTGCATTTACTGACGGTAATCCTGATCGTCCGTATATCGCGTATGCCATGCATAACAGTACTCATCCAGACCATGTAGCAACAGCAAATAAACACCGCAATGTGATTCGTACACCGGCTAACAACAAATTACGGATGGATGATAAACGTGGTCAAGAACATATTAAGTTAGCGACAGAGTACGGCAAAACCCAACTTAATATTGGTCATTTAGTCAATCAAAATAAAGAGCAACGGGGAGAGGGTTTCGAATTACGTACTGATGAATGGGGGGCGATCAGAGCCGGCAAGGGATTATATATCACGACGGAGTCGAAACCGAAAGCCAGTGGTGAGCAATTAGATATGCGTGCAGCTGTTGCACAATTAGAATCAGCACTACAAGTGGCGAAAGTTTTGGCACAAGCGGCTGAAAACTCAGGAATTGATGCAATTGATACATCAACCCAACAAGATTTAAAGGACAGCCTCAATAGACTAACTCAAGCAGGCATGTTACTTGATGCACCCGCTGGAGTAGGAATTGTGACGCCTAAAGATATTCAATTCAGTGCTAATGATAATATTCGCTTAACTGCAAATCAAAATAGTTATATTTCAGTTATGAAAAAAATAGCATTAACGGCAGGTGAATCAATAGGGTTATTTGCCAGTAAGTTAGGAATAAAACTGTTTGCGGTAAAAGGTAAAGTAGAATTACAAGCACAAACCAATGCAATGGATATCATGGCTAAGAAAAATATATCAATTGTAAGTACGAATGATGAAATCGAAATTATGGCACAAAAAGCAATTACGATTAAATGTCAGGGTGCTTATATCAAATTAGCCAATGGCTCTGTTGAAATTGGTTGCCCAGGTGGTGTTATTTATAAGAGTGGTTCTGTGTCGTATTCATCAGCCGGCTCTCAGTCAGGATCAGCAAGTTTAAAATCGTCAAATTTAGCGAATACAAATTTATATAGTCAGCAATTTCGTATTATTGATGAGCGGACAAAAGAACCTAGAGCGTTTGTGCCTTATCGAATTGAGGTTAGCGACGGCGAAATTATTCGAGGCATCAGTGATGAAAATGGTTACACCGAACGAGTTTACGGTATGAGCAAGAAAAATGTAAAAATTATCGTCGAAGGATAAATAATGACAGCAAACCAATTAAACCAAGGAAGCGCTGTGTGATTTTTATAATCGTACTGGGGAGAATGTTCACTTTCAAAGAATTTTATAAGTGCTTAATAATATAGCAATTTAGTTATATTTGATGTTCAACATTTAGCAACAGTTTTAGTTATTAATATATAAAAATAGCTTAAATTAATACCTATAAATAGATAATAACAAAATTACTAAAGTAGTGAGGAATAATATGAATGACCAAGTTTCTTTAAGCAAGGAGCACAGTGATATTGTAGATATTGAAAGTGAACCGATTCAAGTTTACATTTCACCAGAAACTGAGGAGATTATTATTCCCGAAAACCCAAAACTTTTTGAAGATGAGTGGCGACTATTACATTATTATTCTGAGAAAAGTAGACAATATGAAGAATTATATTCAGAATCAATCAACCTTTTAAATCGCATTGAAATGAATAAACAGGGGTTAAAGAGCAATGATGATTTAAAAGACGAAATTCTGGCCCAATCCCAAAAAATCTCAAAAGCCATTGAAAAACCGGTAGATTTAAATTTCGGTTCTATCAATGAATTAGTGGATTTATTTTTCCAAAGTTTAACATTGCTTGAAGATGTAAAATATCAATTAAAAAGTGAATGGGAAGACGAGACCATGGTAGATGGTACTACATTCAGCGAAATCGTTGAGTTATTACCAGTCATGATTAAGGATCCAAGTAAATCGGGAAATATAAGAACAAATCGTTTTGCTTACTTACGCAAGGTTGTCATCTCAAAAGACAGATCAAATAAAATCAAAATTAGAGAATTAAACTCAAGCACTCAAGAAAGTGGAAGTACAAGGCAAGGTAGTGATAGTATTATTGAAGAAGATAGGCATGGTAATAAAAGATATAACTTAAAAAAATTAACAGAACAGCTAACAACGCCTGAAGCTAAAAGCGAATTACTTAAAATTCCTCTCTTTGGAGATAGTGGCTATGTTTTGGGGGACCTTATTAAACCATGGGCAGAAGAATTAGAAAATATATTAAGCATTGATGAGGAAATCGGAATTTTCAACATATCCGGTGGTGCTCAATTTATGCGATATGCATATGCTGCTCAAATAGAAAGTGATATTGATTTGTTAAAGGGTCGAATCAACTTAAAAGGTGAATTAAGTGGAGAAGTTGCTTTAGCGACAGGATCTATTGCTGCCAGTATTTTTATCCCTGATCGTTTAGGTATTCTATGGCAATTAAAAGGTTTAGATAGCCAAGGAAGAGTACAATCCTATCCCATAGGACATTTTAGATTAAGTTTAGGTGCTTATCTTTCGGGTTTTATTGGCGCTTCAGTTGGTATATGTGCTCAATTATCAGTGCAAGTTGTGGAACAAAATGGGGTTAAAAGACAGGTACTGTCAGGCAATAAAGGCGGTAAGAAAAATAAAAATTTTAAAAGTCGAAATCAACAGGGTAATAGCATTAATCAACAGATTAAAGATACTGATGCACAAGGTACATCATTGGATGCTTCAGCCTTTGCTGGTGCTAGAGCCGAGATTGGTGTTGTTGGTGCGTTACAATGGTTAAAACCGTTATCTTTTTATTCAGAAGAAGAAAGAAAGAAGTTAAATAATCAACTTGAATTTGAAGATTTTGCTAGCGCTAATCCTAAAGTTGGTTTAATGGCAGGTATTGGTGCGGGATTTTCATTATATTGTAAAATTGTTAATGGTAAAATACTTATTCGTTGCCATGCTTCATTATGTTGTGGAGTGGGAGCTAAAGGTTCTCTCGAATTTGCTGTTGATTTTACATTAATAAAACAGTTTTTATCTTGGTTTGCTCATCAACTATTTTGGTCTAATTATAGTTATTTAGAATTTATAGCATTGGATACTTTTGAACATTTAAAATATATGATGACACTGGTAATTGGTTTTAAAAAGTCTATTGATGATTTATTAGCTGAATCTCTGGAAAATATTAAAGATATTTTTATACGATGTGTTTCTTCATTTGGTGAAAAATTAGGGGAAGTGACAGAGCGTAACCAACTCGCAGAAAATATACTGAATGGTGATGAATTACTGTTAATCTCACCACCAGAATCCAAAGGCATGTTAATTGCGCTATTAATGCAGGTCAATGCGTTTGATAAAAAAAGATCATGGTGGATACCAAGTATTAATTGGGTTGATAATATACAGCAATCATTTGCAAATATCTTTTATACAAAGCGCAGTGCAGCCATTATTAAGATTTTACATACCATTCAAACGCAAAGAGAGTGGGTGCAAGTAATGAAGAACATTGAACTTGATACCGAGAAATTGGATGCAGCAAAATCAGATGCCGTAGCCGCCGAAAATGAACAAAAATTGCGGGAGTTTTTATCATTAGGATTTTTTAATCTTAATTCAAAGTATGAACAGCATTACGCAGAGTTAATTAATCAAGAAAATTCAAAGCAGTCTGAAGCGTTATTAACTAGCATTAAAGACATCATTGCGAAAAAGCCGGCTTATGGCTGTCCGGTGATGTTAAATACCTGTCCGGAATATCAACTCCGAACCGTAAATGATGGCTATCTACCTTGGCGGGCAGATTTAACCAATATACTGAGAAGATAATCACCGTGTACCGTAATGTATTAACGTTTACGCGATGGTCATTGTACAACATTAACAAAATAACATGTTGGTGGTAATAAATGATAAATAAAAAAGGTTTGATATTAGGCTGTAGTCTTGGGTTATTAATGGGTTGTGATAATCAGTCCGATAACACTGTAATAAGTCAAGATACCGCCTTGCAGTCTGAAATTGCTGGATTGATAACACGTAGCAAGGCCGATATGGTATTTATTGAAGGCGGTGAATTTATGATGGGGGATTTTGGCCCCTTGGATAAAGAAAAAACCGGCGGTTTATATTATGGTATCGGAGATTATGGCGTACGCACAATTCATAAAGTCAGTTTAAAAAGCTATTCACTAAGCCGTTATCAAATCACCTTTCATGATTATTTGTTATATCGTAAGTCCAAAGGCTTAGGCAATCCTTATCCTATTGAACATATTACTGCACAAAATAGACAGGATGGTTTCAATAGTAAGTTTGAAAATAAAAAATGGCTAAAGTTAAGCACCAATACTCCTGAATCACCACGTCAATCAGAAACGCCCGCTTTTTTGCCTTGGGAAGCTGCGCAAGAGTATTGTCAATGGTTAGGTGAACAGACAGGTTTACCTTACAGTTTACCGACAGAAGCACAATGGGAGTACGCAGCACGTAATCGAGGGCAATTCGTGCTATACCCAACTGATAATGGACAATTTGAACCGGGTAGAAATGTGCCGTCATATGAGCAACGGCAGCAAAGAAGGCACTTGGGTGGTATTGATTCATTTCCCGTAGGCAGTTTTCCGGCAACGCCCTTAGGGTTATATGATATGGGATTTAACAAATCTGAATGGGTCAATGACTGGTTTGATCCGGATTACTATAGCCATTCACCGGAAGCCGATCCGCAAGGACCTGCCGAGGCGGTGTTTACTGATGGTTACGGTGGTACAGGGTTTTCTAAAGTGGTGCGAGGTTACGAATATCCGATGGATTTAATAATGACATTTTTCCGAACCAAACAGAAATTATGGTTGGAATATACACCGGAAGTTTTTGATGGTCTTTATTATGTCACCGCGCGTTGCGCCGTAAACCATGACAAACCACTTAATTAAATAATCAATCGTGACGGAAATGAGGATGAACAAGAAAGGTTTGATATTAGGCTGTAGTCTTGGGTTATTAATGGGTTGCGATAGTAAAACGGATAACGCTGTAACAAGTCAGGATACAGCCTTGCAGTCTGAAATTGCTGAATTGATAACACGTAGTAAGGCCGATATGGTATTTATTGAAGGCGGTGAATTTATGATGGGGGATTTTGGTCCTTTGGATAAAGAGAAAACCGGCGGTTTATATTATGGTATCGGAGATTATGGCGTACGCACAATTCATAAAGTCAGTTTAAAGAGCTATTCACTAAGTCGTTATCAAATCACCTTTCATGATTATCTGTTATACCGTCAATCCAAAGGCTTAGGTAATCCTTACCCTATTGAACATATTACTGCAGAAAATAGAAAGCGTGGTTTCGATAACACTGTTGATAGTAAAGATTGGGTGAAGTTTAGCACCAATACTCCCGAATCACCGAGACAATCAGAAACGCCCGCTTTTTTGCCTTGGGAAGCTGCGCAAGAGTATTGCCAATGGTTAGGTGAGCAGACGGGCTTACCTTACAGTTTACCGACAGAAGCACAATGGGAGTATGCAGCACGAAACCGAGGGAAATTCGTGCTATACCCAACTGATAATGGACAATTTGAACCGGGTAGAAATTTGCCGTCGTATGAGCAACGGCAGGAAAGAAGGCACTTGGGTGGTATTGATTCATTTCCAGTGGGCAGTTTTCCGGCAACGCCCTTAGGGTTATATGATATGGGATTTAACAAATTTGAATGGGTTAATGATTGGTTTGATCCAGATTACTATAGTCATTCACCGGAAGCCGATCCGCAAGGGCCTGCCGAAGCAGTGTTTACCGATGGTTTCGGTGGTACGGGGTTTTCTAAAGTGGTGCGAGGTTACGAATATCCGACTGATTTGCAAATGACGTTTTCCCGTACCAAACATAAATTATGGCTAGAATATACACCGGAAGTTTTTGATGGTCTTTATTATGTCACCGCGCGCTGCGCCGTAAATCATGACAAACCGCTTAATTAAAATAAGTAATCATGACGGGAATGAGGATGAACAAGAAAGGTTTGATATTAGGCTGTAGTCTTGGGTTATTAATGGGTTGCGATAGTCAAATGGATAATTCTGTAACGAGTCAGAACACAGCCTTGCAGTCTGAAATTGCTGAATTGATAACACGTAGCAAGAGCGATATGGTATTTATTGAAGGCGGTGAATTTATGATGGGGGATTTTGGTCCTTTAGATAAAGAAAAAACCGGCGGTTTATATTATGGTATCGGAGATTATGGCGTACGCACAATTCATAAAGTGCGTTTGAAGAGCTATTCACTAAGTCGCTATCAAATCACCTTTCATGATTATTTGTTATATCGTAAGTCTAAGGGTTTAGGTAATCCTTATCCTATTGAACATATCACTGCAGAAAATAGACAGGATGGTTTCAATAGTAAGTTTGAAAATAAAAAATGGCTAAAGATAAGCACCAATACTCCCGAATCACCGCGACAATCAGAAACGCCCGCTTTTTTGCCTTGGGAAGCTGCACAAGAGTATTGCCAATGGTTAGGTGAGCAGACAGGCTTACCTTACAGTTTACCGACAGAAGCACAATGGGAGTACGCAGCACGAAACCGAGGGCAATTCGTGCTATACCCAACTGATAATGGACTATTTGAGCCGGGCAGAAATGTGCCGTCAGATGAGCAACAACAGCAAAGAAGTCGCTTAGGTGGTATTGATTCATTTCCCGTAGGCAGTTTTCCGGCAACGCCCTTAGGGTTATATGATATGGGGTATAACAAATTTGAATGGGTTAATGACTGGTTTGATCCGGATTACTATAGTCATTCACCAGAAGCCAATCCGCAAGGACCTGCCGAGGCGGTGTTTACCGATGGTTACGGTGGTACAGGGTTTTCTAAAGTGGTGCGAGGTTACGAATATCCGACTGATTTGCAAATGACGTTTTCCCGAACCAAACATAAATTATGGTTGGAATATACACCGGAAGTTTTTGATGGATTTTATTATGTCACCGCGCGCTGCGCAATTAATAGTGAAAGACCTGTGAATTAAGATATTATCTAAAAGTATTGAATGTTAATAATAGAATTTAGTATCAATTGATATTATAAACTATTAAAAAAATAATCCTTAAATAATATGTGAAAGTACTTAATTTAGTACTAATCAAGAATAATTAAAATTAAGAAGGGGTGAAAATAATGAAAGGTGTGATAAGACTTGGCGATAAAACAACTCATAACGGTTGTGTTTTAACCGCATCAACAACGATCATTGTGCAAGGCAAAGGCGTTGCAAGAGTAGGTGATACGGTCTCTTGCCCTAAAGATAAACATGGTCCCACTCAAATTATAGAGGGCGATCCTAATATAACTGATAATGGTATCCCAATTGCCTTTGAAGGACATAAATGTGCGTGTGGGTGTAGCCTTATATCATCAATACAATCTTTTGGTAAACGGTAATGACTATAGATTTAAGAGAATTAGTTGATAAATTACCTTATCCTAAACCACCAAGTAAAAAGAAGTGGTCAATCTTTGCTTTTGTTTTAATTATATTGATCGTCTTATTTTTGTTGGTTTTTCTTAATGATACGGCAATTAAATATTCAACTTTAACATGGGTATTTATTATTGTTTTCCCCATTTTGATTGTTGGATTAGTATATGGTATCCGGCTATTTATTTATGAACAGCGCTGTTCTTACGTTCAAGCATGGAATGAACAGCACGATAAAACGGAAGCAGAATTAATATATGTGGCTCAACAGTATATTACTTTAATTGACCATATCTATATGGTGGAAAACATTTGTAATAATATAAATGATATTTCCACTACTTTAGGTATGGCTGATAAATTGTTCACATTTAAGTTACCTAAAGGGGAATATATACCCATAAAATATACACGAATTGACTGCTTTAGCGGTGAATTAGAAGATAGAATACGACAAGCTTTCGCATTTATATTTTCAAATTTCAAAGATGCTTTGAAAGATATTATTCCTAGTAATGACGTTAATTTAATCATTTCTGTTAATACTGAAGTTAATGATCATCAAACTATTATCGAAAAGCTTCTCGAACCATATAAGAACACTATTTTTACAAATTATTATTTCACAAATAAAAATGAAGGTTTATTTTTCCTTGATGAATGGTTAGATTCAAGAGAATCAAAATACCAGCTGTATTGTGAAATAACACTACGTGAAAAGCCATTAGTTGATAGTGGTGAATTTATTTCACTATTTTTATTAAATTATACAGATAAACCATCTGAACAAAATCATATTGCAATTCATCGACCCGTTAAAAAATTTAAAGATTCAGATTCTATCGAATATGCTTTAAAAACCGCCCTTGAGTGGGGAGATTGTCAAGAACAAGATCTTGAATACATATGGTTCGCTGGATTACCTTATGATGAAAAAGTAGCAATATTATTATTAATTGATGCTCTTGAGTTTAGCATTACTGTGAATAATACCGTTGATCTGAATCTCATTTTTGGCAATACAGGGAATTCAAGTGGAGCATTGGCTCTTTCAGCAGCGATTGAGCAGACGAAAAAAAGTCAATTACCACAATTAGTAATTTATAAAACTGATAGCTTACAGATGCTGATTGTTAAATCTGTTAGTAATAATCCTAATAATAATCAGGAAGCGACAAATGAATAAACAATGGTATTGGGGAATTTTGTTTTTTGTTCTTTGCATTTTTCTTTTATTTGCAATTATCATTTATTTTCATGGTGATCTCGTTGGGTTAGATACGCTCATACAACGAGTGACCGCATTACTTTTTTTAACATTAGGTTGTCTTATATTTTTAATATTATACAGTGTTGGTCTGTTAAGTTGGAAAAAATTAGGGGAAAAAGATTTTTTATCCTTTATCAAGAAAGACAAAAAAGTTAAAGATAAAAATAACAACAAAAAGGATCAGATCTTTTTTAATGAAATAAAACGCTATTTTTATGCTCAATTTGGTTTATTCTGGCGTAGAAAAGTGCGCAAATGTTTGGTACTGGGAACATCTACTGATGTAGATACCTTATTGCCTAATCTAATTAATGACCATTGGCAAGTCACTGATCAAACATTAATGCTATATGGTGGTAACGCTGAGAATGAAATAGATAAAGCTTGGCTTAAAACACTTAAGAATTCCCTTGGTCGGATTATTGGTTTACGTCGTAAACCTCTGGACGCCATTATTTGGTTATTACCTACTAACTATTTGCAACTAAATCGTCAACAGCAGTACAGATTAGAAAAAATTGCCATGCAAATAAGGGAACGTAATAAAGTGTTAGGTTGGCAAGTACCTATTTATTTAGTTTCAACTCGAGCAAGCGAATGGCAACAACAAGGACGAATTGAGCAAAGCATAGGATTATTTTTCAATCATCTGAAATTAATTAATCTAGATAGTGTCGATCCGTTGCTAGACCATTTAGCACAAGAGTGTTGTGAAAAAGGTATGCAACAGGTAATGCAAGATTTGGGTCATGATTTTCTGTTAAGATTAAGCCAAGATCTGGTTACCAGTGATAAAGCTAGAATCAAGCAATGGTTATCTAAATGGTTAACGCTACCTAAAATTAACTCACCACGCGGTCTTTTATTTGCTCCCGTCCCCCAAGAAATAAAAGAAGATGAAGAGAATTATTTACCAGAGCATTATTTATTAATGACGCCAACATGGCAAACGATTAGTGATGATTCTGTTAAACAATCAGGATCAAGAATTGGTGTAGCTTGGGAAATGATGGTTTGTTCCTTGATTATACTCGTGACGGGCATTTTTGGGGTTGGTCAATTAACCTCTTATTACCATAATCAAGAATTAATTATGGATAGTACACGACTGGTTAATAATATTAACCAATCAGCAGTGGCGAGTTATAGCGATCAATTAGAAGCACAGTATGCCTTATTGCTAAAAATGTCACAATTGATGTATCGCAAGGAGCATGGAGCACCTATTCGTTATCAATTTGGTTTAAATCAAAATGATAAATTACTCAATGCATTATGGTCTCACTATACGATGGCGAATGAACGTAATATAGCCAAACCATTTTTTAAATGGCAATCAAGCTATTTAGTTCGATTAACCGCTATGTCACCGAGTGATCCCAAACGAAATGAGGTCATCAATTCTAGCTATGAAGTCTTAAAAGCTTATCTAATGTTAAGTAATCCTGATAAAATTGATGTGAACTATCTTGGTGATTTCGCTACCCGTATGTGGGGTACGCCTGCAAATATTCAAACTAGTCAATGGCAAAAATTGATGCCTGAATTGGTGAAGTTTTATGGTAAGGCAATACAAGATCATCCAGAATTAGCCCAAAAACCAACTAAACAGCTTGTCCAAGATGTGCGTCAAATTCTCATCAATCAAATTGGTATTCAAAATGCGGAAAATACTATTTATCAAGCTATTTTACAGCGTGCGAGTCAAAACTATGCAAATCAAACCCTAACGATAATGTTGGGCGATATAGATAGTCGCATGTTATTTAGTTCTAATGAAGAAGTGCCAGGCGTATTCACACGTAAAGCCTGGGAGAATTTTATAAAAGATGAAATAGCCAGTGCGGCAAAATCTCGGCAAGAACAGATTGACTGGGTTCTAAGTGATAGTTCAAAAGTAATGACCTCATCCGTTTCACCGGATGTACTACGTCAACATTTAACCGAGCGATATTTTAGTGATTATAGCTCGGCGTGGTTACTTTTTTTAAATAATATTCAATGGCGACAGGCTAATAATGTTGCGGATGTGATTGAGCAATTAACACTGATGTCTGATGTAAGGCAATCGCCAGTAATTGCTTTAATGAATGTCATTAAATATCATGCTGAAGTTGCATATAGTGGCGGAGGGTTATCGGATAATATTGTTCGTTCAGCCAAAGAGCTAATTAAAGAAAGAGATCCAGCTAAATTAAATGTTAAAGCAGAAGCCTCAGGACCGTTAACTCCAACCTTTGGTGTGGTACTTAATCTGATGAACAGCGAAGTGGATAATAATGGTATGAGCTTACAAACGTACTTATTACGCGTGACACAAGTGCGTTTAAAACTGCAAAATATTACCAGTAGTGCAAATCCACAAGCTATGGCTAAATTGTTAGCTAAAAGCGTGTTCCAAGGTACGTCGGTTGATTTAAGTGAAACTCGAGATTACGGTAATTTAATAGCTGCTAATTTAGGTGATGAATGGTTAGGTTTTGGTTATAGTTTATTCCAACAACCACTTGAACAAGCTTGGCAAGTTATTTTAACTCCGGCAGCAGGTAGTTTTAATGAAACTTGGAATTCACAAATTGTTTATGAATGGGAAAAAGCCTTTGCCGGTCGCTATCCTTTTAAAGATAGCGATAACGATGCCTCATTAGCCGAGTTAGCACGCTTTTTACGCCCTAATGCCGGTATGATTGATAAGTTTATCAGCAATGAATTAGGCGGAATATTGGAAAAACAAGGTGAAAATTGGGTAATTAATCCTGTAAATGCACAAGGTTTAAATTTCACGCCAGAATTTATTGAAATGCTTAATCTTTTTAATCAATTATCAAATCTGTTACTGATTAGTGGCGATGCTCAAATATCATTCGACTTAATGGCGCGCAGCGGTGGTAATGTGATGCGAAGTGAACTTTACATTGATAAGCAAAAACTGGATTATTTTAACCAGATGCCAGTTTGGCAACGCTTTACTTGGCCGGGCGATGGTTATTCACCTTATGCACAATTAAGTTGGAGTAGTGATGAAACTGGACAGCAGTTATATGAATACTATTCTGGCGATTGGGCATGGATTAGACTACTAGAATCAGCTATGATACGTCAAATAGATTCCGGACGTTTTGAAGTGGTTTGGAAAGTGGCTAATGATAGAAATTTGAAATATATTTTACGTAGTCAATCCGGTGAAGGACCATTAATGTTACTAAAATTACGTAATTTTAGTTTACCAAAAAATGTATTTGATATTCGTAATACGGAAGAATCGATAAAAGTAACGCTATAAGTGTTTATTATTACTGTATTTGATAATAAATCACGTTGGTGGTTGGTAGTGATTGCATATGGTTAAATGGTAATTACATATTTAAAAATGTTCAGTTAACTCTATAATGTAAATACTATTACCACCAAGGTAAATGAAGCATAGCAACTGGCAATTGCTAATTAAAAATTAATAATAATAGAAGATGTAAGGAATAATTATGCTAGGTCAATTAATAAGTCGTTTTTTTAATAAACAAGATGCTATGCAATCTATTGAATCACGACTTAATGACAACTGGTCAACATGGTTATTACCGATTAGCCCGGAAAAGCCCGTTGGTGAGGATTTAACGTATCACGATAACTTTCAAGAAATCAAAGAAGAAGTCGCCAAATTATCGGGAATTGATTACCCCCTGATCATTAATGTCAGTGAAACAATCATAAAACAAAGTAGTAAAGATATTCGGGTGGTGACCTATTATTGTTTGGCACGATTACAAACCGATGGTGCAAGTGGCTTTGCCGATGGTCTTGAACTGTTAGCAGGATTACTTGATAAATTTGGATTAGCACTTTACCCATCACGCAGTAATATACGTAAAAATGCTATTGAATGGTTAGCGAGTGCTAAATTTACCGATGCATTAAGTAAATTACTTCCCATTTCAGAAGAAAATCTAACGCGCATTATTGCAGCATTGAATTTGATTGATGAATGTAACAAAAAGCTATTTAATAGTGAAGACCCTTATCAACAATCATCAATTCCGGATCTGGATGCGCTAATCCGTTTCTTCGCTAATAGCGTTAAACAACCACAACCAACGCCACAAGTGGCAATTTCACAACCCACAGTATCAGAACAAGAAAGAACGCTAGTATCAACTCCTAAAGAAGATGACATCACTATTCGTTCGCAACGCGATCTCCTTGAGCAAGCAAGAAGAATGGCTGCGTATTTACGTGAAAAACCAAGTGGGTATTTAGCAGCGGGTCGTTTATTGCGCGCATTACGTTGGGATACCATTGATCAATTACCACCAATGGATCATCGTGGTAAAACACGATTACCTTCGCCAAGAGCTGAATTACGTCAAAATATAAATCGTTTGATAATACAACAGCAATGGGATGAGTTATTTGAACGTGTAGAAGCGGCGTTTATGGAAGGCGCAAATCATTTTTGGTTTGATTTACAACGTGCAGCCGTCTTAGCTCTACAGAAAAAAGGTGATTATTTTCAACGTTGGTCTGAAATTTTCTTAACCGATGTTGGTTTATTCTTAGAAAGGCTACCGGGTATTGAACGGCTAACCTTTGATAATGGTATTCCCTTTGCTGATGATGACACACTGCATTGGATCGCTACGCAAGCTAAAATCCACCATTTAGATGAAGAAACCAGTCTGGTTCCGATTGCCGTTTCCGGTGATAACGATTGGAATGAAATTGAAAAGCAAGCATTGGAATTAGCGCAAAGTGATGGATTAGAAAAGGCTTTCGTATGGTTACAAAATTTACCAATGATCCGTTTACCAAAACAAAATTTTCTGTTGCAATATACTCAAGCTCGTATTGCTGAGCAATCAGGCAAAACTGATATTGCTTATAAATTATTAATGGGGCTAGATAAAAAACAACGTGATCTTAGTCTTTTTGAATGGGAGCCTACATTAATTTTTGATGTTAAACAACATCTAATAAGATTAATAAAACAGAAAATTCCAAATAAAGACAGTGATAGAAATCAATTACTAAATGAAATTGAACGATTACAGCATGATTTAGTTCAACTTGATCCTGCACGCTCTGTTACTGTTATTGGTTAATAATAAGTAATGTGCTGACTATATTTAATAACAACAACATTACGGATGATAGAGAAAAACAATGAATGATTTAATACAGCGTTATTACGAATCGGAAATGCGCTATTTGCGCGAGGCGGGTAAAGAATTTGCTAAAATTCATCCCGATAGGGCTTCACAATTAAACCTAGATAAGGTTGGTGATCGCGATCCTTATGTTGAACGGTTATTTGAAGGTTTCGCTTTTTTAATGGGGCGATTACGGCAAAAGGTTGATGACGATTTACCGGAATTGACAGAAAGTCTAGTCAGTCTACTTTGGCCTCATTATTTACGTTTAATACCTTCGCTTTCAATCGTTCAATTAAAGCCAGATTGTGCTACGTTATCCCGTCAGGAAAATATAAATGCAGGATTAATGGTGTTAACAGAATCTGTCGGCGCTGCGGGTACTCAGTGTAAATATCGCACAACACAAGCTGTTAATTTACAGCCGATTGAGCTAACGCAAGCTAAGCGAACGTTTGGTTCTGATGGTCGAAGTATAATTTCACTGCGCTTTAGTTTTGGTGAATTAGCCGATTTTGAACAATTAGATCTTTCCTGTTTACGGTTATATTTTAATGCGGATGGTCCAATTGCTAGTCGACTACATTTTGCCTTTACTCATCAAGTTGCTTCAATGCATATCCGCTATTCAAATCAACCAGAAAATCGGCTAGCTTTTAAAGGATATATTACCCCCGTTGGGTTTGCTGATGAGGATCGATTATGGCTTAAACCTGATAATGCATTTGCTGGTTATCAATTATTACTCGAGTATTTTACCTTCCGTGAAAAATTCATGTTCGTTGATTTACATGGCTTAGATGTCAAACAGTTACCGGAACACTGCCGTTATGTTGATATTGATCTCGTATTAAGTGAAAGTTGGCCTTCCGATATGCCGTTTGATCATCACAATATCTGTTTACACTGTGTACCTGTTATTAACTTATTTGATCTTGAAGCCGATCCAATTGTTGTTAATCAATTAGAAAGTGAATATTTACTAAGACCTTTATTGCGTCAAGATGGACATGTTGAAATTTACTCTATCGAACACGTTGAAGCTATTACGCGTAATGGTCGTTATGATTATGTTCCATTTACCAGTTTTAAACATCGTGGCGGGATGTTACGACATGATGCACCTGAACGTTATTACCACACCCACGTCCGTAAAGGAGCGTCAGGTTTACATGATACTTGGCTCATATTGGGTGGCAAGATTTGGGATAAAAATGAAAATCTAGAGCAGGAAACCTTGTCGCTTCGGGTAACGGGTACTAATGGCATGTTACCGCGCAAGGCGTTACGTAACGCTAGTATTAATCATTTAGCTAGTGCTCAGGCCTATATAGAAAGTGTTAAGAATCTGTCTGCACTAACTTTACCGTGTTATCCACCAACAGAGGATCGTTTTCATTGGCGAATATTATCGCATTTAGCGCCTAACTATTTATCTTTGATGAATGCTGAGGTATTACGTGGAACGTTAGCGCTTTATGATTGGACAGATGATGAACTTAATCGTCGACGATTAGAAGGTATTGTTGATGTAAATCACCGTGAAATTAAACGCATAGAAAAAGGCTTGTTACAACGAGGTATTGAGATTGAAGTTACCATTAATACTTACCAATTCACTGGTGAAGGGGATGTAAGATTATTTGGTGAGTTATTAAATCAATTTTTTGCACTTTATGCGGATATGAATTTATTCACTAAATTGGTTTTAGTCTTATTACCGACAGGGGAAAAAGTAACATGGAACAGCAGCAAGACATCACGACCAGCGCTTTAATGCAACAGCTTGAGGCCAAGCTACCAAAAGTTAATTTTTATCGATTTTGTCAATTATTAGAACAAATAACTGACTATGAACTTAAAATGGGTACGACTGAATCACCGGTAGACGATCCGATACGTTTTGCTCCCTCAAAAGAGATGAGCTTTCCAGCTGGTGAACTATTATGCATTGAACGAGAACCCTATTTAAAACGTCCGATCACAGTAAGAACACGTTTTCTTGGTTTATATGGCGTTGATTCAGTCTTACCACCGGTATTATTAGATGATATTGTATGTAAAGCAGATGGTTATCAAGCTGTTATTGATTTTTTAGATATTTTTAACCACCGAATTTTAACGCAATTTTATCGTATTTGGCTGAAATATCATTATCCAGCAAGTTATTTAAATGGCGGTAAAGACCCCGTTTCACGCTGTTTACTTGGCTTAACTGGTTTAGGTATTGAAGGTACGCATGAGCAAATCGGCACACCAGTTTCGCGATTTTTAGCTTTATTAGGTCTAGTCACACAACGAACTCGCACAGCAAGTGGGATTGTTGGTGTGATAAAAGTATTAGTTGCTGATTGTGATGTTGACGTAGAGGAGTTTCATACAGTATGGGTAAATGTACCGGATCGATCTAAGTTAGGTGACGCAAACACGTCCTTGAGCGGTAATTCAGTATTAGGGAGCCGATTTAGAGAATGTAACCAAAGTGTGAGAGTTATCATAAAGCCACGTAAGGCTCAGTTAGTGGAACCTTTATTGCCGGGCGGACAATTGCATCAAGATATTATGACATTATTACGCGTTTATTTAGGTTATCAAGTTGAGGCTCATTTGGTTTTATCAATTTCAAGTGCTTTCCTCCCTCGGACACAATTGATTGGTTCAACCGCTCGACTAGGTCAAACCGCTTCTTTAATTCAATTAAATACCAAACCAAGAGAAATTAAAGTCAATATTGGGCGTTATCGAGGACTAGCTGCATAATATAGTAATAGGAAATAACTATGAGAAATTTAAAAACAATTATTTACTGTCTATTTAGTATCATTTTAACAGGTTGTGGAGCAGCGCAATCTGTTACAGAAGGAACGGCAAATGTTGCTAAAGCCATTTTTGTGTGGGATGTCAGAACAGTACATTTAGACTTTACTGCACGTGCGGAACTTAATACTGATGATAACAATCATTCATCACCAGTTATGATTCGTATTTACCAACTCAAAGATCCTAAGAGTTTTGAATCTGCGACTTATCCATCTTTGGTAGATAGTGATCAAGAGACCCTCGGTGCATCTTTACTGGCTTTGAAAGAAATTGTACTAAAACCTAATACATCTTATTCAGTTGATACGCCTTATGATAAGGATGCCGATTATTTGGGTATTGTTGCATTATTTAAAGAACCCGATTTAAAGAAAAATAATTGGCGATTATTACTAAAGCGTCGTGATTTAAATATTACCAGTGCACGAAAAATTATTGCTAACAAGTTTACATTAGAATTAATTCCAGAGGACTAAGCCATGGGGCCTTCATTATATGATTCATTATTTGGTTATTTTCATTCCGGAATGGCGATTCACGAAATTGATGAGAGAATGCAAACGATTATTAGTGTGATGGATAATATTGAACGGATTCTAAATAGTCGAGCAGGGGTTGTTAAACATATCCCTGATTATGGTTTGCCTGATATGTCTATGATTTATCAGGCCTTGCCTTCATCCGCTTATGATTTGATGCATGCGATGAAAAATGCATTAATCAAATACGAACCACGTTTGTCCGATGTTGAGATTGTTTTACTGAAAAATGAAGACAAAATGGTATTAAGCTATGAATTAATATGTCATTTTAAAGAAGGTGGTTTGGTAAAATACGGTACTTATTTCACACCAGATGGTAAAGCTCACATGGATTTTAGCCCACGAAGACAACGTGTTTAATTAAGCCCTTATATAGGGCATATTGTTATTATTTTATTCAAGTCTTCATGTTATTTTATTATTTTTTTTATTTTTTTATTATTGTTTGATCACTGTTGATATTATTTACTAGGCAATTTATTATTCCTTCGTATCCTTCATACTTGAAATATTGAATTATTATTTTATTTAATAAGAAGTACCGGTCATTATTTTTTCATAGTTATCAATGATGAACGATTTTGTATAAATATATCTTCTCATCTTTCTCAATATTATTTTGCAATGCCTTTGTAAAGGTATTTAATCAAACCCAGTGAAAAATGGAACACTTTTATAATAATTATTTGTAAGTTAAATCTATATTTGTTACATATTATGTAATATACTTACAAATTATTATAATAATCAATAATATACAATTGTTAACAGAATATAAAAACCATCGTTACATTATTTATTATGAATGCTAGTCGTAATTTTTAAATCTCAATTTAACAAAAATAACAACTGAATAATGGTCATTTTAGTCTCATCAAATAAATTTGCGTTAGAACAAAATGAACCGCTATGCGTTAAATATTAAATCACTATATTTTCTGTACACGAAAAAAGCATAGTAAATTGATGATTTATAATTTTGCTCGTTTAATCATCATAATTGATAATGATTTCAACATTTGTTATTTTTTTTCTGTCCAATTGCATCTATTATGCACTATATAAAACGTTTTTCTGTCTTCATGATATTTAAACCAAGTAGGATAAGTAGCAAAATTATTTAACGTTAGCACGACTAATGATGGCATTATTTGAGTTTTAACCAAACTGATAGCGATAATTCTAAATATCCGGTCATGATGACAGCACAATTATAATGCTTGATAAGCAAAATAATTAATAAACTATTTCAGTTGGAAGGAGGTATAAACTCTAATGTATATTAGTGAATGGCTAATGTGGTTTGGTGATTCAGTTTCTGCACCGATACGCAGGAAGTGGCAAATGCCTAAACTTGCCAAACATTTGCGTCCCAGTGATTTTCGCCGGAATTATACTAAAATAAAAGTAAGTGATAATCCTCGTCCTATTGGTCCTTATTATGCCTATAATGATTCTTATTTAGAGATACGTGGGGGGAGAGGGGAACATTTTCGTGGTATTATTACCTTATTGGGTTTAGTCCTTTTCTTAATTCCTTGCAGTTATGCTTATTTGGCAATTAAGATGATAGCTAGAATAGTAACTAATCAAGAAAGTGATCTTGCCCCAGCTATTTTATTTGTATCATTTTATTCCTTATTATTTATTATTTTTGGCTATTTCTTTATCTATTATTGTCGGCACATCTGTCGGTTTGAGTTATTTACTTTACGTCATATTCGCGTCAGATTTAATCGCGTTACCCAACAAGTTTTTATTCAAAGGCCTAAACATTGCGGTGGAACGGTAGTTTTTCGTTGGAAGGATATTATGCCAATTAATACTGATAGCCATCATTCCAATCAAGAACAATCTCAATTCGTTAACATTTTTTATTTTCCATCTTATAAAACGGGTTTACCTTTTTCTGACGGTTTTAGTATTGGCAAGAATACTAATCGACCTCAAGATAATCGTGATGAATGGGAATTTATTCGACGTTATATGGAAACAGGGTTAGCAGGATTGCCAAAACCGCGTCTGACGACAACTTTACCGCTACCTTTTCGTGGATGGCAGGAGCAGATTAAACCAATATTTGATGTATTTAATCAGACGCCGAAGTTGGTATCCTATCTAATTCTGATACCGTCATTAATATTTATTTTACCATTACTTAGCTTCGGTTATTTTCTTTCAGAATGTTTGTGTTGGCAGTTTAAATGGCCAGAAGCAATACAAGAGGCCGGTAAGATTGGTCGATTAAAGCCTAAAGAAACCCAGTTATTAGATTACCCAATAACAATTTGGAAAAATCAAGTGGATGATAATTCTTAGAAAATAGTTGATTCTGATAATACCAAACGGAACATTACTACCTTTACTACCTAAAGTAGAAATAAGTAGTCACTATTTATAGGTATATTTTGTTATAGGTATATTTTGAAAATACAATAAATATAATAATAACTCATTGTTATTACTGTAAGTTAGGAAGCGTTATTGATACCTAACTTACAGCAATTTATAGAAATATAAGTCGATTAGATTCGTTTAATAATGATCGAGGTATTGATACCACCAAAAGCAAAATTATTACTTTGAATATACTCTACATCTAATTGTCTACCGTTCCCCATGATGTAATCTAGCTCACCACACAAAGGATCAGGATTATTTAGATTAATGGTTGGATTAAACCATCCATTATGCATCATCTCAATTGATAACCACGCTTCTAGTGCACCACATGCTCCTAAGGTATGACCAAAATAGCTTTTTAATGATGAAATAGGGGTTTTATTACCAAATATCTCAGCTGTGGCATTACTTTCCGCAATATCCCCACGATCAGTAGCAGTCCCATGCGCACTAATATAACCAATAGCAGACGGCGATAAATTCGCCTGTGTTAAGGCCTGTTCAATGCATATTTTCATGGTTTCTTTCCGTGGTTGCGTAATATGGCTAGCATCACAGTTAGTCATAAAGCCAACGATTTCACCATAAATTTTGGCACCGCGTGCCTTAGCATGTTCATATTCTTCCAATATTAATGCTCCAGCTCCTTCACCGATTACCAATCCGTCACGATCTTTATCAAAAGGGCGTGGTGAACTTTTAGGATCACTATTTTTCTGACTCGTAGCAAATAACGTATCAAATACAGCCGCTTCGGATGGGCATAACTCTTCTGCGCCACCGGCAACCATGACAGTTTGCATGCCATATTTAATTGCTTCATAAGCATAGCCAATAGCCTGACTACCCGATGTACAGGCACTTGAAGTGGTAATGACACGCCCTTTTAAACCAAAAAATAGTCCAGTATTAACCGCAGTAGTATGTGGCATCATCTGTACATAGGTAGTAGCAGTAATATTGTTTGTGTGTTTTTCATTTAGCATAGTAGCAAAAGCTGCAACGGGTTGAGTACTACCCGTGGATGAACCAAAAGCAATGCCAGTTCTGCCATCTGTAAGTACTGATTCCTCAAGTAGTCCCGATTGTGCTAAAGCTATTTCAGTTGCTCGTGTAGACATTAATGATACACGCCCCATTGAACGTATTTTTTTTCGGGTATAATGTTCTGGACAAACGAAATCATCAATAGGGGCACCGAGTTTAGTATTTAAACCATCATAGACTTCCCATTCAGGCATATATCTGACTGCATTTTGACCTTGTTTTAAGCGAGTTTGAATGGTCTGCCAATCATTGCCAAATGCGGTAATCCCTCCCATACCAGTTATAACAACACGCTTACTCATACCATACCTCCGTTAATTGAAATGACTTGACGGGTCACATAACTAGCAATGTCGGACATTAAATAACTAGCTAATCCAGCGACTTCCTCAACATTGCCCATCCGTCTTAATGGAATCATTTTCATTGCTTCTTGTAATGCAATGGGCTCCATATCTAAAATTCCTGTATCTATTAAACCTGGTGCAATGCAATTTACGGTTATTTTTCGTTTAGCCAGTTCTAATGCTAATGCTTTAGTTGCGCCAATGATTCCAGCTTTAGCTGCACTATAATTGACTTGACCACGATTGCCAACAATGCCAGAAACCGAAGAGATAGCGATAATTCGCCCGCCATTGCGTAGTCCAATCATCGGCATAATACATGGATGCAATACATTATAAAAACTGTCTAAATCAGTATGAATGACTTCATACCAATCTTTATCAGTGAGTGCTGGAAAGGCGCCATCACGGATTATGCCCGCATTATTTATTACACCATAATAGGCTCCATGTTGCTCAATATCAGCTTCAATAGTTTGTTGGCATTGTAAACGATTAGCTACATCAAAAGAGATTAAACGACCTTTGCCACCATTTTTTTCAATTGTATTTAAGGTTTCTTGAGCACCTTTTTGGTCGCTATGATAATGGATAACTATATCAAAGCCATCTTGAGCCAGTTGACAAGCAATTGCTTTACCTATTCCTTTACTTGCTCCAGTAATAAGAACTGTTTTTGTCATTATTTTTCTCCTAAACGGTGTTCGCCAAATAACATTGCCATTTCTGATTCATCAGGTTCATAGACATTGAGTCGACCTGAAGCTAAGCAGATATCATCCACTTTTAATTCACATTCAAAACTGGCTAATTTATTATCATGTAATATTAATTTTGCATGAATGATCAATAAGCTACCCAATGGGAACTCAGAAACTGTCAACTTAATTGCTCGACCACCTAATAACATGCCTAATTGTGTTTTATGATTTGTTTTTTGTCCATGATAACCGTTCCAGACACCGATAGTCTGAGCCATAAGCTCAATAGCATAATAATTAGGTAATGCCGATTGCTTATTTAAAAAGGGTGCTAACACACTTTCATTACTAACTTGAACGCTACAAATACAATTTTCATTATCTACTAAATGAACATCTTGGAGCATTACCATGGGTGTTTCATGGGGTAAATAGTCTGTTGCTAATTGGTATTGCATTATTTCTTACCTATAATTAAAGAGACGTTGTTACCACCAAATGCAAAAGAATTTGACATAATCACGGGTTTTTCAAGCTCCATTGTTTGCGTCACGATGGCAATTTTATCCAATTTAGGATCGAATGGCGAAAGCAAGAAACTTTGTTGTGGTAGTGGTATATTTTTTTCTAACAATAGATAGCTAATGACTAATTCCGTCGCCGCAGCTGTTCCCAATGTATGACCAGTAAGATGTTTAGTTGAACTACAAACGGTATTATATTGATGGAAAAGTCGATATACGGCTTTACTTTCAGCTTGATCATTTAATGGTGTAGCTGTGCCATGGAGATTAATATAACCGATATCATTAGCCTTAAGTCCAGCATTATCTAAAGCCATTGCCATGGCTTTTTCTGCTCCTATACCTTCTGGATGTGGTGCTGAAATATGATATGCATCTGATGATTCTCCAATACCTAATATGGCAATATCACAGTTTGATTCTTTAGTGAGTAAAAACAGCGCACCGGCTTCCCCTATGTTGATACCATTGCGGTGTTGAGCAAAGGGCATACACGGTTTATCTGAAATTGACTCTAGAGCAGCAAAGCCATTTATTGGCATACGACTTAAACTATCTGCCCCTCCGACAATGGCTGCATCAACGATGCCTGTTTCAATTAATCGTTTTCCACTAATAATTGCTCGTGCGCTAGAAGTACAGGCGGTTGAAATCGTATAGGCAGGACCTTGCAGATCGAGTAATGTTGCAAGAAAGCAAGCCGGATCACCCAATTCCTGTTGATTATAATAGTAACCGTCGGGTAATTGCTGTGTTGTTAAATAATGTTTAACAGCTAAATCACCCTCATGAATACCGGACGTACTGGTTCCCAAAATCACGGCGATTCGTTGGCGACCATATTTTTCAATAACATATTGAATTTCTGATTCAATTTGTAGATAACTCGCGTAAAGCAATCGGTTATTGCGACTTATAAACTTTACCAAATTATCGGGTAGCTCTGGTAAAGGATGATGAACTTTGCCAAACCATGAACTTTTTTCATGTAATAACCAGTGGTTATCTTCGGTTAAGTAATGAGGTGAATCATAGTTATGCGTTAACGTCTCACGGATTTGGTCAATATCTTTTCCTAAGGAATTAATTGCGCCTAATGCTGAAATATATACCATAATGATTACTCCATACTACCTATTGCAATTTGATAGCCAAACACATGGTGGTGAATATGATTAGGTTTGCGAATAAGTGAGGATGTTGATGGTAGATAACTAATTTCGATAATAGTTTGGTTTTTATCATCCACTAAAATTCGATGTTGTTTATCATCAATTAACTTCCAACCAATAGGTAAAACTGCTTGCCATTGTTCAACTGGATAGATGCTTAACATGATATCTGACAAAATTTGTGAGGCAGGTGGCAGTTCTTTGATAAATATATTTTGTTCTGTTTTAATCTCATTATCACGATAATCAATTTTAAATAGACGAATACCTAAGGTTGAAAGACCAATTACATTGAGTGAATGATTATCAGCGTCAATCATTGCAATTAATGAATGTTGTTGACCATTATAGTTAAAAGTCAGTAATTGTTGATCATGATAGGTTTGGGTTAAATGAGGGGCAGGTAAATTGACTTTAACGCCTTTCGATAACCAAGTTTCTAATTTATTAGGTTTACTTATACATGAGCAGAGTAATAATATAAGAAAGCCTATTAGCAAGTTTTGAATTTTTGTCATGTTTATACCTAATTATTATATTTTTTCGAGGTTGATGATATTTTCTTTATTTGATTAGGTGGTTGCCCGATCGGAGCAAATAAAAATGCCGTAAAAATCCCCCCTGTCAGTACCAAACCGAACCCAACAATAGCGTGGGTATGGCTTAGCACTAATAAACCAAATGAGAGTAAAGTTGTTAAAGCTGCCATTGAGACCGCTAATAATGCCCCTGTTGTTTGACTTTTAGCGTTACTCAAAAATAGTGTATAGTCAATGCCGATACCGATAACTAAAATTAAAGCTAGCATTGAAAACAGATTAAGAGATTGATGTGTTAATCCTAGTATCGCCAATGAAGCTCCTACTGACAATAAGGTAGGTAAAGTACTTTTTAAAGCTATTCTTATGCCATATTTCCAATTGCGATAGATGAAACTTAAGCAGATCACTGTAATAGCTATCGCAAGTAATTGACTCAAATGTTGTCGATAACTCGTAAACATATCATTAAAATCTTGTCTACGATCTAACCACTGTACACCTTGTGATGTATTGGTTAGCTTTTTTAATTCAGTGATATTTTGAATATTACTAATTGGAATAAGTATGGCACTTTGTTCGTTTTCTAAACTTAACCAAAGTAATTTCCGCCCTTGACTAAGGGGACTTGCAAGCCATTGAGTTGGCGACATTAAATTATCATCAGTCATCGTTAATAACTGTTCTGACGGTGTAATGCCTAATCGTTGCAACCCCTCAATAACCACGGGAGCATGCTGTTTTATGCTAGCAATATTAGATCGCTGTTGCTGTTGAGAAGGTAAATTAATGGTTTGATAGTCGTCCATCAATCCATTTTCTTTAGCTTGATTTAAAAAGGGTAGAAAAGCCTCTAAACGTTGCAATGCTTGTTCAGCAGTTTGTCCATAAACGATAAACCATTTTTGATCGTTGGTTTGTTTGGTGATCTCAATCATTTTTTGTTCTTGGTGATAGAGATCGGTTGGTAAAGCTTGTAATTGACCGACATCATCATCAATTTTGAGTTGTGATAAACCTAGACTAATAAAAAGCAAGGCTAATAAAGTCATTGAAAATTGCATACTACGTGTTTGCCAAAGCGCGAGCCATTTGGCGAAAAAAGGTTCGGCAATATTTCGTCTGGTCGGTAATCGCTGCACTAAAAAAGGATACCAACATGCGACAGTTAAAAATGCCCCAATCAAACCAAAAATAGCAAATGTGGCTAATTGTTTTAATCCCGGAAATGGAGTAAACAGCAAAATTAAATAAGCCAACAAACTGGTTATTAACGCAATAACTAGGGTGCTGATGAGTTTATTAAGGCTTTGCCATGGTGATTCTTGATTACCATATAACAGGCGTTCCGTTAAATAATGCAGTGCATAGTCAATAGCTATACCGATAATACTGGTACTCATTACTAGCGTAATGATATGTATTTCACCAAATATAGCCAACACAGCGACCGCGCCACAAACAATACCAATAGTGATAGAGAGCAGCGTTAATAAAATGGGGCGGATTGAGCGAAATATAAGAATGATTAAAGCAATAATACCTAAAATGGATAGACTACCGATAGTAGTGATATCTTGTTTAGCTTGAGTACTTGCTGCGTGGCTATAAAATAAAACACCACGCTTGATAATTTCCGTGTCTGACCATTGTCGTTGCAGTGAATCGGCTAATGTGTTTAATTGTTCGACAATATGCTGAGATTGATTCATATCAAAAGATGAACCTTTTAATTCAGCATAAATCATATACCATGTATTATTATGTTCATCCTCAGCGGTAAGCCAATTATGTTTGACGGTCAAATGACTTTTTTGACTAAGTTGATTTAGTTGGGTGGAACGCGTAATAAGTAATGGATCATGGACAAGTTCATTGGTTGTTAATCCACTAAATGGTGAATAGAGCTGACTTAATATCCATGATAATTGACTATCACTTTCTATTCTGTGTAGCGTGATGGGATCAACTAATTGGTAGCGATATTGATAGGCAGATTGCGCCCAATCTTTTTGAAATTGAGAGTCAATTGAGCCATTCACTTCTTGAATAAATGATTGCTCTTTTAATGCATTGTACCACCATTGAACAGGTGCAACATTGTCAATTTGGGCAGGCTTAATAAGCCACACTAATTGCTTATCTAATCTATTTTGAAACCCATCGATTAATTCGTTAGGTATAGTTGTACTATTTGCTTGAGGCAACAACGATAATACACTGGTATTAAGCTTACTCCTCGAAAATAACCAACCCGCCAAAATGATGAGGCAAATTACGAGTATTAGCCATAAGAGAGCACTTTTTTTCAATATGTTATGATTATTCAAATAAACGTTTTTCATGCTCAGTTAATGGTGATGTTTGTTGTTCTGTAAATACAATGGTAGTTTTATCGTTTTGTTTATCATCAATGACAATTTTTGCTAGATATTGATCACCATTTAAAGTGATTTGTTTAAATATCTTATCAAGTGGTGCACTTTGTGGAATTAATACTAATTGCCATTGTTGATCGTGCTCTGATTCAGATAAGTTAAGCTGAAAGTTCTTTTCTAATGTTGTTCTATCCGCATTAAATATTGCGGCTAATAGGGTATTAAATTGAAATAATTGGGGTTGATCATCAGCACTGATGATTTGTGCAGGTTGTTGACCGACAATTTGCTGCATTCTTTGCTCATTCATTTTTAAGGTCATGACAAAAGGTGTTTGCTGTTGCCACCACAACCCTAAGTCTTTAGAAATAATCATTTTACCTGTTGAGTGCAAAGATTGATTAAAACCTTGAATGGTTCTGTCTTGTATAAAATTGGCGCGAATTACCGAATATTGGCTAAAACGTTGTTGCAATTTTTCTAGCGTGAGCGCTTGGCAATATTGTGTAAAAAACAAAATTGAGACAAAAGAGAAGATTAGATATTTTTTCATTTTAATAATCCAAAACAAGTTAAAAAGATATCCGGTGTGACAAAGCACATTTCTTTAGTTTGCGTTGCAACTGCAACTTGCATGGTATATCCCGTTGTGGTCTTTTTCCCGCTAGCTAAATCTCTAATAAGGTAATTAATCTTAATTCTATTTTCATACTCCGCCAATGATGCTGTAATTTGCAATGTTTGTTCTGCGATCGTTGGCGCAACATATTTGACACGCGTATCAATAACCGGCCACATATATCCTGATTCCAACATTTCCTTATAGCCGTAATTAAATTTTTGAAACAATGCTTCACGGGCTTTTTCAAAAAATTTTAAGTAATTGCCATGCCAAACAACTCCCATCGCATCCGTATCATGAAAGGATGTCGTTAACTCAATGGTAGTACTGTGGATTGTGTTATCTATCATTCTCTGATTCTTCTCTATTTAATGAATTAGGTTTTATATTTTGCCAAAAGTCATAAAAATTGCCCCAATCAAGAGGTGAAATTAAACAATGGTGTTCTAGACGCTTAGCATAATGTTGTACCGCTATTTGTAATGCTTGTTGACGCTCTTTTCTTGGTAAATTTAATTTGTCACAGAAATGTTCAAAATAGAATTGATAGCGACCATTTGGTTTTAATCCCCATATCAGATAAATAGGGGCATCTAATACCGATGACAAAATAAAAGGTCCTTTGGGAAAAGGCGCGGGTTTACCTAAAAAATCAGCCCAAATAACTGCTTCTTGATTATCCCTTTGATAAGGATTAATTGATGTTCTATCCGCCATGATGGCAATCCATTCACCTTGTTCAAGTTTTTCTTTGAGATTAATGGCAGTATCAGGACCGAGAGAATCAACTTGTATTAGATTAATTGTCGCCTTTGGATTTGTTTCCGATAATATTTTATTAAAACGTACCGCATTGTGAGTGAATACTAACGCATTAACGGTAATCTTGTGTGATAGGCTAGCAATGGCTCGGCACATTTCTAAATCACCTAAATGTGAACCTAATAAAATAATGCCACGTTGTTGTTCGATTACCGATAAACACTCATTTTTATTTGGATAATAAAGATCATCAAGAGTGATATCACCCCGCCAACTCGCCAATTTATCTAAAATAGATTCGCCAAATTGATAAAAGTGATGGAAGGTTGTTAATTTATGAATATTGATATTGGGCACCTGTTGATAATGCTGTTTTATGAGCTTTAAATACTGTTTTGATGCTTTACGTTCATTTGTTCCAGTAAGCCAGAAATAGAGGATTACTGGAAACATCACAATTTTAGCGATTCGACGTCCCATAATATGGTATAAAGTTAAAATGAATTTTATACCCCATAATCCTTTGCGTTCATCGGTTTGTGACCAATGTTGTTGGGAGCTTTTTATTGTACGATGTCTTTTTATTAAAGATAAAGCGCGAGGCAACATACCAAAAAAGAGTTTGGTATGCATCCAAGATATTAACACGTTATCTTTACAGGCTTTAAAATGCGATAAACCGTCTTCAGGGTAGATCACTTTGGTTGGCACAAATATCACATCATTTCCTTGCCAATACAGTTTTACCATGATCTCTGTATCAAAATCCATTCTCTTTCCAATATGATTTTTATTGATTAGATTTATGGATGATTCAAGAGGATAAACACGAAAACCACACATGCTATCTTTTATATTAAAAGAGAGTGTTTCAATCCAAACCCAAAAATGAGTAATGTAGCGTGCAATTAAACGATGTTTGGGGACAGAGTCATCATACACGGGTTTACCAGAAATAAGAGCGGTAGGGTGGTTTAACGATTGGTTAATAAGTTCGGCAATATCTTGACAATTATGTTGACCATCGGCATCTATTTGTATAGCGTGCGTATAACCTTGAGAATAGGCAATTTTCATTCCCATCATCACGGCAGCGCCTTTGCCTTGATTAGTATCTAAACGATTTAATGTTACCCAATGATAGTGTTCGCAAACTAATGCCAGTTCAGTAGCTTTATCATTATCACTGCCATCATCAATAATAAAACAGTGTAGCTGGTATTGCTCAAGCTTTTGCAATACCGTCGTTATTTTATAACTATGATTATAACAAGGGATCACAAAACAGTATTGGGATAAACAGTTTTTGGGTGCGATATCAAATGTCATAGTTTAATTTTTCCCGTACTCGCTATTTTATTTCCAACGGTATAAGTGAATTGCAATTTATTAGATTCTTGCAACCAATTGATTTGCAAAACCAAATTATCATTTGGCAAAATGGGCATCTGGAATTTCACAATATCAATAGCTTCAATAGTTGGCTTAATCGCAAATAGTTTTTCGCAATAATGTACCACCCAATCTAATTGTACTACCCCTGGTAATAAGGGTTGCGTTGGAAAGTGTCCTTTAAACCAAAAAAGATCATCGGGGATATATAAATCAAGCGTCGCACTCGTTTCATTGACGCTAATATTTTTTTCAATTGGCAGTTTTTTTATCATTGTTTTCGAATTATCAAATAATGTTTTCAATTCAAGATAGCTGGTTTTACCTTGGTCATTAACGGGGAATTGTTTTACAAATCGCCATTTTTTAGGGATTGCCACGCGTGCTATTTTATTTTGAAGAAGATGACGAAAATGTTGAGTTAATTGCCAATGCCCCATTTGTTGTAATTGTTGATGTCCTAAATCAGATAGGATTAGTACCGCAGCTAAAATAGTGCGATTTTTTTGTTCCAATGTAATTACGGAAGCGTGAGTTATTTCGGGTAATTGATTGAGTTGTTGTTCAATATAAGTGAGTGATACCCGTTTTTCTGAAATTTTAACGATTTTATCTGAGCGTCCATTAAGATAAAAATGCTTATCATCAATCAAATTGATTCTATCATTAAGCGATTCTAAATGATGAATTAAGGGTGAGTGCAAACTAACATTGTCATTTTCAATTTGTAGCTTTATTTTTGGAAATAGTTGCCATGGTACATTAGTGTTATCGGGTATACGGGTGGCAATGACCCCTGTTTCTGTTGAACCGTATATCTCGTTAGGTAGCGTACCAAAACATGCTAAACACAGTTTTGCCGCTTGATAAGGTAATGGGCCTCCGGCTGATATGACTTTTTGGCAAACAATTTTTTCAATATTACTATCCAACATTTTTAAGATTGATGGTGTAGTAATATAGATAATTTGGTTTGGATAATATCCTAACAATTGTTCTTGATAACGTATAGTTTCACAAACAAACGGTAATTGGTTAGTAAGTGCTAACATAATTTTGAAGGTCAACCCATACATGTGTTCATGACTTACGGAAGCTGTAATGAGTTGTGCAGAAAAAACACCAAAATAGTCATTTATGATCGAAATCTCTTGCTCTAACTGGGTCACTGTCTTAGTAATGGGTTTGGGCAAACCAGTTGAACCAGACGTAAATAATGTTAGTTGATGCGATTGGAAATCACTAGGCAATTGCTGTTCGGATTCAATATAACGATCGTTATTGGCTAATTGAACAATATTAATAATATTTTTATCAGAGAGTTTAATTTGGTCGGTTGTTAAATGATCGGTCAATATTGCCTGATAATGTGGTGCTAATTCTGTATGTAATGGATTAAGTAAAATGGGGTGTTTACCGGCATAGAATAGTGCGAGTAATCCAGCAACAAAATTAAAACTATCTTCCATAGCCATTGCCCAATGGGTTACCGGCGATGATTGTAATTGTCTGTAAATCTGACATACTTGTTGTTTTAAATCATTTACAAACAAAACCTGATGATGACGAAAGGCAATGATATCTCGATTATTTCGTAATATCTGTTTTGATAACGGCATTATTGAGGACGTTTCTTGCGCAATAACCATTCAACCCCCATCAATAAGCCAATAAGCACATAGCTAATACCACCATTGTAAAGCGTCCACCATGCTAGATTATCCATGAAACACGTTATTAATGCGATACTGCCATTAAATAGGAAAAAATAGCACCAACAAATGGTTACTAGACGTGTATATCTTATTTCTGTTTGTGAAAGGTCATGATATTTAAGTCTAGCAAATCGCTCAATAATTGTCGGTGGTTTTTTCAAGGAATATAGAAATAACGTCAATAAAACAGTATTCACCATCACGGGGTAATAGAGCAATAATTGATATTGTGTAAATAACCAACTGGAAATAGCAAAGAAAAGCCCAATAAATGGCATGATCATACCGAACCAATAAAGTTGAGAGCGATCTGCTGATTGAGTTAATAATCGTAATATAAAAATTATTATTAAACAAAAAATGGCTAAATCAAAATACCCATAGTGTAAAGAACAAAAAACGACGACAGGATAGCTGATTAATAGGATATTAATGATAATTTTTAATATTAAGATGATTTTTTTCATATCAGTCAGATAGCAATGATTAGTTATTTACCAATTTATCTACCGAATCAACCACGTCTTGAACTGTTCTAACTGCTTTGAAAGTTTCAGGATCAACTTTTTTACCTATCTTTTTTTGCAAATGTACGACGAGATCAACAGCATCAATACTATCTAGATCTAATTCTTCAAACAATTTAGATTCAGGTTTAATTTGCTCTGGCGATAATTCAAATAAATTTACGAGTGCAGTTTGAATTTCATCAAAAATTTGTTGTTTATCCATAATATTGTCTATACCTTTTGTTTGCTATTGATTTTGTTGTGAAGATATGAAATCAGCTAATGTTTTAACTGAATAGAAAATTTGTTTTGTTTTTTCATCTTCGGTTGATAACACTATGCCATAACGATTTTTAATAGCTAAACCTAATTCCAAGGCATCTATGGAATCCAGACCTAAGCCATCGCCAAATAAAGGCATTTCGGTTTCAATATCATTAGCTGTCATTTCTTCTAAATTTAAAGTATCAATGATGATCTGTTTTATTTCTTCTTGTAACGAGAACATATATCTTCCTTGGGTCATATCATGTTTTTAATAAAATTATTCTTGATTTAATTTCGATGTTAAATATCGCGTTAATCGCCTTGCTGAAACCGAGATATTTTCTTCATTAGGACTAAGAAAATCAGCAATTGCAATTTTTTCAGTAACCGTGATGTTAAAATAAGGTTTTTGGGGTGGTACATCGTACCATTTCTGGTGCTTAATCAGCATTGGCGGATTACACTGAATTTGAATAATTCGTATATCAGCTTGACAACGTAATGCAATATTAGCAGCACCTCTTTGTAGCTCAATCGTTTTTCCTGGAATGCTGCGCGTTCCCTCTGGAAAAATGAGAATTCTACCATCGCTAGCTAACGTCTGCTGGCAATAGGGCAACATTTTATTGGCTTCGGTATTAGGTATATAGCCGGCTGTTTTTATTATTCCACCAATGAAAAAATTTTTTAGCAGTGATTCTTTAACCATACAATCACAACGTGGCATTACGGATGCTAACAATACAAAATCTAGCAATGAGGGATGATTAGCCACAACTAAACAGTGTTTATCATGTTTGAGTTTTTCTAACCCATTAAATTGATAGTTAATAACACCAAGTGATTTAACGATCCATATAAAAAATCGAAAACTCAAACTGATGCTATATTGAGCAATAATATTGCGCTTAGTCTTATTCCAGACAAAAATCCGCAGTAAATTAAACCAAATCATCGATAGGATAAGCAAGCCTCCTAAACCAAATAGGGTAAAACCAAATGCGGTGGCAATGATTCGCCAAAATTGATTAAGTTTGGTCAATAAGTTTGCCATTATAAATTTGTTGTCCATAACCAATTTTGCCTATTACCTTGCAAACAAAAAGAAGGGGATTTGTTTAAATAGCCGTGCAAAAATGCTAATGATTGCGGATAGTCAGTCTTGTCGTTTTCAATTGCAGAAGATGTATTAAAGATGGCTTCGACTTCGCAACTATTACCGGCAGTCATGATAAAACCAAATGCATAGGCTGGAATATCACTATTAATCTGTTGTTGATATATCTCGGGTATTGCTCCATCAAAATCAATAATTAATATGCGTTGATAACCTTGATTAATGAGTGATTGTGCTTCAATCAGACCTTGATGAAAACCATCTTGATTAGCAGAAATAGAACTGATTGGAAACGTCTGCTTAGCAATAATAGACAATAATCCGGATGCTGTATTATGAACAGATAGCGCAAAATCAGTTGGTGAAATATCTTGGTTTTGATTAAGTGTTGTTAGTATTTTGTAAGTTCTTTCAAGTTCACCATGTCGACTAATAAAAATAGCAAAATCAATATTGGCATTTTCAGTTAGCTCTAATCCTACTTCAACAGCTAAACGTGACGGTATGCTCATTCTACGGGCTTGTAGAATGGGTAATTTTTTCAATTTTGGTAACGGTAAATTCCAATCATGCTTAGGCGATTTAGCCCAATTTATCCACTCTTCTTGATTTGATAGACCGCAAGACAAAGCAAACCATTTCTCGATTGAAAACGATATTTTCATTTTTATTTTTAATAATTCAGTTTTTTTATTATAAATTTTTTGAAAAATTATTATATCGTTGATTAATTAATTTCCAAACTAAAATCATGATTAAATATCATTATTAAGTACGTGGTTTATCTGAATTTAACCAACATATTTTTTAATTTATTGAATATAAAAAGTTTTTATAATGCAGCATAATAAGCATTTGGGTTTTAAAAATAAACGTTTTATACTACGTAGAAATTAACAGAAAACAACGTTCAAATTTAATATTATTTTTATTCCATGTTGTTTAAAGACAAATAATTATAAAATCTAAAGGAATATCAGCTCGTGCGAAAAAAAAACGATCTTAGCAGATATAATCGTGAGATATATTCTGCTTTAGATGCTATTACCGAAGCTCAAAAAATTGCATTTTCACCCATCTTATTTCAAGCTGTGCAATGTATGCGCAATGAAGGTCTTTTATCTTATTTAGATCAATTCAACCAGCAGGGCGCAAAAATTGAAGATATTTATCATAACGTTAAATTATCAACTTATGCGATTCAATTACTTTTAGATGTTGCACTGAGTATGCATATTATATATCTAAAAGATAATCACTATGTTTTAGGTAAAGTTGGTCACTATCTACTCCACGATGAGATGACGCGAGTGAATTTTGATTTTACCCAAGATGTTTGTTATGAAGCTATGCTACATTTACAAGATGCTTTAAAAACGGGCAAACCTTCGGGTTTAAGTGTTTTTGGTGATTGGAAAACCATTTACCCGGCTTTGAGTCAGTTACCAGAAAAAGCCCAAAAAAGTTGGTTTGAGTTTGATCATTTTTATTCTGACCGTTCTTTTCCTTTAGCTTTCCCGCATATCAAAAAACTAAAACCAAAGCATATCTATGATCTGGGTGGCAATACAGGGAAGTGGGCAATGTATTATGCTAATCATGACCCTGATGCAAAAATAACCATATTAGATCTACCCGAGCAAATTAAACTGGCGGAAGACAATATTGAACAAGCCGGCTTACAATCACGTATTTCCTGTTATCCAGTCAATTTATTAACGGCGACAGTTTTGCCAAATCAAGCAGATATCTGGTGGATGAGTCAGTTTTTAGATTGTTTTAGTGAAGAACAAATTGTGTCTATTTTATCTTTAATTCATCAGCATATGCATGATGATGCGACCTTATGTATTATGGAGTTATTTTGGGATAGACAACCTTTTGAAGCAGGTGCATTAAGTTTAAATGCATCATCACTTTATTTTAGCTGCTTAGCTAATGGTAATAGCCGTTTTTACCATTCGAAAGTATTTTATCAATGTCTAAATAAAGCAGGTTTTCATGTTGAACAGGATATTGATGGTTTAGGATTTGGTCATACCTTACTGATATGTAAAAAACGTTAAATTAACACTACATTTAAACTAATCTTGATGAAGGAGTAAATAATGAAATTCTGGAAAATCGTCTTAACTGCTGTTTTAGCTATATCTTTATTTGGTTGCGCCGGTAAATATCAACCACCAAAAGAGTTTAATACACCTGTAACAGGTTTAACTAAAGAACAGGTAAAAAAATCTATTTTAGCTGCCGCTTCAACCCAAGCTAGGTCTTTTGGTTCTTGGAATATGCAAGTTGTGAACAATAATACAATTACTGCAAAATTGTTGAATCGTGGATATAATGTTGTTGTTAAAATAACCTATTCAGAAAAGGGTTATAATATTAAATATGTCTCTGCAAGTGATAACCTAAAAGGAGCAAATGGTAAGGTACACCGTAATTACAATCGTTGGGTCAACAACTTGAACGATAAAATCCAACAAAATATCCATATTATTGAAAGATAATCATCTTCTGACTTTGAGTCAATAATATTAATAATTTGAAATGCCCTCAATCGAGGGTATTTTTATGTTTTAATACTTTCAACAAGTTAGCTTTTATCGTTTTTATTCAATGAATTTTATGATGTTGTTGGCGATAGATTATTTATCTATTAATTCTTTTGGATTTTTTTATAATTATTCATACAAAATAACGTAATAGTATGAAATCACATCACCCACAACGATGAAATTCTGCTATTATTACAGCAAATATTTAACGTCATTGAGAATAATATGTTTGAGAATTTAACTGAAAGATTATCACAAACGTTACGTAATATCAGCGGTCGGGGTCGATTGACTGAAGATAATATTAAAGAGGCGTTACGTGATGTGCGTATGGCTTTATTAGAGGCTGATGTTGCATTACCCGTAGTTCGAGAATTTATAGCACAAGTCAAAGAAAAAGCAATTGGTTTGGATGTAAATAAAAGTCTGACTCCGGGTCAAGAGTTTATCAAAATTGTACAGCAAGAATTAACGGTTGCAATGGGTGAAGTCAATAGCACCTTAAATTTGGCAACCCAACCTCCTGCGGTTATTTTGATGGCTGGTTTACAAGGTGCCGGTAAAACAACGAGTGTTGCTAAATTAGCCAAATTTCTGAAAGAAAAACAGAAAAAGAAAGTGTTAGTGGTTTCTGCCGATGTGTATCGTCCTGCTGCGATTAAACAGCTTGAAACATTAGCCAACGCTATACAAGTTGAGTTTTTTCCTTCTGATAGTCAACAAAAACCAATAGATATTGTTAATCGCGCTATTGCCCATGCTAAATTGCAATTTTTTGATGTATTAATTGTCGATACAGCTGGGCGTTTGCATGTTGATGGCGAAATGATGAATGAAATCAAAGCGCTTCATCAAGCTGTTCAACCTATTGAAACCTTATTTGTTGTTGATGCAATGACAGGTCAAGATGCAGCAAATACGGCTAAAGCATTTAATGATGCATTACCATTAACTGGTGTTATTTTAACTAAAGTCGATGGTGATGCACGCGGTGGTGCGGCTTTATCCATTAGACAAATTACGGGTAAACCGATCAAGTTCTTAGGTATGGGTGAAAAAACCGATGCGCTAGAACCTTTCTATCCTGATCGTATTGCTTCGCGAATTTTAGGAATGGGGGATGTAATTTCCCTAATTGAAGAGTTAGAAAGTAAAGTTGATCGTGAAAAAGCTGAACGGATGGCGAAGAAATTCAAAAAAGGCGATAAATTCGACTTTAATGATTTTCTTGATCAGCTTAAACAAATGCGAAATATGGGTGGGATGAGTGCAATGTTGGCAAAATTGCCAGGCGCAGGTCAATTGCCTGAACACATTAAAGCGCAGATGGACGATAAGATCACCATTAAAATGGAAGCTATCATCAATTCTATGACCTTTAAAGAGCGTTTAAATCCTGAATTAATTAAAGGATCGCGTAAACGTCGAATTGCCTTAGGTTCAGGTACACAGGTACAAGATGTGAATAAACTGCTTAAACAATTTGACGACATGCAACGCATGATGAAGAAAATGAAAGGCGGTGGCATGATGAAGATGATGCGTAACATGAAAAATATGATGGGTAGTGGTGGTATGGGAGGTTTCGGTGGTCTGCCTCGTCGCTAATCATATTTAAATATTGATATCACTCACTTTAATTAAGAGATAAATAATTGCCTTAGTAGCAAATTTATTTATCTCTTATTTCATTAAGGATCGTATCTGTATTTTTTAACAGACGTCTAATATTTCAATACTATTTTTTATTTTTAGCATTCATTTCGTCAATTTTTTGACGAATATTCTCCGCACGTTTTTTCGATGATGGATGAGTACTTAAAATGGAGCTTTTACCGCTATCAAGTTTATCAAAGGCATTGGCAATACCGATCGGATTGATTCCTTTTTCAACTAGGAAACTAAAAGAGTAATTATCTGCTTGGGTCTCTTGTTTCTGAGAAAATCGCGAGTTGATAATTTTCTCGGTAAGGTCACCTAATTGGGATTGTGATAAGGTTGCTATAGTTGAGTTTGTTGATGCTGAAATGAGACCGCGCGTCAATTGAGTTGCATATGCTACTTGAATTGCTTTTTTAGCATGACCTAGTGCCACATGTCCTAATTCGTGTCCCAAAACACCTTGAATTTCATTATCAGTCATTTTATCCATTAAACCACTATAAACTCGAACACAACCATTTGCCATAGCCCAAGCATTAACCTCTTCGGTTATATAGACTTTATAATTAATTGTGGTTCCGTTCACGTTATAGCCTAGAGTTTTTGCGATTTTATTTAGTCTTTCCGTGTAAGGACTTGTTGGTCGCGCAATTTTTGATTGTGAATCCATACTAGCACAAGAATCATCACTTAGTTTTTTTACATCTTCATCAGATAAGGTTACAGTTTCATAGGCTTGTGCACCCGTCTGGATTAAATTAGCTGGAGTTACTTGGCAGGCATTTAACGTTAAGCCTAATATAGATAATGCTATTAGTTTTATCTTCATCTGATAATCCTTGTCATTTTTAGTTTAATTTAATTTCCGAAATATTTTAATCAATTATCTTGTTAATATAAAACTAATTTTAAGAACCAATTGGTCATATATCAAAAATTATAATTATTTTAGTCATGGAAATTATGCGCGATAAAGTCACGGAATTTAATTATAAATGTCGTCAATTGTTGCCATACCAAGTAGTTATGTGAATGTTGATATTTGAATTTATTAATTGGCAATTTATTCTTGCATCATAGTTATCAGCCAATTAGACTAATGAGCCATTATTGATGTACGGTTTATGTTATGCAACTTTCTGATTTTCATTTTGATTTACCCAATGAACTCATCGCACGTTATCCCTTGGAAAACCGCAGCGAGTGTCGCTTACTTTGCTTAGATGGACCATCTGGGCAACTTGAAAATGGTATTTTTACCGATATTCTTGATAAACTACATGAAGGTGACTTGTTAGTATTTAATAATACCCGAGTTATTCCCGCTCGTTTATATGGTCGTAAGGCATCCGGTGGTAAAATTGAAATCTTAGTTGAAAGGATACTTGATAATAATCGGGTATTGGCTCATGTCAAAGCATCTAAATCACCCAAAGTAGGTGCCGAACTATTGTTAGGTGAGCATGATCAGTATCAAATAACCATGCTTGCAAGACATGATGCGTTGTTTGAATTGCAATTTCCTGATGATGTATTGACGATTTTAAATCAAATAGGTCATATTCCATTACCGCCTTATATTGATCGACCCGATGATGAACATGACCGAGAAGTTTATCAAACTGTCTATAATAAAGTACCGGGAGCGGTCGCCGCACCAACGGCAGGACTCCATTTTGATGACGGGTTATTAAACCAATTAAAGCAAAAAGGCGTCGAAATGGCATTTGTTACGCTACATGTGGGGGCGGGGACTTTTCAACCTGTTAGAGTTGATCATATAACTGATCACGTAATGCATGCTGAATATGCACAAGTGCCACAAGAAGTTGTCGATGCTGTTTTAGCATGTAAAGCACGTGGTAAACGAGTTATTGCAGTGGGTACTACTTCTGTGCGCGCTTTAGAAAGTGCTGCACAAAAGACGGGACACATTGCCCCATTCTTTGCCGATACGCGTATATTTATTTATCCGGGATATCATTTTAATGTTGTTGATGCACTGATTACTAATTTCCATTTACCTGAATCAACATTAATCATGCTAGTTTCAGCTTTTGCCGGTTATGAAAATACTATGCATGCTTATCAACAAGCAGTTCAAGAACGATATCGCTTTTTTAGTTATGGTGATGCCATGTTTATAACTAAAAAATAACAAAAATTAACCTTAAGCAATATTTGCTTAAGGTTTTTATTATTAATTAGCGTGTATTTTTCTAATTAAGGCTTGTTTTCTTGCTATCATATCAGGATGCGTATGACTAGCTTGTTTTTGATGATGATTAAGTTTATCTAACATAGTAATTAACCCATCAAGATTAAGATGGTGCTGCTTTAGTAAATTAATTGCAAATTCATCGGCTTCAAGTTCTTGTTGCTGAGTTAGTGATTGCGGTGTTAAGAGGATAATCTCATTATTACTCATCACTTCTGCCGATTTTGCTGCTCGAAAAGCCTTAATGGAGTGCTTGAGAGCAATATGACCAATTTCATGAGCCAGTACCGCTTGAACTTCATTATCGTTTAGATTTTTTAATAGTCCGCTTGTCACTCTAACACATCCATTTAATGAAGCCCATGCCGCAGGTTGCGTATTGATATAAACTCGATAATTTAATATTTGATTATTTATAGATTTCGGTAAAGGATGGACAATATTATTTAAATGCTGCTGTAATGCATGAGATGGGCTGGCTAATACCTCGTATCGATCTTGTCTTGCACAACTTTGTTGATTGAATTGAATAATTTGCTCATCAGTTAATAGTTGTAATTGCTCATGATTCATTACCGTTATTTTATTTGTTTGACATGCACTGAGCATTAAAAGACAACAAGCTAAAATAGCTGTATTACATAAACGTTTCATCACTGTTCCTAATCGTATTTTGTCGTTAAATTATGACTTATATGTTATTATAGCCGACTTTATTATGGGTGATAGCTTTTTATAAAATGCGTTTTTATTTCAAGTAATCACAATTTTATAATGGCGCGCCAAACTGTTTATTTGGTTGCAAGAGGTAAATATGAAGTTTGAATTAGATAACACGGATGGATTAGCTCGTCGTGGAAGAATGAAATTTGATCGTCGTGGTGTTGAGTATACGGTTGAAACGCCAGCATTTATGCCGGTGGGAACTTATGGCACAGTAAAAGGCATGACACCTGAAGAAGTGGCAGCAACAGGCGCACAGATCTTATTAGGTAATACCTTCCATTTATGGTTAAGACCCGGACAAGACATCATGCGTAAACATGGTGATTTACATGATTTTATGCAATGGAAAGGACCTATTTTAACCGATTCTGGTGGTTTTCAGGTATTTAGTCTAGGAGAACTGCGTAAGATCAAAGAAGAGGGAGTTCACTTCCGTAATCCTATCAACGGTGATGCAATTTTTCTATCGCCAGAAATTTCAATGGAAATTCAATACGATCTGGGATCGGACATTGTTATGATCTTTGATGAGTGTGCACCATTTCCTGCTGATTGGGATTATGTTAAAAAATCAATGGAAATGTCATTACGTTGGGCAAAACGCAGTCGTCAGCGATTTGATGAATTAGGTAATAAAAATGCGCTGTTTGGTATTGTGCAAGGTGGTATTCATCAAGAGCTTCGTGATATTTCTATCAAAGGATTAACCGAAATCGGTTTTGATGGTTATGCAGTAGGCGGGTTAGCTGTCGGTGAACCTAAGGCAGATATGCATCGAATTTTAGAAGGCACATGCCCACAATTACCTGCTGATAAACCGCGTTACCTCATGGGAGTAGGTAAGCCCGAAGATTTAGTGGAAGGTGTGCGTCGTGGTATTGATATGTTTGATTGTGTCATGCCAACTCGTAATGCACGTAACGGTCATTTATTTGTAACTAACGGTGTTATTAAAATCCGTAATGCTAAATATCGTGATGATACTACGCCTTTGGATCCCGAGTGCGATTGTTACACTTGCAAACATTACACTAAATCTTATTTACATCACTTAGATAAATGCGGTGAGATCTTAGGTGCTAGATTAAATACTATCCACAACTTACGTTATTATCAACGGTTAATGGCTGAAATTAGGCAGGCGGTTGCTGAACAACGTTATGAAGAGTTTGTTCAAGAGTTCTATCAACAAATTGGTAAAACACCGGCCCCTTTTAACCATGAAACATCGGTAAAATAGTATTTATTTATCACTAACCCTAAAACGGTAATTAAGCCGTTTTAGGGATAATAACTTGCACAATTGTGAATAAAATCCTTCTTGTTATTTTTTCGTATGATGGTTCGTATAATTGTCCGTATGACATTTTTTAGACTTCTTAGCAGCAGAGGGTAAAAATATTTCAAACTAGCTAATAAATAAAATAATAACTATATAGATATTACTGTTGTGGATTTAGTTAAATCAATAATAATTTTATAGGAAATTGAGTAATCACTCTTGACAGTTGTTAATAACCAAGATATTATTCGCATCCTAACGGCGAGTAGCGCAGCTTGGTAGCGCAACTGGTTTGGGACCAGTGGGTCGGAGGTTCGAATCCTCTCTCGCCGACCAATTTAAATAGAAGAGCCTACTCAATGCGTAGGCTTTTTTATTATCTGCATTTTGAGAGGATGAGAACCGACCAGAGGTTCGAGCCGAGCGCAGCGAGACAACGTTGCTTTAGCAACGACCCGTAGGGTGAGCATGAAATGCGAGTAATCCTCTCTCGCCGACCACTTTTAAATAAAATAGCCTACTCAATGAGTAGGCTTTTTTATTATCTGCATTTTGAGAGGATGAGAACCGACCAGAAGTTCGAGCCGAGCGCAGCGAGACAACGTTGCTTTAGCAACGACCCATAGGGCGAGCATGAAATGCGAGTAATCCTCTCTCGCCGACCAATTTTAAATAAAAGAGCTTACTCAATGAGTAGGCTTTTTTATTATCTGCATTTTGAGAGGATGAGAACCGATCAGAGGTTCGAGCCGAGCGTAGCGAGACAACGTTGCTTTAGCAACGCCCCGTAGGGCGAGCATGACATGCGAATAATCCTCTCTCGCGTTGACCAATCTGAAAAAAATTTAATGCTAGTGCAACAAAAGGCAGCAGATTTAGGCTATTTTATTCACTCGACCAAAAAAAATATAGACAATAACCGCTAGAAGACCAAAAGTAAGAGACACAAAAAACATTGTATGATAAGCGCAGTTTACTGAAATTATCTGATCTTGAGTGAAGTGGATTAATATTCCTGATAATATACTTCCAAATGCACCACCAATTTGCTGTATAACTCGTGTGATTGCACTCGTGTCCTTAATTTGATTTTTATCACAATACTCAAATGGAGAAGAGAGAACAGCAATCGTGGCGACGCCTAATCCGGAACCTCGAACAATAAAACCGATGATTTCAGAGGCGTTCCCACCAACTTGAATAATTAATATACTTATTGCTGATATTATTAATCCTACGCCAATAATTAGAAAAGAATTTATCTCACTTAGAGATTTATAAATAAATTTTCTAGCCAACCAAGCACCTACACCTTGTAGAGCAAGTAGCATACCAATATATGTAATAGATATATTATCCTTTATTGCTTGGATTAAAGGAAAAAAAATCATAAAACCAAAAAAGATAAGTGACGTCAAAAATCCCATAATTATTGCAAACGAATATTGAATACAACTAAATGCACTTAAATCAATCAGTTTACTGTCTGACTTGTTATTAGTAATAAGCGAAACCACCATCAAACCAATACCTAAAATTAGCATAATAATATTAAAAATATCAAAAAAACGCCCAGAAGTGATATTTTTAATAGAGATAAAAAAGAGTATTAAAGCAATTAAAAAAGTCATAAATACATAAATATTCATATTGTATTTAGACGTTTTATTATCAGGTATTGTCGTCCTACCATAGAAAAAAGCCACAAGCACCAAAGGCATGTTGATAAAAAAAGCTATTCTCCAATTTAACTGTTCTGATATGACTGCTCCAAAAACTGGTCCTAGCGCAGGGGCAAAGACTGACGGAATAGCAATCAATGCCATAATTGGCTTTAGTCTTTCCTTACCAAAATAAATCGCTATTGTGGATTGAGTAATAGGAATTAATATTCCTGCACCAAAACCTTGTAAACATCTAAATAAGATCAAAGAAACTAGATTATATGAAAATCCAACTAATATAGAACCAACAAGAAAAACAAAAATTGAGCATACCCATGCTTTCTTGAGTCCAAAATTTTCATGTACATAAGGTGATAGTAATATGCCCGCTGCGCAAGCAAGCATATATACTGTAATAGCCCATTGTATATAGGCATAAGAGGTATTAATGTCATGCGAAATTGAGGGTAAAATAACATTAACTATACTGCTATCTAATAACGGCAAAATACTAGATAGCGTCATAGCAAACACTAACTTCCTTTCGGCGGTTGTCAGGTCAATCGATTGTTTCATATTAAACCCTTTCCAGATTATATTTAGTTGTGCCCCGTGTATATATTCCATCGAATGTGGGTGGCGTAATTTCTTTATAAATTCTAAGTATTAATACTAATTTTAGAAGGGCGATATTTAATTGCATATTTGCAAATTGAGCGCTAATACAAGCATGAATTCCCACTCCAACATATTCTTAATATAACTCTCATCAAATTTAGAATTAAAAGGGCTAATTCCAAATAGAACATGTTTTCCTTTCATGTATCTGTTCCTTCTCAAAACCGGATTATTAATCAATTAATAAATTTGAAAAATTAACAATTGATTTGTATAAAAAACTATTATTTTACTCATTTACAACTTATCTATTTATTGCTAACTTGTTATCTTCAATTTAACTAAGAGGACTTTAGGATAGCCAGTAGAACAGTATTTTACTAGCCAATTTAAGCCACAAAATATCCCATCGGGGCCATATTAATGAATACTCCTCTCATTTCTCCACAGATCGCTTCTTCTGATAGCGAACCGATGATCATATCGGCAGTCAGCCACTCTTCACAAAGAGTGACACTACGGCATAGTCATTCAAGAGGGCAATTACTCGGCACATTACAGGGGTTAATTTCAATTGAAGCAGAAAGTTGTCAATGGGTAGTGCCCGCAACTCATAGTGTCTGGATACCTCCAAATGTACAGCATAGTCTTCTTAGATCGCATGGGCCATTCGAGGGATGGAGTATCTATATACAAAAAAATGCATGTACTAAACTACCTGTCAAGCCATACATTTTAGAATTATCTGACTTATTGCGCGAAGCAATTACACGGACCATGTCATGGCATAATTCAGAACTGGAGCCGGAACAGAAGCGTTTAATTGCCGTGATCCTTGACGAGATTAGAACAATGCCTCAAGTTGAGCTAGCACTTCCCATGCCAAAAGATATGCGTTTGTTAAAAATCGCTTTAGCTTTGTCTGATAATCCTAGTGATAATAGAAAAATCAATGACTGGGGCGTTTGGGCGGGCATTTCCCGACGCTCACTAACACGTCGATTTACAAATGAAACTGGGTTTAATTTCACACAATGGCGTCAGAAACTACGCATGTTAAAAGCGTTAGAATTACTTGCTGCTGGAAAACCAATCACAGAAATATCTTTATATTTAGGTTACGACAATATTAGTGGGTTTATTTCTATTTTCCGACGAAATTTCGGGGTAACGCCGGGAAACTACCAAAAAGCCATGATAAACCGTCTTTCATGGCGAAACTTTACTAATACTACTATCCGAAATGATAATCATATTAATAGTAAATTAACAAAATAGATTTGCATATTTTGGATAAGTCATGGGGCTTTTTTTGGCTTAAAATACCAATTTGCTTTATTAATTGACAATTGTTTATCAGTTGGCAAAGAATATGAGTGTAGCGTTGGAATTGTTATTTTATGTCTCCTTATAAATAAGTTGATATGTTACTTATTGAGCGTAAATGCGTTTGATTTGGGTTTTATTCCACTCATTTTCAGGTTGAAAACCTTCTACAATACTGGCACAGGCAAAGATCTGAAAATAATTATTATTAATAATGGCACTGCGGATCGTGACAGCCTATTCACAATCACCTTCCGAGCGACAGAGAGACTATTTTTTCAATACCCAGACTTTGATAATGTGTATTTTCTGCTACAACGGTAATAACTCGATCATAGCTATGACTGATCGAGTCAATTCAACCTGCCGGCCACTCATTCAGGCAATAGATAAAAACCAATGTTGAAACGGTGAGGGTGAGAATACCCTGCCATATTTAGGGCTCTTTGAGCACAATTTCGTCCGGCCAAAAACTCAGAATATGTTTTACAGATATCTCATCTAGAATAAAAAAGCATAGTAATAGCCATGCTTTTCAGCCTTCATAACATAAGTTGAATATACAGTTATGTCATTTAAGTTAAAATCACACTTTATCATTAGTGTCTCTATCACACAGAACCATACGAACCAGTTGTTGCTTATCCACTTTACCAATTTTCGTAAGTGGAAATTGTGCAATATATTCAACCCGGTCTGGCCATTTGTATCGTGCAATACCTTGCAATTTAAAATGTTGATGCAGTTCTGCCAAAGTTAATCTTTGATCAGCGATTAACATCGCGCAGCTTTGCTCTCCTAATATGTCATCAGGAAGAGCCAGTAATGCGGCATCATGAACATGAGGAACCTTGCATAAGATATCTTCAATTTCCGCTGTAGCAATTTTTTCACCAGCACGATTGATTTGCTCTTTTATTCGTCCCTCTACCACCAGATAGCCCTGTGGTGTTAATCGGACTAAATCACCGGAACAGTAATAACCATCCTCGGTAAAACTATGCAGTGTATGCTCTGGCGCCTGATAATATTGTCTAATGGTATAAGGACCTCTGACTAACAATTCTCCAATTTCTCCCATTGCTACATTTTGTCCTTGAGGATCAACGATCTTAATTTCATCATGTATAGATAAGGGATAACCTTGTGATTGATAAATCACCTCATCAGTATCATCAAGTGATGTGAGGCAAACTAAGCCTTCCGCCATACCAAACACCTGCTGTAATTTACAATTAAATGCTCTTGGAATTTGCTCTGCAACTAAGGGATTTAGCCTTGCTCCACCAATCTGAAGGACTGAAAGAGAAGTAAAATGATGGGGGTGGTAAGAAAGCTCAATTAACCAAAAGCTAACAATGGCAGGAACTAAGGATGTGATAGTTACTTGATGTTTTTCAATCAGATCAAAACAGAGCACGCTATTCGGCGTTTCGGCTTATACGACACAACCACCAACAGAAAACGTCCCTAATATCCCCGGACAACCTAATGTAAAATTATGTGAAGCCGGTAATACGGCGAGATACACACTGTCTTCATTTAACCGGCATACTGTTGCAGCGGTCATCGAAAAATAAGCATAATCAGTATGTGTTCGGGGAATTAATTTTGGCGCTCCCGTCGTACCGCCTGATATAACACATCACATTGTGTAAAATCGTTTAATTTTGTCTGTGTTGAAGTAGTCATCGCGTTATCATTCCTCGTGTGATGGGGTAAGCTGCCATGAGAGCGATTGCTGTTGACGCTGCCACAATTGAGCGTAAAGACCATTTTGGCGAAGCAGGGTGTCATGATCCCCTTGTTCCACCAGACATCCCGCGTCCATAACCAGTATTTTCTGTGCCCTTTGTATTGTGTTTAAACGATGAGCAACAATCACAACAGTACAATGCTGAGATAAATTTTCTAATACGCGATGTATTGCCAGTTCTGTGGACGCATCAACACTGGCAGTTGCTTCATCCAATAAAATGATAGGGGCTTTTTTTAATAATGCTCTGGCAATTGAAAGTCGTTGACGTTCTCCTCCTGATAATGAGTAACCGTTATCACCAAGAATTGTTTGATAACCGTCGGGCAACTGTTGAATAAATTCATCAGCTTGAGCTAATTTAGCGGTCTGAATCACTTCCTCAGTTGTTGCGGTCTGATTACCCATCAAAATGTTGTCAAATACTGATGCAGAAAACAAAACCACATCTTGAAATACCATAGCAATATTGCAATGTAAGATCTCACTAGAAATTATCTTAGTATCATGTTCACCCCAAAGAATCTGACCGGAGTCTGGTATCCACATTTGACCAATCAGTTGCAACAAAGTACTTTTACCTGAACCACTTGGACCAACAATAGCCGTTATTGCATTACTCTGAATGTGGCAGTGAATATTTTGTAAGGCCGGACAGGATTGCTCAGGATAGGTAAAACTGACCTGTTGCACCGTAATTTCATTGGAGCTAGGAATGATAGAGGTGTTTCCATCATTATATGTGGCAACCGGTGTTTCACTCATTAGTTCTTTGATACGTTCCATAGCACGTGAGCTAAATCGAAGTTTTATTAACCCATCGCCAAGTGTTTGTAATTGACGATAGACAATGAGTGAGAAAAAATTGAGCAAGATAAAGTGCTGAATATCTAAACGTTCCTGAAACAATAGATATCCGCCTGATACAAGTAATAATATAAAACTGAACTCACTGACAAAACCAAACAGCGCGACTAACGCAGCGGGTTTAGTTTCCAGCAGCAGATGTGCTTGATATTGTTGAAACAACTTATTAGAAAGGCGCTTCCAGGCTGTACCAAATTGGCCAAAGCCACGAATAACGCTAATACCCTGTATATAATCATATATCTCTGCTTGTGCATCACTGGCAGTATCCAACATTTTCTCATCATAACGATTGATGACACGCTGAGTTAATGTCATAACCCAAAAGGAAAAAGGAATGGATATAATGACCAGCAAAGCTAAAAAAATATCAATCCAGCATAGAAGTGCCAATATTAATAACATTGAGACGATTGTGCTAGTAAAGATAGCTAAAAAATGCGTCCACAGCCCTTCAATTAGTTCAAGATCGGATGTTAAACGAACACTTAAATCACCTGTTCGTTTTGCTGAAAACCAACCTAGTGGTAAAGCATGTAGATGGTTAATCACTTGAATTCTAGCTTCAGCCATCATGGCATAAGTACCACCAAAAACGTAGCTTAATGCCAAATTACTTAAATAAATTCGCCCCAGCAAGCAAGACAATAAACCGACCGCGCTTAGTAGGATCATCTGTAACGAAATAGTTGTATTGAAAATGGACACGATAAGTTGTGCAACAATGTAATAACTTACTGTCAATAAGCAACCATCAAGTGCCGCCAGAGATAATCCTTTTGTTAACCGAGGATCTTGATAACCCGCCAACCGATAACCGTCACGAATAAGTTTAATGATCATCTATTTTCTCTCCACCCAATCCGGCATCTTGCCAGAGTTGACAATAACAGGGACAATTCAAAAGCAATTCGTCGTGGCGTCCTTGACCTACCACTTTTCCTTGATCGACAACGATTATTTGATCTGCATGAATAATCGTTTTGAGGCGATGTGCAATCATTAGGACACTTCGGCCATTACAAAGACTGGAGATAGCTTGCTGAATAAGCCACTCGTTCTCACTATCTGCATAAGCCGTTGCTTCATCCAGAATTAAAAGAGGGGCATCTCTTAATAATGTTCTAGCAATGGAAAGACGTTGGCGTTCGCCTCCCGATAAGCGAGCGCCATTTTCACCAATTTGGGTGTCATATCCTTGTGGTAGAGAGAGAATAAATTCATGAGCACAGGCTGCCTGTGTTGCTGCAATAACCTGCTCAATATTGGCATCCGGTCGGCCGAGTAATAAATTTTCCATAACTGTACCATTAAAAAGGTATACATTCTGAGATACCATTGATATCTGTTTGAACAACTCTTCTAAAGGCCAATGTTGGATATTGAGCCCTCCCAAGGTGACTTCACCTTGGTCACAATCCAGTAATCGTGTTGCTAAACGTGCAATCGTTGTTTTCCCCGCGCCACTGGGTCCAACAATAGCTGTTAATCCATGTGGCAAAGTATTAAAGGTTACTTCTTGAAGGCCTGACTTTTGATGATCGTAATGGTAAGAAACGTGAGAGAACGACAGCACAAGGTTTCCCGTTGGTAAACTCGCTTTATCAATCACATGAGGTACCGTTATCTGTGAGGCATTAACTATCTGGTTAAGACGATCTAACGAACCTTGTCGTTGGGCTTGCTCCGTTAATGCAAATACAAGGCGTAAAAAGGGCTGAAGTATCACAGGGGCGACTAATAAACACAATAGCCAATCAACTGGCGCTAAATCACCTTGATAACAGCGCCAAGCTCCAATAGGAGCCACTAAAACTAAATTGCTTGAAAGTAAACAATTGAAACAATTCCAGCCAAACATATTCTTTTTACAATAGTTTTCTACCCAAGGAGCTACATCACGAATTGTCTGACTGAGTTGACGAAACGAATCAGATCTCAATCCAAAGCTTTTAATCACTGCAATACCTCGGATATATTCACTTACCTTTTGGGCTATATTGATCTGTAATTCTCCCCACTGACGTGCTTGTTCAGCACTACGTCGCATAGATAACCACTGACACCAAATCGCCACTGGCAATAATAAGATCGCAATAAACGCCATCGGCGCATCGACATAAAGTAACAATGATAATCCGACGATCGGTAGAGTAAGAGCTGAAGCCACATCAGGTAAAAAATGAGCCAGAAAACCTTCTAATGCGGCGATATCATCATTGATTACTTTACGTAAATCACTTGCTGTATGAGCGCTGAAAAACGATAAGGGAGCTAATCCTAGCTTTTGGGTTAAATGCAACTTTAAATGATACGCTAGCTTTAATGCGCCATGATGAGCACTAACATGGCTAATCACAATTAATCCCCAGCGAAGCAACATGGCAATGAATGCCACTGCCAAGCATGAATAGATAAGTTCAAGAGACAATGTGGCAACAGTCAGTTCTTCTACCATGAGGTAAAGTATCCAAATGGGTACTAGCGTCATAATGGTTGAGATGATTGCTGTTAGTATTGATATCCAAAAAGCCTTACCCATTAACTTTACTAATAGAATAAAACGAAGTGGTTCAGAAATGTTCATAACCTTCCTCGAACTTATCTAAGCTAAACTTAAAATAAGTCAACTTTTATGTTAACGCCTGCAGTTAATCCTTCGTTGAATTGAGCAAAAGCACTATTACCACGAGCGTAACCATATGTGCGGTATCGTTTATCAAAAATATTGTTGATATAACCGGACACCGTAATTCGTTCACTGGTTTGCCAACCCAGACTAATATCAGTTGTAGTATAACCACCTTGACGTAGTTGATTACTTCCATCAAAGTAAAGAGGGCCTGTCACATTCATAGCTATTCTAGGCATTATCGCGCCTATTGACGTTGCAACCATGCCATCTACACTAAACCCAGCGCCAAATTTAGGAATAAAAGGAACTCGATTATTAGCATAATCATCAGCAGTCACATTACTGGCAAACTTAGAGTGGGCGAGATTGCCATTTAGTGTTGCAACCCATCCGGTTGTAAAAAACCATTTTGCATCAGCTTCAATACCAAAGGCATTTGCACTACCCGCATTTTTTAATGTTTGAAAACCCATCGGACCAGAGTAAAGCTGCATATCCTTAGTATGGGTATAGTAGATGGCACTTTGAAGTTGGAAATCATCTATTTCATAGTGTGATCCAATCTCATAGTTAATCGATTTTTCAGCAACAAAAGGCTTTGCTTGAGAACCAGTTTGTGGCGTGATAGTAAAGCCGGCAGACTTATATCCTTGTGCGACGCGCGTATAGATACGCCATTCCGGTGTTAGAAGGTAGCCCACTGAAAACTGACCCAATACTTGATTATCGCTATTATTCCCAGCGGACCAAACGTTATTTTTACCAAAATGCGTCTTCGCTTTATCATGAGAAGCGCGTAAACCTGCTCCTAGATCAAATTGGGAAACATGCAAAGTTCCATCTATATAAGTGGCTAATGATTGCGAGGAGACGGAAGAATTTGTTGAACTGGATTTGCGACTTTGATCAATATCCAGTCGGTATAACCCCAATACACCATCCCATAAGCGGTTATCGCCTTGTGTTGCCGCGCGAATTTCCTGTGTATTTTGATTCCAATGCTCTGAGGATTGTGCTGAGAAAGGACCATAAGGAAAACGACGCTCATATTTCAGTCGTTGCCAGGCACTATTAGCCGTCAGTAACCAATCGCCGAAATCATAACTTCCACTTAGAGTTTGACTATGTGTATGACGATGCATACGTGGATCTAAACTACCCGGAGACGTTAATAGTTTACGACTGCGTGTATTTCTATAGTCTAAATACGTATCCTGAGTTGAGTGAGTGCTATCTTCAGTTGCACTAAAATTGATTTCCCAAGGTGCGGTTATCGGTGCCAACCTTAATTTAATATTACCCGTATTTTCATCGGAGCCCCCCAATCTTTTCGAACCAGTGGATGGGTTATTGAATGCACCTGGTTGTGATTGGCGCAACAATGTGACACTTCCATAAAATACATCCTCTACCAATGGACCACTGAGATTAAAATGGCTCTGGTAACCATTTCGGCTAGCAATACCACCATAAATGTAACCACGAAATAGGTTATTAGGCTTTGCAGTGGTAATATTAACTATACCCCCTTGTGCGCTGCGACCATAAAGAGTGGCTTGTGGACCTTTTATCATGGAGATATGATCTACATCGATCAAAGACTGGATTAAAGTAGTCGACAATTGTGGTACGCCATCAACATAAAATGTGATTGCCGGTGTATAAAAATCCTGAGCAGAAGAGATACCTCTTAGCGATATCGCAGGATAGAGCAAATTACCACTATTTTGTATATTCAAGCCGGGTAATACCCGAGAGAGTTTTTTAGTATCATCTACCCCCGCGGCTTCGAGTTTAGTCTTGGAAATAGTCTGAGTTGATACATTCAATGAAGAGGCTGCATTATTAGATTGTTTACTTGCAGTTACAATAATAGTATCAAAGTCATTTTCTCGATCGTTTTGTTTAGATATTTGTTCTGCCAGTAATTCCTCATTATATAACAAACCTAATACACACAAATATATAAGTTTTCTTTTCATCAATTATTATCCACAGTTATTTTTTTGTACTAAAAATTCATTTTAAAATAGAAATTGGATAATGCTGGTGTACAAAATCTTCAAAAAAAGTATAATTAAGGATAATGATAATTATTATCATTTAACTATAATAAAGAGGTGCCTGATGAAAACCATTCACTATAGTAAAAACCCCCCCAAACTGGCAATCAAAGACAAACAACTTACTGACAGTACTGAATGGTTTAATATAAAAGGGTTACTTAATGCTGGTTTCGTAGAAATGGCGCCGTTACAAGATATTCGAAATGATACTAAGGTGAATAAGCATTTATCACTGGTATTTATGCTCAATGGGGCAGTGCATCATCATATACGTGGTTCTCAATCAATTGTGTCTTATCAACCAAATGGGGTTTATCTTTCTTATTCACACGATACCATATATGGCACAGATTTTTTCCCTGCTAATTACTGCTATAACATCATAATGTTACAATTCCGTCCTGACGATCTCTTAGAGATATTTAATGAGCGCTCACTAAATAGCTATCGTGCTAATATGCAATTTTCCTCACCAAATTTCTGTATTTGGCGATTAACACTTACCCCGGTGCTCAAAGATATAGCACAACGATTGCAAGCAGCCAGAAGATCTTCTGATGCTTTATCACAACTCAATATACAGAGATTAAGTCTTAACGCGCTATGGTTAACATTAGAGCAATTAAAGTGCTCCTCATCAACAGATGGCGAACCAATGAGGAGCAACTTAACTGGTCGAGATCGCAAAAATGTAATTAATGCACAATTATTTATACACGATCACTTTCAAACTCATTTAATTATAAAAGATATTGCCAGAGTTATTGGAGTAAGTGAATCTAAATTAAATAGAGACTTTAAAAAGATGTTTGATATTGGTATACACCGTTACATTATTAACTATCGTTTACAACAGGTGACAAAATTACTCAATGAAAGCACATTAACCATTAGTGACATAGCTATTCGATGCGGCTTTACCTGTGCCGGTCATCTTTCCAGACGATTTGTTGAGGTGTTTGGTACTACACCTCGTGCTTATCGTTGCAATTAATACAAAATCTATACTGCTTTTAGAATTGAGCTTCGATACAAAAAAATAAGTACGAATAAAGCACAACCTAAAGTGAGATTAAAGAGTATAACGTAACCCATATAATGAGCGACTATACCACCGATATAACCAGAACATCCGGCAGCAAGCGCTGCTCCGCATTGAAATAATGTAAAATCTAATCCTGCTTGCTTCAACGACGCTTGTGTGGTTAGGAACGAATAAAGACAAACTAAGCCCACGGAAAAAGTGTAGTTAAAAAACAGATAGCTAACAATAAGCCATATTGGATTTATATTAGGCTGAAGACTTAATATAATAAAGCAGCTGATTGACAAGCATTTAAATAGGGTCGCCAATAAGAGTGACCAGCGATAGCCTATAATCCGGATAAAGAGCATACCTGATAAAGTGCCTAGCATCCCACAAGCAGCACCGCCAAAACTGGTTACTTTGCCTAAATTCTCGAGAGAGAGTCCGGCGTCAATCGCAAAAGGAGATAGCATAGATGAAATTAAACGACCACTAATCTCAAAGAAAAAGACTAAAACGATCGCCTTTAGCATCATTGGTTGCTTTAGTGTTTTAATGAGAGATGGTCTCTGATAGCTTTTTTCTGTAACAGGAAGCTGATTGATACTCGGCGCTAATAACAAAGGTAGCAATAAAAAGAGTAGTAATGCACTATAAACAAGCAAGGAGGATTGCCATCCCCATTTATCATATAGATAGATTAACCCACCACCGCCTACTGCCATTCCTAAATAACCACATCCAATCCGTAATCCATTGCCGATACCGTATGATTTTGAATTTAAATTCTCAATCATATAAGCATCACAAGCAATCTCACTCGTGCAACAAACTAATGATAATAAAATTAATAATGAGATTAGTGTGATGAACATATTTTCATGTATGAATGATAAGCCAATTAATATCACCGCCAGCGCCACTTGTCCTGCAATGACAATTTGTTTGCTTCGAATTTTTCCTGATTCAGTGACTCTATAACGCTCAACGCCACCCGCCCAGATGACCCGAAGTGCCCAAGGAATCATAGCAAGTGACACTAAACCAATCGTGTCCAAATCAACCTGATGACTACGTAGCCAAGCCGGTATCGCTTGAAAGGCAATACCACCGATTAATGTTTGAACAAAATAAAACGAGCCAATTGCAAATATAATTTTCAAAAGAATTCCACCATTAAATATGAAAATACACACCAAAATACAAGGTATTTTTCATCGATTGTTATCCACTGTTACTTTTCTTTTTGAGCCAAAAACTCATTCTAAAATAGAAATGGGATAATGCTGATGTACAAAATCTTCAAAAAAAGCATAATTAAGTATAATGATAATTATTATCATTTGATTGTGGTAAGCATTACTTAGCTTTTAGTCATTATTTTTATAATAGTTATAATTAAAATGGTAAGGCTTTATGGTGATGTGTGGCGGTTTTAGAATTGTTCAGGCTTAGCAATATATTTCTCAAACCACAAAAGGTGACACACCGGTATAGCCATTCGAGAGAGCAGTTACTCGGCACATTACAAGGTTTAATTTCAATTGAAGCAGAAAATTGTTAATGGGTAGTGCCCGCGGTGTCTGGATACCTCCAAATGTACAATATTGTCTTCTAAAATGAAAACTAAATTCCTTCACCCCATAAACACAGTTGTTCAAGGGCAGGACCAATTTTTTCACCCAGTGAGGTTAATTTATATAACACTTTAAGTAGTGGTTTTTGACCATAAACACTGCGCTTAATAAGCCCATCTTGTTCCAATTTTTTAAGTTGAATGCTTAAGGTCATATCGGTAACTTCTGGAATCAATATCTTTAACTCACTGAATCGTTTTTCCCCAGACAGCAAATAATAGAGGATTACACCTTTCCATTTTCCACCGATTAAATCCATTGCTAAACTTATTGGGCAATAATAAGTTTTATTGTTATAGCGTTTTGATGGTCGTTCTTCATCACTTTGCATACATATTCCTAACTATACTATCAAGTTTGATAGATATTGCTTAAAAAATATTTGTCAATAAACTAAATAAAGTAACTCAATTTTTTATAGTATAAAAACAAAGGAAATATTATGCCATTAATTATTTTAGGTCATCCTAATATTCAACAATCAACAGCTAATAAAACTATTGTTGAAACTTTACAAAATAAAGTTAAAGATCTTGAAGTTCGCAATATTCATCAGCTTTATCCAAACTATCAAATTAATGTGCCAGAAGAACAAGCCGCATTGCTAAGACACGAGCTAATCATTTTACAATACCCGATGTATTGGTTTAACATGCCAGCGATCCTAAAATTATGGTTTGATGAAGTATTTACTTATCAATTTGCCTATGGTTCAAAAGGCGATAAATTAAAAGATAAAAAATTACTAACTAGTTTAACTATCGGACAAGTTGAGAAAAATTATAGTGATTATGACGCTAATATAATCGATCATCTACATCAACCCGTAAAACTATCCGCACTTTATAGCCAAATGCAATACCTAACACCCGTTGTTTTATATGGGGTATCACCAGTAACCGCTGAGCCACATGAAATAAAGACCAAAGCAATACACCATAGTGAAAAATTAGTTCAAATGATTGAAAAATATAATCAATAGAATAATAGTGATAATTTATATCTGCACAATATACAAAAAAACGCATGTACTAAACGACCTGTCAATCCATGCGTTTTAGAATTATGTGACTTATTGTGTGAAGCAATTACAAGAATCATGTCATGGCATAATTCAATATCAGTCTTTAGCGTTGCTAACTTTTCATAATCAATTGATTATACATATCGTAGAGTTACTTTGATTTATTGAGATTTATTTTGTAAAAATAATTGAGGAGTCTATGCCATTTTATTGATATTAGGATATCAATCAAGTGGTCATAGTTTAAGAGAACTATGTGTAAAAGAGTTAACTATGCAAAGGCAATTTCTTTTTACCGATTACCATTAAAATCCCCGAGTAGGATAAATTCTGATTCAATTACCGCATTAATTTAAAATCTATCATATAACTATGCATACTATACATACATCTATCCCCTTATACCCCTATAAAAGCTCCTTCTGAATAGTGATCCCTCCTCCATTGAAGGATTGATGAAGAATCAATAAGTTAGGTAATCACTACAAAAATTTTAAAGTTCCGTTATTTTAAAGACGACTAAAAGATAAACAATTTAATCATTGCTAATCCATACTGTAAATAGTAAATTTAGATAATTGAAATAATATATAAAATATAAAAATTATAAATATAATGAAATATTATTTATTAATGACTACAAAGCAGTGGCAAGAATATCAAAAACAGAAAGAAAATGACTCACCCTTTAGTTCTATCTCTTTAAGTTCTAACACTATTATAGAATACAGTAAACTAAGACCCATTTATTATGATTATAGTAGTAAATTGGATGAAATTGTAGAATATTGCGTTAAACATCAAGATGAATGTAAGAACCTATACCCCACACTCGAAGCGCTTGGTTTATATTATGGTTGCAATACCTATAATAAAGACGATAAAAAATTCTCGGCCGGACTAAAAGAAGCGATAGAATCACAGCGCGCAATTTTATTTGAGCTGCCTATCGAATACCATTCTGGCATGTTACAACCAGCAAATGATGTTATAAACTCAAAGAGTAATCGAACACCCCGCAAATTAACCCCTGACGAAGTAAAGGCTTATGAGCTGGAAATACGTTACGGTAAGGCTCAAGACAACTACATAGAATTGACAGTTTATAATCTAGCTAATCAACCGTTTACTATCTTTGATAATGCCAGTCAAAAGATGCTTAAGCAAGGGACATTAGATAATAACGGTTACGCTTATGTTAGCTTACCCATAAATGCCAAATATGTTGATATAGTGTTCGATAAGCAGCAAGAGGATCGCCCTTGGTATTATGATATACCATTACAAATATTAGGGGGGATTCGTGATGCTACGCAGTCAGCGTCTGATTTGTTATGGGATACCTTGCCAACTAACCTCATTATGGAGTATGGTTTTAACGTTGAAACACAAAACCCTATCCAATTGGGAGAAGTTCCAGAGCCGGAAACAATATCAGGTGCGCTTACTCGTGGTGTAAGCCAATTTCTAATTGGGTTTATTCCTGTATCTAGGACGTTAAAATTTATCAAACCCATATCGAAAATGGGTGAGCTAGGTAAAGGCGCGATAGCCGGCGGTGTCACAGATTTTACAGTTTTTGCACCTCACGAGGAACGACTCTCTAATTTAGTCCAATCATTCAAAGAATTACAAAACCCAGTTACAGAGTATTTACAAGCCGATCCAGATGATAGCGCAGCGGAAGGACGATTAAAAAATGTTTTAGAAGGGTTATTGATAGGCGGGCTTGCTGAACCCTTTGCCCATTCATTGCGAGCTTTAAAGTACTCAAGAATCAAATGGATGATATCGGACGTTAGGACGAGAGTTCACTATAAACTTAAAATTGTAACGATAGAAACCGAATCAGGCAGCAAAGGCAATTGGAATGAATTACTTAATAATCCCGAACCTAACACAAGGTATATTGTTGACGGTAATAAAATATACGATACTGACCATTTAGGAAGAGTAGTAAGAGTTGAGGCGGATCTTAAACTTGATACACTAGACAGAAACACTTACCAACAATTGAAAGCAGGTAAACAAGGGATAGACGGTGACGAAGGCGGGCATTTAATCGCGTCAATATTAAATGGCTCAGGCGAAAAAATTAACCTTCTGCCAATGAATTCAAATCTCAATCGTGGCTTATGGAAAAAGCATGAAAGTAGATGGGCTAATGCCTTACGAGACGGTAAAACAGTTAAAGTTAAGATAGAGCCTGTATATCAGGGTAAAGATATAAGACCAATTAAGTTTAAGATATCTTATTCTATTGATAATGGGCGATTTATGCAGACAAATTTATTAAACCAAGCAGGTGGATAAAATGACAAAAACACACGATCAATTAAATAATGAAATTGGGCAACTACTTTTTAAATCATCACCTAATGGAGCAAAAAAAGTAATTGCTCAATTAGAATTTACACCAGAGATGGATGCTTGTACCTATTTATTTGATTATTATAATCAAAATAATGAATTAAACTGGTATCTACTGGATGACGATATAACAGACCCTTTAATCGATACGGTAACAGAACTTAGACAATATTATATTGATAATAACCTAACTAATGGTTTACCTGCGTGGATAGGTTGTATTATAACTGTGGATATTGAAAATGCTAAAATTGACTTTGAATTTAAGTACGAACCATTTATTGATCTTTATTCTGAATATGATGAATAATCTAAATCATCAAATAGTTAGGCTTAATTAGATAATAGCGACCCCAAACATAAGCACATTTTATGAATATAAATATAGTGCTATAAGCATCCAACGGTATGCCAAATTCTTATTATTAGCGTCTAGGCTGATAGCCGAACATTAGCGACCGTAGCGAACTGACGCAAATATTTATTATTGAACAATTAGAAGGATGAATGGTAAGTTTTACAAGAATTTGGCTTAATTGCATCTTAACTAAATGGCTCAGGCGAAAAAATTAATCTCCTGCCAATGAATTCAAATCTTAATCGTGGCGAATTGAAAGCTCTAGAAAATAGATGGGCTAATGCCTTACGAAACGGTAAAACAGTTAAAGTTAAGATAGAGCCCGTATATCAGGATACAGATATAAGACCAACTAAGTTTAATGTATCATATTCTATTGATAATGGGCGATTTAGGCATACAGAAATATTAAACCAAGCAGGTGGATAAAATGACAAAAACAGACGATCAATTAAATAATGAAATTGGGCAACTACTTTTTAAATCATCACCTAATGGAGCAAAAAAAGTAATTGCTCAATTAGAATTTTCACCAGAAATGGATGTTTGTAGATATTTATTTGATTATTATGATCAAAATGATGAATTAAATTGGTATGCATTGGATAGTGATATAACGAGCCCTTTAATCAAAGCGGTAAGAGAGCTTAGGCAATACTATATTGATAATAACCTAACTAATGGCTTATCTGCGTGGAGAGGTTGTATTATAACTGTTGATATTGAAAATGCTAAAATTGATTTTGAATTTAAGTATGAACGATTTATCCCTCTTTTTGATGATGACGATCTTAAAGATTAAACAGTTAGGCTTCATTAAATAATAGCAAATCCAAATATAAGCACATTTTATGAATAAAAATCATTATTCTATCTGATTCATCTGCTTGCTAGAGTGTCAATTTATCATTAAATAAGACCAGTCTAGAATGTAATCAATTTATTTCACTTACTATTGGCTATCAGACGTAATATAAAATTAACGTATACTTCTTTATGAGGTAAAAAGCCTCCTTTTAGGAGGCGATCATTATGTTTATTGATATTAAATCTATAGAACGATTTCAAAATTAAATATTAGGTCGGCGTTTAGTTAGCCATTCTACAATTGCCGGATCACGATGAGAGAAAAATGCACTGGTCCCAGTATCAATTGCGGTAATATCGATCATATCTTGATTTGAAAGTTCAAAATCAAATATATTTAAATTTTCGGTCATACGTTCTTTTCTCACTGATTTTGCTAAACAGACAATTTGGCGTTGAATTAACCAACGTAAAATAACTTGACCAACTGATTTATTATATTTATTACCAATTGCCGTTAAAACAGGATGATTGAAAATATCATTTTTTCCTTCAGCAAATGGTGCCCATGCTTCAGGCTGAATAGTTTTGCTTTGCATCCAAGGCGCTGCGTGTAATTGTTGGTTAAATGGATTAACTTCTATTTGATTCACAGCAGGTTTTATTTTATTGAAGGCCATCAAGTCAGCTAAACGATCTGGCTGAAAGTTACTAACACCAATGGCTTTAATCTTTCCTTGTTCATAGAGCTCTTCCATTGCATGCCAAGCACCATAAATATCACCAAAAGGTTGGTGGATTAAATATAAATCAATATAATCTACTTGTAATAAATTTAATGACTGTTCAAATTGGATTTTAGCACCGTCATAACTAGCTTGGTTTAACCAAAGTTTGGTGGTAATAAATAGATCTTTTCGGTCAACTCCACTCACTTTAATTGCATTTCCGACTTGGCGTTCATTTTGATAAGCGGTTGCTGTGTCAATCAGGCGATAACCAACATCAATTGCGTCTAATACTGCTTGTTCACAATGCTTTTCATCTATTTGATAAACACCAAATCCTAAAGTTGGTATTTCGATCCCATTATTTAATTTTATCTTTCTCATATGATCACCCTGACTAAAGAAATTAACTGAGTTATTGGGTTAGCGACGTTTAGTAAGTGTTTTCGTCATTGCTAAATCAATAGGGGTTTAGATTGATATTATTGATTACCACCATTTTGGATATGCTTTAAAAGCATTCAATATATTATCTATATCGTCTAAATCGATTTGTTCATTTCCTTCAGATTTAAATGTATTTCCATTAATGCCTTCTTTAAGAGAACTCCAATACAACTTTTTCTTTTTAGTGTCTATTTTTAGTTTGAAATTACCATCCATATCTTTAAGTACTGCCAATTTAGATAATTCTAGGTTTTTAATAAAAGAATCCAATACTTTGCATTTGAACCAAGCTACTGATACAGTTTTTAACTCGAAACCATTTCTTTCAAAATCAATTGAAATACATAATTTTAATGAAGGCAAATGCTCATCTATTTCAATTGTGTCTATAGAAATTTTTATTGGTTTATTTATTAAAATATCCATTAGTGCGCTCCTGTGTTGGTATAGTTGTTATCAGCATAACGAATTTGTTTGATTAATAAACTGTTTTGGTAATCAATCCAAGAAGGAAGTTGATTGTTTAGTCTGTTTTGCTAGTTTAAAAGATTGAAAATAAGAATATGTCTTTTTGGATTAGTAGCGATATAAATATCATAATCGCCTTTATCAGTAAATATATTAATTGGTTGAATATATTTTTCAGATATTAATCACTTTGAGAGCCTTTTCTAAATATAAAGCAAATCGCTCGTTAGTTTTATATTTCATGCGTCGCTTTATCAAATTGCAGTACTATTTTTTTATTATTCCAATATCTTTTTAATATTTTTATGATTTGTGGCTATAAAAATATTCCAATTAATCATTTCTAAAATTTATTTTGGGAATTATAGTGTATATATGTAATTTCAATTTATGGCGATTAGCAGAGTTTATTTATCCATAATTATTAAAGACACTATTTAATCGTGGCTAATCTACACAATAATCAAAAGTATTTAAATTATTTCAGCAAGGATATTAATCATGTCATATCAGCAAGCAGAGATTGTAAATTTAAAAGAAGAGATGATCGAGTGGCGTCATCATCTTCATAGTTATCCAGAAACAGCGTTTGAAGAATATAACACAACAAAATTTATTATTGAAAAATTGCGATCTTTTGGTATTGATGAGCTTTATACTGATTTTGCACCAACCGGTGTTGTCGGTATTATTAAAGGTCAACAACCTGGTAAGTGGATTGGGCTACGGGCTGATATAGATGCATTAGATATATTGGAAAATAATGACGCGGAGTATTGCTCGAAAATTAAAGGCAAAATGCATGGCTGTGGACATGATGGGCATACGGCTATTTTACTTGGTACGGCTAAGTATTTAGCAGCTCATCGCGATTTCTCTGGAACGGTGGTCGTTATTTTTCAACCTGCCGAAGAAAATGAAGGTGGGGGAAGGGTGATGGTTGAAAAAGGATTGTTTGATCGTTTTCCTATTGAAGCAGTATATGCATTACATAATCAGCCTAATATGGCTTTTGGTGAGTTTTATATTCGTAAAGGTCCATTAATGGCAGCTTATGATGTATTTGAGATTAAAATTGTTGGTAAAGGCTCTCATGCTGCTGCTCCACATAATGGTTATGATACGATCGTTACAGCTAGTCAAATTGTTACATCTTTACAGACAATAGCGAGTCGTAATATCAATCCAATTGATTCAATTGTAGTCAGCGTAACACAGTTTCATAGTGGAGATACATGGAATGTTTTACCTCAAGAAGCGATAATTCGAGGAACTGTCAGAACTTTTAAACCATCTGTACAGGATCTAGCTGAACAACGTATTAAAGAAATTGCTCATGGTATCGCTGGTGCTTTTCATGCAACAGCTCAAGTCGATTACCAACGACGTTACCCGGCTACGGTTAATCACGCTGATGCGACAGATATGGCTATTGAGGCAGCTAAAATGATTGTTGGTGATGAAAAAGTACATTGTGACGCACGACCAGCAATGGGATCTGAGGACTTTGCATTTATGCTACAAGTAAAAAAAGGTGCTTATATTTGGTTAGGCACAGGCGAAGGTGCGAATTTACATCATCCACAATTTGATTTTAATGATGAGATTCTAACGACAGGTGTAGCTTATTTTGTTCAGTTGGTAAAAAATCAATTAGCTTGAATTAAAATGATCATTGATCTTTAACAGATTTCTTTAACAGATTAAAGCCAATCTATGATTAGATTGGCTTTGATTTATGGCTTTCAGACATTAATTTAGAACACGCCTATTACTACACCCAGTGAAGCAATGGCAGTTAGTATTAAAATGACTTTAGTTGCGGTCATTTGTTTGGCTGAAATTAACCACCATGCCAGAATAACCATACTTAATGGTAAAATGTTCGGGAAAATACCATCCAATACTTCTTGTAATGGTCGGATCGCATCGCCCATTGGTATTTCTAATTTAGTATTTAAAACTATATTGCCTGCTGCAAGACCACCAACGACCATAATACCTAAGATATTAAATGCATCAGTAATTCGTTTTACATTATCACCAATGATTTTATCTATTGCCGTCAAGCCGAGTCGATAACCATTGAAGAAACTAAGGTAAGAAATTAACGGACCTAAAATACCATAGGCAACAATATAAAAAATAGGACCCACAGCACTACCATGCGCAGACATACCCATAGCAATTGAAAGTAAAACTGGGACGATGATACCTTGAATTAAAGAATCACCAATACCCGCTAATGGTCCCATCAAAGTTGCTTTAATATTGACGGGTAATTCTTCTGGTACATCTTTTCCTAATGCAATCTCTTCTTCCATTGAAGCAACGATTCCATTAATAATCTGACCTGTTTGGGGTTCAGTATTATAAAACATGGAATGACGTATTAATAAGCGTCTTTTAGCTTCTGGATCGTCTTTATAATATTTTTCAACAAATGGGATATAGGAAAATGCCCAAGCATGAGCTTGTAGTTTTTCATAACTCATTGATGAGAGATGTGTAAATCCCCAACGATACCAAATCTGACGTAATTCTTTTTTAGATAATCTTGATTTTTCATTGTGCTTATCCATATTGATTCACCTCTTAGAACAAATCTTCATCTTCAAAAACGCCATTTGAGGCCACTGTATTATTTGTGGTTGTTTCTTGCGCGCTTGTTGTACTAGGTCGTGCGCTAGCGACATAATATAAATAAGCGACTAAAGCAGAAATAAACACGATTGCAATCATACTTAATTGGGCAAAGGCTAATAATACAAAACCAGCGAAGAAGAAAATAAGTTGAATTTTTGACTTAATAACAATGTTCATTAGCATTGCAATACCCAGAGCAGGTAACACACCGCCTAAAACGGAGATAATGTGGGTAATGACTTCTGGGACACTTTTCAGTAACCATTCAACAAGATTAGCACCGAAATAAATCGCCAAAAAGATAGGTACGGCACGAATTAGAAATGTTGTTATTTGTGGGTAAATTAAATGATTAAGCATAATACCGCGGGTGTCATTATTTTCAGCAGCTAATTGGGCTCGATTATTCCAAAATGAATATAATGCCATGCGAGTATTATAGAAGATTAAACCAAATGTCTGTCCTAATAATACTGATAATGTTACAGCGACAGCTGGGTCTTTAGTGGTGGCAAGGGCTAAACCAATCCCACCATATGCCGCATAAGTGATCTCACTATTTGTTGCACCGCCGGTAGATAAATTAGCAATAAAAACAGCTTGTACGGCAAGTCCACAGGCTACCCCAGCTTGAATATCACCAAATGCAATACCAACTAATAATCCGGCAACTAAAGGTCGACCAACAACATAAAATCCACCAGACATACCAAATAACCAAGGGGACTCTATAGCGCCTAAATAGCAAAATATACTGGTAAGTAATGCTGAAATAAAAAGGGTCATTTCCATAATATTTACCTCATTGACAGTTTATGCTGCATCATATTTTTTCTTCATCACATCCCAACTTTTTGGATCATCATCGGGGAGGAGTTGAAATTCAATATTGACCCCTTTACTTTGGATATAATCAAAAGCTTGATAGTCTTTTTCATCTATTGCCACTGTTCTGCCAATTACTTTTGCACCAGCACGAGTATTCATACAACCGACATTGAGTGTTTTACCAATATTAGCCCCCGCTTCCAATAGTTTGGCAAAAGTTTGCGGTGAATCACTTATAAGGAAGAAGTTTTTAGCCGAATCAATACCTTGTTGGATTTTTTCGACTCCTTGCGCTACGGTGTAAATTCCTATTTTAAGATTTCCCGCGGCTGCTTTGAGTACGCGTTTACGTAATTCATCGGCAGCGATGTTATCGCCTACAACTAAAATACCATCAACAGGTCTAACCTTTGACCAACGAGTGGTAATTTGTCCATGAATTACTCGATCATCTATGCGCGTAAGTGTAATTGCCATAATTTGCTTCTCCACCTGTTAAACTAAAAAATAGGTTCTTGAATATCATCATCATTTAAGGATGCTACAGATATGGATGATTGACCTGTTTGTAGCGCTAATTGAACTAATGAATTGAGATCTGTTTCGGTTTCTGCTGCACTGCCAACTTCAATTAAAATAGGTAAGTTAAAACCAGCGACTATTTGAATTTTATTAGGGTTGGCTAAGGCATATCGAAAAGCTTCGTTGTAAGGTGTACCGCCGACTAAATCACATAATACTAAAACAGGTTCATTTTGCGTTAAATGATCCAATGTGTGTGTTAATCTCTGGCTAAAATCAGTAATGCCTTTATCGTCCAGTTTTACGGGAGTAAAAATGTCGATATTCCCAGCAATCATCTGGTAGCTTTTTAAGATACCTTCGCATAATTCACCGTGTGAAGTTATAACGATTTTCATTATTGCTCCTTCAGTCATAACACGATATGTGATTTATATATTTACATAATAAATTTACTATCAACAAGCGATAAAAAATAATTTTATTATAAATAAGATCACTATCACATTTTGTAGCGATAATTTATTGACAATAAATGACACGTTAATATTATATGTAATTACATATTAAGTATGGGAGGTAATATGACTAGTTACACACTACACCAATTATCACAATTGATTGATCATACGAATTTGAAACCTGATGCAACCCCAAAATCAATGGCAATACTCTGTGAAGAGGCTAAACATTATCAATTTAAGATGGTTGCGATTAATCAAGTTCAGTCTGAGCTTTGTGCGAAATTATTAAAACAAACACCTGTTGATATAGGAGCAGCTATTGCTTTTCCATTAGGGCAAGTTACTAAAGAAGTTAAGTGTTTTGAAACAAAAAATGCGATTGAAAATGGTGCAACGGAAATCGATTATGTTATTAATATCACAGAATTGAAAGCAGGTAATTTGGCTTATATTGAAGATGAGATGTTAAAGATAGTTACTATTTGTCGACAACATAATGTTGTATCAAAAGTTATTTTTGAGAATTGTTATCTCACTAATGATGAGAAAATTGCTTTATGTAAAATAGCCAGTAAAGTTAAACCTGATTTTATTAAAACCTCAACAGGTTTTGGTCCTTCGGGAGCCACCTTAGAGGATGTTGCGTTGATGAAAAAGCATGTTGATCCAAGTGTCAAAGTGAAAGCTGCCGGTGGTATTCGGGATGCTGAGACGTTTAAAAAAATGATTGCTGCTGGCGCTCAACGCATTGGTACGAGCGCCGGTGTTAAAATCATTTATCAGCTTAAACAAGAATTATTAGATACCGGCAAGGACACGATCGAGATTGATTAGTTTTTTAGTGAACTTGGCAATTATCACTCGTTAGTGTTAATTATTATAATTGACATAATAAAGACTAACAGACTAGTTCGATTATGACTATTAACTCATATACCTTGATGGTAATTCATTTAGGTCAGTTTTTGCTTAACTAAGCCTTATGGTTAAGTTCAAAGACAAATGAGTTAATATCACCTCGATACTTCGAAATGGAATATTCAATAGGTATATTATGTTTAGTAAATGCAGTGGAATGAAAATAAAAAATCGGATCCTCTTCATCGATATCTAAAAGATGAGCGGTAGTTTCATCTGCTTTTAATACATCAAGTTTACGGCGAATTTTTAATATAGGAAATTGCATTTTTTCTAATACGGCATAAAGTCTCTCTGTCGTAAAATCGATATCAAGTAAATTAGGTAATAATGCGTAAGGTAAATAGGCTGTTGCAAGTACAACGGGCTTATTGCCCACATAGCGTAATCGAACCAATTTATAAACGTCATCATTTTCATTAAGATTTAATTGAGAGGCGATTTCATTATTAGCTTTAGTAATTTTAAATGCCAGTACGTGTGTTACTGGCGTTAAACCTTTACGATTCATCTCTGAATCATAACTTTCAATAACATGAGTAAATTCTTGATTAATTTTGCGTAGGCGAACTATTGTGCCACGTTTTTTACGTCGTTCTAGGTAACCTTCATTGACCAAAGATTGTATAGCTTGTCTGACAGTCGGTCGACTGACTTGATAGATTTCAGTTAATTCATGTTCTTTAGGTATTAATTGACCTTCTTTATATTCTCCCGAATCAATTCGTTTAAGTAGATCTTGTTGGATAAATAGATGTCGGGGAACTTTATTCGTACTTTGCATAAAATAAATTAACATATTAAGATGATGTTATTACATAATAAGTTAAACTAATAATTGTGTAAATTATTAATTCAGCCAATGTTTTGTAATTATGCAATATTATCGAAATAAAGTTACAAACTTATAAGTTTATGCTTATTTTATAAATAATTATAAATTGTTATAACCTCAATCAATAAATAGATTACACAACTATAGCTAAGCAAAAAATGGTCACATTTTGATTAAGAAACGCTTAAATGTTGCTTTGTAATAAATCATTACATATCGTTTTTTATCACGATCATCTTAATAGTGTTTAATTTAATGATGTTTAACTAAACTTTTTAAGATATTAACTTGTTGATCACAATCATTTAAGGCCGGTATATAACTAAAATTTTGTCCACCATTTTGCATAAATAACTCTCGATTTTCGATATTGATTTCGTATAGCGTTTCAATACAATCGACGGCAAATCCCGGACAAATTACGGCAACGGATTTACCTTGTTTGGCAATGTCAATGAGTACGTTACTGGTGTTGGGTTCAGTCCATTTACCTTTTCCAAAACGTGATTGATAGCTATGCATAATTTTCAGGTTAGGGTAGCATTTAGCTAGTTTTTCTTGTAATAACTGACTGGTAAGTAAACAACGCTCTATATAATTATCTCGACGTTTTTTTATATATCGGAGCGGAATACCATGATAAGAGAGCAATAAGATATCAGGTTGATTGATACAGATATGTTGATCAATATGTTGGGCTAGTGCTTCTATATAATTCGTATTGTCAGCATAATCACGCACAAAATTGAAAATAGGTGGATTTTGCCAATTACTGGTAATGGTCTTTATTTTATCAATTACCGCTTGGGTAGTTGTCGTAGAATATTGAGGATATAAACTAATAATATCAATATGATTGTAATATTTCATTAGATTCAATGTCGCAGCTAACTCTGGTTCGCCGTAAGTCATCGCTAATTTACAATCTAAATAGGGACAAACCTTATTTAACTTTTGGCAAAGTTGTTCACTATAATAGAGGAGAGGTGACTGATTATTTAACCAGATAGACTGGTAGTGTTGAGTAATATATTTCAAGCGATTGGGGATCACAATTCCATATAAAATGGGAAGCCAAATTAATGCATTGAGATCAACAACATGCCGATCACTTAAAAATTCACCAAGATAACTTTTTATTGAAGATGGTGTTGTTTGTGTTGGTGTACCCAAATTGACGAGTAATAAGCCACGTGTTTCTATCATTGATGTTTAACCCCTATTGAACTGATGGTATTATCAATTACATTGAGTAATCGTTGAAGTGCACCTTGATTTTGTTTTAATACGGCAAAAGAGTTGTCACCCATTGACTGACGTAATTGCTTGTCAGTTAATAACTTATCAATCTTATCAGCTAGACTTTGTTGAGTCGATTCGGTAATCCATAGACCTTTAGCATCTATCAGTTGTTGGCAAATAATTTTAAAATTATAAGTATATTGCCCCATGATGATCGGTAAATGATGTAGTGCAGGTTCTAACGGATTATGCCCACCTCGTTCAACCATGCTACCACCAACGAATACGATATCGGCTAATCCATACAATATCATTAACTCACCCATCGTGTCCCCCAATATGACTTGTGTTTGAGGAGTGGGTATTAAATGTTCACTACGTAATTGGTAAGTCAATCCATAATCGTTAATTCGTTTCTCTACGTTGATGAATCGTTCTGGATGGCGAGGTACTAAGATTAATAATAAATCGGGATATTTTTTTAATAACATTTGATGAGCCATGATGATAATATCATCTTCACCATAATGTGTACTAGCTGCAATCCAGATTGGTCTTTGTGTTTGCCATTGAGATTTGAGTTTGGCAATGGCTTGCTGCTGACATTCATTAAGATTAATATCAAACTTAATACTACCCGTTATAGTTAAATGTGATTTAGGCAATCCCAAGTTGATAAATCTTTGTCCATCATCTTGATTTTGTACCGCAATGTGCGTGATTTTGATTAACAATCGTTGCATTGTTTTTCTTAATCTAGCATAACCTCGAGCGGAACGTTCTGATAAGCGAGCATTGGCAATGATTAATGGAATTTTGCGTTTATATAGGATGGTGATCAAATTAGGCCATAATTCTGTTTCCATAATGATCACTATTTTGGGTTGTAATATGTTTAAAAAGCGTTTTGTCGCTCCTGGTAAATCATAAGGTAAATAAACATGACTGACGCTATCGCCGAATGATTTTATTACTTGCTTTGAACCGGTGGGCGTCATTGTTGTTACCGTAATTGGTAATTGTGGATAACGTTTTTGTAATTGTTTTATTAATGGAATAGCAGCAATGGTTTCACCTACTGAAACACAGTGCACTAAAATTCCATGAGGTTTAACTTTACCTTGGCAAAAACCATATCTTTCTAACCATCTTTTACGATAATCAGGAGCTTTACGACTTCGCCATATTAGTCTTAACCATATTAGAGGTTGGATAATATAGAATAAACAAGTGTAGGCAATGATCATATCGCTTAGTCTTTAAAAAAATGAGTACGGTAATACGCTAATTCAGAAATTGAATCTTTGATATCATCAAGTGCTTGATGTGTTCCTTTTTTAGTTAGTTCAGTTAAAATTTCAGGTTTCCATCGACGCGCTAGTTCTTTAATAGTGCTGACATCTAAATAGCGGTAATGAAAATATTTTTCTAATTTAGGCATGTAGTTGAATAGAAAGCGTCGATCCTGACCAATAGTATTTCCACAAATAGGCGAACAATTTTCAGGTACCCATTGCGAAATAAAGTCGATCGTTTGTTGTTCGGCTTGTTGTTCCGAAATATTACTGAGTTTAACGCGATTTAATAATCCCGTACTGGTATGAGTATTTACATTCCAATCATCCATTAGCGCTAATTGTGATTCAGGTTGAGAAATAGCCAAAACAGGTCCTTCAGCTAAAATGTTAAGATCTGAATCTGTAATAATAGTGGCAATTTCGATAATACGATCACGGTTAGGATCAAGCCCTGTCATTTCTAGGTCAATCCATATTAGATTATTTTTATTTAATTGTGGGTTCATAAGTGTATCTAGATTAATTAAGTCATTAAGTTGCTATTTTTAATTATATTATCACTTTTTGTTAAAAATATGATTAATTAATCTGAATTGTATTGTTATTATTTGTTTTTTGATTCTAAAATGTATGTTTATTAAAGTTTTCAATAAAAATTAAACCAACTATTACTTCTTCATTTGTTGCATATAGTCTTAATAGCTATAGAGGGTTATAATAAAATATTATTAATTATATTTTTCTAGATTGTGATTAACTAATTTTACATATAGTAATGAGGCTTTGTGGCAAAAAATCGATTATCCAAAATTCAGCAACGTCGGGTTAATGCTAAACATGACAAACGGTTGCAGAAAAGAGTTGAACAATATGATGAAAATCTTTTTCTTAATCCTGAAGAAGGTACGGTAATTAGTCGGTATGGTAAAATCGCCGATGTTGAAGATTCAGCACAGCAAGTTTATCGTTGCAATATTCGTCGTACTCTTGCTTCAATTGTAACTGGTGATCGGGTTATTTGGCGTAAAAGTAAAGACGAGCAGACCAACGGTGTCATTGAAGCTGTTCATCCTCGTACTTCTGAACTTGTTCGCCCCGATTTCTATGATGGTATCAAACCTGTTGCGGCAAATATTGACCAGATTATGATTATTTCAGCCGTGTTACCAGAGTTATCCTTGAATATTATTGATCGCTATCTTGTCGCTTGTGCGGTGACAGATATTGAGCCAGTTATCGTACTTAATAAAATTGACTTGCTAGATGAATCTCAACAACAGGATGTGTTCAAACACTTAGATTATTATCGTCATTTAGGATATCAGGTATTGTATATTTCGTGTAAACAACAGCAAGGATTAGATGAATTAAGATGTATGTTACAGAATAAAACGTCAATTTTGGTTGGGCAATCAGGAGTTGGAAAATCGAGTTTAATACATCAATTGTTACCTCAAATTTCTCAACAAGTTAATGTTGGTGAAATATCTGAAATTTCAGGTTTAGGTCAACACACAACAACAACAACACGTCTTTATCATTTACCCAGTGGGGGGAATATCATTGATTCTCCAGGTATTCGTGAGTTCGGTTTATGGCACTTAGAACCTACACAAATAATGCAAGGCTTTAAAGAATTCTACGATTATTTAGGTGATTGCCAATTTCGTGATTGTAATCACTCAACTGATAAAAATTGCGGTTTACAAAATGCAGTATTAAATGGAAAAATAGCGAGCTGGCGTTTGGAAAACTATCATCGCATTTTACAGACAATGCAAGACGTTAAATTAAAAACAAATAAATCCTTTAAGTTTTAATTTTTTATCAATTGAAACATAAAAAACCGCAAGTTCTGATGCTTGCGGTTTTGGTTAAATAAGATTAATTTTGACTTGTTTTTAGCCCTATACCAAGCACAACATAAGTCCAGCCTTGAAATATTAGATCTATACCTAAAAACATACCTAATATCCATAAACTATTACCCGGCCAACCAAACAGAATGATAACCCCTAATAATAAGGTCATAATACCTGAAAATAACCACCAGCCCCAGTAGGGTAAATGGCGATTAGTAAACGCGCCAATAATTTGTATTACACCATTTGCTGTGAATAGAAAGGCTATAACTAAAGTGATGGCTGTTGAAGCTAAAATTGGCTGAATAAAAGTGGCTATACCTGCAATAATGTATAAAACGCCCATTATTGCCCATAAGGTAGTCTGACCAAATCCTTTAATTCGAAAAGAGTGCACACTCAGTGCCAAGCCAGCGATGACGAGTAAAAAACCAATAAAATAAATTGAAAAGACAGTCGCAAAAAATTGATAGGTTAGAGCGAAAATACCAAAAATAATCAAAAGTATACCGATAGCAATAAACCATCCCCAATTACTTTTAAATTGCAGTGAGATATTTGTCAGATTTTGAGTTGATCGCGTCATAAAAACACCTATATGATATGTTGATTCATATCGTGATTTTACGCCTAATTTATAATATATCTATGATTTTTTTATATTTTTTACGTGTACAAATGTGACAGTAGCATTGATTTAGTTATCGCTACTGTCTTGATAGTTTGTTAAAGGAGTGGCTAAAATTGTATATATCAATGATTAGGATTTCGTATCATTAATTATTTTAGAACGTAGTACGCGTTTTATAGGTTTTTTATTTAGCATATTAATATAGCGACTAGGCCAAATTTCTTGCGGTTTGACTCCTAATGCGTTTGATATGATCAACTCTCCTTTAGTCCATGGTCTTACCAATGCATTGTTTAATGTTGTTGAACTCAAACCTGATTGACGCGATAACTCTGAAAGAGTCAAACCTTGTTTTTTGAGAGCTGCTATAATATCAGCACTATGCCAGTCTTGTAAGCAATTTTCCATAGGTCTTTTCCTTATTTTCTATCTATGTTATTCTCTATTTTTATTACTAGTTTTAGTAAGTATTTTTGTTTATATGTATTGGTGAATTAAGTTACTTACTATTTTATTGTAACATATTTTCTTAAAAGTTTAATATTTTTCTTTATTTTCTAAAAGTGGGCAAGGAAATGGCAAAACAATGGTTTTCATCAAAAGATTTGATAAAAATTGAAGGGTTACCTTCAACTCCACAAGGGATTAATCGTAAAGCACGAGTTGAAGGTTGGAAAAGTCGTAAACGTAGTGGAATTCAAGGTAAAGCTGTAGAATATCACATTGATAGTTTTCCAGATTTTGTAAAATCTACATTACAAGTTAAAGAGAAATCAAGGGATTATAAGATCGATGATTTAGAACCATTACAACTTTGGATTTCGGCATTTAATGTGTTAAAAGAAGAGCAAAAAGAATTTATTAAAAATTGGTTAATTCATGATGGTGTTAATGGATTAATCAGTGTAATTGAACAACAAATGATTTCTAAAAAATAATAATAGTATTTTATGTGTAGTCACTGATTAATGTTTTCATAATAAAACGGTTATATATTTCAGTTAAATAATAGCATTTTATATAATATAATTTATAAATTGGATATCAATATTGCTATTGATATTTGCAATAATTATTTTGCTAAAGAGTGAAGCTACGATATACTCTAGCACCTAATACTTTAATTAATATAAAATCGTTGTTATGGAAATCATAATGGATACACAGTCTGAATTAACAGGTAGTAAAACTATTATTGCTTATTTAGCTAATCAGTTTCCTAAATGCTTCACCACTGAAGGTGAAGTTAAACCACTGAAAATTGGCATATTTCAAGACATCATCGACCGTTTAGGTGATAACATTCAGTTGAGTAAAACTAAACTAAGATTAGCTTTACGAGTATATACTGCAAGTTGGCGGTATTTATATAGTGTTAAAGAAGGTGCCTCTCGTATTGACTTAGATGGAAATGTTTGTGAAGCAGTGACAAATGAGCAGGCGACCCATGCGCTAGAGTTATTAAAAGCAAGCAAAGCAAAAGTTAAAGCACAAAGAGAAACTAAAAATAAAGAACAATTAGCGCCAAATTCTCGTACAAAAAAACCGGCATTTAATAAATCTGGTCTTAAAAAAGCAAAATCAAACGTTAAACGAGACGCTGCTAACAGTAATCGTCAAAGCAAACCTGAATTAAAATTGAATAAAGCTGTTGCTGAGAATCTACAAGTGGGTAATTCTGTTAAAGTTGTTTTGGGGAGTAAGCCTGTATCAGCAATTATTTCGAACATAGAAAAAGAGCATATAAAAGTCAAAGTATCTTCTGGTATGGAACTAACCGTTACAATTGAACATATTTATATGTAGCTTTTGTATAAATGGGATTTTGAATGAAAAAATATAACTATTATTTGTCTATTAAGAGATGTTTATCAAGCTTAATTATTTTTACAGCATGTTTAACCTCTGTTAGTCAGGCAAAAGAATATTCAATCGACCAATTACCCAAGTTGGAATCTGATCCTATTCATCAGGTTGTTTCTAGACGAGTGACTAATTATTTTACACAATCTCATTTTCGTAAATTTGATTTAGACGGTGTTTTTTCTTCTAAGATATTTGATCGCTATTTTAAATTGCTTGATAGCAATAAAACAATATTTATAAAAAGCGATATTGATACGTTTAGAGAAAGGCAAACTGGATTGGGTAAAGAGTTAAGAGATGGCGATCTTAGAACAGCTTTTGATATCTATAATTTATCTTTGAAAAAACGTTTCGAACGTTATCAATTTGCCTTAGCACAGTTAAAAGAGCCAATGGATTTTTCAACTTCAGAGTCCATTAATTTTAAACGTGATGATTTAGCATGGGCAGTTAGCGAGCAAGAGCTAGATGATTATTGGCGTAAACGTGTGAAATATGATGAGCTTAGTTTAGCTTTATCAGGTAAAAAAGAATTAGAAATTAGAGAAATTCTTACTAAACGGTATAATCAAATTTTACGCACGTTAGTTCAAGTAAAACCCGAAGATGCATTTCAAGTATTTATGAATGCCTTTGCCAGAGAAATCGATCCGCATACTAGCTATTTAGCGCCTAGAACTAAGCGCGATTTCGATTCTGAAATGAGTTTATCATTTGAAGGTATTGGCGCCACATTATCGCAAGAAGATGATTATACACGTATTGTTTCATTTGTGACTGGAGGTCCAGCCGAAAAAAGTAAGCAATTAGCTATTGGTGATAGAATTATCGGTGTTGGACAAAAAAATAACCCTATTGAAGATGTGATAGGTTGGCGATTAGATGATATCGTCGACAAAATACGTGGTCCGAAAGGGACTATTGTAAAATTAGAGATTTTACCCGCAGGGAACAATAGTAAAACTAAAATTATTGAAATTAAACGAGATAAAATCCATTTTGAAGATCGTGAAGCTAAACTCACTATTAAACAGACAGCACAAGGTAAGGTTGCATTAATTGATATCCCAAGTTTTTATATGGGACTGACTGATAGAGTCGTTAAATTATTAACCGAAGCTAATAAAAATAATGTGTCAGGTATTGTTATTGATCTACGTAATAATGGCGGTGGTTCTTTAGCAGAGGTAATTAGTTTGACTGGTTTATTCATTGAAAAAGGTCCAGTCGTACAAGTTAAAGATAACTTGCAAAGTGTCGTTGTATATGATGATCGAGATGAGTCTGTACAATATGTTGGACCAATAGTTGTCATGGTTAATCGATATAGTGCGTCAGCATCTGAGATTTTTTCTGCAGCGTTACAAGATTATGGTAGAGCAGTGATTGTTGGGGAAGATACTTATGGTAAAGGAACAGTACAAACTTCTCGCAATATTGCTTATCCTATTGATGCAACAATTCATCCTAATTGGCCTGCATTAGGTGGCGTTCAGTATACAATACAAAAATTCTACAGAATAAACGGTGGTAGCACACAACTTAGAGGTGTGATGCCTGATATTGAAATGAGTCCTCTAAGATATATTGATGATACTGGAGAGCGTTATCTTGATAATGCTTTACCATGGGATAGTGTGGCTGTTGCTGATTATCATGTGTTATTTGATATTAAGTCAATATTACCTGAATTAAAACAACATCACTTAGAGCGTATTAAAAATGATCCTGAATTTAATTATATAGAAGCGGACATAAAAAAATATAATGACAATAAAGATCAGCAATACGTAGTTTCTTTAAATAAAGTAGAACGTGAAAAGAAACAAAAAGAAACTGATAACGAAGAGTTATTAAGAATGAATGAACGTTTAAAACTTGCCGGTAAACAAGCTATATCCAAGTTAGAAGATTTGCCGAAAGATTTTAAAGTTAAAGATGCCTATTTAGATGAAGCGGAAGCAATATTATTTGATTTAGCTAAGCTTTATCCAGATATTAAGGTTTCTCAATTACCATCGAATGCAATAATGCTTGATCTTAATTCACCAATTATGAATGATAAGGAATCTAAATAATGGATACTAATTTAAAATTTGCACTTTATACTGTGGTTTGTGTTTTGGTTGTATTTAGTATTTTTGGTAGTGTGGTTGTTATTCATTGATACTTTATTCAGCAGTTAGCTATAACTTAGGCTTGACCTTCGGTTAAGCCAAAGTTATAGTATGCACCTAAAATGCATGGTGAGGTGTCCGAGTGGTTGAAGGAGCACGCCTGGAAAGTGTGTATACGGCAACGTATCAAGGGTTCGAATCCCTTCCTCACCGCCATCAGTTATATTCCATTCAAATCAATTAATTTAACTTTACTTAAAAATCCCTGAAACTACGTTAGTTTCACTTATAAAATTAAACCCTATTAAGATTTAGTTATTCAATTAAGGTTTATGCTATTCATGTATTATTCATAGTATCGAAGGACAATGTTATGTCTTTAGCCGTAAAGCAGAACGAAAATGCTAAACCTAAAAATAAGCCCTATAAACTATCAGATGAGATAGGACTTTTAAATATTAGATAGATGAGTGAAATTATTTAGTAAGTTATATAATTAATAAATTATTAAAAAGCAAAAATGTTTTATTAAAGTGTTGACATTGGGAAATAAATGATCTAAATTAGCCACAATAGAATATTTTATAAAGAGCCCTCAATTGAGGGCTTTTTTGTATATAATATATATCTAATTCACTATATTAGTTGTTTTCCACTTCTAACTATTTATATTCTTATTGATAATAAATTCATCTCAAAATACGAATAGTGCTAAAAACTCTTAATCTTATATTTAATACATCTAATACTTGGTAATTAGGCTTTATTTTGGTTATGAACTCTAATTTAACAAAAACAGGACAGGAACCGGGAATATGCATGTAAGCTAATGAGCGCATGGAATAAATTTGTTCCCTCGATATATGGAATGCGAAGCCAATAAACAATAGAATGAACTCGAAGTAATAATAACGAATTTATTACCGAAAATGTAACTGACTAAGCCGACGAAAGTCGGCTTTTTATATCCAACTTTGAACTAACTCAAAACTAATTTCACAGCATAGCTAGAATATTACACAGTAATAACTAGTAAGCTGCTAAAACTTCATATTCCCAACTAATAAAACAAGCACAATCAGGGCAAGACCTGTATAAGACATCAAATATTCACAAATACCAAGAGCTAACGAAATAAAACTAAAACAATTTTTGATAGATCTGGCAGATTTTTAATACGAGACGATTTAAGCGATACACATTCATAATCAGAGACATCAATCAGTTATCACAAAGTCACTATATGTGGCTTTTTTATTTTCAGGGTAAAGTTCAATCCTAAGAGGGAATTATGTCATTTATAAAAATAAACGAAAAATTTTATTTACCAGTAATAACTAACGAAGAAGTTGGTGATGGCGTGACAATCATTCCAGAAATTCAAGTGGTAATTGATAAACGGTCAAGAATTCGTCATAAATAACGTTACAACTCGTAGAATTGGTGTTGATAATTTAGAAGCGTTGCTGCGTGGCGATATGAGTAGTTTACAGTATCTAGAAATAGTTAATAACTATTCACAATCTGCAACACAGGGAAATGCACTGCAAATCGTATCATCAATCATTAATATTGCTTTAGTGAGTAATTTTGAATTCGCAGAACAATGGTTTTCATAACAAGAGGATATCAAACAAATCATGCAGATAAATAGAGATAATGGGAAAGAGTTGGCGACGATTATCAACGCTAGCTAATTATTTACTTTGGGTTTTAAATTATCTTAATGCAATAAACTCTAAGTTAAGAGTGTTTTAAATGAATAGAAAAATGATGTTTTCTATAATAAAAAATGAATATTAAGATTTTAAAAATAAAATTAGAAAGTTATTGATATTTAAGAGAGATTAATGATTTTTACAATAATAGAAGTTGTCATATTGGCAAGTCCATTATTTTTGCTATGGTTTAATATGTTGTTTTAAATTTCTCATTAATATTTCAATTCTTTTAGTTGATAAATTTTTTTATTCATTTTTTAGCTAGTCAACTTAACTATAAGTTTATACATTTGGAATTTATAACGTACTTTAACACAAACCGTCAGTAGACGGTTTTTTTATACCTGAATTTGAGGTCATAATGCTAAATGTTATTGCTGAAAAGCCGTTAGTGGGATCGAAAGAGACTTTCGAATGGCTAACAGATATTATCGAATCAAGGGACGGTCGAGAACATAGAATAATGTTACGTTCATTACCACGCGTAACGCTTGATTATTCATTTATAGCGCATCCGCATAACAGAAGTCGATATATTAATTTGCTACATAATAATTCAACTGATATTTGGTTCATACCTGATTGGTTTAGGGCTGTTTATATAGGTCCTATTAATAAGAACACATTTTTATTTGAAAATTATTTTAATAATCATGAGGGCGATAATCTGCTAATTTATCAGGATAGCTCAAAAAATGAGGTCGCTACTTGGTTAAAATCATCAAAAATTGAGTCATTAGAGTTTGTGTTTGACAATCAAAAACATCAGGAAATGGAATTTATTTTCAAAGACCCAACAGATGAAAAAAAACAAGGACTTTATCTTGTCAATGATTATCTAACAGCCTATTTATTACCATTACAGGAATGTTGTTTAAAAAATGTTACTTATAAAACGCCAAATTTTGATACTCAATTTGATGTAACCATTGAATTAATTGAATCGCCAATATATCGCGCAAAATCAATTGAAACTGAAACATATCTTGGTATAGAAGTACTTCATAATAATTATAGTGTTAACGAGTCATCATTCAATAAAAACATTGATATTGTTGATTATGAACTTGGTAAAATCACTAGAATGGAGAGATGGGATCGCACTAAATCATCAGGAATAATCAAATTCTATCTTGATGGATTGGATGAAATAACAAAATTTAAGGAGTTTATTTATCGAATTGGTGGGAGACTCACCCCATTTTGGCTATGTGATGATGTAAATGTATGTGATGATAATATTCGTGGTAATCAAATTACCATTAAAAGCATTTATTATAGCGATTTACCTTCTTTTAAATATTTAGCACTATTCCATGATAATTCCGTTGTGTATGTAAAGATAATGGATGTAAAACAAGACGAGTATGATAACACTGTACTCATTATCGATAAAACCATTAAAAAGCCAGTCAAAAAAATCAGTCATCTCATGTTGTGTAGGTTCGACAGCGACAGTGTGCAAATTAAATATAATACAAACCAACAGGCGGAATCCAATATTCAGGTAGTGGAGGTTTTTGATGATCAATATTTTTAAACAATCAGAGTTGTATGTTTTTTATGACGGTGTAAACACATACCGCTACACGACGGGTATGCGAGAAATAATTATTAACGATAACACTTACATTAAAGAGTCAATTAACCGAACTTCAATCAAACGCGACGCGTCGTTATCTAAAAATAAAATCACTATAACCATGCCAATTACAAATGAGGTTGTTAAACAATGGATAACACCTGATATATCGAAATATTTGTTAGTTGACATTTATACATTGGATAGAAATTACCAAACTACAATTTCATGGAGTGGTCGATTAACTCAAACGTCCGTTTCAGATAATGAAATGGGCATGACTTTTGAATTATTAATCACTAGAACAGCACAAACAGGGGTTAATGATCGAGTGCAGAGAAATTGTCGATATTCGTTATACAGTGAGCGATGTGGTTTAAATCGGGAAAATTTTAAAATAATGGGTGAGGTTACGTCGTATAAAAATGATGTGTTATCTCTTATTTTTGAAAAAGAGGTTCCCAGTGGATATTTTTCTGGTGGAATAGTGCAGGTGCCAAATGGCGAGCAAACATTTATTAAAAATCATTATGAAACATCAATCACGTTATTTAGACATAATCAACAAATTGTCGATAATTTGCGCAATGGAATTACATCGGTAGCGTTGTATAAGGGGTGTTCAAGAACGCTTGCTTCTTGTGCCACGTTCAATAATACGCTTAATTATGGTGGTTTTCCTTATCTTCCTTTAGAACCGCTAAATAGTGGTCATTCAATTGTTTAAAATAGAGGTTTTATGTTTTCATTAATCGGAGAATTACCTGCTGATGTAGCAGGTTTAGTTGAAGGCATGGTTGGTTCACACAACAAAAAAAATCAACAGAAAATAGAAGCAGATGAGTTCAAAACAGGTACATCAACGGAGGGTACGGAAATACCCATTGTATTTGGTACAGTTAAAATAACAAATCCAATTTACACATGGGTAGGTGATAAATCAGTTGAGGTAATTCGATAAAAAGGCGGTAGTAACAAATGAGTTTGATTGTTAGACGAGAGAATTTGATTGCTGCGCAACAATGCAGTTCAGGCACTCGTTCTTTTTTTTCGCCATTGTTTAGATTGGTCTGATTTTCTAAAAAATGGTATTGATGCTGAAATTTTATTAAAAATTAATGATGTAATGGCAAATCAAGTAATCGAACAAGCAAGGCGGCGATATGAGTGAGAATAAGAAAAAACAGACGGAAGGTTACAAATATTATGCCGGCGCTAGCATGATTTTTTGTCAAGGCAGTATTGATAAGCTGATCAATATTAGTATTGCGGACAGAGTCGCATGGCAAGGCGCAATTCAAGATGGAACATTAAATATCAATAAAACATCGTTGTTTGGTGGTCAATCCAGGGAGGGGGGAGTATCTGGTTATATTGATATTTATTCAGGTCATGATAAACATAGTCGAAATAATTATCTAGCTAGAAAAATTTCTGAAATTGTACCTGCCTATCGTTACGTGGCCGGTGCGGTTTTTAGGCATTTTTATTGGGGAAATAATCCATATTTAAAGGATGTTTCGTTTGTGGTGCAGCGTATACACTATCAGGACGCAAAAAAAACACCGCAGTGGTATAACGAACGAGCAGCCATTAAATCAGATGACTGGTTTGAAAATATTGCTATACATTTTATTTTAGATACATCTGAAAGTATGCGTGGGGAGCGGATCATTGCATTAAAAACAGCAATGAAAAAGGCGATTAATAAACTTGAGGCGTCTATAAACCTAAATTTAACTAGGCTTGATATTTTAATCACAACATATCAAGGAAGATCTCCACAGAAAAAATTGATCAGGAATGTTTCAAAAAATGACATTCCTGATCTTTTGGATTTTATTGATAACCTGACAATTGTAGGGGGAGAAAATCTTGAAACTGTTTTGAGCGAATCTGTAAATTTTTTTGAAGACATAAATAGTATTGGGATGAATCTTTGCTGCATTTTTGTGAGTGATGGTGAGCTAGAGGATGTGGATTCTATTAAAAATAATAAAATTCACGATCTAATCAATAAAAGAGGTAATTTTAGCGAGAAAGAAGGTCGAGAGGTCAATATTTATTGTATTAATATTGTTAATCGAAACATATCTTTGAGTTCAAAAATTGATAATACACCAGAAGATGGCGTTCCTATTATTTCTGATGTTAATTCCGATCTCATTTATGACACTGTGATATCCGCTATTAATTGCGCTGATTATGATATGAATCCTGCACACATTCTCAGAGAATTGGTTTTGAGTCAACATACGGGATTTAATTCTCAATCATTGCAAAACCTTATAAATGAGAGTTCATTCAAAATAGCTGCAGATAAATTTTTTGAAGAGCGGCTAGGTTTATCTTATCTTTGGAACAGTCAGAGCAAATTTGAAGATTTAAGGAAAAATATTGAAAAAGTTGCTGATTGTGTGCTTGTACAAAACGCGGAAACAAATCAGTTTGAAATAAAGTTGATTAGGGATAATTATGACATAACTAAATTACCAATTTTTGATAAAACTAATATTGTTAAAATTTCAGATATCAAAAAAAATATCGTTACTGAGATGATCAATTCTGTTACGGTCAATTTCATTGATAGAAAAAATGATTATAAACAGGGATCGGTGACAGTACGCGATGATGCTTTAATCGCAATAGCTGGGCGGGAAAATAATACAACCGTTTCATATGATACAGTTTATAGCCGTCTGTTGGCTTCTCGATTAGCAATGAGAGACCTAGCTTATTTGTCATCCGATCTCGAATCTGTCACGTTAACTATCAATTTAGATGGCAGAACGTTAGGTCGAGGTGATGTATTTTTATTAAATATGCCACATTTAGGGTTAGATAACGTTGTAATGAGAATAATATCTGCTGATTACGGTACGCAGAAAAACAATCAAGTTACATTTGAATGTTCGCGTGATGTATTTTCATTACCCACATCATCTGTTATCAATGTTCAACCCTCTGTTTCACCTGACAAAGGTATTGCTCGCCCTGTCGAGGATTTTGTCATTATCGAATCACCTTATTACGAACTAGTTTATAATTACGGGCAACAAATGGTCGATAGGTTATTAACAGGTGACAATGAATTAAGTGGGCAAATTGCTGCGGCATTTGTAGGCTTACCTGAAAATGCACTCCTTGCAGAATTGGTAACTTCATTATCTGATAATTTTGATAATGCAGAGAATGTTTTTGAATGTGAAATGAGAAAACTATTAAGTCAAATTGACAGAATGGATTCAGTAATCACATTAAACGGGAGCCTAGAAGATGATGAATATAAGTGGATTTTGATTGATGATGAAATTTTATTTGTTGAATCCCATAATGGCAATGAATTGATTGTCAAAAGAGGCTGTCTTGATACCATTCCCGAAATGCATAGTCAAAATAGCCGAGTATATTTTTGTGGTGGTCAGCTAATGTTAAAATCAGAGGAATATAACGAGGGTGATAAAGTTGATTGCCGTATCATAACTAGAACTTCCACAAATTTGCTTGATATCACAGATGCTACAGGGCGTGTTGTTGATATCACAGGGAGAGCGATTAGACCATATCCACCCGCTAATGTAACAATCAATGGTAGTTATTATCCCTCATCAATAATAGGGAAAACTATTGAAATTAACTGGTCGTCTCGAAATCGATTACAACAAACATCTGGCATCATGGTCGGCTGGTATGAGGGTGATGTAACAGTGGAAAATGGTGTTAAATATCGCGTCATATTACGGCATTTCTCTAATGTACTTGTTGACACAATTGTCGAAGAACCGTGTTTTCTGTTTGATATTAGTCACTTAAAAAAAGGGGATTTTCATATCGAATTATCTAGCATTAAAAATGATTTAGAATCAAGTCAAAAATTTAAACATACACTTAATGTAGGTAAAGATATTGAATTTATTTTCGATAAAGAACATAAAACCGAATTAGAATTTATATTTGAGGATTAAAAATGGCAAACATAGTTATTTGCAGTGATGAAGAAGATGACGTTAAGGTTATGATTAGCGCTTTAAGACAGGAACATCAAGTTGTTTTTTGTAATACTGCATCAATTGATTACAATGAAAACTACCTGTCAACATTTGATCTGATAATGGATCACAGAAATTCCAATGAAGCAAAAAAGGGTAACCCGATAAAAAAAAGTCTTGATAAAGGTATCCCTGTAATTGCAGGTTCACCAAAATACAGTGGCTCGGCGTCAGGTACAGCAGTTAACTCACTAGGTATTTCAAAAAATTTCACTTATAGTTCTAATGATATGTATCGAATCCTAAATAATACAGATGTTATTTCGGGTAGCTATCAAGATGATTTTTCAGTCTATAAAACGGAAAATGGTTCTAGTTCGGTTTTTTGTATGTATCATGGTGACAGTTCAACGATAAAGAATATGACTCCAATCTTGGTTCGTAATTTTTTTGCAGGCTCTAGCTATCGGAGACTAACAGTTGTTTGTGCAACATTTCAAAAAGGTGATTTGAATTTAGATGGTGAACCATTTGCAGCTGATTGTGCATTTTTGGGATTTCCGTTTGATGTTGAATTAACTAATGAAGGCATGAATATATTAAATGATGTGATTTTTTGGTTATTAAATAAAACATATATTACAGCTAAGGTGAAAGACCAAGATGGTAGTTTATTATCATCCCATGAGGTTTATTTACATTCCAGGAAAAATGGTGATTTGATCGCAAAATACAAAAGTGATGAACATGGTGAGATCGTTTTCAGAATAAGACATAAATTTGATTATTATGCAGTTGCGTTTTACAGTAATGGTAGTGTTAAAAATGCTATTGCTATCGATACCATACTCGCATAACTGTTGCTAAAATAGCATTCATCTAATATTTTTGGGCAGCTATGCGTTTCAATTTTCTCTAAGTTGCTTTAAATGCATTTGTATAAAAAACGACAATTCTTAAGGGTTTTGTCACGTAACTCTACCATATATTGGATGATTTTTGATGAAACCTTTCTGCATTATCATAATTATCACAATTATATGTTTCTTCACACTTTTTCTATGTGAAAACTACAATTCGATTATATAGTCACTTATAAAAAGGGGGACTTTTGTTTCGAATTATCTAGTATTAAAAATAATACAAAATCAAGTCAAAATTTAAACCTATACTTATTGTAGGTAATGATATTGAATTTATCTTCAAGAAAGAGCATAAAACCGAATTGAAATTTACATTTGAGGATTAAAAATGGCAAACATAGTTATTTGTAGCGATAAAGAAGATGACGTTAAAGTTATGATTAGCGCTTTAAGGCATGAAGAACACCAAGTTATTTTTTGTGATACAGCGTCAAGTGATTACAATGAAAATTACCTGTCAACATTTGATCTGATAATGGATCACAGAAATTCAAATGAAGCAGAAAAGGGTAACCCGATAAAAAAAAGTTTTGATAAAGGTATCCCTGTAATTGCAGGTTCACCAGTATTCACTGGCTCGGGGCAAGGGGCAGCAGTTAGATCACTAGGTATTTCAAAAAAAATTATTAACGATATTTGTGATATGCATCGAATCATGAATAATACAGATGTTATTTCAGGTAATTACCAAGATGATTTTCCAGTCTATGACAGGAAGATATATGGCACTCGCTGGTGCGTTTATTACATATATCATGATAACAATTTAACATCAGCAAATATGACACCACTTTTGATTCGTGATTTTTATGCCGGCTCTGACAAACTAACAGTTCTTTGTGCAACGTTTCGAAAAGGTGATTTGAATTTAGATGGTGAACCGTTTGCTGCAGATTGTGCATATCTGGGATTGCCTTTTAATATTGCATTAACTAATGAAGGTATGAATATATTAAATGACGTAATTTTTTGGTTATTAAATAAAACATATATTCCAGCTAAGGTGAAAGACCAAGACGGTACTTTGTTACCATCCCATGAAGTTTATTTACATTCTAGGAAAAGTGGGGATCTAATAGCAAAACACAAAAGTGATGAACATGGTGAGGTTGTTTTCAGAATAAGAAATAAATTTAATTATTATGCGGTTGCATTTTACAAGAATGGTGGTGTTAAAAATGCAGTTGCTATTGATAATATCCTCGCATAGTTGTTGCTACCAAAATAGCATTCTTCTCTAAGATGCTTTAAATGCATTTGTATAAAAAAAGACAATTCTTAAGGGGTTTGTCACGTAACTCAACCATATAATGGATGATTTTTGATGAAACCTTTATGCATTATCAGAATTATCACAATTATATGTTTCTTCACACTTTTTTCTATGTGAAAACTACAATTCGATTATATAAGTCACTTATAAAAAGGGGGACTTTTGTTTCGAATTATCAGTATTAAAAATAGTACAAAATCAAGTCAAAATTTAAACCTACACCTATTGTAGGTAATGATATTGAATTTATTTTCAAGAATGAGCATAAAACTGAATTGAAATTTACATTTGAGGATTAAAAATGGCAAAAATAGTTATTTGTAGCGATAAAGAAGATGACGTTAAAGTTATGATTAGCGCTTTAAGGCATGAAGAACACCAAGTTATTTTTTGTGATACAACGTCAAGTGATTACAATGAAAATTACCTGTCAACATTTGATCTGATAATGGATCACAGAAATTCAAATGAAGCAAAAAAGGGTAACCCGATAAAAAAAAGTCTTGATAAAGGTATCCCTGTACTTGCTGGTTCACCAATATACGCCGGCTCGGGGCAAGGGGCAGCAGTTAGATCACTAGGTATTTCAAAAGATATTACTTACGATATTAGTGATATGCATCGAATCATAAATAATGCAGATGTTATTTCAGGTAATTACCATGGCAATTTCCCAGTCTATGACAGGAAGATATATGGTTTTCGCTGGTGCATTTATTATATATATCATGATTCCATAACATCAGCGAATATGACACCACTTTTGATTCGTAATTTTTATGCCGGCTCTGATAGACTAACAGTTCTTTGTGCAACGTTTCGAAAAGGTGATTTGAATTTATATGGTGAACCGTTTGCCGCAGATTGTGCATATCTGGGATTGCCTTTTAATATTGCATTAACTAATGAAGGTATGAATATATTTAATGATGTAATTTTTTGGTTATTAAATAAAACATATATTCCAGCTAAGGTGAAAGATCAAGATGGTACTTTGTTACCATCCCATGAAGTTTATTTATATTCTAGGAAAAGTGGTGATTTAATAGCAAAACACACAAGTGATGAACATGGTGAGGTTGTTTTCAGAGTAAGAAATAAATTTAATTATTTTGCGGTTGCATTTTACAAGAATGGTGGTGTTAAAAATGCAGTTGCTATTGATAATATCCTCGCATAGTTGTTGCTACTAATTTTCTGGCACCCTCAACATCATTAAGACTTCTTCTACGATTTATTTTGCTTAGTTTATCAAACTATTACTACTCAACCTTTTGTTATCTTATTTAAAATAAACATGCAAATCTTATTGAATAACTATATAAGCTAATCTAATCTATCCATATAATACGAAATAAATCTATTAATTTAAATTTATTAGCTAGCTTGTAATGCTACAATTTATAACAATATTTATATTATAAAAATATAAACTGTTATGATACGTACTTATTATTAAATAAAAGGTTGTTTTGTTATGTATATAAATGATATTCAAACCGAATTGAATCAGGCTGTAGATGTGTTAGTGAAATTTGTTAACGATGAACACAATATTCAAACTATTCAACAAGCTGCATTATTAATTGCTGATTCATTTAAAAAAGGTGGTAAAGTGCTTTCTTGTGGTAATGGTGGATCACATTGTGATGCAATGCATTTTGCTGAAGAACTCACTGGGCGTTATCGTGAAAACCGTCCTGCTTATCCAGCGATTGCCATTTCAGATGTAAGTCATATATCTTGTGTAGGTAATGATTTTGGATATGATGCAATTTTTTCACGTTATGTGGAAGGTGTAGGACAAACCGGTGATGTTTTATTAGGTATTTCAACCTCCGGTAATTCAGCTAATGTAATCAATGCTATTCATGCAGCGAAAGTAAAAGGAATGAAAGTTATAGCTTTAACCGGTAAAGATGGTGGCAAAATTAGTGGTCTTGCCGATATTGAAATTCGTGTTCCTCATTTCGGTTTTGCTGATCGAATACAAGAAATTCATATTAAAGTTATCCATATTCTGATAATGTTAATAGAAAAAGAAATGGCAAAATAAATCCTAAACCTATTTAAGAGGTCAAGGCGATGTGTGAATTGTTGGGTATGAGTGCAAATATTCCCACTGATATTTGTTTTAGTTTGAAAGGACTGGCTCGTCGTGGAGGAGAAAAAGGACCACATAAAGATGGTTGGGGAATAACTTTTTATGAAGGAAAGGGGTGTCGTTCTTTTAAGGATCCAATGCCATGTTGTTCTTCTCCAATATCTAAATTATTGCAAGATTACCCTATAAAATCACAAGTCGTTATTGGTCATATTCGGCAAGCTAATCGTGGTCGCATTGCTTTAGAAAATACTCATCCATTTACGCGAGAACTTTGGGGTAATAATTGGACTTTTGCTCATAATGGTCAGTTAACTGATTATGAAAAATTAGATACGGGTAATTATTTACCCATCGGTCAAACCGATAGCGAATTTGCATTTTGTTATTTATTAGCTCAATTAGCAGCAAAATACCCTAAAAAGCCTAATAAGTTAGATGAAGTATTCCAATTTATTAAACAATGTGCTGATTATCTTAATACACTTGGAATATGTAATTTACTCATTTCCGATGGAGAGTATTTATTTGCTTATTGTTCGACAAAACTACATTGGCTAACACGTCGAGCACCATTTGGTAAAGCTAAGTTACTTGATGAAGATGTTGAGATAGATTTTAAAATTCATACTACACCTTCGGACATTGTAACAATGATAGCGACCATGCCGTTGACTTCTAATGAAATCTGGCAGGCAATCGAAGTAAAGCAAGCCAAATTATTTAAAAATGGTGAAGTGATTTTTTAATCCTTTAATCTAATTTGGTTAAAGAGATATCTTGTCAATTTTATTCGGCTGTTGGCTTAAACGAGTTTTCTCAACTAGAACTGGTTGTTTAAATAATAGATTTAGATAAATAATGGTAAAAAAAACAATTAATGTTAAGGCAAACCAGGGTAACGTTGGTAAGTTTAAGTTGATTGCAATGTCGTGTAGCCAACCAGCGCCAGAATAACCTATAAAGCCTCCAATTGCGAGACCCAGACGACTAAAACCCATATAGCTACCTTTTGCTTTAGGATTTGCTAACAAAGTGCTTAGTGTTTCTCTGGCCGGTTCAGCAATTATAGCACCTAAATAAAATATGCTGATGAATATAAATAATAAATCAAGTTCTGATATAAACGCAATGAACATAAAACTAATAGTCATTAACCAAAGACCACATTTCAATCTTTGATCTAATCTAAAACGTTTTTCACTCCAACGAGCAATTGGGTAGAGTAATGTTAATGAGATTATTGCTTGAATGCCATACATCCATTTTACATAGCTAGGACTACCTGATAATTTGGTTACTGTAAGAGGTAACATCAACATAACTTGCACCCACAAGATATAGTATCCTGTTAATGATAAAACATAAGATGTGAATATTTTATCTTTTAATACATCTTTCAATCCTTTTATTATTGGATTTTTTCCTAATGCAATGTGATAAGCAGGAAGATAGATAATATTGAAAATACCACATAGCATAAATACCAAAGCACCAAACCAACAAACTAACTGAAAATCATAATCAATAAGAAACCCACCGATTAAAGCACCTATCACTGCGCCCGCGTTATCTTCAATCATTAGTAAAGATATAAAACGTCCTCTTTCATGGGGTCGTGTGAATTTGATTGCTAAACCCATCCTAGGTGGATCGAAAAGTAAACCTCCTAAAGCTGATAATAGGCAAGATAAAACTAATATCCATGGCGTAGTGGCTAATGCCATAGCGATGAAGCCAATTGCTCTTAAAAACATGCCAATGATAATCATAGGCTTTGCACCAAAGCGATCAGCAATTGCACCTCCTATCAAACCAAATCATTGTTGTACAAACTGTCGGAACCCTAATGTAAATCCAACAAATAAAGCACTCCATCCAATTTGACTTACAAAATGAGTTGAGACCAAAGGAAAAACGATATAGAAACCCAAAACAATAAATAAGTTATCAAATAATAATATAATTTTACCTGTCTTTCGTGCTTGGGAAGGAATCGGCATTTTTATTTTGTCCGATCAATTAAATATTGCTGATAATCTGGAATCTCTATTGAGACTTCATCACTAAAAAAAGGGGATTGAATTAAAGCATCAGCTGTTGCTTGATTTGTTGCTACCGGGATGTTCCAAACTGTGGCTAAGCGTAGAAGCGCTTTTACGTCAGGATCATGGGGCACAGCATTAAGCGGATCCCAAAAGAAAATTAAAATATCGATTTTACCTTCAGCAATAAGTGCGCCAATTTGTTGATCTCCCCCCATTGGACCACTGAGCATTGTTCTAACTTCTAGACTGGTTTGTTGTCTTATTAATGTTCCAGTAGTGCCAGTTCCCCAAAGATTATGCCGTGAAAGTTTGGATTGATTTTTAGTACACCAATTAAGTAATGAACTTTTTAAATGATCATGAGCTACAAGCGCGATGTTTTTTTGGCAGGGTAATATACGTGTTGTGTATTGCATATTGATACTAATACCATATAAATATATAAATGTTGACTAACTTTTTATCAAAGTTTATTCAATGGTGCAATATCAATCAAAAAATAATATTATTTTTTTAAAATTTTATAAAATTATGAAAAACAAAAAAGGCACCAAAGTGCCTTTCTATTAATATTAAATCGCTATGATTTAATTAGAATTGGTAAATTAAACCTAAAGCTAATGTGTTCTTAGTATCAGCTTTTGCATAACCAAAATCTTTATCATCATCAAGTAGATTGATTTTGTAGTCTACAACTGCTGTAAGGTTTTTGTTGAAATCGTATTGAACACCGACTTCTACATATTTTGCAAAGTAGTCACTACCAGCTTGCTTATAGTCAGTCCCTTTGTGTTGAATATAAGCAACAGATGGAGTTAAACGACCAACTTCAAAGTCAAAGCCATATTGAGCAACAAGTTCAAATCCTTTAACTTTGGCATCATCATGTTTAGTATGGCTATAAAGAGCACCTAAATAAAGATTATATGCTTCATATTTTACACCAGCCATGTAGGTTTTATAGCGTTCATCGTCGCCAGCTTTAGTTGTAGTCGCATAACCACCACCAATGCTTAAACCAGTATCTAAAATAGCGTATTGTGCATTTAATCCGAATGCTTCTTTATCAGCACCACTTAAATTACTATCTGCTTTGTTGTCACCATATTGGACAGCAAAATCTAAACCATCAACTAAACCGTAGAAACCACTATTACGATAAGTTGCAACAGCATTAGTACGAGCAGATAATACATAAAGATCATTATCAGAAGCATTACCACCAAATTCTGGTAATACGTCAGTGTATGCAGTAATAGCTTTTAAAACACCGTCATTACGACCATAGTCGAAAGAACCATATTGACCAAAGTTTAAACCAGCAAATGCATAACGAGTTTCTTTAAATGCACCTTTACCTGCTTTAGTTTCCCATTCTGCACGTCCATAACCAGATAAAGAATCAGTTACTTGAGTTTCACCGGTGAAACCTAGACGAGCGGTAGTTTTGTCACCTTCCTCATCAATAGTATTTTTAGTATCGCCTAAGTAATTTAATGCGTAAACACGACCATTAATATTTAATTTGTTACCGTCTTTATTCCAAACTTCAATAGATGCGTTTGCTGCACCAGCTACTAGAAGTGCAGGGATAGCGATTGCTAATAGATTACGTTTCATTTTATACCCTCATTGGTGTTGTTATTAAGACACCTGCCACTGCCACATATAAACTAATGAAAGCATGGTGTCAGTTTTTTTAATGACCACTCACCATAAGTAATCATTGATTGTTTATTTATTGTTACAAATTATATTGAATCTTTTTCAAAATCAAGTGAACTTTTAGCAAAACAAGCTGTCTAATGTATAAATTATGTTTGTTTGCTTAAAAAACAAGCATAATTTAGCTTATATGTTATTAAATATTCATCTAATTAAGACTAAAAATTAGCATTTCTTGGTGTTCTTGGGAACGGTATTACATCTCGTACATTTTGGACACCAGTAATGTATACAATAAGTCTTTCAAACCCTAAACCAAAACCAGAATGTGGGACGGTTCCATAGCGGCGTAAATCACGATACCACCAGTAATCCTCTTTGTTTAATCCCATTTCAGCCATGCGTTGATCTAACATTTCTAATCTTTCTTCACGTTGGGACCCACCAATAATTTCACCAATTCCTGGAGCTAACACATCCATAGCGGCGACCGTTTTACCATCCTCATTCATTCGCATATAGAATGCTTTTATATCTTTAGGATAGTTTTTGACAACTACTGGAGCTTTAAAGTGTTTTTCAGCTAAGTAGCGTTCATGTTCAGAAGCTAAATCAATTCCCCAACTAACATGATTTTCAAACTTCACATTGCATTTTTGTAAAATAGTAATAGCATCACTATAATCAACTTGTACGAAGTCCGAATTGATGAAGTTTTCTAATCTTGAGATTGCTTCTTTATCAACATGTTGAGCAAAAAACTGCATATCATCAGCGCGTTTTTCTAGGACAGCTTTAAATACAAATTTAAGCATATCTTCAGCTAATTTAGCTATATCATCGAGATTGGCAAAAGCAACTTCTGGTTCCATCATCCAAAACTCGGCTAAGTGACGTGTAGTATTTGAATTTTCTGCTCTAAAAGTTGGACCAAAAGTATAGACTTTCGATAATGCGCAAGCATAAGTCTCAGCATTAAGCTGACCGGAAACCGTTAAAAATGACTCTTTGCCAAAAAAGTCCTTATCAAAATCAATTTTACCATTGTCTTGTTTAGGTAAGTTAACTAGATCTAAAGTTGATACACGAAACATCTCACCGGCACCTTCTGTATCTGATGCAGTAATTATTGGTGTTGAAATCCAGTAAAACCCTCTATCGTTAAAAAACTGATGAATAGCATTTGCTAAAGTATGGCGAACACGGGTTATTGCTCCGACAATATTTGTTCTAGGTCTTAAGTGCGCTACTTCACGTAGATATTCAATAGAGTGGCGTTTTGCCGCCATAGGGTAAGTTTCAGGATCTTCAACAAAACCGTATACTTTTACTTTAGTGGTTTGTAATTCATATTGCTGACCTTGACCCGGACTTTCTACCACAACGCCTGTTACTTCTACAGAGCATCCTGTAGTCAATTTTAATACATCATTTTCATAATTTGATAAGGTATTTTCAACGACAGCTTGAATCGGATTAAAGCATGAACCATCATAGATTGCTAAAAATGAAATTCCAGCTTTAGAATCACGGCGGGTTCTAATCCATCCTTGAACGGTAACTGAACTGCCAACTGCAATTTTACCTTGTAAAATATCCGTAATTGGTGCAATAGTACTCATGTTTGTCATTTCCATTATGCGTTGTTTAACCTTGTATTTAAATGTTGCCTGTTACATCAAATGTTCTTTTTAGCTCTTCGATAAAATTAGTATCTTGAGATATTGTTTTCCCAGGACTATCTGATAATTTAGCAACAGATTGACCATTACATTCGACTAATTTTATTACGATATTTAATGCTTTAGTGTTTGAGTCTTTTTTGGCTGGAATATCACAGGCAAGATGTCCTCCCATGCCGAAAGATAGTTTAACACGATTATAAAAATGTTGATAAATCTTAATGGCTTTATCAAAATTTAGGCTATCAGAAAAAACAAGAATTTTGGTTTTAGGATCAATCCCCATTCTTTGATAATGAGCGATAGCTTTTTCACCCCATTCAATTGGATCTCCTGAATCATGACGTAATCCTTGATAACGAGTTGCCAATTCTTTATCAAAATCTTTTAGAAAAGCATCCATAGTTATGCAATCTGTTAAAGCAATATCAAGATCGTGCGGATATTCTTCAAGCCACACATGTAAAGCTTTACGTTGGCAGTCAGATAAATTATCTGTTAATCTTTGATGTGCTTGAAACCATTCATGCGCCTGTGTACCAACTGGCTTTAATCCATATTTAAATGCTAATAAGTAATTACTGGTACTATTGAAATCTGGGAAATGATCTTTCAAATAACAAACAACGGCTTCTTGTACTTTGAAAGAGTAACGTCTACGAGTACCAAAATCCATTAGTAAAAATTGTGACATATCAAAAGATGCGGTTTTATGATTAAAACTTGCTAGCTTATCTTTTAGATGCGTAATAGCTTGCTCAATTCCAACATCAGGCGTTCGATCCCTATGAGCAATTTCGCTGATTACGGCCAAGAGTGGCACTTCCCATAAAATGACATCAAGCCATTTCCCTTCTATACGGATGTAAAGTTCACCATTATCATCACGAATAGTTACGAGGTTATGGTCAAATCGCCAATTTTTTAACCACATCAAATAGTCATGTTTAAAATAGCCCGTTTGATTTAGATAGTTAAATTCATTCTCTGTTAAAAAGAGTTTTTCCATTAATCCAATTTGGTATTTTATAGCATCAACATAAATACCAAGTTTTTCATTGTTACGACATCGAAATTCAGCAGCAACAGTTATATCGGGATAATGATGAAATACCGCTTGTTGCATATGTAATTTATAAGCATCGGTATCTAATAAAGATGTTAATATTGGTGATTGCATGTAAATGTATAAAAGAGTTGTCCTAACTGATTTATCAAATTATAGCAGAATAAAAATTAAGGAGTATATTATTTCATAATAAAGCGTAATATACTTTACTTATTTAGTCAGACATTTGAGTGAATTATGAACAAAAATAGCCCAATTGCTAAATATCGTTTAGATTATAAAAAGCCAGATTTTACTATTATTGATATTGATCTTGAATTTGATCTTGCTCCAGAACTTACGACAGTTACAGCTCGTAGTCATATCGTACAGCAAAATAAAGCTCAAGATACGCTTATTTTGGATGGTGAAGACCTTAAACTTCTCACTATTAATATTAATGAACAACCATGGCATGATTACAAAATCACAGAATCTGGAATTGAAATTTACCATGTGCCAGAAGAATTTACTTTAACAATTATTAATGAAATAAAACCAATTGATAATACAGCGTTAGAAGGATTATATGTCTCTGGAGATGCTTTATGCACACAATGTGAAGCTGAAGGTTTCCGCCATATTACTTATTATTTAGATCGGCCCGATGTACTAGCACGTTTCACCACTCGAATTACAGCGAACAAAGCACTTTATCCTTATCTACTTTCTAATGGTAACCGTATCGCTCAAGGTCAATTGGATGATGGTCGTCATTGGGTTCAATGGCAAGATCCTTTTCCAAAACCGAGTTATTTATTTGCATTAGTAGCAGGTGATTTTGATGTATTATGTGATACATTTATAAGTAAATCTCAACGAAAAGTAGATTTAGAAATCTATGTTGATAAAGGTAACTTGGATCGTTCTCAATGGGCGATGACTAGTCTTAAAAATGCAATGCAATGGGACGAAAGCCGTTTTGGTCTTGAATATGATTTAGATATTTTTATGATAGTTGCTGTTGATTTTTTCAATATGGGAGCTATGGAAAATAAAGGTTTAAATATTTTTAATTCTAAATATGTATTAGCAAAACCTGAAACCGCAACCGATCATGACTATTTAGGTATTGAAGGAGTAATCGGACATGAATATTTTCATAATTGGACAGGTAATAGGGTGACTTGCCGAGATTGGTTCCAATTGAGTCTAAAAGAAGGCCTCACCGTATTTCGAGATCAAGAATTTAGTGCTGACATGGGATCGCGAGCCGTCAAACGAATTGATGATGTTAAGATTCTCCGTACAGTACAGTTTGCAGAAGATGCTAGCCCTATGGCTCATCCAATCCGCCCAGATAAAGTCATTGAAATGAATAACTTTTATACGGTCACAGTTTATGAAAAGGGTGCTGAAGTTATTCGTATGATGCATACCCTGTTAGGTGAAGAAAAATTCCAAGCAGGAATGCAACTTTACTTCCAACGTCATGATGGTAGTGCTGCTACTTGTGATGATTTTGTTCAAGCAATGCAGGATGCTTCTGGTATTGATTTAACACACTTTAAGTTATGGTATAGTCAGTCAGGGACGCCTGAACTTACTATAACGGATCATTATGATCAGCAAAATCAACAATATACTTTAACTGTTAAACAAATGACGCCACCAACCTTAGATCAGTCAGAAAAACAGCCATTGCATATACCATTGGCTATTGAGCTTTATCAAGGTAGTGGTGAATTAATTAATTTACAATATCAAGGTCAAACAATTAATCAGGTACTTAATCTACATCAAGCACAACAACAATTTATTTTTGAAAATGTAAAAGAAAAACCAATTATTGCCTTACTACAAGATTTTTCTGCACCAGTTAAACTTCATTATAATTATCAAGATAATGAACTTATTTTTTTAATGCAAAAAGCAAATAATGCTTTTAATCGTTATGATGCTGCTCAAATGTTGCTAGCTAAATATATTTATTTGAATGTTAGTAATTACCAACAAAAACAATCGCTTATTTTACCTGATACTGTGATTGATGGATTTAGAGCAATATTACTATCTGAACAACTTGACTCAGCACTAATTGCACAAATATTGACATTACCGTCAGAAAATGAAATAGCAAATCTGTTCACAATCGTTGATCCCGATGCTATTTATCAGGTAAGAAAATTCTTGTTATGTCAGTTTGCTAATGGATTGTATGATGAATTATACGCAATTTATCATCACCATAGTTTACCTTATTACCGTATCACGCACACCGATATGGCAAAACGTGCGTTAAGAAACTGTTGTTTATATATATTGTCTTTTGCAGATAATAAAAAACAAGCAGATTTACTAGTTAAAAGTCAATATGAACAAGCAGATAATATGACAGATAGCCTAGCTGCTTTGCATACGGCTGTTATGGCTCAGTTGCCATGTAAAGACATTTTATTGACAGATTTTGATGAACAATGGCATAAAGATGGATTGGTAATGGATAAATGGTTTGCATTACAAGCGAGTAGTCCGAACAATGCATTACAAATTGTAAAAAAACTACTTACTCATCGTTCATTTTCATTAAATAATCCAAATCGAGTTAGATCGCTAATTGGTGCCTTTGTGAATAATAATCCAGCAGCATTTCATATGCTAGATGGAAGTGGTTATCATTTCTTGGTGGAAATTCTTACAGAATTAAATCAGAAAAACCCACAAGTTGCATCACGACTTATTGATCCATTGATACGTTTAAAACGTTATGATGAAAAACGAGCATCATTAATGCGTGAAGCTTTAGAAAGATTATTGAAATTAAATAATTTATCGAATGATCTTTATGAGAAAATCACAAAAGGATTAGAAAATAACGCATAACAAATAAAATAACACGGATTGAGTAGGGTAATATCATTACCCTACTTTGTGAAATAATGAGTTTTATATCATATTTGTTATGATAGATACCATTCTCAACAATGCTAAATTAAATAAAACTATGCGTAATGAAATACAATCACTTTCTAGCCGGCAATTAGATGAAATCTTAACTAATCAACCTGATGATATTTTTTTGCTGGATGTTCGTGAAGCTAGCGAAGTGTCGATTTGTCATTTACCACAATCAATTCATATTCCAATGAATTTAATTCCGCTTTATCTGGATAAAATTCCAGATGATAAAATGATAGTCATCTATTGCCACCATGGAATAAGAAGCTTAAATGTTGCACTTTATTTAATTGATAATGGATTTGATGAAAGCCAAATTTATAATTTGAAAAATGGTATTGATGATTGGGCGCAAAATATTGATAAAACGATGATTCGTTATTAGTTTTCTTTTACCAATTTTAACTAGAATTCATTGTTTCTATTAGTTTTATTTTCATAATTGATGAAGATAATGTAAACTAATCTAAGAGATATTGTTAACTGGATGGTCTTTAATCAGAGAAACTACAGATGACAGAACTAAAAAACAACTCAATAAAACCAGATAATTTGGTAGAAATTCATGATATGTCATTTTATCGTGGTGCTAGACCAATTTATAAAAATATGAATTTAACCGTACCAAAAGGAAAAGTAACTGCTATTATGGGGCCTTCAGGTATAGGTAAAACAACATTATTAAAATTGATTGGTGGCCAGCTAAAACCACAATCAGGAACAATATTATTTGATGGTGAAAATATTCCCTCATTATCGCGTTCAAAACTCTATCAAGTTCGAAAGCGTATGAGTATGCTATTTCAGTCAGGTGCATTATTTACCGATTTGACAGTATTTGAAAATGTCGCTTATCCAATTCGAGAACATCTTGATCTTTCTGAACCGATATTACGTAATTTAGTGTTAATGAAGCTTCAATCTGTAGGTTTACGTGGTGCTGCCGAGTTAATGCCTTCGGAATTATCAGGAGGAATGGCTAGAAGAGCTGCATTAGCACGTGCAATAGCACTAGATCCTGATTTAATCATGTTTGATGAGCCTTTTGCCGGACAAGATCCTATATCCATGGGAGTGATCGTCAAATTAATTGCTGAAATTAATCAATCATTAGGATTGACATGTATTGTAGTGACTCATGATGTAAATGAAGTACTAACTATTGCTGATTACGTTTATATTATTGCTGAAAAACATATTATTGCTGGTGGAACAGCAGAAGAAATTCGACAAAATAATGATCCACGCGTTAAACAGTTTTTAGATGGATTAGCTGATGGACCTGTACCATTCCATTATCCAGCAGAAGATTATAAAACCGATTTAAGTAGAGGTATGAAATAATGTTAAATATTCTTTCTAAGATCGGGCAATGGGGAATTGATTTTGTGGCTATGTTTGGTCGAGCGGGGTTAATGTTATTTGGCGCATTAATTGGTAAGCCTGAGTTCAAGAAACAATTCCCTCTTTTAATTAAACAGTTTTATTTCGTTGGCGTACAATCTTTAACAATTATTATTGTTTCTGGATTATTCATTGGTATGGTACTAGCTTTACAAGGTTACTTTATTTTAACGACTTTTAGTGCCGAAGCCAGTTTAGGAATGTTAGTTGCTTTAGCTTTATTACGTGAATTAGGACCTGTTGTCGCAGGATTACTTTTTGCGGGAAGAGCTGGTTCCGCGCTAACAGCAGAAATTGGATTAATGAAGGCTACAGAACAATTATCTAGCATGGAAATGATGGCGATTGATCCATTAAGACGAATTATAGCACCACGCTTTTGGGCTGGTTTCTTTTGTTTGCCTTTTCTGACAGCAATATTCATCACGGTTGGTATCTTAGGCGGTGCGTTAGTTGGTGTGGAATGGAAGGGGATTGATTCCGGTTTCTTTTGGTCATCAATTCAAAGTAATGTTAATTGGTGGCATGATACATTAAACTGCTTTATTAAAAGTTTTGCTTTTTCTATCGCTGCTAGTTGGATTGCGCTATTTAATGGCTATAATTGTATTCCAACATCTGAAGGTATAAGTAAAGCAACAACTAGTACCGTTGTATATTCATCACTTGTTATTCTTGGGTTAGATTTTATTCTAACTTCATTAATGTTTAGTTAATTGAGGTCAAATAAACATGAGTCGTAAAATCGAAATCATGGTTGGGTTATTTATGGTTATAGTAGTTTGTTCAATACTCTTTTTATGTTTCAGAGTGACTGACGTAACGTCTTATAATCAAAACTCAACCTATCGTGTCTATGCTGTATTTGATAATGTTGGGGGCTTAAAAGCACGTTCACCGATTAAAATAGGCGGAGTAGTGATTGGAAGAATAGCCAATATCACGCTTAAAGATTATAAGCCTTATGTTACTATGGATATTGATGCAAACTATGATCATATTCCAAGTAATAGTAGCTTATCAATTAAAACCTCTGGGTTACTTGGCGAACAATTTATAGCTGTCAGTTTAGGAATAAAAAAGAGTTCCGAACAAGAACTTGATATTGAAGATGCACAGGATCGTGGGGTATCAGTTGATCCGACTGTAGATTTTGAAGAAAAGATTCCAGATTATTTTCAAGAAGGTTTCGTTATACATAATACAAGTCCTGCTATGGTTATTGAAGATTTGATAGGTCAGTTTTTATATAGCGTTGGTCCTTCGAAGAATAATCAATCTAAAACAGAACCGAGTAACCATTAAAAAGAGGTTAATTTCATGTTAAAGAAGTTCATAGTTATTGTTACATTAATATTTGCTCCAATTGTTATGGCTAGCGAAAAAAATTTTGAAGACCCATATCAAAAAACCAAAATAGCGGCTGAGAAAATTTTTAACGCAATTAATCAGCAAAGTGCTCAAATTAAAAGTAACCCTGAAATTTTGAGAGACGTTGTTAAAAGTGACTTATTACCTTATGTTCATGTTAAATATGCAGCTGCATTGTCATTAGGGGATAATTATAAAAATATTAATAAAGATGAGCGTGATGCGTATTTTTCTGCTTTTGAACGTTATCTAATACAAGCATTTGCTCAAGCACTATCTATGTACAATGGACAATCTTATCAAGTAGAATCAGACAAAGATGTCACTGGAAAAAATATCGTTTCAGTACGAGTTCTATTAATCAACCCAGATAAATCTCAACAACCAATAAGATTAGATTTCCAATGGCGTAAGAATACTGCTACCGGTGAATGGCAGGCTTATGATATGGTAGCTGAAGGGGTAAGTATGATTACAACTAAGCAAAGTGAGTGGTCAACAATTGTTAGGCAACAGGGTATTAAATCTTTGATTGCTCAATTACAATCACAAGCAAGTCAAAAAATTGATCCGAATGCTATTCCAAATAAAACTACAGCATCAAAATAATATGTTATTTTAGGGTAAAGGAGTTGTTATGCAAGTAATTACAGTACAGAAACGAGATAATGTATTACATCTTAGTGGCGTATTGGATTGCGATACACTTAATGAACTTTGGCATAACAGGACTGAGCTTTTAAAGGATATTAAAGGTATTGATGTGTCAGCGTTAATTCGGGTTGATTCTGCGGGATTGGCGTTATTAACTTATTTCTGTATTAAGCAAAATGTGAAGCTGCTTGAGATTAATCAGCAGCTCAAAACATTAATTATTCTATATGATCTTGATACATTATTGGTTTAACTAACAGATATATGTAATAATTACTAGCCTCAAGTATTAATAATTTGTTGAAAGATTATATTAAACATAAAACTTGGTTTGAACGGTAAATTGAATATTGCTGATCTAATATTGTTTTAAAAATTTATACAATTAAGCGTTATATAAAAAAATGGATACAAAAGAAATTGAAAATAAATTATTGCAAGAACTTAATTTAGATGAGGTTTTTGCTTTGACTGATGATGGTAGTCACTTTCAAGTGATTGCGGTAGGTGAGATGTTTGCTGAGTTAAGCCGAGTTAAAAAACAACAGGCTGTGTACCGTCCATTATCGGAGTATATTGCGGATAATCGCATTCATGCTCTTTCTATAAAGACCTATACACCTACTGAGTGGCAACGCGAACGAAAACTTATTGGTCTTTAAAGATAATAAGTTAGCTTAGGTATAGAGTAATGCTATTTTATTCAAATTTTACATAAAAAGCCCATGAAAGGGCTTTTTTATATCCATTATTTTTTAAACTAACTTTTATTAACGGCGGTTAGTAAAAACTTTTGCTTTAACTCTTTAAAAGGTAATTTACGACCAATTATAATAAATTTAGATACTTTATCTTGTTCATTTTCCCATTGCTGACCGTAATCAAAGCCCACTACTTTATGAACACCTTGTACGATTAACTTCTGTGATTGATCTTTAATAGCTAACACTCCTTTATAGCGCAGCATATCATTACCATATTGCTCAATTAATGTTTCTGTGAATTCGCCAATTTTTTTCAGGTCTAGTTCACCAGCTTCAAATAGATAACTACAGATTTCATCATTATATGATTTCTGTAAATTATTTGCTGATTTTAAAAGTATTGATTTATCTGTCAATGATCTATCATTTTCAAAAATAAATAATCCATTGTTTAAATGTAGGTCATCATTTAGTTGAAAAGCATTGATATCTAACCATTGTGATTTGGCTATTTGCCCATGTTTTGCTTCTAGGATTGTTGCTTTACGATTGATATTACTAATACGCTTAACAATAATTATTTTTTCATCATCGTTAATGCGATCAGTCTTAGTCAAAATGACTCTATCGGCAAAACCAATTTGTGAAGCAATAACACGATGTTCATTAAGATCATTTATTATATTTTCACAATCTACTAAAGTCACAACGGCATCAAGCTGAATAGTTTCGCGTATAAATTCATCTATAAAAAAGGCCTGTAAAATAGGAGCCGGATCAGCTAACCCTGTTGTTTCAATAATTAAACGATCAAAAGCGATTTCGCCATTTAAACGACGTTGATATAAATGATGTAAAGCTGAGATCAATTCACCTTGTACACTACAACAAATACAACCATTCGTCATCTCAAGGATTTCAATATTTCTATCAGACTTAAGTAATTTACTGTCAATATTAATTGGACCGAATTCATTTTCAATTATCATAATCTTTTCATGTTGATTATGATTTAACAAATGGTTAATAAGCGTTGTTTTACCAGAACCTAAAAAGCCGGTCAAAATAGTAACAGGTAGATAGTTATTCATTATTAAAATTTACCTTAAAGGTTATAAGTAAAAGTTTGAGGTTAACAACATTTAAAACCACCTTTTCCACTATATTTGGCTTCTTGTCGTTCTTTGAAGAATTCCTCATAAGTCATTGGAACTTGTTCAGGATGGGTTAATTTCATATGTTGAACATAAGTATCATAGTCAGGGATACCTATCATCAATTTAGCTGCTTGACCTAAATATTTCCCAGCTTTAGCTAAATTATCAAACATGCTTCATTCCTTTTGTGTTTGTGTTATAGAAATATGAATGCTTTTAAAATTTTCATCATCTAAATTGTTTGTAATATAATTGATAAATAACAACTTAACTATAACAGAAAATTAAAATCTGCTCATAACATTTTTATAATTTTATAAGATTAATAATTACAGATTTGATTATTCCATTTATAATGGCACATTATTGTGAGGTCAGTATACTAAGAGATAATTATTTAATGGATAAGTTTAAAATTATTGGGCCAACCCAACTAAATGGTGAAGTCATTATTTCTGGTGCTAAGAATGCAGCACTTCCTATTTTATTTGCTTCGTTATTAGCAACAGAACCCGTTAAAATTTTGAATGCTCCTAGATTAAAAGATATTGAAACGACCTTAGAATTATTAAAACGTTTAGGTGTCAAGATTGAATATAATGAAAATATTATTCTTGATGCAAGCCAAATTGATGATTTTTGTGCACCTTATGAATTAGTCAAAACGATGAGAGCTTCGATTTGGGCATTAGGACCTTTAGTCGCAAGATTTGGGCAAGGACAAGTCTCTTTACCTGGCGGATGTGCTATTGGTGCTCGTCCCGTTGACTTACATATCTCAGGATTGGAAAAATTAGGCGCCACGATAACTTTAGATGAAGGTTATGTGAAAGCAACCGTAAATGGACGACTCAAGGGGGCACACATTGTAATGGAAAAAGTAAGCGTAGGTGCTACTGTTACCATTATGTGTGCTGCAACGTTAGCAGAAGGTGTAACTGTTATAGAAAATGCAGCCTGTGAACCAGAAATTGCTGACACAGCTAAATTTTTGAATATTCTTGGTGCTAAAATATCTGGCGCCGGAAGTGAAAAAATTATCATTGAAGGTGTTGAAAAATTAGGTGGTGGAGTGCATCAAATTTTGCCTGACCGTATTGAAACAGGAACCTATTTAGTTGCGGCAGCTATTTCAAAAGGTAGTATAGTTTGTCGTAAAACAAATCCGACTATGCTAGAAGCGGTAATTGCTAAATTGATAGAAGCAGGAGCGGAGATAAAAACAGGTGAAGATTGGATAAGTTTAAATATGCAAGATAAACGACCAAAAGCTGTAAATATTTATACAGCACCACATCCAGGTTTCCCAACGGATATGCAAGCTCAATTTACTTTGTTAAACATTATTGCTGAAGGGACGGGTATCATTAAAGAAACTATTTTCGAAAATCGTTTTATGCATGTTCCAGAGTTAATTAGAATGGGAGCAAAAGCGGAAATTGAAGGTAATACACTAATTACACAGGGTGTGGAAAAGTTAACAGGAACTGAAGTAATGGCTACTGATTTACGCGCCTCTGCAAGCCTAGTTTTAGCAGGTTGTATTGCTAATGGCACGACAATTGTTGATCGTATTTATCATATTGATCGTGGTTATGACGCAATTGAGGATAAACTTCGGGTTTTAGGTGCGAAAATTGATAGAATATAATATAAAATGAAATCTTTTATATCTAATGTAATTGCAAATTATCGGCAACAACTGATTAATTTTTTATGCTTGAGTTGTATTCAATCCGTTAATTTAATATCCCCATTAGTTACACTTCCTTTTTTAATAGTTAAATTAGGTATACATAACTATGGTTTAATTGCCTTCGCTCAAACTATAATGATTTATATTTCTACATTTATAAATTTTGGTTTTAATGTTACTGGTACAAAAGAAATCAGTGAGTCAAGACATAATAAAAAATTAACTGATGAGATTGCTTCGGTCATTTATACTATCAAATTTACTATTTATTTAACTACTGTAATATTATTGTTCTGTATCTATTTTATTTTTGGTTACCTTATTGAAGACACAACGCTTTTTTATTTAATTTTATTATATGCCATAGCTACGTTTTATGACGTTTTATTCCCTGTTTGGTATTTTTTAGGTAAAGAGCAGATGCTAAATATCAGCATCACGAACGCTTTATCAAAACTTATTTTTTGTATCTTGATCTTCTTTTTTATTGAAAATGAATCTAATATTTTATTAGTCCCTATTTTACTTATAGGAAGTAATTTGTTTGCTATTTCTTTCCCTTTATTTGTTTTATTTAAAAGAGAACGTTTTAAGTTTTTAATTCCCAATAAGTCCCAAATCTTATCAACAATTAAAGATGCCTTTATTTATTTCATGTCGGATGTGATGGCATTAATAAAAGATCGTACTAATATTATCATTATAAGTTTTTTATCTATGTCTTCTGTAGCTTATTTTGACATTATGCAAAAAATTATTGAATTAGTTCGTAATATTTTTGTTAATTTTAATAATGCATTTTTCCCACTAATAGTAAGAAGTAAAAGAATAAAAGATATAAGAGTTGGAGTTTGGAGCGCCTTTTTTGTTAGTATCTTTTTTTATTTAGTTGTTGTTTCATCATCAAATATTCTTATCTATATCCTTTCTAAAGGGATAATTAATAATGATCTTATAACCTTTAGTATTGCGGCTTTATTTATTGTGACTGCATCAATGAGCTCTGCAATAGGACTATTCATTTTAATACCGAATGGTTTGCAAAATAAATTCCTCTATAATTTATTTTTAGCTACAGTAATATATCTATCTTTAATCGGTATTTTATTTTTATTTAATTCCATTAATTTAAGAACAGTTATAATAGCTTACAATGTTAGTGTTTTCCTTGAGTTATGCCATAGATTATTTATATGTTACAAATTTAAGCTTATAGGATATTTGTTTAAAAGAGGGATGAATAATAATATTCACTAACCCGCTTATTGAGCTGGTTATTATTACTTTTTCTCTCAATATTCTGACAGAGAAGATTTGTTAACAATTTTCATGTATTTAGTTTATATAAACAAAATACATGAAAAATTCAGCTATTTTAATAAAAAATAAATTTTTAGTTTGAGAAAATATATTGGCATTAATTTATATATTTAGAATATATTATTTATTTTAGAAGTTAGCTTATTAAAGCATAAAGACTATATTATGAGTTGGTAATATAATTAAATAATTATAAAATTATTTAATTATATACTCTTAAACACAATATTTTCTCAAAGGCATTTTATAATGAAGGTAAAAAAAAGAACATTAATTAATTTATTTAACTTATTTTTAATTAGTTTATTATCTCTCATTGTTGCCTTTAAAGGTAATACGCGTGATACAGGATTATATTTTGGTGTTTTTAAAAATATTAATAAATTTAGTTCAAACCCGATTGATTTCTATAAAGAAAGCGGTGTTGAATTTGGATTTGGTATAATCAATCATATTGTTCATTTTTTTACTGATAATTTTACAATATATTCATACATTATATCTTTCATAACTTTTTTATTCATTTATTTATCGACAAATTTATTAAAGATCCGTTTTATAGATGTCTTATTATTCTATTTACCTAATTTATTTATTACTCAACAGCTTATGCAAATTAGACAGGGTCTTGCTAGTGCAATAGTAATAAATGCTGTTATATTACTATACATATATCAGAAAAAAATTAAATGCTCAATATTATTGCTCATTGCTATAAGTATTCACTCGATGTCCATAGCATATTTAACTTTTTTTGTGCCGCAAATCAAAAAATATGTTTTAAATCAAAAATATCTTTTGATTAGGTTAATATTATGGTTTATCTTAATTTTTATTTTATGTCGAATAGTGATGCAGTTTTCATTATTACAAAATATTAGCTCAAGAATTAATGATTATTCAGTTACTGAATTTGCTTCATCAAGAAGTTTTTTTGAATTAGCGAATATCCGAGCAATGATTTATTTTATTTTATTTGCTTTAACAGCTAAATATATTAAAAATGATTCTTATTTAACATTGCTGTACATTTATTCAACAAGTTTAGCCTTAAGATTAGGCTTTTACGATTTTTATATTCTTAGTGGAAGATTAGGTATTGCTTTTGGATATAGTGAAATTTTCTTATTGGCTATTTCATTAAAATTCGTCACTAAGAAATTATTTTATTTTGTTGCCCTTTTTTATTTGATAATTCATTGCTATCTAACATTAAATTTCCAAGTACCTTATATGGTACAAGATTATTTTAGCTCAGGTTATCTGGAATAATAATATGAAAAAAATCATTTTTATTGTAAATTCTTTAAAACATCGTGCTGGTATTGAACGTGTAGTTTCTCTTTTAGCTAATGAATTAAGTCATTATTATGAAATTGAGATAATTAATCGTAATACTTCTTTTAATCAATGTGCTTTTCCATTGAATGAAAATGTAAAAGTTAAAGTGATATCAGGAATCCTACCAACATTTTTCTTTTCAGTAAAAGAATATCTTAGCATGACAAAGCCAGATATTATTATTATTCATAATATGGGAAGACTTAGTTTATTAATGTCATTGTTACCTAAAAGATATAATTTGTGGTCTTTTGAGCATGTATCAAGAGAAAGTAGACCTAAATGGATTAATTGGCTGGGGAAAATACTTTATAAACGATTTGATCAAATCATAACATTGACTCATGGAGATAAAATAGAATATGAAAAATTAGATTGTAATGTCGATGTTGTCTTTAACCCAACGCCATATGAATTAGTAGATAATTATAATGTGGCAAGTAAATCAATAATAGCTGCTGGTAGATTAACTCATCAAAAGGGGTTTGATTTATTAATTAGTGCATGGGCTTTGATTGCGAATAAATATCCTGATTGGAGATTAGATATTTATGGTGAAGGAATTGATAAGCAAAAATTAAAGGATCAAATTGATAAAGCAAATATGAATAATATTCACCTTTTAGGTTCCACCATCGATATGGAAAATGTATATAAAAATGCCTCTTTTTTTGTTATGAGCTCTAGGTATGAAGGTTTTGGAATGGTATTAATTGAAGCACAAACTTTCGCGTTACCTACTATTTCATTTGATTGTCCATATGGTCCAAATGAAATTATAACTAATAATGAAAATGGTTATTTAGTGGAAAATGGTAATATTGAACAATTGGCAGCATCCATAGAATCCTTAATTCTTTCTGAATCAAAAAGAATTAGTATGTCTAAAAAAGCAATTGAATCAGCAAAAAGATTTTCTAAAAAGAACGCCACAACAAAATGGCGATGTTTATTAAAATAGCCAATTATATGATTACACATAACCTAAATATAAGAGAGCTAAACATGAACTTATCAGTTTTAATGTCTGTATGTTATAAAGAGATTTCTTCATATTTGAATCAATCTTTTGAAAAGCAGTTATTTGAAAAATAGGATATTTTAAATAATGGTATTATTATCAGTTATTATTCCTGTTTATAATGCAGGAAATTTTCTTTCTGATTGTTTTAATTCTCTGCTAGAACAATCTATAAAATCGCGAAAAATCGAAATTATCATAATTAATGATGGTTCTTTAGATAATAGTGAGCAAATTATTGAACAATTTCGAGTTGATCTGAGTAAAGATTATTTGGTTAAAATTTATTCACAAAACAATCAAGGGATTGCGAAAACAAGAAATAAAGGACTTGATTTGGCATCTGGGGAATATATAGCTTTTTTAGATTCTGATGATATGTTATCAACAGAATATTTTGAAAAAATATTAAATATTATTGAGAAAAATAATTCCATAGATTTAATAGAAATAAATGCTTATAAATTTCAAAATATTAACGATAAAAAATTATTTCAGTGTCATTTTCATGGTTCTGGCGAAATTTTACTTACAAATAACGCCAAAAAATCATCATTAGAAGCGCTTAAGTGGTTTGCATGGTCAAAAGTAATAAAAAAAGCTTATTATATTGATAATTATTTTCCTGAAGTAAAATCCTATGAAGATCAACTATTATATCCCTTAATATTTATCAAATGTAAAAAAATTTGGGCGATACAAGAGCCTTTATATTATTATCGACAAAATCAAAGTAGTTTAACACATAATATAAAACTGTCTCATTTAGAAGACTTTTATGGTGTATTTAAACAACAATTATCTGATTTGGATGCATCAAATGAATTACTTATTTTAAATTCATTTTATAACTTGTTTGTTTATCGTTATTTATTATTTGAATTTTATCCTCCTCATCAAGCCTATGCTTCCTTTAAAGAAGCAAAGAGATGTTTTTTTAGATATATTAACAAAAATAAAATGTTATTTCTTATTAAGAAATATAAAATTAGAAAAAAAGTTATTCTATTGTTTTTTTTCCCTTATATATCAGTAATATATAAATATCTTTTTTTTATTCTAAAAAATTTGACAAGATAGAATTAGAATTCCAACATATAGTATATCTAAAAATACAAGAGAATCAGCGAATAGATTTTCTTGAATGAACATCTAACAAAATGGCAACGACTATTAAAATAGTCAATTAAATGGACTCATAACCTAAATATAAGGGAGATAAAGATGAACTTTTCAGTTTTAATGTCTGTGTATTATAAAGAGAATCCTTTACATTTGAATCAATCTTTACTCAGTATTTGGGATGAACAAATTCTAAAACCTAATGAAATTGTTTTAGTAGAAGATGGCCCATTAAATGACGGATTATATGATGTTATTGAACAGTGGCAAAACAAAATACCAAGTATTTTGAAGAGGATAAAATTAGATAAGAATTTAGGAACAGGTAAGGCAAAGAATGTAGGTTTAAAACATTGTAGCCATAGTTATATTGCCATTATGGATTCGGACGATATATCGCTACCCGAACGTTTTCAAAAACAAATATCATGTCTTAAAGAAAATCCTCAGTTAGCTATACTTGGAAGTCAAATGTCAGAATTTATTGATAATATTGAAAATGTTGTTGCAATACGAGAAGTGCCCACGGAACATTCTGATATTATTAAATTTTCAAAATATCGTTCTCCATTTAATAATCAATCAATTATTTATAGAAAAGATATGATTGAGAATGTCGGTGGTTATCAGCATCACTTATTTATGGAAGATTATAATTTATTTTTGAGAGTGATTTCAAAAGGAACGGAAGTTAAGAACTTACCAGATAATTTAGTAATGGCGAGAGTAGGTAATGATTTGTATCGTCGTCGTAGGGGTATACAATATATCAAAAGCGAGTGGCAATTAGCAAAACTTAAAAGTTCGTTAAAAATTCAGAATAAACCAGCCATTTATAGTTTATTTTTATTCCGTTCGTTGCCAAGATTATTACCGGGTAATTTATTGAGACCAATATACTATTTCTTAAGAAAATGAATATTTTCAGTATCATATTTTTATATTACAGCATATTATATGGTTCAACAATTTAAAAGAATATAAAACTTATGAAAGCTAAAAAATCGTGGTTCATTAAATCTAACCGTTTTATTAAACGATTATTTGATATTTTCTTGGCATTTTTCTTATTGGTTTTATTATCACCTCTATTTGTTTATTTATTTTTTAGAATCTCTAAAGATGGAGGTTCCGCTGTTTATGGACATACTCGGGTTGGCATGGAAGGAAGGACATTTAAATGTTATAAATTTCGTTCAATGGTGAATAATTCCCAAGAAGTGTTAGAACATTTATTAGCAACTGACCCAGTAGCTAAAGCTGAATGGGAAAAAGATTTTAAATTAAAGAATGATCCAAGGATAACTCCAATTGGTCATTTCATACGGAAAACCAGTATTGATGAATTACCTCAACTATGGAATGTTCTTAAAGGTGATATGAGTTTCGTGGGACCTCGTCCTGTCACTGAAGTAGAACTCCAACGTTATCGTCAGTATGTTAGATATTACCTTGCTGTACGCCCAGGTATTACAGGATTATGGCAAGTTAGTGGAAGAAATGATACGACATATAATGAAAGAATAAGATTAGATACAAAGTATGTTATTAGTTGGACTCTGCTGAAAGATATTCAAATATTATTTAAGACGGTCTTGGTCGTTCTATTTAGAAAAGGAGCTTATTAATTTTATTAGAGGTGATTACTATGGTTAAAGCACTCGTTTTACTATCACAAGGTTGTGAAGAAACAGAAGCAGTCACAACAATTGATTTATTAACAAGAGCAGGTATTGATGTAACTTATGCTAGTATTACAGAAGAACGGGAAATAAAGTGTTCGCGAGGAGTAGTAATTTTGACCCAAAAGACATTTTCACAAGTAAAAGAATTGTCTTTTGATGTCGTTATATTACCTGGTGGTTTAATCGGAGCTGAAAATTTTCGAGATTCTGTAGATGTAATTGAAAAGTTGAAAAGAACGCATGCTGAAGGCAATATTGTTGCAGCTATCTGTGCTAGTCCTGCTTTGGTTTTACAGTATCATAATCTTTTCCCTGAAGCAGAAATGACAGGTTATCCAAGTAGAAAACAAATTTTCAAAAATTGGAAAGATGAGCGTGTTTTTTATGATGAAACTCATAAAGTTCTCACAAGTCAGGGACCCGCAACATCAATAGATTTTGCTCTTAAAATTATTGCAGTTTTAGTAGGACAAGCCAAAGCTCAAGAAGTTGCGAAAGATTTGATATTACCTCTCGGTATCAATGATTATTCGCATTAAAGAATAAAATCCAAAACAATATTGATGATATAAAATATTAGTGGATCTACGTTATCCACTACCAAAATTTATACACCTATCATACCCACAAAATAGATTTCTTAAAAAATTAATGTTAATAATTAAATTTCAGGTTGATTTGTACCTTAAACTGTTATTGACTTATTTTTGCAATTAAGAATAATTATCATTTACAAAAGCATATGATATCTATTCTTATTTGGTAAAATAATGAAAAACGTACCCTCCTTATCCTATCTTATCATCAGCATGGGATTAATATCTTGTCCAGTCATGGCGGAACAAAATGAAATTCAGGAAACAATGTCAGAGCAATCTGATAAAGAAGAAAATGATGTTAAAGATGTACTAGTTATTCAGGCATCAATTGATGATATATCAAAACCTGAAGTTATTACTTCCGAGGAGATTAGAACTGGTACCATAGGCAATGGTAATGTGACTGATCTACTGAAAACACTACCAGCAGTGCAAATGTCGAATGGTGGTATGAGTGGTAATCAACAGGGTGAAATTAAGCCGAATAAAATCACTATTCGTGGTGCGAATAGTTATCAAAATAATTTTATGCTTGATGGTATAAGCTTCAATAATGATTTTGATCCATCAAGTGATGGGAATGGTGTGACGAGCACTACTATTGAATCAAGTGAACAAGGTTTTTATATAGATAGCCGATTAATTGATAATATTAAAGTCTATGATAACAATATTCCTGTTGAGTACGGTAACTTCACTGGTGGAGTGGTAGATATTACCAGCAAGCGTTGGCGCTATAATAATGGGGGAAGTATATTTTTTAGTTCGACACGTTCAGCATGGAATAAAGTCTATTATGATCATCGTGTTGATTTTAATACTGCCAACAATGATAGCAGCCGACCAAGTCGTTTTCAGCCACATTATAAAAAAGAGAGTTTTGGTGGATGGTTTGAAGCAGGTATAACGGATACCTTAGGGATTGTTTTTTCCGCTTCACATCGTGAGTCAGATATATCAGCTGTAAAATTTATGGGGTTATCACCTAGCCTTAATAAAAATAATGATATCGTTATCACGAATAAACCTTATCAAGGTTTTAAAAATCAAACTCGTGATTCCAATAATTTTTCTGGCAAGTTAAGTTGGTACATGACAGAGAATACTAATGCTGATTTATCTATTAACTATTCTAAACATGAAGATTATTCATTTTCACCTAAAGAAGATAATTCGGGTACTCAAACCGATCATAGTGGTATAGGTGGTATGTTTGAATTAACGACTAATTTTGATTTTGCTGAATTATCGTTAAATGCAGGTTATCAACAATTACAAGATAAGCGTAAAAGCGACCAAAATTTCTTTATTGGTTTTAATGATTATTCACAATATCCAAATAAAACTTACAATTCCGGAGGGGTTGGAGACTTAAAAACAACCCAAAAAAATACAAATTTTAAAACTAAACTACAATTTAGACCAATTCAATTTGGTGCAACACTACATGAACCTAAAGTAGGTTTTGAATATGGTAAGACCAAAGGAATTTATGAGCGAGATAAAGATTATTATCGCTACAATTTTTACTATTTTAATATGCAACCGTATATGAATGACTATTGGTCTACTTCGGTTTTTGAGGCAGGGCACCATTCAGCAAGTTACACGAATTATGCAGCTTATCTAGACGATACGATTAAATACCAACGACTCACCATTAGACTAGGTATACGCTTAGACTATGATGATTTCGTCAAAGAGGCAAATTTTGCTCCTCGTATTACCACATCTTATGATTTATTAGGTAATGGTCAAACCAATATTATAGCAGGATATAGCCGCTATTATGGGCGTAATATGCTGATATATGCGCTTTATGGCGCACAAAATGCAGGATTAAGACATTGTTCTGGTTTTATGGATGTTGAGGAATGTGCACCAGGAACACAAATTGATGATAGTTGGGAACATCAAACAGATTTTGAAGGTTTAAATTCACTATCAACCCCATATAGTGACGAATTTAGTTTTGGGTTAGAGCAAACATTATTTAATACTTTATGGAAATTCCAATATGTTCATCGGGATGGTCACAATGAAGTAGTCAGTCGACCAAAAGCAAATAATTCGGTTATTAAAATCTTTGATAACTCGGGTAAAAGTTCACATGATAGTTTTTCAATCAGTGTGAGTAATCCTGAACCCTGGCTGTTAGGTAATACAGAAAATACCATTATTAGTTCGATAATTTGGGAAAAAAATAAAAGTAATAAACCTAAAAATGGCTATGCTAGTTATGATCCTTCTGGAAGAATAAATAAGGATTACGTTTATTATAATGGTAAAGTCATAAAAGCATCAAAACTACCAGCTACTGATTTTAATCTTCCTTTGCGCTTTAATTTTGAATTAAGAACTCAAATTCCAGACTGGGATCTTTCAGTTTATAATATTTTTGAATGGCATGGGCGTCGCTATCAAGCAGCTAGATATGACAATGAATATCATAACGATAGTCAACATGGTCAATTAGCACGCTATACTCGTGAAGATTTTGCGAGTACTTTCCGTTGGGATATGAAAGTCTCATGGGCACCTTCTTTTGCTTATGGTGGTAGTGTTTCACTTGAAGTTGATAATGTATTGAACAAAAAGAATATAACCGATCGTTATTCTTATTATAACTCAACTAGAGATATGGTTATTCTTAATTCATATGATGTTGGTAGACAATTCTGGCTACAACTCAACTATGATTTTTGATTATTTTGAGATTTAATATGCAAAAAATTAAACAATTTCTCTATTTAGTTAAACCTTTTTGGTGTTCATCTAAAGCTGGTTTAGCTTGGGTATTACTTGTTATTATATTGACACTTAGTTTAAGCACGACTTGGTTAAATGTTTTATTAGTAGATTGGAATGGTGAATTTTATAATGCACTACAAGTATTAGATAGTGACAAAATTATTCACTTATTATGGCAATTTATTTTATTGGTTGCTGTGTTTCTATTGTTAGTTGTCTTTGCTGATTTTTTACGTAAAAAATTACAGATCAAATGGCGTGATGCTATGACGCAATTTATCACAGCAAAATGGTTAGCTAATAATGGGCAACATTATCATTTAACTTTACAAGGAAAAATGCCAGATAATCCTGATCAACGCATTGCCGAAGATGTTAATTTATTAATTAGTCAAAGCCTACAATTGTTAATATCATTTTTAACATCGACCTTAACTTTTATTTCATTTGCAACTATCTTATGGCAATTATCGGGCACATTAGAATTTAACCTATTTTCCATCGATATTTCTATACCTGGCTATATGTTTTTTGTCTGTATTATATACGTATTAGTTGGTTCATTTTGTACTCATTTTATTGGTCGCAAATTACATCCTATTAATATTGAAAAACAAAAAAATGAAGCTAATTACCGCAGTGCGCTCATACGATGTCGCGATAATGGAGATAGTATAGCTGGACAACATGCCGAAAAATGGGAACAACAACATCTAAGAATAAAATTTAATTCAGTAATTAGAAATTGGCATCATTTAATTAGTAAAGAACGTAATCTGCTATTTTTTGTTAATGGTTTTAGTCAAGTTTCAAGTTTAGCCCCTATTTTTTTTGCATTACCTAAATTTATAAGTGGAACAATACAGCTCGGTGGATTAATGCAAATTAGAATGGCATTTATGCAAATTAATAGCGCATTAAGTTGGTTCATTTTTTGTTATGAAGATATTGCAATATGGAAAGCAACTGTTAGCCGTCTTTATCATTTCGTGAATTTATTAGAACCGCCTATTAAAAATCCTATATCAATGATTAATGAAGATCAACAAACTAAATTAATAGTTGATAATCTGGTCATTAATTTGTCAAACCAAAAAGAGTCAATCATAACTCCTTCATTTAGGGCAGAGTCTGGTCAAACAATTTTAATTCAAGGTCGTTCGGGCATAGGAAAATCAACATTACTAAAATGCTTGGCTGGATTTTGGTCATCCTATGAGGGGGATATTCATCGCACACAAGATTTTATCTGGATACCTCAAAAGGTTATGATTGGTGAAGGGAAGTTAGTGGATTTATTAGCCTATCCAAAACTACCGTGTGATTATGATCAAGACGAACTAATTACGGTTCTTAATCAAGTTGGTTTAGATAACTTAATATTAAATCTACAGCAAACCACAAATTGGCAGACTATTCTATCTGGCGGAGAGCAGCAAAGATTGCTGTTTGCTCGTTTATTATTACAAAAACCATCATTGATGCTGCTTGATGAAATTACAGCAAGCTTAGATATTAATAGTGCAAAACAATTGCTTATATTGTTAAATAAACAGCTACCAACAAGTTCAATTGTCTTGATTTCACATCAAACAGAAATACAAGCATTGAGCGATATAATTGTGGAAATAAATGATTTTGGTTTAGGTAATTAAAGATGAAAAAGATAGTATTGATGATTATTATGGTGTTTTTAATTGCATGTGCAAATCAACAACCAAAGTTACAAAATCCTTCCGTTTCACAATTTACTTTAGATAATGGATTAAAAGTTCTTTTCTTGCCACGGGAAAAAGAAGGTCTTGAAATGCGATTAATTGTTCATAGTGGATCATTACAAGAAGATGAACAGCAACTGGGCTTAGCTCATTTTGTAGAACATATGGCTTTCAAAGGAACACAACATTTTCCCAATAAAAGTAGTTTCAAACAACTAGAAAAATATGGAATCCAGTTAGGTTCTCACATTAATGCTGTTACCAGTTTTAATACGACAACCTATAAACTATCTTTATCTGATAATGAAAAAGCGGTCAATCTTGGTTTAAGAGTATTATCCGACTGGGCTTATCACATTTCATTCAACCAACAAGATTATGATAGTGAACGAGATGTTATCATTGAAGAATGGCGATTACGCCAAGGCGTTGCATACCGTATTAATAGCCAATTAGATGATTTACGCTATCAAGGTAGCTTGTATGCGACACGTTCACCTATTGGTGATCTTTCAATTATTAAAAATGGACCCACTGAATCAGCTAAGCAATTTTATTCCCAATGGTATCAACCTCAAAGAATGAGTGTGGTGATTGTGGGATCTTTTGATCAAAAATCAATGAAAAAAGCTATTGAAAAATTATTTGGTCAACAACCTAAAGGGAAAACACCGCCAGATATCCCAGAACTGCGTAACTATAAACACTATACATCACCATTAATTAAAATGATTTTTGACCCAGAACAAGGTCAACGTATGATTCAAGTCATGTTGCAAAAGAATCTAAAAAAATCTTTAAATACTCAATTAGGTTTTCAAGAAGATATCGTTGATCAACTTTGGTTATATATATTGAACCAAAGATTTAGCTTATTGGTTGAAAATCAAAAAATTCAAGCGCTTCAAGGACAAAAAAAGAGTGTATTATTAGATCAACAAAGACAACAATACACATTTTTTGCTATTCCGATTCAAGATAATTATCTTCAAGCAATGCAGGTATTATTTAATGAGTTACAACGAATGGCAACTGTTCCAGTTTCTGATGCGGAACTACAAGAGGCTAAAGATAATATAATTAGAAAATTAGCTCAGCAAGCTCAAAGTGAAGATAATTATACTAATGCTTATCAAGCAGATCAAATCACCACAGCATTACAATATCAGTTACCTATCATTAGTAAAAAACAGCAACTATATTTTACTAACACGATATTTAATCGTATTGATGCCAGTCAGTTAAAAAAAGCAGTAGCAGAACGACTTGCTGACAGCGAACTACGCTTGGCAGTGATTGGTCCTGAAACCGATAAGCATAAAATAACAAAACAACAAATCCAACTTACGTGGAATGAAAGTCGATCTAATCATCAATTATCCGATTTCCCTTTTCATAAAAAAGAGATTCAATTGGATATAACACCATTAACAGAAGGGCAGATTAACGAAACACAATTAATTAACTCAATTAACAGTGAACGATTAATCTTAAGTAATGGTATGCAAGTAATTTTGCATCAAGATAAAAATTTGACAGATAACGTGCAGATCAAAGTACGTGTTCCAGGTGGACAATCTATTGATGATAAAAATCAAATAGGTTTAACAGCATGGTCTCAAAATATTGCTAATGCATCAACAAATGAGTTAGTTAATATGTCGCAATTAAAACAGCGGCAAATCGATTTAGTACCTTATACTGAGCTATTATTTCATGGTTATGAAGGAAGTGCGCCACAAAACGAGCTCGAAACACTTTTTAAATTATTATACATGAAAATAGTTACCCCTAAGTTTGATGAAAATAAATTTTCCTTAGTAAAACAAAATGCTCAATTATCTCAAAATCATCAACCTATAGAACGGCACTTTCTTGATTTTATTCATCAAAAATCATTTAATCATAGTGAACGATTAATTGTTGATCCCAAAGGGACATGGAACAGTTTTACTCTGAGTCAATTAAAAAAACAATATCAACGATTATATGCGTCACCCAAAGACACAATAGTGGTAATAACGGGAAATTTTGATCGCGAAAATATCAACCAACTAGTTAAAACTTGGTTAGCTACAATACCAGAGGGAGATAAATTACAATCCGTTACGAACTGGAAGGATAATCAAATCACACCAATAAATCGTCCTTTACAGTTAGATTATCCTTATGGAACAAGTAATAAAACCATGGTTAGTATAATTTATTCAACAAATGCTAAATGGCAATATACCGATCAATTAGCTTTGAGTTTATTAGATTATATTATCAATTTACGATTAAGAACCATTATTCGAGAACAACATTCAGGCGTTTATACAATTGTTTTTTCAGAACAACTCATTAAGAAACCTAACGCCTATTATTTAGCTCGTTTAAATTTTACAACCGATCCCAAACGAGCTAACGAAATCGCACAATTAGTGAACGAAACAATGGATAACATCCGACGTTACGGCGTGAATAGTGAGGAGTTAGCTCAGGCTAAACAAGCATGGCAAGTTAATTATAATCAAATGATTAAAAGCGCCCAATATTGGAGTAATTCTATCGCACAGATAGCGACTGATGATCAGGATTTCACGCAGATTACCCAGCAGAAACAGCTCGTCCAGTCAATAACAATAGATCATGTAAATGAACTAGCACAACAATTTATAGGAAAAAATTTAAAACAATTTCGGTTACTGCCAAAGGCAACTAATACGCAATAAGTTCAATTCAAACAACAGCTAATTAATCTTAGCTGTTGTTTTCGTTAAAACTAATTAGATAAAGATTCTTCTGTTATTGTCTAAACACTTTAACGTTAGTATAACCTTGTTCCATTAAATAAAGTGCCTGTAATTTACTCATTACCCCACGTTCACAATAAAGTAAATATTGTTTACTATGATCTAAATCGCCAAATTGTGTAGATAATTTATAGAATGGGATCGAATGAATTTTTACTCCTTCCATCTCTAGTGGTTTATCTTCCTGTTCATCAGGCGAACGAATATCAATAATAATATTATCTTGATTGAATTCCGATACCATTTCTACGGCTTGGATTGAGTTGACCGTTTGCTTGGCTATTTCTCTAATATCGATATTTTGAGCTTCACTAATAGCTTTTTCCAAAATTGCAAAATCAAAATTAGCTTCTTCTGCTTCTATTTTCTCTTTAATCGCTTTAACCGTAGGATTTTTGGAAATTACGCCACAAAATTCAGGCATAGTTTTAGCAATATCTTCAGTACCAATATGTCGAGCTAATTTTATAATTTGCTCTTTATCATGAGTAATTAAAGGTCTTAGAATCAGGGTATCTGTAGCATTATCTATCATACGCAAATTGGTTAACGTTTGACTAGATACTTGTCCTAATGCTTCACCAGTAACTAATGCTTGAACGCCATATTTTTCAGCAATTTTTGATGCGGCTCTCACCATCATACGTTTGAGAATAACCCCCATTTGCCCATCGTCGATTTTCTCCAAGATTTCACCAACTACATCTGCAAAATTAATTGCAATAAAACGTACTTTATGGGAACTACCAAAACGCTGCCAAAGATAGTGAGCCATTTGTTTAACGCCAATTTCGTGACTTGCTCCGCCCAAATTGAAGAAACAGTAATGTACTCTAGAACCACGCCGAATCAGCATATAACTCGAAACACCAGAATCAAATCCACCAGAAATCAGCGACATAACATCTTCTTGGGTTCCAATAGGGAATCCACCAATCCCTTCATAACGACCTTTCACTAATAACAATTTATTGTTTTCAATTTCTAAATTAACGGTTATGTCAGGTTTTGTTAATTTAACTTTAGCACTTGCTACAGATTGGTTTAAACCACCTCCTACATAACGTTCTACCTCGATTGAGGTAAAGTCATGCTTACCACGTCGTTTGACGCGAACACAAAACGTTTTATTTTCAATCAACGGAAGATAATAATCGCGCGATTTTTCATAAATATCATGCACATCAGTAAAAGTTAGTTCATCAACAGCTAAAATGTGATGGATACCCGGTATACGGGTAAGTGCTTCTAAAATAGCGTGTTGCTGATTTTCATCTTTTGGTCTCACTTCAATGTAATCCCAGTGACGAACAACAGCAACTGCAAAATCATGTGTTAAAATATTCCGAATGTTACTAGTTAAAATTTTAATAAAACGTAAACGAACTGAATCACTCTTAATGGTGATTTCTGGAAAAAGTTTAATAATAAATTTCATTTTAATCATCACAACATAAAAAATTCGCGACATTATACAGATTTATTGCGATAATGCGTACAATAGATTAAATAAATAGCAAGAAATTATAAAAATTTACTTGCTTGTTGAGTGATGTTTCGTTAATATTCGCCATCAATATTTTTATTTTCTTTTGCGTTAGGCTTTTTGCGCTGAAAAAAGATAATTAAATTAACTGTAGGTTAACATGTACGGAATTTTAATCGTTGTTTATTTACTTATTGCAATTGCAATTGTTGGCTTAGTTCTTATTCAAAAAGGAAAAGGAGCTGACATGGGAGCATCTTTTGGTGCTGGTGCTTCTGCAACATTATTTGGTTCAGCAGGAACAGGAAATTTCCTTACTCGAACAACAACGATTTTAGGTGTTTTATTTTTTGTTATTAGCCTCGTTCTAGCCAATATTGGAAGTAAACAGATCTCGAATGATACATTCTCTAATATTGGTGATGGAGTACCAGTTGCGACACAAGAAGTAAACGATAGTCAACAACCAGTAACAACACCTGATAATTCAACAAATGAACAAGAACAGGTTAACCCAACTTCAGATATTCCTGAATAATCTATAAACTGCCGTGGTGGTGAAATTGGTAGACACGCTATCTTGAGGGGGTAGTGCTCTAGGGCATGCGGGTTCAAGTCCCGCCCACGGCACCAATTCAATAATCAGTAACATTCTTTTAAATCCTTTAAAACACATCAAAACTAACAAATACAAGGCTTTAAGCCTATTTTGTTGTTCATTTTAATCCAAGAAAGTATCTTTACCATGCTTATGTCGAATACATCTGCAACACAGGGTTAAGCAATCCCCTATCCCTTACCCAGTTTTTAAGTTATGCAATGAACGAGAACGGCAAGCAATACATAAAGAAGTGCTTTACAGTAGGGGGTTAAAACTAATTTAGAGCTTAATTTAAACGCTAGTAAAGACTGGTTACCTAAAGCAGAAGAGTCTATCTAAAGCTAATTATTTATTAATGTTTAAACCGCCTTGGTTGGCGGTTTTTTTGTATAGTACGAATGTAGAGTTAAAATATAAACCGTATATGGCGACTATTTAGAAATATAAATTTTAATATCATTTTGTTTATTATAAATTAAATAACAAAATTGACTGTTATTTTCATATTTATGCTTTGACCCAAATTGGGGCTACAGTTGGTCCTTGCCCAAGGAAAAAGGCAAAATGAATATTCATTGCACCAATAGGTTCAATAAAACGACTATTACACAAAGAACCAGCGTTAATCGGTTCAAATCCAATTGAATTAGCAATGTTTGATACAATGGTTTTCGCGTTATCATCGTCAGAAGCAATAAAAACTTGTAAAGTTTGTTTTGTTCGTGCTGATGTAGGTAATAATTGGGCAAAGATAGTATTAAATGCTTTTACGATTTTCGCCTTTGGTGCCAATGCTTGAATTTCTTCTGCGCCTGATGTGACATGCCCAATCAGTAAGTCTTTAAAGTCTTCCGTAACTGGGTTAGTTATATCAATTAATATTTTATCAGTTAAATCACCACAAGAGAGTAATACCTCTTTTACGGCTTGATAAGGTAGTGCTAAAATCACCATTTCGGCTGATTTTACCGCAGTTTCAATACAACCGCTTTCAGCGCCTATATTTTTTGCGAGAGCCTTAGCTTTTGCTGAGTTTCTGCTTGCAATTACAATATCATGATTTGTTGTGGCAAGTACATTTGCAAGTCCTGTCCCCATATTTCCTGTTCCAATAATAGCAATTTTCATTTTTATCTCCTGTTTATGAATGAATTGATAAAACTATACAATAGAAATAAAAAGTGATAAATTTCAGTTATATTTCATATTTAAAAACAAATTGTTTCTAATGGATAGATTAACTTCTATGTCTGTTTTTGTGAAAGCCGTTGAATTAGGCTCATTTTCGGCTACAGCAAACGTATTTAATATGTCACCACAATTAGTTGGTAAACATGTCCGCATGCTTGAAGAACACCTAAATGTTCGTTTGTTAAATAGAACAACTCGTCACCAGAGCTTAACCGAAGTAGGACGTGCATTTTATGAACGTGCCAAAAATATTCTTGCCGAAGTTGAAGAGTCAGAAGCGATTGCAGCACAAATTAATGCCATACCTCGAGGGCGAATTAAGATTAGTGCACCAACAACATTTGGTACTCATGCATTAGCACCTCAGTTACCCGAGTTTTTAAGCACTTATCCAGAAATTTCCATTGATTTATCACTTACTAATCGTATTGTTGATTTAATTGATGAAGGATTTGATTTAGTTTTCAGAGTTGGCGAATTACCTGATAGTGGATTAATTGCAAGAAAATTAAAACCTTACCAGTTGATTTTGTGTGCTGCTCCTTTATATTTAAAATCCTCACCACCGATTAATTCACCAAAAGATCTTAAATATCACGAATGTTTAGGTTTTTCTCACACAACATTACAAACTCATTGGCAATTTGAGGGATCTGAAGGTCATTTTTCTGTACCTGTATCAGGGCGATTCATGACCGACAGTGGTGATGCACTATTACCAGCTGCCATTGCTGGATTAGGTATTATGTTACAATCAGCCGAAATGGTGACACCAGCAATAGAAAAAGGATTGTTAGTTCATCTTTTACCTGACTATCACGTGCCAACCCGACCCATGCATATTCTTTATGCATCTAATCGACATGTTCTACCTAAACTAAGATGTTTTATTGATTTTTGTATCCAAAAATTTGGTGAAGATGAACAAAGTTAGAAATCATAATAGGCAGTATAAATCGGTTACCTAAAGCAGATGAGCATACTTTTTTGTTTATGAGTATTCTAACCACCTTGATTGGCGTTTTTTGTATAATACAAAATAGATACTTAATGAAATAAACAAATATATTAAAGCTAAGGCTAAAATTACTTTGAAGTTAAGTGATAACTTTCGTTAAGCAAATCGAATATTTCTTTATCTGATAAATGTCCAGAAAGAATAATGCTGATCCAATGTTCTTTATTCATATGATATGCTGGCAAAATACCTTCTTTTTTCCTTAAAGAGCCTATATGTTCAGGTCTTGCTTTAATATCTAGAACATCAATCTCTTTATCATCTTTTAGCCCAAGTTTTGAGCCAGATACATTCATAACAATAGCATACCATTTATCACCATCCTGATGATGGCGCAATACTGCATAGTTAGGTAAATTTTCCCAAAGATAGTTAGGTTCTGAATGAAAATGTTTTTTGGCATAGTTAAATAATGTTTCTCTATTCATTATAATCTCCTAAAGATGTTGGATATAGAAAATACAACTTAACTGCATTGAAGTTTATCTCCTTAAGTATAACATTATAGTTGTCTTGCACTAATCAAAATCATAAAAAATAAATAGTCCATTATTTAGCTAATCTAATAAAAAATTTTTACACCACTGAATTATGTACAGTTCGAATGTAGAGTTATGTATAGTTAAAATGCCGACTATACATAGCACAAACCCTTATACAATAAGGGTTATAAGAAATCATGTATAGTATGTACAGTTTTTTATAAAATTTTATGTTAATGGGGTAGTAATTTCTTTAACACTCAAATTTGGGTACTGCCTCTTTAGACAGATTTTTACATCCGCGAAAATAAACTTTAAATCAAAATTAAATGAGTACGAAAAACACCCAATTTTAAGGGGCACTTTTCTTTTCAGGTATTCGGTTGAATTTATTAAAAATAAAAACATAGTATTAATAAGGTTTTTTCTTTTTATGCTTAGTTTTCCGTGGCTCATTAATATCCATTAAAGTCCATAAAATACTTAAAACACAGTAATCACATCGATAAAACATTTAATTAACACCAATTAAAGTACATTTAGACACATTTATGACCAAATTTTATGAGGTATTAAGTGGTATTTGATGTAGCACCTAAAACGATATCACACGAGGTTAGCAAATAGCTTTTTTAAACGCGACCAATTCAATTATATTAATAATAATTAATCGCGTCTTTTGTCGTAGGTGAAACAAATTTGTAACAAGCACGATAAAATTTAGTTGACGCATTTAATTAGTATACTTATTATAAGCACACTAATTAAATAAATAAGGATTATATATGAAAAAAATTTCTATTTCTTTTGAACTTCCAACCGTGTCCATGCCTCATAAAATTTGGCCATATTTTACTGACTTTTCATTAAGAAAACTTTGGGAAACAGATCTTGAAGAATTTACTATAACAGGTGAAATGAAAAGTGGAGTTAATGGTTTATTTAAACTGGAAAACATGCCTGCCATGAAAGTTGTATTATCTACCGTATTGATTAATAGAGAATTGACTGAAAGATTTGATATCCCAGATATTGGGGCTTTGTTTTTTTCTCATCAAATAATCGAATATTCAGATAATAAATATGCTATAAAAGCGGTAATTGAATTAGAACCGACAGTGGAATTATCAAATAAAGTTTGTTATGATTTTTTGAAGAATATTTCAAATGATATTATAGATAAAGCATTTTTATTAAAAGAGCTGGTAGAAAAATAAGTATGTCCAAAGATAATAGGTTTTCTTCTCAATTTAAACATGATTCGTCAGAATCTATGGGTTTTGTATTTATGAAAACCTATGCAGCTTGGCATAGTTTAATAAAAAATAGTTTGAAACAGTATTCAATAACTCATCCGCAATTTATTATTCTTACCACGTTGGCATATCTTTCGGAACATTGTGATGAAGTTACGCAAGTAACTTTATCTCAACATGCTAATATTGATGTTGTTACTGTATCGCAAATCTTAGATAATTTAGAAAAAAAAACATTAGTTAAAAGAATTACATCAATAAAAGATAGTAGAGCCAAATCTATTCAATTAACAGATAATGGCTATGTTATGGTCAATAAAACTACTCCATTAGTAGAAAAGCTTGATAATCAATTTTTTTCTTGTTTGGGCGAAGATATCACCTATTTCCATAAAATGTTATTAAAACTGTCATGATATTATAGAATAGATTAAACTTTAATAACTATCTATCAGCACTAATCAATTAAAATATTATCTAATTAGTATTCCTTTCGTTGTATTATTATAACAGTTATGGGGTAGTAAATATCTACAACTCAATAGCTAAAACACCGCCTTTACTCATTTCTGTGCAAAACCGCGAAATAAAAGTATTTTTTGGGCTTGTAATAATCAAAATCATAAAAAATAGATAGTCCATTATTTAGCTAATCTAGTAATAAATTTTTACATCACTGAATTATGTACAGTAAAAATGTAGAACATACATAGCACAAACAATAACAGTATAAGGCTTACAAGAAATCATGTATAGTATGCATAGTTTTTTATAAAATTTTATTTTAATGGGGGAGGGTTAATTTCTTTAACACTCAAAATTGGGTACCGCCTCTTTGACCAGATTTTTACACCCGCGAAAAATTAACTTTAAATCAAAAATAAGTGAGCATTAAAAGTGTCAATTTGATTACTTAAATAAATCAAATGATATTGAGCGATTTTTTGGTGGCGCTAAAGCCAATCACGATAAATGCAAGAGCATATAGCCGGAATGTATATAATATTAACTATCTGTCACGATTGTTAATTATTTTTAGAGGTAACCGTTATAGACGGTAACGGTAAAAGAATCTTTGTTGAGATATAGGCACTCTTACAAAACTGATAGAATATGTATTCTAGCTTTTAACTGTCAAAGATTCTCATTCTACTATCCTTTTAAGAATAAGGAATTGTTTCTAATTATGGAATAATTTCTATTACTAAAGTCACACTATCTATTATATTGTAAGCACCTTCATTTCCATATAAAATCACACGATATATATGCGTGATCAGTATTACGAATCTATATTTTTTTACTCACTTTTTATATTGTTTATAATTAGATTTTTATAACTCGATCTACTATGGAAATGGAAAATTAATATTTGCTTTTTAAACTAAAAAGCGTATAATTTTAACCCATCTGACGCGGGGTGGAGCAGCTTGGTAGCTCGTCGGGCTCATAACCCGAAGGTCGTTGGTTCAAATCCAGCCCCCGCAACCACTTGAATTTATAAATAATGTTAATTATTTAATATATTACAGTAAAGTGGCTTCATTACAGAATCTAAAATGTAGCCTCGCTTGTCGAGGTTTTTTAATGTCTGCAGAAGTGTAATTACTGATATTTAATGGATTATTGATTAAGTTGGGCTTTATGCCCTTTTTTATTTTGTAACGGTGCTGTGGAGGTTTCATTGACTAATTTAGAACAGCAATTAGTAAATATTATTCAAGACCCAGTTATGGCGTTAGGATTTGAATTGGTTGGCGTTGAATATATTCGTAGCCGTTCACCGATTTTACGTGTTTACATTGATAGTGAAAACGGCATAACAGTAGATGATTGTGCGGATGTGAGTCGCCAGATTAGTGCTGTTTTAGATGTTGAAGATCCGATTACAACAGCTTATAACTTGGAAGTGTCATCGCCGGGTATGGACCGCCCACTATTTAATGTTGAGCATTATCGTCGTTTTATAGGTGAAGAGATCAGTGTGGCATTACGCATTGCAGTGGCTAATAGGCGTAATTGGAAAGGCACAATTAAATCAATTGACGATAATGAAATGGTTACTTTAGTTATCGATGGAAAAGATGAGGTTTTTGCTTTAAGTAATATTCAAAAAGCAAATATTGTTCCTAAATTTTAAACCTAATTTAACAATTTAAAGATAAGTAGGTAGAACAGGATGAATAAAGAGATTTTAGCAGTTGTTGAAGCTGTATCTAATGAAAAAGCGTTATCAAGAGAAAAAATTTTTGAAGCTTTGGAATCAGCACTTGCAACTGCAACGAAGAAAAAGAACGGGCAAGATATTGATGTAGTTGTTAAAATTGATCGTAAAACGGGCGATTATGATACATTCCGTCTATGGACAGTTGTTGATAATGTTACACAACCATTACGCGAAATTACCTTAGAAGCAGCCCAGTATGAAGATCCTTCTAAACAAATTGGTGATTATGTTGATGAGCAAATTGATTCGATTGCTTTCGATCGCATCACAACGCAAACAGCAAAGCAAGTTATTGTGCAAAAAGTTCGTGAAGCTGAACGAGCAATGGTTATTGATATGTTTCGTAACCGTATCGGGGAAATTGTTACTGGGATAGTAAAGAAGACAAATCGTGATAGCGTCATTCTTGATTTAGGTAATAATGCCGATGCCATGATGATGCGTGATGATATGTTACCAAGAGAAAATTTCCGTATTGGTGACCGAGTGCGTGGTATTTTATATTTGGTAGAAACACCAAATAAACCGGCGCAATTATTTGTTAGCCGTTCTAATCCACAGATGATGGAAGAATTGTTCCGCATTGAAGTACCAGAAATCGGCGAAGAGATGATCGACATTAAAGGTGTTGCTCGTGATCCTGGCTCAAGAGCGAAAATTGCCGTTAAAAGCAATGATCGACGAATAGATCCAGTTGGTGCCTGTGTCGGTATGCGTGGTGCGCGAGTGCAGGCAGTTTCTAATGAGTTTGGTGGTGAACGTATTGATATCGTATTATGGGATGACAATCCTGTCCAGTATGTGATTAATGCCATGGCACCAGCTGATGTAGCATCAATTGTGGTTGATGAAGATAAACACACGATGGATATCGCCGTAAATGCAGAAACCTTGCCACAGGCAATCGGTCGCAATGGGCAAAATATCCGATTAGCATCTCAACTTACAGGTTGGACGTTAAACGTGATGACTACTGATCAACTGCAAGAAAAACACCATCAAGAATCATTTGCGGCAATTAAGAATTTCATGAATCACCTTGATATTGATGAAGAGCTTGCTACATTACTTTTTGAAGAAGGGTTTAGTAGCTTAGACGAACTGGCTTATATTCCAGTTGATGAATTGCTAGAAGTTGATGGGTTAAATGAAGAGCTAGTTGAAGAACTGAAAAATCGTGCTAAAAATGCCTTAACGAATTTAGCGTTAGCAAATGGAAGCGATAAACAACCGTCGCAAGATTTAATCAATCTTCCGGGTATTACTCAAGAATTAGCTTATAAATTAGCTGCTAATGGTATTACGACATTAGAAGAGCTAGCTGAACAAGGTACAGATGAGTTAGCTGATATTGAAGGCTTGAATAGTGAGCAAGCTGGTGAGTTAATCATGAAAGCGCGTAACATCTGTTGGTTTGCCAATGAATAGTTTGAAAGTAACAGGAAGGGACAATTGCCTATGACCAAAGTATCGATAAAAACACTGGCGCAAGAAATTAATACTCCAGTGGAAACCCTGTTGCAAAAATTTGCTGAGGCAGGTATTAAAAAATCTGTATCAGATACCGTGACTCAAGCGGAGAAAGAAGCCTTATTAGCGCATCTTAATCCGCAAAAGGCACCAACAAAATTAACTTTGCAACGTAAAACTCACTCAACCCTAAATGTACAAGGTTCAGGTGGAAAAAGCAAAGAAGTAAAAATAGAAGTACGTAAAAAACGTACTTTTGTTAAACATGACGCCGCTCAAATTGCAGCAGAGCAAGAAAAAGCGCGTTTAGAGGCGGAAAGAAAAGCAGCTGAGCAAAAGGCTGCTGAAGAAGAAAAAGCACGTTTGTTAGCTGAAGAGAAAGCGAAACAAGAAGCTGAAAAATTACGTAGAGAGCAAGAGTTGCAAGCAGAACAAGCAAAACAAGCAGAATTAGCTAAAGCTAATGCTGAAAAAGAGCAGATCCAAGAAGCGAAAACTGCAAATAATGATACCAAAGTAAAAAAAGTTAACGATGAAAAAGCACGCTTAGAAGCAGAAGCTAATGAAATCAAGCGCAAGGCGGAAGAAGAAAACCGTCGTAAGCTTGAAGAAGAAGCTAAGCGAATGGCGGAAGAGGCACGCAAACTTGCAGCACAATATAGTGATGACAATGAAGAACGCATTGAAGAAAATGAAGATTATCATGTTACCACCTCTGCTTATGCTAGAGCTGCCGAAGATGACAATGACCGTGAAGTTGAAAGCGGACGTGGACGTGGACGAGGTGGCAAAATTACCAAACAGAAGAAAGGTAGTAAGCTGTCAGAAAGCAAAGCTGAACGCGAAGAAGCACGTGCTATTACACGTAGTGGTCACAAGAAAAAAGGCAAAAGTACTATTCAACAAGGTTTTAATAAACCTGTACAAGCCGTTAACCGTGATGTTGTCATTGGTGAAACAATAACAGTTGCAGAACTTGCTAATAAAATGGCAGTTAAAGGTTCCGAAGTGATTAAAACCATGATGAAAATGGGAGCAATGGCAACCATTAATCAGGTAATCGATCAGGAAACAGCACAACTAGTTGCTGAGGAAATGGGTCATAAAGTAGTACTTCGTCGTGAAAATGAATTAGAAGAATCACTAATGAGCGATCGTGATACAGGCGCTGAAAAAGTATCGCGTGCTCCAGTTGTTACAATTATGGGTCACGTTGACCATGGTAAAACCTCTTTATTGGACTATATTCGTAAAGCAAAAGTTGCTTCCGGTGAAGCCGGTGGTATTACTCAGCATATTGGTGCATATCATGTAAAAACACCGAATGGTGAAATCACATTTTTAGATACTCCAGGACATGCTGCATTTACTTCAATGCGTGCTCGTGGTGCGAAAGCTACTGATATCGTCGTATTAGTTGTTGCTGCCGATGATGGTGTAATGCCACAAACTATTGAAGCAATTCAACATGCTAAAGCTGCCAATGTACCTATTGTTGTTGCAGTGAATAAAATTGATAAACCAGAGGCTGATCCTGAACGTATTAAGGGTGAACTAGCACAATACGGTGTAATGTCAGAAGATTGGGGTGGTGATGCTCAATTTGTTCACGTATCTGCTAAGGTTGGTACAGGAATCGATCAGCTTTTAGAAGCAATTCTATTACAAGCTGAAGTATTAGAGTTAACCGCTATTAAATCTGGTATGGCAAGTGGTGTTGTGATTGAATCCTTCTTGGATAAAGGTCGTGGTCCAGTTGCTACTGTACTCGTTCAGTCAGGTACTTTACATAAAGGTGATATTGTTCTTTGTGGATTTGAGTACGGACGTATTCGTGCAATGCGTAATGAAATGGGCAAAGACGTGACGGAAGCAGGTCCATCTACTCCTGTTGAAATCTTAGGGCTTTCTGGTGTGCCAGCAGCAGGCGATGAAGCAACCGTTGTTCGTGATGAGAAGAAAGCGCGTGAAGTTGCCCTTTATCGTCAAGGTAAATTCCGTGATGTGAAATTAGCACGTCAACAAAAAGCAAAACTGGAAAACATGTTCACCAACATGACCGAAGGTGATGTATCCGAATTAAATATCGTGTTAAAAGCTGATGTACAAGGTTCAGTTGAGGCAATTAGTGACGCATTAATTAAACTATCAACAGATGAAGTAAAAGTTAAGATTGTTGGTTCAGGTGTTGGTGGTATTACAGAAACTGATGCATCATTAGCGGCGGCATCAAATGCAATTATACTTGGTTTCAATGTTCGTGCTGATGCATCCGCGCGCAAGGTAATTGAATCAGAAAATCTGGATCTACGTTACTATTCTGTTATTTATGACCTAATTGATGAAGTTAAACAGGCGATGAGTGGTATGCTTTCTCCTGAATACAAGCAAGAAATTATTGGTTTAGCAGAGGTTCGCGACGTATTTAAATCACCTAAGTTTGGTGCAATTGCAGGTTGTATGGTTGTTGAAGGTGTTGTAAAACGTCATAATCCAATCCGCGTTCTACGTGAAAACGTTGTTATTTATGAAGGTGAATTAGAATCACTACGCCGTTTTAAAGATGATGTTAATGAAGTTCGTAATGGTATGGAATGTGGTATTGGCGTTCGAAATTACAATGATGTTCGTGTAGGCGATTCGATCGAAGTATTCGAAACAATCGAAATTAAACGAACTATCTAAATTTAGCTATTGTTGAAGAATAGCAAATTATAAAGCATTAATCCGGTTTTGTGCTTTTCACTTAACCGGATCATTTGGGAGGATTCAATAATATGGCAAAGTCATTTAGTCGCCCACAACGTGTTGGTCACGAACTACAAAAAGAAATTGCAATTATATTGCAAAGAGAAATAAAAGATCCTCGTCTTGGTATGGTAACAGTCTCCGGAGTAGAACTATCTAAGGATTTGTCTTATGCGAAGGTATTTGTGACATTTCTTAATGATGATGATTCAGAAGTTGTTACTCAAGGATTGAAAGTATTGAATGATGCAACGGGTTATATTCGTTCTTTAGTTGGTAAAGCAATGAAATTAAGGATTATTCCAGAATTAAAATTTGTTTATGACCAATCATTAGTTGAAGGTATGCGCATGTCTAATCTTGTTAGTCAAGTCATTCAACAGGATGAAAATCGACATCAAGATTAATATTATCAATTTTTATTTAGCTTGATAAAAATCCCTTGTTAATTTACAGGCAAGGGATTTATTCTTTTTAATGGTATAAAAAAGTAATCGTTTAAATATTTATATAATGCAAATAATTCAGCAAAATAACTAAATTGACAACTAGGTTTGCTAATTCATATTGTTATTAACCTTATATTGAATTTAGGAAATGGTTTCTCACTATTAGAACTAAAGCTAATAAATTAAGCTTAATACTTTTAACATCTAATTTTGTTGAATTTAATTAATCACTATCAAAATCAATAAATTGTTAACGTTATAATAATTAACGATAAATACAAGTTTTAGAAATTTATTCAGATCAATTATGGCAAGAAGAAAAAAAGGTCGTAACCTTCACGGCGTATTATTATTAGATAAACCACAGGGTATGACATCTAATGATGTACTACAAAAGGTAAGATATCTCTATAATGCAAAAAAAGCAGGACATACCGGTGCATTAGATCCACTCGCTACAGGTATGTTACCAATTTGTTTTGGTGAATCAACAAAGTTCTCACAATATCTATTAGACTCCGATAAACGTTATCGAGTTATTGCGCAATTGGGTGTTCGCACTGATACTTCTGATGCCGATGGAACAGTTGTTGCTGAAAAAAGTGTTAATGTTACTGAAGTAGATATTTTTGCTGCGTTAGAACAATTTCGTGGCGATATTATGCAATTACCAACAATGTTTTCAGCTTTAAAATATCAAGGGCGACCATTGTATGAGTATGCCCGTCAAGGCGTGACTATTGAACGTGAAGCAAGACCTATCACCATCTACGAAAATCGCTTTATTAGCTTGCATAACAACCAGCTAGAATTGGAAATTCATTGCTCAAAGGGCACATATATTCGTACTATCATAGATGATCTGGGCGAATTATTAGGCTGCGGTGCACATGTTATATATTTAAGACGGTTACAAGTTTCAACTTATCCCTATGAAAAAATGGTAACATTAGATTTTCTGCGTCAGCATAGTGACAATCAAGCCTTGCTTGATGAGTTATTGCTACCGATTGATAGCCCAGCACTTGATTACAATTGTATTATTCTGACAAACGAACAAGGTAACGATCTATTATTAGGTCGCTCAATTCAGCTTAATGAATCATATAATGAATCTCCTCAATTAGTTAGATTGTATCAACAAGATAAATTTATTGGTATGGGTGAAGTTAGGGTTGATAAATTAGTACCAAAACGGCTTATTCAAACGGAAAAATAGGAAATGTTAAAACGTTTTGTACCAATACTATTGATTTTCGTTTCTATAGCATCAGTAACAGGCAGTTCTTCGTTAGCTAAATATTTGTTTTCAATGCTAGGGCCGGAAGGAATGACGGCTTGGCGACTGTTTTTTTCCTCATTAATGCTAATTTTTATATTTAAACCTTGGCGTAAACCCGTTTCTAAACAAGCATGGAAATACATTATTGTTTATGGATTGGCTTTGGGTTTTATGAATTTATCTTTCTATTATGCAATAGAACGCATTCCAATTGGCATTGCTGTAGCTATTGAATTGACTGGACCTATAATAGTAGCAATGTGCTCTGCGCGTAAGCTACTAGATTTTATTTGGTTAGCTATTGCAATAATTGGATTAGTTTCATTGTTACCTATCCATCAAGCTAATTCTAGTTTAGATCCCTATGGTCTGCTATTTGCATTATGTGCTGGTAGTTGCTGGGCATTATATATAATAACTGGACGTAAAGCTGGACAATTACAAGGCAGTTCAAGCGTGGCAATTGCATCGGGATTGGTTTGTTGTATTATTTTCCCTATAAGCGTATGGCATAATGGTATGGCGATGTTTTCGCTAGATGTATTACCTCTGGCATTTGTTGTAGCTGTTTTAGCATCGGCGATACCTTATGCATTAGATGTCATCACACTACCTAGAGTTTCTGCATTAACTTTTAGTACATTAATGAGCTTAACACCCGTATTAGGTGCTATATCTGGTTTTATATTTTTAGAAGAAAAGCTGACTTGCAATCAATGGATTTCAATAAGTCTCATCATTGTTTCGTCAATTGGCACGGTGTTATCAATTGGTCATAAACCTAAAATTGACAGCGTGAACCAATAACAAAAGTAGATGAATAAATAGTGGGTCTTTGTGACCCACTTAAAGCTATTATTTACTTTCTTGCTCTAACGCTTGTTTCACAGCTGGAATTGCTTCAATACGCTGTGTATATTGATCAATTGCTGGATAAGCCGGTAAATGTTCGACATATTTACGCCAACTCAAAACCACATATAAATAAGCATCGGCAATAGTGAAGTAATCGGTGGCTATGAATTGACGATTTGCTAATCGTGCTTCAATAAAATTTAATTTTGTTTGTAGCACTTTCACAGCAGCTTCTTTGCTGGTTTGTTCGTCGGATTTAAAGAGAGGTACATAAGCAGTATGTAGTTCAGTACCAACATAGCTTAACCATGACAAAGTTTGATAACGTTCAGGTTTACCAACCGGGGCAATTAACTTAGCATCAGGTGCTGAATCAGCAATATACTGAGCTATAGCAATATTTTCGGTTAAGACTGTGCCATCATTCAACACTAAAGTTGGAACTTGCCCCCGCGGATTAATATCATAAAAGTTATGATTATGCTCTGTTTTTTTAGTTTTTAAATCCACCCTTTCAATATCAAAATCAAGTTTTGATGCAATGAGTAGTATATGTTGGGTAAGTGAACAAGCAAAAGGCTTATAGTAAAGTTTCATCTTTTATCCTTCCTTATGTTGGTAGTTATTTAACTATATAGAGATATCTATATTAGCACCGTTGAGGTTCAGAAACAAAGTGATCTCTCAACGATGTTGTGAATATTGGTTAAACCAATTAATTCAACAATAAACTGAAAATTAATCATACGTTATCTAAGTAATTGTCCAATTAGCTAGGAATTGGAGTTCCAACCAACCAAAGTACTATCGGTAATGTAATTAGACTTATAAGTGTACTTATAAAGGTCGAACTGGACACTAACTCTGGCTTAGTGTTGAATTGTACAGACATAAGGGTAGTATTGGCAGCACTCGGCATAGCGGCAAGTATAATTAATATTTGTTTGTAAGTCGTTTCAATTGGTAAAAAGTATACTAATACTGTAGCAATCAGTGGTGAAATGATCATTCTAATAGTTAAAGCAATCGTAATTTTACTATAATCTATATGTTTAATGGTTAACATAGATAGTTGCATACCTAATATAATCATAATAATAACTATAGAGGCATCACCAATCATGCCTATTGAATTGAGGATAGATGAGGTTAATGGGATATGGAATAATTGAAAGAGAATACCCAGTAATGCACCATAAGCAATTGGCATCTGTATAACTTTTTTAAGCACTGCTTTTTGACTTACGATATCTTCACCACTACTCCCTTTCGCTGCATAATAAATGCCCACAGTACTCATAACAAATTGTTGTAAGACCATGATAATAACGGCTAAATCAAACCCCATTTCACCAAAGAAAACTAAAATAACCGGTGTACCATAATTACCATTATTCATAAAGCACGAACTAAGTATCATGGCACAATTTTCCTGAGTATTCCATTTCATAAAGAGGCTACAAAAGTAAACTATACCAATTATGATGAAACATAGAGAAAATAGATAAATACTATAAAAAATATAATCAATCGTTAAGGTATGAGTGTAGAATGTCTTAAATGCTAGAAATGGTGATAAAACATACAATGACATTTTTGATAGGTTAGCAATATCAAAATGGAGTAACTTTTGAGATATAAATCCGACAATGAAAATGCAAAAAATAGGGAACAATATTAGAAAAAATTGCATAATGAATTAGTAATTTTTGTGCAGAGTTTAAGCATTATATAGTGTGCCTAAGAAAAAATATACGTCTTTGAAAATTATCAAATATCGTAAGGACTAAGCAAACAAATAACCAAAACTAATAGGTCAGCCTATATAAGTGTTTTAACTGAATAACTAAGTAAAGAATAGGTGACCTTTTTATGTATCGATAGCTTAACAAGCCATTCTAAGACTCATTATCTAATTCATCAATTGCCATCATAATTGCGAGTTGTAATTGATCACAGGTATTTTCATTTAAAACTTGGTTATCTTTATTCGTTAGTACAAACAAATCTTCCACATGTTCTCCAATAGTAACAATTTTAGCACTACGCAATGATAATCCAAGATTGGAAAATACTTCGCCTAGACGAGCTAATAAACCGGGACGATCAAGAGCAATTAATTCTAAATATGTTGTGCGTTCATTAAATGACGATAAGAAATTAATTTGGGTCGGCACCTTAAAATGACGTAGTTTTGATGAAAGACGTTTAATTTTTACTCTTGTATAGTGATTTTGACGTAATGCTTTTTCAAGATTATCTTTGATTTCTTGGTGACGATCGTTATTTATCAAATGACCATAAGGATCCAATACAATAAAGGTATCTAAAGCAAACTCTTTTTTATTCGTTGTAATTAATGCATCATGAATATTAAGATTACGTTTACTTAATTCACTACTTACTGTTGCAAAGAGATATGGTCTATCTGGAGAATAGATAAAAATTTCAGTGCCACCATGAAATGGGATTTGATTAATGACAACTAGAGGTTGTGTAAGATCATGATTGAGTAAATTCTTAACATGCCATACGATTTGTTCAGTAGTATAACGCCAAAAATAATCAAAAAGATAATCTTTCCAAAACTGTTTGATTTCTAACTCATCATAACCATCTTGGACAAGCTGGGCTAGCGCCAGTTTTTTATGTTCTCTCGCAATACTACGATGTTCTGGAATCCGATGGATGCCTAATTCAAATAAGCGGTCGGTTTGAAAATAAAGCTCACGCATCAAACTCTGTTTCCAGCTATTCCAAAGCGTTTCATTGGTAGCACAAACATCGGCAACAGTCAGGCATAGCAAATGTTGCAAATAACTTTTATTTTTGACTTGCTGAGCAAATTCACGGATAACAGCCGGATCTTGTAAATCACGACTTTGCGCAGTTACTGACATCAATAAATGGTATCGGACTAACCAAACTATTAATTTAGTCTCTTTTTCGCTAAGATCATGTAATTGGCAGAATTGCTCGACTAATTCAGCACCTAATTCAGAATGATCTCCAGAACGTCCTTTAGCAATATCGTGGAAAAGAGCCGTAATAATTAACAGTTCCGGTTTAGGTAATTTGGCATAAACTTTTGAACTATTCGGATGTTTCTTCTGTCCTTCTTCGGTTGTAAAGTCAGCTATTTCCAATAATAAACGAATAGTATGTTCATCAACTGTATAAATATGAAACAAATCAAACTGCATCATGCCAACGATACGTTTCCAACCCGGAATATATTTAGCTAAAATCCCATGCCGGTGCATAAGAAAAATGGCTTTTTTTATTGCATCAGGATGTTTGATAATTTGTAAAAATTGTTGGCGTGCTTGTGGTAATTGGCATAATAAACCATCAAGTTTACGACGAGCTGAACGTAATTGCCTAATAGTATTAGAATGAATGCCAATGATTTGTGGATTTAATAGTATGGTATGAAATAATTGCATAATCATAACCGGATATTGAATAAATAGATCGTTATTTTTTATATCAATCAATTTATCGCGAACTTGAAAATACTCGTCAATATCATAAGGTTTATCTGATTTAAGTGATAAAATAGACTCTTCAAATAGTTGTAATAACATCTGATTAAGCTCAGTAATGTTATGTACTACACGATAATAATCACGCATCATTTTTTCAACTGGCCGGTTACCCTCGCCTTGATAACCTAATAATTTGGCAATACTTAATTGTCGGTCAAACAATAATCGATTGTCATAACGATTGATCACGCTATGAAGGGCAAAACGCATACGCCATAAAAAACGACGACAATTATTAATTTCATCAATTTCTTCTGATGTGAGGTAAACAAAATGTCCATTTTTCTGTAATGATTCTTTCCCAAAATGTCTGAGTGCAATCCATTGTATAATTTGAATATCGCGTAAGCCACCGGGACTATTTTTAATGTCAGGCTCTAAATTATAACTTGTACTGTGATATTGTTGATGGCGTTGTAATTGTTCTTGGATTTTAGCTTGATAAAATGTCTTAGATGGCCAAATATTTTCATTGAGTATTTGTTGCTGTAATTCGTCAAATAGTTCTTGATTACCAACAATTAATCTTGATTCTATAAGATTCGTCATGATGGTAATATCATTTTTGGCTTCTTGTAAACATATCTTTAGAGTTCGTACACTATGACCGACATCTAAATGCAAATCCCATAACAATCGAACTAGTTGACCGATTTGCTCTTCCATTTGACTCGTTAGTTCTTTGTCACTAAGTATTAATATATCAATATCTGATAAAGGGTGTAATTCACTACGACCATAACCACCGACAGCGATTAAAGAAATGCGATTTGATTTAAATATCGACGTAACCTGATCTGGAATATGAAAATTCTTCCACAAACGAATCAATAGCTCATCAATAAATTTTGCCCGCGTGTAAATTAATTTTTCTATATCAGCGTTTGCTTTAAATTCAGCTACTGACCATTGGTAGAATTGATCTAAAGATTGCTTCAGATGAGCAATTGTTAATTCCTCATCAGTAAAATTAAGTGGTGAAAAAGGGAATTTAAGCGTTGAATATATGTCAGTGTTCATCAAGCAATCATTAAAGCCAATTATTGATATTATTTTATATCGTTATCCTAAAAACATAGGATGTCAATAACTACTTGACGTTAAGCTAGTTTTATCATTTGTTATTAATAAATAAAAAGAAATAAATTCAACTAATCTGATAAGAATGAATGAAAAACGTTAAAAAAAGAAAACATGTGAAATTAACATAAAAAAAAAGGGCTTATGAGATAAGCCCAAAATAACTATTAACAGAAAGGAAATAAGCTTCGAAATCTACCAAAAAAACACTTTACAATGTTATTCCAGTCAATTTCTAAGCTAAATTTAGATTAACATTTAAAAACTGATAACGCAACACTTTTGTAAAAAAATATTAATATTTTCTTAACTTAACCGATTGTTTAATATCATTTTATTCATAAGCTAACTATAATTAAGCGTATTTTGCTTACTATTTTTTACAAAAAATTTACATTTATAGTGCATAATAGCTATAATTTATTAAAATTAATGTAATAAATTAACTTTTTCTAAGATAATCAATTGATATTAAAAAATTAGCTAAATAATAACTATTATAGTAATAGCTGTTATAAAAAAGCCGATTTATATCATCGGCTTAAATTAATCAAGATTTAAAAATAAAATTTAATTTCAAACCAAAAGCTACGGAATAGCCATAAAAATGTGATCGAAACTAATCCCTATCATTTAGCTAAAAATTGATTAAGTCACTATAGAGTAAAATCACTCAGATCATCTTCATTGATTTCAGCATCAATTTGACCAACCAAATAGGAGCTAATTTCGGCTTCCTGTGGAGCAACTTGAACATTATCGGAGACTAACCAGTTATTTATCCAAGGAATAGGATTTGATTTTGTTTCAAAGGGTAATTTAAGTCCCACTGCTTGCATTCGAATGTTAGTGATATATTCAATATATTGACATAAAATATCTTTATTTAAACCAATCATTGAACCACCCGAAAACAGATATTCAGCCCACTCTTTTTCTTGGATTGCTGCTTGTAAAAATAACTCATAACATTCACCTTCACACTCTTTCGCGATTTCTTCCATTTCTGGATCATCTTCACCACTACGTAAGGTGTTAATCATAAATTGTGTACCGGTTAGGTGTAGAGCTTCATCTCGGGCAATGAGCTTAATAATTTTCGCATTACCTTCCATTAATTCACGCTCAGCAAAGGCAAAAGAACAAGCAAAACTGACGTAAAAGCGAATAGCTTCTAGGGCATTAACACTCATTAGACATAAATACAGCTTTTTCTTTAATTCACGCTTATCAATAGTAATAGTTTGGCCATTAATATCATGCTTGCCAGTACCTAACAAGTTGTAATAGTTGGAATAAGTGATTAAATCATCGTAGTAACCTGCGATATCAGTTGCCCGCTTTTTGATCTCTTCATTGGTGACAATATCATCGAATACAATTGAAGGATTATTCACTATATTGCGAATAATATGTGTGTAAGAACGAGAATGAATCGTTTCGGAAAACGCCCAAGTTTCCACCCATGTTTCTAATTCAGGGATAGAGATTAACGGTAATAAAGCCACATTAGGGCTACGACCTTGAATTGAATCTAATAGTGTTTGATATTTCAAATTACTAATGAAAATATGTTTCTCATGTTCAGGTAAGTCAGCATAATCAATACGGTCTTGCGAAACATCAACTTCTTCGGGACGCCAGAAAAAAGAAAGTTGTTTTTCAATCAGTTTTTCAAACATTTCATATTTTTGTTGATCATACCGTGCCACATTAACGGGTTGACCGAGAAACATAGGTTCCTTGAGCTGATCATTATGTGTTTGACAGAAAATGGTATAATTCATGCTTAAATCCTTAATGATAAAAAGGGTTGTTACGTTTGAATATTGATGAAATTCAACCGTAAAAAGCCTAGTTGCAGACTATTGCCTACAACCAGATGTACACGTTAAACAAACGTTTGTTACAATTTACAAAACTAGCTTACTAAAAGATGAACAACTAAATTTTACAAGCACCACCTTCACAACCATCATCCGAAGTTGAGATCGTAATATCTTCTTGCATGTCTTGAGCACCGTCGCGAGTGTTATGATAATACAGCGTTTTAACACCATACTTATAGGCAATGAGTAGATCCGCGAGAAGCTGTTTCATCGGGACTTTGTCATTGGCAAACTTAGTTGGATCATAATTGGTATTAGCTGAAATGGATTGATCGATAAATTTCTGCATGATGCCAACTAATTGTAAATAACCGGTATTGTTTGGAATTTGCCAAAGCAGTTCATAAAATCGTTTTAGTGTGTCATATTCAGGAACTACTTGTTTTAAAATACCATCTTTAGATGCTTTCACACTGACATAACCGCGTGGAGGTTCTATACCATTGGTAGCATTAGAAATTTGTGAAGAGGTCTCCGATGGCATCAAAGCTGATAGTGTTGAGTTACGTAAACCATGTGTTTTAATGGATTGGCGTAATGCTTCCCAATCATAATTTAATTTAGCTTTAACAATATCATCTAAATCACGTTTATAGGTATCAATAGGAAGGATTCCTTGTGAATAGTTTGTTTCATGGAATAAAGGGCAAGCTCCCTTTTCCATTGCCAATTCATTTGACGCTTTCAATAAATAGTATTGCATAGCTTCAAAGGTTCGATGGGTTAAGTTATTAGCGCTGCCATCAGAATATTTAACGCCATGTTTAGCTAAATAATAAGCATAATTAATCACGCCAATACCCAATGTTCGGCGATTCATTGTCGAAGTTTTGGCCGCTGGAACAGGATAATCTTGATAATCTAACAGATTATCAAGGGCACGAACGGCTAAACGGGCCAGTTCTTCAAATTCATCTAGTGATTCAATCAATCCTAAATTAAATGCTGATAACGTACAAAGGGCGATTTCACCAGAGGCATCATTTATGTTATTTAATGGTTTTGTTGGTAACGCAATTTCCATACATAAATTGGATTGGCGAACAGGGGCAACGTCTGGATTGAAAGGACTATGAGTATTGCAATGATCCACATTTTGAATATAAATTCGTCCGGTTGATGCGCGTTCTTGCATGAGCAAAGAAAATAATTCAACCGCTTTAACAGCGCGTTTGCGAATTGATTCATCCGCTTCATATTGACAATATAAACGTTCAAATTCAGCTTGATTAGCAAAAAAGGCATCATAAAGTCCAGGTACATCCGAAGGACTAAATAATGTGATATCTTCACCTTTGATTAATCGTTGATACATCAATTTATTAATTTGTACGCCATAATCAAGATGACGAACTCGGTTTTCTTCTACACCACGATTATTACGTAATACCAATAGGCTTTCTACTTCTAAGTGCCATAATGGATAAAACACGGTTGCCGCACCACCCCGTACTCCACCTTGTGAGCAAGACTTAACAGCAGTTTGAAAATACTTATAAAATGGTATGCAACCTGTATGAAAAGCTTCTCCACCACGAATAGAACTACCTAATGCACGAATACGCCCTGCATTGACACCGATTCCAGCACGTTGCGATACATATTTAACAATCGCACTAGCAGTAGCATTAATGGAATCCAAACTATCGTCGCATTCAATTAAAACACAAGAACTAAATTGACGAGTTGGAGTCCGCACTCCTGCCATAATTGGTGTTGGTAAGGAAATTTTAAAAGTGGAAACTGCATCATAAAAACGCTTAACATAATCCAGACGCGTTTCTTTAGGATAATTGGCAAATAAGCAAGCTGCAACGAGTATATAAAGGAATTGAGCGCTTTCGTAAATTTCACCTGTTACACGATTTTGAACTAAATACTTCCCTTCAAGTTGTTTCACGGCAGCGTATGAAAATGTCATGTCGCGCCAATGATCTAAGAAAGTATCCATTTGATTAAACTCATCTTCCGTGTAATCGGTTAACAAATGTTTATCATAACGACCATCTGCGACAAGTTTCTTTACATGTTCATAGAGTTTAGGTGGTTCAAATTGACCATAGGCTTTTTTGCGTAGATGAAATATAGCTAGGCGAGCTGACAAATATTGATAATCTGGCGCATCTTGAGAGATTAAATCAGCAGCAGCACGAATGATAGTTTCATGAATATCAGCTGTACGAATACCATCATAGAATTGGATATGTGATCTTAATTCAACTTGAGAAACCGATACATTACTTAAACCTTCCGCTGCCCATGTAATAACACGGTGGATTTTATCAAGATCAATCGGTTCTTTTTTACCATTGCGTTTTGTGACTAATATAGATTTATTCATCGCCCCTATCCATAATTGAAAAACAAACTTTAATAAAATATATGATAATTGATAATAATCAAAAAATACAATATGTAGTATCTATTAATAACATTACCACTAGATATTGTGTTTTTTGTCTAAAAATAATACAAATTGAAATTTATAAATAGAGCTAAAACAGTTTTGTCATAAGGCTTTAGAGACAAAAAGCGTTTCATAATTTGGTCATAAAATTAAATCCCTTGGGCTATTTACAAAGACAAATAAATATAAATTGTCGTTAATTTTGCTATTTTGGGAGACTAAAATATATTTAGCAACTTTAAACAAGTCGATCATTACTTAATTCTGTCTGATAGCAAGAATATCCTTTAAAAATTCATATAAAAGCCATTTGTTGAACATCTTAGTAAGCAGGCTATAATATGGCATGCTTAATAATTATTAGAAAATAATGAGAATAGGTTTCATTGGTGCTGGCAAAGTGGGCTGTAGTTTAGCTAAATATTTGCTGGTATGTGGTTTTAACGTGTGCGGTTTTTATAGTCTCTCATCTGTTAGTGCCAAACAAGCTAGTCAATTTACTAATAGCCATGCATTTGAAACATTAGAGGCACTTGTTCAAGAATGTGATTGCATTTTTATTACGGTACCAGATAGTCAGATAGTATCTGTATGGTCAGAGTTGATGACATTGAAACTCAATAATAAATTAGTCGGTCATTGCAGTGGATTATTATCTTCTCAGGTATTTAGTCATAAACAAGTTAGCTATCCCTTCGGATTTTCTTTACATCCGTTATATGCAATTTCAGATCGTTTTAATAGTTATTTATCTCTTCATCATGCCTATTTCACTCTAGAAGCAAATGAGGGGATGATAGAGCAATTATTAACATTGTTTAAACCACTAAATAATCCTATCGCCACAATTAGAACTGAAAAAAAAGCACTTTATCACGCGGCTTGTGTCTTGCTAAGTAATCACGTTATTGCTTTAGCAGAACTGGGTAGTCAACTCTTTATGCATTGCGGATTAGATGACCAATTTGCTAAACAAGCGTGGCAACCATTATTTCTCGATAATGCACAGGCTTTATGCCATTTAGGTGCTAAACAAGCATTAACAGGTCCGGTTGAACGCGGTGATGTGGCAACAATTCAACAACATCTTGCCGCCCTGCCAGACGAAATCAAACCTATTTACCAATACTTATCTAAAGTTCTTATAAACCTAAGTCAACAAAAACACCCAGATAAGGACTATCAACGTTTACAATTGGAGTTATCATTTTGAAAAATACAGTATTAACATTACAACAACGCAAACAAAAGCAGCAGAAAATAACGATGTTAACCGCTTATGATTATACAACAGCAAAACTGATGGATCAGACTGGTATAGATTGTATATTAGTAGGGGATTCATTAGGAATGGTTATGTTGGGTTATGAGGATACGGTATCTGTCACCATGGAAGACATGATTCATCATTCAAAAGCGGTGGCAAGAGCAGTCAAATCGGCATTAGTAATTACGGATTTACCGTTCATGTCTTATCATGCTTCTGTATATGATGCTGTACGTAATGCTGGTCGTTTAGTACAAGAAGGACAAGCTCAAGTAGTGAAATTAGAGGGGGGCAGAGCATTTTGTGAACATATAAAAATGATTACCCAAGCATCTATTCCAGTAATTGCTCATATTGGTTTAATGCCTCAATCTATTAAAACGTTAGGTAACTATAAGGTGCAAGGTAAAGCGTATCAGCAAGCCAAAGATATCATTCTTGATGCGTTGGCAGTTGAACAGGCTGGTGCGGTGGCGATTTTATTGGAGTGTGTGCCTGCGGCATTGGCAAAACTAATCTCTGAACTAGTGAATATACCAACCATAGGTATTGGTGCAGGAGTGGGATGTGATGGCCAAGTTTTAGTTTTTCAAGATATGTTAGGAATGTATGATGGGATTTGTTCAAAGTTCACTAAGACATTTGCACCGATAGGTCAGCAAATGAAACAAGCATTTACAGAATATTGCCAAGAAGTTGCACAAGCCCAATTTCCAGCGCCAGAACATGAATTCTCAATAGATGAAACTATTATCCACACATTGATGGACGAATTTTCTAATAGCAAAAAAGAGGAATAAACGATGCAAGTTTTCAATACCGTCGCTGATGTTAGAAATCAAATAAAAGAATGGCGTAAACAGGGTTTAACAGTGGGTTTAGTGCCAACAATGGGTTATTTACATGAAGGTCATCAAAGTCTGATGGCACAAGCTAAACAACAAAATGATAAAGTCATTGTGTCGGTTTTTGTTAACCCCATACAATTTGGTCCAAATGAAGATTTAGCCAATTATCCGCGTGATCTTGATCGAGATATACTTGCTTGCCAAAACATGGGGGTAGATATGATTTTTTGCCCACCAGCCAGTGAAATGTATGATCCGCATTTTAGTTCTTTCGTTGATGTGATCGGTATTACTGAACAACTTTGTGGCAAACGACGTCCAGGTCATTTCAAAGGTGTTTGCACGGTGGTCACAAAGTTATTCAATATCACACAACCAGATCGTGCTTATTTTGGTCAGAAAGATGCCCAACAATTGGCGGTAATAAAACAAATGGTTAATGACTTAAATATCCCTATCGTCATTGTCGGATGTCCAATTATTCGTGAAGCGGATGGATTAGCTAAAAGTTCACGCAATAGTTATTTATCCACACAGGAACGTAATGCTGCTTTATGTCTTTATCAAGCGATAACTTTGGCAAAGTCTTTATTACAGCAAGGCGAACGACAAAGCGATAAATTAATTAATGCGATGAAAACCGTAATTGAACAGCAGCCATTAGCCAGAATAGACTATATTGAAATTACCGATTTCAATACACTCAAATCTGTAAAACATATAGAGCAAAGTGTATTAATCGCTTTAGCAGTGTTTATCGGTAACACTCGTTTAATTGATAATTTCGTTTTTACGTTACCCGAATAAAAGCTAACATGTTAATTAAATTCAAAATCAGTCATACTAATAACCAGTTTAAATGCTGATTATTCCGGTATGATTGATTTTCTTCATCTTTCATTAACCAGAATAAGGAATGAAGGCAGCATAAAGGGGTAATTACTGCTATTGTTTTTTATTACACCAAACAGCAAGTTCTTCATAACCCCAATTTTGCATTAATTCACACCATACTTTACGCCACTTACTTACAGTATTTAAACTTAATTCGAGAGTTTGGGCTATAGACTTGTTAGTGTTATTTTTTACCAGTAATTCAATAAAAGTTTTCCATAGTTCTGCATGGGGAATTTTATTGAGAGGAGTATCCTTAAGGATATTAAATGTTTTACGACAACTCCGACAACGAAATCCAGCTCTTTGACCTATTCTTACAGTATTAGAAGATTGGCAATAAGCGCAGGGAAATTTTTCAATAATTAATAATTGATCTATGATTTCAGATAAATCAATATATTGTTGTTTAATGGTTGTTGGTAACATATTGTTTTCATGTAACCGGGTTTGCGTATACCATTGATGAAACTTTGGATAATGCTGCTGCATATAGTCGATTAAAGCACGTTCCCGTCTTTTAACCATTTCAGGGGTACAGTTAAGTTCATATGCTAAGGTTTCAAGGGTAACTTTCTCAATACGGCGCGTTAAAATTAATCCTAACCAGATTGTAGGTACTAAACGATTAAATGGGGTTTTAGTCAAAGGATTAAAATATTTATGGCAACATTTACAACGAAAAGTTAAAGGTTTTTGGCGAATTTTCTGAAAATCAATATGGTGACAAAATGGACAACTTTCTTTTGCTTGTTCGGGTAAATAAGATAAATCATTAAGTAGTGCATCAAAATCATTTTGTAGTTCAGCTGGCACTAAATTATAAAACATTTATATTTATCCCACACTATTCATATTTTATACAATCATAACAAAAAATTGATATAACGTATATACATAGCTTATATAAACCTTTGTAAAGATTTATCAACATATATTGTTTAATATAATAGATGATTATATCCATATATTTATTGGTTATTTTATCACTTAATTATTTGATGTTAGATTGCTTTAGTACGCCTTAAATGTCATCAATTTATGCCCAAAAATAAGGAACCGTTCTATGGCAATAGGAAAAGTTGTGACCTCGGAAGAGGCAAAGGAAATTGATAAAAGTGGTAAATTTAATCGTCAACAAAATCATTTTACTACCCCTTTTGGTGACCAACCAGGCATGTTGCCTGTCGAATCAGGTCGCTATCGATTATTATGGGCTGCGGTATGCCCTTGGGCGCATCGTTCGATTATTGCTATCAAATTATTAGGGCTAGAAAATGTAATTAGTATTGGCAAAGCTAGCCCAATTCGAACGGAACAAGGATGGGAATTTTCGTTAGATCATAATGGCGTCGATCCCGTATTAGGTATTCGTTATTTACCGGAAATATATGCTAAAACTGATCCACAATACAGTGGACGAGCAACGGTACCGACGGTGGTTGATGTTAAAACCGGTAAAGTCGTCAATAATGACTATTTCAATCTAACTTATTATTGGGAAACTGTTTTTAAACCATTTCACAAAGCAGATGCACCTGATTTATACCCCGATCATTTGCGCGCTGATATTGAAGCATTTAATCAGACACTATTTCATGAATTAAATAATGGTGTTTATAAAGCAGGTTTTGCTCAATCGCAATCAGCGTATGAAGAAGCTTATCACTTAGTCTTTAACCGTTTAGATGAACTTGAAAAACGTTTAGCTCATTCTCGTTACCTTTTTGGTGATCAGATTACAGATTCTGATATCCGTTTATATGTAACATTAGCACGTTTTGATGTGGCTTATTATTCAGTGTTTAATACCAATCGTAATCGTTTAGTTGATTTCCCTCGTTTGTGGGCTTATGCACGTGAACTTTATCAAATTCCTGCATTTGGCTTAACCACTGATTTTCAAGCGATAAAACAAGGTTATTGTTTAGGTAATCATGCTAAAAATCCTCATGATATTTTACCTCTAGGTCCTGATATAAGTATTTGGAATACACCAATTTGATATACAAAATCACAGCGATTTAGCAGTTAATATTATTGATCATTAGGATAAAGCGTTATGCCCAATATTGTAGATTTTTCATTAATTTTTAGTCAAATTCCAACATTATTGGTTTATTTACCAATGACTTTATTTATAACCGTTATCTCAATGATTTTTGGTGTAATAATTGGATTAATCATTGCACTGATTAAGATGAATCGTATTATGATTTTATCGCCACTTGCTACGGTATTTGTTTCTTTTATGCGTGGTACGCCGTTATTGGTGCAATTGTACTTGAGTTATTATGGTATCCCGGTCATTTTACGTTATATCAACTATTTTAATGGTACTGATTATAACGTGAATAATATCCCCTCAATGTTATTTGTTTTAATTGCTTTTTCCCTCAATGAGGCTGCCTATAATTCCGAAACTATTCGTTCAGCTTTACAATCCGTGAATAAAGGGCAAATTGAAGCTGCACAGTCACTTGGTATGACTTATCGCCAAGTATTACAACGCATTATTATCCCTGAAGCGTTCATCGTAGCATTACCTAATTTAGGTAATACCCTGATTGGTCTTTTAAAAGGAACATCTTTAGCATTTGTTTGTTCTGTTGTTGAAATGACGGCTAGAGGCAAGATCCTTGCTGGATTTAACTATCGTTATTTTGAAGTTTATATTTCATTAGCATTAATCTATTGGTCATTAACGATTATGATTGAACATTTAGTTAAATATTGTGAAAAACGAGTAACTATTCCTGATTCTAATTCTATTCCAAGTTATCGACGAGGCAAGTTATTATGATTAGTATTCGAGACCTCACTTTAAATTTCAATCAAAATTGTATTTTGAACAAAATCAGCTTGGACATTAAACAGCACGAAATTATTGCAATTATTGGTGCATCTGGAGCCGGTAAATCAACGCTATTACGTTGCTTAAATTTGTTAGAAAAGCCCCAACAAGGACAAATCCGTATTGATAAGATGCAGATTGACTTAGCAAAAATAAAACATAGTGATGTTGTCCAATTTAGGCAACAAAGTGCAATGGTTTTCCAACAATTTAATCTTTTTCAACAAAAAAATGCATTGGAAAATGTTATGGAAGGATTATTAGTTGTTAAAAAACTATCCAAAGAACAAGCAACTTCAATTGCATTAGAAAAGTTAACGGCAGTAGGGTTAAGTGAACGAATTTATCACTATCCAAAACAACTTTCTGGCGGACAACAGCAGCGTGTGGCGATTGCAAGAGCACTCGCTATGAATCCTAAAGTATTATTACTTGATGAACCAACATCGGCGTTAGATCCAGAATTGGTTGGTGAGGTATTAATGTGTATTAAACAAGCTGCTTTATCTGGCAATACAATGATTTTAGTTTCTCATGAAATGCAGTTTGTTCGTGAAATTGCTTCGCGAGTATTATTTTTAGATCAAGGACAAATTATTGAAGATGGTACACCAAAACAAGTTTTTAATAATCCAACAAATCCGCGAACTAAAGCCTTTTTATCGCGTTATTATGCAACTTTCCAATCGGATTATGAAATTTGACTGCCAACAAAAGAAGGAAAAATTATGGAAATAGTTATCCAACAGCACTGTGAAGGCATTAATTGGCAACAAGTTGCGGAATTATTACGATTGTTTGGATTAAGTGAATTTGATGCCACAACTCAGAAACAAGTGTTTGAAAGAAGTTATGCCGTTGTATTTTTATTAGAAAACAATCGTGTTGTGGGAGTGGGAAGGGCATTATCAGATGGGATTTGTCAAGCTGCCATTTATAACATTGCATTGGCTAAACATTTACACGGTAAGCAATATGGTAGATTAATTGTGGAAAAACTGGTTGAACAAGTTAAACAGTGCAACATCATTTTATATACGCATCCGCAAACAGTTAAATTTTATCAGCATTTAGGCTTTAATTTAATGAAGACGGGAATGGCACGTTATCAATCAGATCATATTGAAGAAATGAAAAATATGGGGTTTATCTAGTAGTGAAAATACAGAATATCTCATAGTCGAAAGATAATTACATGAGGAGGTTGAAGTTATGAAATATATTAAATGGTATCTGCTGTTAATTTCAGGAATATTGATATTAACAGGATGTGATAATAAAACAGAAACCTCGCAAGCCACGGCAAAAAAGAAAATTGTCATAGCGACGTCTGGTGAGCCCAGCCCTTTTGTTACCGTAAATGGTCAAGGTGAATTAATAGGATATGATATAGATGTAGTTAAAGCTATTTTTGCAGAATTACCTCAATATCAAATATCGTTCGAAGTGACCGAATTTCCGTCAGTATTAGCTGGACTTGATGCCGATCGCTATCAAGTAGGTGCTAATAATTTTGCAATGAATGAGAAGCGCAAAGAAAAATATTTTTATACTGACCCCATATTTGTTAATCAATATGTTATTGCGGTAAGAGCAAACGATAATCGTATCAACTCTTTTGATGATCTAAAAGGTAAATCTACCGAAACCACACCGGGTTTAAATTATTCAACAGCTTTGGAACAATATAATCTACAAAATTCGAATAATCCGGTTGATATTCATTATAGTGAAGCCGACCTTTTAGCTCTCTTACAGCATGTAGAAAGTGGAAAATATGATTTTCAGTTAGTGGATCGTGCAATGTTAATGCTATTTATCGAAAAGCATCAGTTAAAACTAAAAAGTATAGAATTAAGCACTGCAGATAGTGCTCGTATTGGCTTACCATACAGTTATCTATTAGTCAGTAAGGGGATAAAAGGGGAACAATTAACAAAAGATCTTAATCAAGGTATTAAGAAAATCATTCAAAATGGTAAACTTACTGAAATTAGTTATCGCTACTTTAAAGCAGATTATGCACCAAAGTAAATAAATTGTTACATTAATTTTTAATAATTTTACATTAAGTGATTTGATCCGATTAGTGAATTGATGTATATTGATAATCCCAATTATTTTTACAAATGTAGTTGTTTGTTGAGTTTAATAAATTCATTAAATTTCGACTATTAACATAAAAAACCACCTTTTAAGGTGGTTTTCATTCATAATAAAGCCTAATTTAATTATAATCCCTTTTCTTTCAAACGTTTGGCATGCTCAATATAGAGATCGACTGGATTTGGATCTTTCGGATGCAAATTGGCAATTTGATTGATAGAATCCAAGTGATCCATCTGATAGTCGGATTTAATTACTTTTCCTAAATGAGAACTAAAACGTCCTACTAGTCCATCATTTTGATGTTTTTCTTTAGTAAAAAATTGGCTTAATGTGGCTAAAATAATATGTGATGGATCCATTCTATTTAACCCTTCATTATCACACGCATCCGATTTAATAATACCACTCCAAGAATAATAGTAGACACCATTACTTTCTAATTCGTTACCTTCACCTCCCCATTCTTTAGGTAAACCTTGTGGGTATTTTTCATTAAATTTTGCTGTTCCTTCAGTGGATAAACTATAAATTGCTTGATAATAATCTTGTGGTAATAATGCTTTATTACTCAATAAGCTGAAAAATTTGGTGAAACAATCCATGATTTTGGTAGCCACATCACCAATAACTTTCGCATTTAAAACGCCCAGTGCTATATCGGCAATTTCTGAACCAAAGTTTACACCATTTACTGAAGTCACGGATGCAACCAATTCGGGAGAAACAGCCGCAACGTAACGGCAAGTTAAAGCACCTTGACTGTGCCCAATTAAATTCACCTTATTTGTTTTAGTTTCTTTTAATATTTTATTTATTTCTGCTATTAATTGTTCACCTCTCATTTCCGTAGAATGCGCAGCAGAGAGGGCTGGGGTAAAAACTATAGCACCGTTTTTTTTTAGGCTATTATCGATGTTAAAGAAATAGGGAAACCCCATAATTTTATCAAAGCCATTAAATCCATGTACTAAAACGATAGGATATTTAGTTTGTGTTGTATTTTTCATCATTAGTCCTTTATAATTTGAAATGAAAGTGATTTTATTATTACTTGATCAATAATATTCGAATATTATTGAGATTTTATTGAGGGATAGCGCTATAAAACATATACAAAGTAAGTGACAAATATTGATGATTCGAAAAAGATTTAATTTCATATCAATCATCAATAACATGTGCAATAAACATGATGCCAAGTTGAATAAAAACATCATTGGCAATATTCTTATCGATATTTAAAAAAATTCCAGAACATTTCTAATTAAATGTTAAATATATTCAATATCTAAATTATCTCAATGCTTTGGGTGCATTTCAGCAGAAGATGTTACAGCATTCCGATGCTTAGAATGATAATCATGGATACGCCACTTATAATAGTTCATATGAAGCAGGTGTTTTAGATTCACCTGTGTCATTTTCTATATTAATCGATTTTGTGTAAAAAATTATATAAAATCAATATATTACTGCAAGAAATTAGCATATCAATATTAAGTATTGAATATTACATGTGGATTAATAATGTTAATTCATATGTAAAATAATCTAATTAAACTTGATAATACTTTGCTTGATTGTCCTAAAATTTTTTTAGGATTTCACTTGTTTTATTAAATGTGAGCTTATAGCAATTTCCAATAGCAAAAGCAGTAAAAACTGCTTATAGAAAAACAGTGATGTTTAATTTTAGATGCGTTATGAAGATATTGAAAAATAGTAATTATTTCACAATATTAAAAATAAAAAACTACATACTAGAAAACTTATGTAGTTTGAAAAATATGCTTATTATTACTATTTATCTTAGGTAAAATTATCTGGGAATCAAATCCTTTTTATTCCCAAATAATTAATAAACCCCAAATAATTATGGCGTTTATTTTTATAGCCTTTCAAATTTTATGATAGATAGCTATAAAAAAATGGAAATTATTTAGGTGTTAGAATACTAAAACAGGCTTAATTAATATTACTTAGGATTAGTAATTAACTATATAGGGTAATATTTAAAAACCATTGTGTAAGTGGTTTTTCTTCATAAAAGTAAATACCCTAATAACTGATTATAATCCTTTTTCCTGCAACCGTTTAGCGTGGTCAATATAGAGTTGAACAGGATCAAGAGAATTAGGATGAATGCCGTGAATCTGATTAATCGCATCCAAATGATCCATAGGGTAATCAGATTTGATTACTTGGCCTAAATGACTACTAAAACGTCCTACAAATCCGTCATTTTGATCTTTCTCATTAGAAAATAATTTGCTTAGGGCATACATTATTGTATGTGATGGGTCAAGATTATTTAAACCTTCAGCTAGGATTTTTTTCGAATTAATAATACCGCTCCATGAATAATAGTATATGCCATTACTCTCTAATTCTTTACCTTCTCCTCCCCATGTTTGAGGCAAACCTTGAGGGTATTTTTTGTTAAATTCCTCCGTTTCTTTAGTTGTTAAACTTTTCGTTGCTTCATAAAAATCTTGTGGTAAGAAAGGTTTAGTACTAAATAACCCTAAAAAAGATAAGAAAAGATTAATAATTTTAGTCGCTTTATCACCAATGATTTTGCCATCTAAAGCATCAATGACTAAATCTGCGATTTCACTGCCATAGTTTGCTCCGTTAACAGATGTAACTGATGCGACAAGTTTAGGAGATTCCGCTGCAACATAACGACAAGTTGGCGCTCCTTGGCAATGACCAATTAAATTCACTTTTTTCGCCTTAGTTTTTTTTAGGATTTTTGAAATCTCTGATGACAATTGTTTACCACGTTTTTCTGTTTTGTTAGCTGCTGAAACAGCAGGGGTAAAGACTGTCAAACCTAGTTCTCTTAGTCGTTCTGGAATATCATAAAAATAAGGATAGCCCTTAATTTTATCAAATCCAAATAAGCCATGTACCAAAACTATAGGGTACTTTGTTTGAATTGTTTGTTCCATTGTTTCCTCCATTATTGATTTAATTAAGATTTATTTTTTGAATATTTAAACAACAATAAACTACAAACAATTTTGAAATTTATTTTTATAGCCACCATTTAAATGGTTAATAGCAAATAGCTATAAAATTTAAGATGAGAAATAACTGATTGATAAAATGTGTGAATGTATTAAATATGCTCAATAGCAAGTATCAGTAATAATGATTTGTTATTAAAAATAGGTTGAAAAATAAGTATTACTTTATTACTCAGATTTGATTCTTTTTTGGTTTTACAACTAAATATTGATAGAAATAAGTTGAAGAAAAAACGAGAGAATAGTATCTAATTATTAGCTTAAAACAAAGGATGGTGAGTAAGTAATTTATACACTAATTTGATTATCTAATATGTTAATCATATTTTTCCCAAATGTCAAATAGAATTTAGAATAAGTGCTATTTTTCTATCAATACTTAACGAATTTCAAATATAATATTAAAAAAATAATAACTAAGTGATTTTCTGTGATAATTATGTAAAATTAGACTTTATATGTATTTTTCTCATATAATTTCGATGTAAAATCACATTTTTTACTAAAAAATCGTTTAAAATCTAACTTTTACTATTATTTAACACTTCATTTTATAAAAATCCGCTTACTATTTTATATAATAAAAAAAAGTTATTTTTGATATTAATCAAATTTATTTTTGATAACTGTTTGTTTTTTAACAATATTAGTATATTTTGGTTTATCAGGATCGATAAGTTTAAGCTATAATATTTCTTAAGTTATCAATTTTAACAAATAAACATCTTAAGGGCTGTAATCTTATTTACAATTAAATATGAGTATGATGTGTGGAAACAAGCTAACTAACATTAAGTTACTCCATATGAATGTATGATGTTATATATATTTAGGTATGACCTATTTTAATACCCCCTTATTTTTAGCTCGGTCTATAAATAAAAATTCAAATCAAAGTTACCGATCATTTACAGAATATAAATTTTAAGTAATGTAATTTTTAGGAGTTTTAAAAAATGAATCTCATCTGGTCAGCAGTTGGGCAAGTAATAAGTTCTTGTCTTCCAGTTTTTTTACTAATATTTTTGGGTTGGTTGTGCGTACAACAGAAAATATTTACTAAAGATTCGAAGAAGTTATTATCCGGATTAGTCTCAAACTTTGTCTTTCCGGCACTGCTTTTTGTCCATACTGCTCATGCAAAACCGTCAGAAATCTTTAATGGTATTTGGATGATCGCCTTTTTCTGTACCATGTCTTTTTTGTGGATTGTTTGTTTCTTAACGAACAAATATTTTTTACATAAAGACTTAAAATCAACCGCTATGAATTCTATGCTCTGTTGTTTCCCTAATATGGGTGGAATGGGGGTTCCATTTCTAACCTTAATGTTAGGTGCATCTTCAACTATATCTGTTGCAGTGGCTAACTTTGTGGTGGCATTATCATTAATCCCAATGACAATTTTCTTATTGGAATTATGTGATACTAAAATTTCAGGCGGTAAAGTAACTGGAAATATGGTTTTTAGTGCTGTGAAAAGTTCACTTATGAAGCCTATGTTTTTAGCTGTTATTCTTGGATTAATTGTGAGTACAACTGATGGTTTAAATTGGATGCCACATTTTATCTTTAACACATTTGATATTATGTCTAATGCTTGTAATTTCATCTCGTTAATTGCGGTGGGAGTAGGTATATATGGTGTTAAATTAAAATTCTCCAAACCGTTAATTGTAAATATTATTTTAAAGAGTTTCTTCACGCCAATCATAGCGCTAATTGCTGTAAGATTATTTGGTATCACTGGTATGGAAGCAGAAGAACTTGTGTTCTTACTCGCAATGCCAACTGCTTCAACAGCCGTTATTTTGGCTTATAACTGGAACGTAGAACAAGAACAAGCATCAAGTATTTTCTTCGCTTCTACTGTTTTATCCATCTTTATTTTACCAACATTATTACTCATCATGGACTTTATGGTACCTGGTGTAGCGTAATAAAAAATCATGAAAAATCTCCATTTGGTTGTTACTAAATGGGGATTTTTATTAATCTTAATCGCATTTTCAATTGATAATTTAGCGGTATGAAACCGTTTTATTTCTAGATAGAATGATTTAATTAGAATTTTCTTTTCTATAATTACTTAAAATTTCAATAATTAGAATCTTATCAATCAATGCCTCATCATATATTCTTATAAAGAACAGTTAAGGTCATCCAATCTAACGTTATCTTAATATTTCACTCTTAAATCTCTAAACAATTCTTTTAGTAAAAATAAAACTTGTATAATTTATAAAAAAACACTACATTTTAATATAACTATATGTTTTTAAATATATTATTGCTGTTTTTCTTTCAGTTTATTGCAATGCTTTTTATAGATAGAGGAAATTTAAGATGCCTTATCAAACTCGTGATGATTTGCCGGAATCAGTTCGCCATGTTTTACCGGAACATGCTCAAGATATATTCAAGTCGGCTTTCAATAATGCAATAAAAGAATACAAGGATCCCAATAAAAGACGGGATAATAGCACGCCAGAACAGATTGCTTTTAGAGTAGCTTGGTCGGCTGTTGAAAAGGCCTATTACAAAGATGAAAATGGTAAATGGCATCAAAAATAGACGATGAAGTCTAAAAATTAGTGAGAAAGGATGATTTAAATTTATTCTAATTAAAACAATATTCAACCAAAATTTCACTCAAACAATACTGATTAATATAACGAAAGAGTTTAGTGTTGGTCACTCATGTGCTGATACTAATTTCTTCGTTAATTAAGATTCACCACTTAGTTTGAACAGTACTTTGCTAATGTCTAAAGTATATAAAATATATCGCTCAACAATAATAAATATATCAAAATTTAGCCTAGGGTAGGCTGTATTGTCATGATTAGTCTTTCCGAATTTGTTATAAATTTATTTGGTTTTAAAAAATTATGATGTTTTATTAGACATAATTTCAATTTATTAGTTAGATTATGGTTATATCGAATTCATAATATTATACATATTTAATAAATATGCCTTTATTTTCCTAATCAATACGGAAAAAGTTGATTAGAATTTTCTTTTCTTTCCTTTTATACTGAATTTAGATTCTCAATAAATATAGGTACTTAATTATGAATAATAAAGGTTTACCAAATGGCTTTTTATGGGGAGGTGCAGTTGCTGCTCATCAATTAGAAGGAGCATGGCAAGCAGGAGGCAAAGGGATGAGTGTTGCCGATGTGATGACGGTTGGATCGCCAAAAAGTTATCGTAAAATTACCGAGGGTATTGTTCCAGGTCAGTATTACCCAAATCATGAGGCAATTGATTTTTACCATCATTATAAAGACGATATTAAATTATTTGCCGAAATGGGTTTTAAATGTTTCCGTACTTCGATAGCATGGACGCGTATTTTCCCTAAAGGTGATGAACAAGCGCCTAATGAGGAAGGATTAAAATTTTACGATGATCTTTTCGATGAATGCCTAAAATACAATATTGAACCTGTCGTTACCCTTTCACATTTTGAATTACCTTATCATTTAGTCACTGAGTATGGTGGTTTCCGTAACCGTAAGTTAATCGATTTCTTTGTCCGTTTTGCAACGGTTTGTTTCGATCGTTATAAAAATAAAGTCAAATATTGGATGACTTTTAACGAAATTAATAATCAAGCTAATTATCAAGAAGATTTTGCACCTTTTACCAATTCGGGTATTTATTATAAAGAAAATGATAATCGTGAAGAGATTATGTACCAAGCTGCGCATTATGAATTAGTTGCCAGCGCTAAGGCAGTACAAATCGGTCATGCAATTAATCCGGATTTTCAAATTGGTTGTATGATTGCGTTAGTACCAATTTATCCTGAAACTTGCAAGCCTGGTGATATTTTAATGGCACAAAAAACGATGGAGCGTAAATACTTTTTCACCGATGTTCACGTGCATGGCAAATATCCAAATCATATTAAGAAATATTGGCAACGAAAAGGATTCCAACTTGATATTACTGATCAAGATTTGGAAATACTAACCAGAGGAACCGTTGATTATATTGGCTTTAGCTATTATATGTCGAACGCTATTCGTAAGAAAGCGGGTAATGACCACTACGATTATAATGAAAAAACGGATTTGATCGGCAATCAATTTGTTAAAGTGTCTGATTGGGGATGGCAAATTGATCCAGAAGGGTTGCGTTATACGTTAAATTGGCTAACGGATATGTATCATTTGCCATTATTTATTGTCGAGAATGGTTTTGGGGCGTATGACAAGGTTGAATCTGATGGTAGCGTCCATGATCAATATCGTATTGAATATTTACGTGAACATATCAAGCAAATGAAACTAGCTGTTGAAGAAGATGGTGTCGATCTAATGGGCTACACACCTTGGGGTTGTATCGACTTAGTATCTGCCGGTACCGGCGAAATGGAAAAACGTTATGGTTTTATCTATGTCGACAAAGACAATCAAGGTAATGGAACGTTGAAACGTAGTCGTAAAGACTCTTTTGCATGGTACAAGCGTGTAATTGAATCGAACGGTGAAGATTTATAATAGCAGATTATCATTTGGAGATTCTATGAAAAAAGCATTAATTATTTGTGCTGCAGGTATGTCATCATCATTAATGGCAAAAAAAGTAACTGAATATTTTGCCAGTAAGGATAAAGCTATTTCAGTGGATGCAGTTTCTGCAACAGAGGGAAACAATATGATTAAGAACAGTGATTTTTCATTGTTTTTAATCAGTCCTCAAACCATGATGATGTTTGATAAGTTTAAAAAATTAGGCGATGAAGTGGGTAAACCGGTGGTTAGTATTCCTTTTCAGGCTTATATACCGATTCAATCAGGTATCGAGCAATTGGCTAAGCTAATTGATGATAATATGAAATAGTCATCATTATATTTTTGTATTGACTATTTTAATGGTGCCTTCCATGAATTATTACAATTATAAAGGTCGGCACCTACTTTTGAGGTAAGTTTTAATACTTATCTTATTACTGATATCCGAAATGGGATAGATAGTTTTTCCAATAATGATAGGTATGAAAATAATGATAAAGAATAAACAACGTGAGTTGATTAGCTTACTAGTCAGTTGTCAAAATACCTACAAAAGCAGCGCTAAACTTGCAGCAGAATTATCATTATCTGATCGAACAGTACGTACTTATCTTAAAGACTTAAAGAGCTTAATTGAAAAAAATGGTGGTGTAATTGTTAGTAAGCAAGGATATGGATATCAATTAGAAATCAAAGATAGAACGGCCTTTAATTTATTTTTAATTGAACACCATTTTCTTGAACACAAGGATGAACAAGCAAATATACGAGAGGTCAGTGAAAGAAAACACTATATCCTCAATTTACTTTTATTAGAATGTCAAAAGATAGATGTAGAAGTCTTATCTGAACAGCTATTTATCAGTACTTCCCAACTTAATAAAGATATCTTAGAAATAAAAAATCAGTTACAACCTTTTGAACTTACACTCAAGAAAAATAAATCATTAATTTACGTTGATGGTGCCGAAAAAGCGAAGCGCCATTTTATTATGAGTTATTTTTTTCATGAAGAATCAACCAACTTTTTACAACGCCTCACCTCATTTAATAAATTTAGTGATGCAATTAGCTTTGATACTTTAACAATTATCATCATTGATGAATGTCGAGAATCTCAAATAAAACTATCCGACGTGATGATGCAAAATATTGTGTTGCATCTTTCATTAACTATTAAGCGTCTGCAATTAGGACTCTCAATTCAAAATTTAAATATGCCAGAGTCCACGAAAAACACCTTGGAATATCAAGTTGCCAAAAAGATTATGGATAGAGTGGAATCGGTAATTGGATTTCACTTTCCAAAAGAAGAACAGATGTACCTTACTTTACATCTGATGAGTAAATCAAACTTTATTCAACAAGATTTAGATTCTGAATTGAGTTTATCTGTTAATGATTTACTCATTACCATCCAAAAAGAGACGGGTTATCTCTTCTTAAAAGACGATCAATTGAAACAGGGTTTAATTCAGCATTTAAAACCGATGATAGTCCGATTAGAACAGAATATTAAACTTGAAAACCCGTTACTTGATGAAATCAAAAGTAATAATCCAGAATTATTTGCATTAGTGAAACGATATTTTAGTCAACTAGCCAATTTACGCAAATTTGCTATTAATGATGATGAATGGGGATATTTAACACTACATTTCTTAGCATCCATGGAAAAACTGAGAAACGATCAAAAGGCTAAAGTGTTAATTATTTGTGCTACAGGTATGGGTAGCGCTCTATTGCTTAAAAATCGCGTCGAAAGTGAATTTGATGAACGGGTTAAAATTGTTGCGACCCGAGGTTATTATGAAATAGGACCAGAAATGTTAAGTGAAATTGATTTCATTATTTCTTCGGTTGATTTGTCTTCGAAAGTATTTAAAGTTCCCGTATTTCATGTTTCAGTCTTTTTAACTGAAGATGATGTACAAAAGATTCGACACTATCTATCATCACGTAACATGTTCATTTGCGCTTGTAAGGATCCTTTATCCGCTTTACCTACACTAAAGTCTGATGACTATTTACATCATATTGAACAAGTTGTTGATGATTTAGTGGCGGGTAATTTCTGTCGCTGCCGTAAATCGCAAACCAAACAACAAGTTTTAGATCATTTGCTAGAACTTTTATCTGTCAACGAAACAGAGCATTATAAAAAAGAGATGATACAGCAGATGCAAAATAGAATGGTTCTAGGTGAAATATTTTTCAGTTCGGCCATTGTTGTTCCGCATCCCGCGATGCCTGTCGGTAAATTGTCTAAGATGGGCGTTGCGATTATTCCTGATGGTCTATATTGGGACGATTGTTATCCCAAAGTATATTTTATTTTTATTATTTCTCCATCCATTTACCAAAATCCAAATTTAGCCATGATGACAAAAGCGGTTGTTAATTTGATCGACGATTTAGAAATGCAGAACAGCTTGTTGAAATGTCAAAATTTTGCTGAATTCAAATCACTTTTTATCAAACTTATTGAAAAAGGAGTATAGCAATGAATGAGAAGATGAATTCCGAGGAAATTCAATTAATTGCTTTTAACATTATATTGCATAGTGGTAATGCCAAAATGCAAATTCATAGTGCATTTAAGGCGATGCGAGAAGCTGATTTTAATACTGCTAATCAACTACTTGAAGATGCTAATCAAGAAATATTATTAGCGCATCAATCACAGACCGAACTTTTACAAAGTTATGCCAATGGCACAAAGATTGAAATGGAAATTATTATGGTTCATGCACAAGATCATTTAATGACGACGATGACACTTCGTGAAATGGCCATTGAAATGTCCTATTTATATGAACAAAATCATAAATTGTCCGCCACTTTAAGAGGATAATCCATGAGTAAATTGCTGACAAACGAGCTAAAAATGCATAATAAATTAAGCTTGACGAATCTCTATTTTAATCGGTTCTTAGCAGTTCGTTATAGCACAGCATTTTTCCTATTTTTGAATCTCTATTGGGCTGTATTTTTAGCTGGTTCATTATCAATTGCGGTTATTCTACCACTGTTTTTATTCATTCTAGCTATTTTAACGGCGTTTGAGCAGATTAAGCTATATCGTAAACACAGTAATCACTTACCCTATGCTCGCTTTTTTTACCGTTCTTTAATGATCGTTTGTATTATGTTGATGATTGCGCTGTATAGTCCTTTATATCATTTCTTCTTTCCATTTTTAAAAAATAATCAAAATGTTTTAAATGTAATGACAGTATTATTGTTAGTAAGTTTGTTAATTACTTTCTTAATGCTCAAAAAGTTAAATAAGATTCTACGTAATGAGGATAAGCATTTCAAAAGAATCCAAGCTTACGAAGACATCATTAATTAAGTGAGGAAAATAAAATGAATCCCGGATTTGTGTTTTTACAAAAGTATTTGATGACACCAATGGCCAAAATATCGCAATTTAAGATTGTTCGCGCGGTAATGGCGGCAGGAATGGCATCCGTTCCATTTTCAATTGTTGGCTCTATGTTTTTGGTTTTCAATACGTTACCGTCGACCTTTACTGGTCTAGAAGGTTTTTTCCAGGATACCGTTTTTAGAGTTAGTAATTTATATATGATTGCTAATACCGCAACAATTGGTATCTTAGCACTTTATTTCAATTTTGTTGTTGGGTATGAACTAACTAAAATTGAAGCAGATGAAACAGGATTAAAAGTTAATGCACTTAATGGTGCTATGCTATCTGTTTTTGCTTTCTTTATGACCATTCCTGAACTCGTTATGGAAAATGGTTATATGGTATTATTAAATGCACATGATAAATTTTTATATAATGGTGTACATTTAGAACCTTTCGTTTTACGGTTAGGTACGTCTGGTATATTCATTGCCATTGTAATGGCAATTTTGGCAACTAAACTCTATTGTATGTGTGTTAGAAGAAATTGGGTTGTTAAGATGCCAGAAACTGTACCATTAGGTGTTTCTCGCTCTTTCACTGCTTTAATTCCAACGTTTGTTATTGCCTTCACGGTAATCATTATAAATGGAATTTTCGTCTATTTAGGTACCGACATTTTTAATATAATCAGTATTCCATTCTCATTTGTGACGGAATTAACCAAGAGTTGGTTGGGTGTTATGGTTATTCTCTTTTTAATCCATGCTTTATGGGTAGTGGGTATTCATGGTGCAAGTATCATCGGTGCATTTATTACGCCAATTATGTTAGTTAATATGAATGAGAATATTAGTACAGGTGCGCAAATTCCGTTTGCCGGAGAATTCAATAATTCATTTGCCATAATTGGTGGGTCAGGTTCAACATTGTTAATGACATTTTTCATTGCATTTTTTGCTAGATCTAGCCAACTAAAAATACTTGGTCGGGCTTCAGTTGTTCCGGCAATATTCAATATTAACGAACCTATCATTTTTGGTATGCCAATTGTTTATAATCCATACTTAGCACTTCCTTTCTTTCTTGCACCTATGGCAGCAGGAACATTAGGTTATTTTGCTATTAATACAGGCTTCATTCAACCTATTATTGCCTTAATTCCTTGGCCATCTCCAATGGGATTAGGTGCTTTTATTAGTACAGGGGGAGACTACAAAGCAATTTTTGTTGCTATATTTGCAGCCATTTTAGCATTGTTAATCTATCTGCCTTTTGTCAAAGTTTATGATAGTAAACTCTACAAAGAAGAACAAAGCAAGCCAGTCACAGATGCGGTAATGGAATAATCATTTCTGCTTAGTCTTAAATAAAGCGCTACATGATTTTAGAAGTAGCGCTTATATTGCAAATGTAATGAAACGTGCATTCAAAAAATCAATTTTTTGTTATTGTTAAAATTCAAGTCATAAACTAGGATGCTATTGCATACCTAAATGATTTGTTTTTATTCAGAGTAATACCATGTATGAAATATGACACTAATATCTATTTTTTTAAATGAATATCTTCAGATGTTTGAGTAAAGAATTTTTATATAGTAATTAGTAATCGGAACAAGATTGGATTCGCGAACTTAAAAAATATTAAGCTACATTAATAAGGGAACAAAAAAGAGTCATCTATTAAAGCGACTCTTTTTTGATAATATTGAATATTATTTCTATCATTACTTCATAATAAATTAATTATTCTATCTTAGTTTAATAAACCACTTATCATCGACTTTAATTACAGGAACGCTTTCTTTTTTTAAAAAACCATCTTTAAATTCTAGTTTAAGTTGAACTGAAGCTAATGTTTCTGAGTCGGGTAAAAAAACAGTTTCATTAATTTCGACTTTATCTAATCCTTTATGTTGTTGAGTAAATTCCTTTGCTTTATCCGCCATTAATTGGATTAATTTAATTTCATTTTCTCCCATATCATATAATTGTTCCTTAATTTCATTTCCATTACCTTGATAGAAATTAGTGATAAATTTTTCAGCAACTTTATCGGGTGTACTATTTTTATCGGGTGAACATGCTGTTACTAAAAATGCTAATAAAAAAACGCCTATTAATTTATATATTAATTTCATTGTTAATATCCCCTTTATTATTTAATTATCCAATTCAATTATCGTTTTTATGTAGATTTATATTAAAAGGGTAATAATACTTTAGAACTGTATACTTTTAAAGCAGTTTTCCAAACGAATTATTTCATCATAATTGCTATTTTTAAAAAATTTAATAACAATCTAAATCAAAAAATATATAACTTATTAATATTTAATTGATTTTTTGTTATAACTATTTTTTAGATATTTTCTAGATTAGGCTTTTAAAATTATTGATTTGTTTTATAAAAGCGCCTAGCTTATTAAGATTGTTTTACTTATATATTGTAGAAATATAAGAATAATTCAATTAACAAATAACTTTAAAAAATGTGTAGCAATAAAACAAAAGATTATTACGGTTATTATGGAATAACTAGCAGATAGGATAATATTGCTGTAGATGGCTCACAGTTATAGTTTTACCTGCTTGATTCATTTAAATAGACAAAATCAAATCATTTAAACGACGGTTTCAGACTTAAATAATTTTGTTTGTTGATCTAAAAAACTTAATAAATCTGGCATGCGATATTTACCAGCCATTAATTTTATATTTGCAGCTGCATCCTCTAATGGAGTTCCTATTGCAGTAATATACAGTGGATGTTTACTTTCACCACGAACTACTTCAATCAAATATGGACTATTTCCAGCAAAAGGTTTTTTAGCCACGCCAATAATAGGTATTGATTTATTTAAACTATTATAAAGATGACCGCCTAAACCCATTTTTCCTTCTGCCAACTGAACATATCCATCAATCACAATGACTGAAACAGATGATAAATCAATTTTCTTTAATAACGACATAATGCAGGGTAACTCACGACGATAAAATTGACCAGATTGGTAAGGTTCAATGTTATCTTGATAATCAGAAATGACTGCATTAATATCAGACTTTGTGTCCGTCCAATATTCAAATAATATGCCGACAGTTTTAGCTCTATTTTCAATATAGTAAACATCAATTGCAAGTATCATTTGTATTAATTTCCTTTTATAAAAATACCTAATTACATTTATTAATTATAACCTCAATTCATCAGGTAAAAGCATTTGAAAGTAGTCAACTCTACCATCAGTAAACGTTATTTTTATATTGCTATTTTGTTGTAAATCAAATAAAGCAAGTGCTTGTGCCCGATATTGTTGTTTTTGTTTTTCAGCATGGACTAAATCTGTTTGGTTTAGAGAGTCTACTTGATATTTTAGTGTTTTCAATGAAGTTAATTTAGCTAGCCTAGCAATAGTTAAAAGATCAAAATTTACAAAACATAATTCTAAATCTTTAATCTGATTTAAGAGTCCCAGATCTAACCATTGATTAAATAGTGTATTCTCTATAGACCAGATAGATAGATTGTCGGCAAAAATATTCTGTTTTGCTAGTAAATCATCAAAGGTTTTAAAACTAAGCTCTAAATCATCGCGAGGGACTAAGAGGGATACATAAGCAAAATCATCTTCAATTGTTACACGGTTAATCTGTTCTTTATCATTGAAGAGTAACTTTAAGTAACCAGTATGGTTAGTGTCTTGAAAATCTAGATAGCGGGACTCAATTCTTTTTAATGAATTATTTTCCCATTGCAAAGACCATTCTCTATCACCCGTGGTTTCAGTAATATCAATATGTTTTTCTTCGTATTTTTTTAATCTACCCGTACCGTCAGGATAAAAACTGATATCTTTTACAATCCAACCATTAATACAAAGTGCTTCACCAGATACAAATCCTGCAAAATAATCATAAAATAAACCAGTAAATGGCTTACCAAGATAAGTATAAGGAATATCATTCATCACATAGTCAAAATCTCCACTATGGACAAGTTCAGAATCCACTTTTACCATACCGTTAGTTTCAAAAAAGCCATAATCTCGACTGCCAGTAATCTCGCCGTCGGTTATTTCATAGACTTGATAGAGCTGATTATTGCGATGATCGTACGCCTCGCCAGTAAATAAAATGTCATTATAAAAGTAGTAATTACTACGATTTTCTAGTTGATTGAGTTCTATTCTGACTATCATGATTTTTTATTCTTGTTTTGGAAGCTGTTGTTTTAACTCATCAGGTAAATACGTTTGAAAGAAGTCAACTCTACCATCTGTAAACGTTATTTTTATGTTGCTATTTTGTTGCAAGGCAAATAAAGCAAGTGCTTGTGCCCGATATTGTTGTTCTTCAGCATGGACTAAATCTGTTGGGTATAACGAAGATTCTTGATAGTTTAGCCTTTCTAAAGAAGATAATTTAATCAATCTAGCAATAGTTGAAAGTTCAATTTTTGTTTTATATAACTCTAATTGCTTAACTTGATTTAAGAGTCCTTGATCTAACCATTGATTAAAGAGTGCATCTTCGATAAACCAGATAGATAGATTGTCGGCAAAAATATTCTGTTTTGCTAGTAAATCATCAAAGGTTTTAAAACTAAGCTCTAAATCATCGCGAGGGACTAAGAGGGATACATAAGCAAAATCATCTTCAATTGTTACACGGTTAATCTGTTCTTTATCATTGAAGAGTAACTTTAAGTAACCAGTATGGTTAGTGTCTTGAAAATCTAGATAGCGGGACTCAATTCTTTTTAATGAATTATTTTCCCATTGCAAAGACCATTCTCTATCACCCGTGGTTTCAGTAATATCAATATGTTTTTCTTCGTATTTTCTTAACCTACCCGTACCGTCAGGATAAAAACTGATATCTTTTACAATCCAACCATTAATACAAAGTGCTTCACCAGATACAAATCCTGCAAAATAATCATAAAATAAACCAGTAAATGGCTTACCAAGATAAGTATAAGGAATATCATTCATCACATAGTCAAAATCTCCACTATGGACAAGTTCAGAATCCACTTTTACCATACCGTTAGTTTCAAAAAAGCCATAATCTCGACTGCCAGTAATCTCGCCGTCGGTTATTTCATAGACTTGATAGAGCTGATTATCGCGATGATCGTACGCCTCGCCAGTAAATAAAATGTCATTATAAAAGTAATAATTACTACGATTTTCTAATTGATTGAGTTCTATTCTGACTATCATGATTTTTTATTCTTGTTTTGGAAGCTGTTGTTTTAACTCATCAGGTAAATACGTTTGAAAGAAGTCAACTCTACCATCTGTAAACGTTATTTTTATGTTGCTATTTTGTTGCAAGGCAAATAAAGCAAGTGCTTGTGCCCGATATTGTTGTTCTTCAGCATGGACTAAATCTGTTGGGTATAACGAAGATTCTTGATAGTTTAGCCTTTCTAAAGAAGATAATTTAATCAATCTAGCAATAGTTGAAAGTTCAATTTTTGTTTTATATAACTCTAATTGCTTAACTTGATTTAAGAGTCCTTGATCTAACCATTGATTAAAGAGTGCATCTTCGATAAACCAGATAGATAGATTGTCGGCAAAAATATTCTGTTTTGCTAGTAAATCATCAAAGGTTTTAAAACTAAGCTCTAAATCATCGCGAGGGACTAAGAGGGATACATAAGCAAAATCATCTTCAATTGTTACACGGTTAATCTGTTCTTTATCATTGAAGAGTAACTTTAAGTAACCAGTATGGTTAGTGTCTTGAAAATCTAGATAGCGGGACTCAATTCTTTTTAATGAATTATTTTCCCATTGCAAAGACCATTCTCTATCACCCGTGGTTTCAGTAATATCAATATGTTTTTCTTCGTATTTTCTTAACCTACCCGTACCGTCAGGATAAAAACTGATATCTTTTACAATCCAACCATTAATACAAAGTGCTTCACCAGATACAAATCCTGCAAAATAATCATAAAATAAACCAGTAAATGGCTTACCAAGATAAGTATAAGGAATATCATTCATCACATAGTCAAAATCTCCACTATGGACAAGTTCAGAATCCACTTTTACCATACCGTTAGTTTCAAAAAAGCCATAATCTCGACTGCCAGTAATCTCGCCGTCGGTTATTTCATAGACTTGATAGAGCTGATTATTGCGATGATCGTACGCCTCGCCAGTAAATAAAATGTCATTATAAAAGTAGTAATTACTACGATTTTCTAGTTGATTGAGTTCTATTCTGACTATCATGATTTTTTATTCTTGTTTAGGAAGCCGATGCTTCAAGTCATTTGGTAAATATTTTTCTAAAATATTTTCATCATCATCAACTAAAATAACATGAATAGAACAACTCTCTTTTAATGAATAAAGTGCTGATGCTAATTCAGTGAAGCGTTGTTTTTGTAGTTTAATTGATAAAGGGTCATCATCTTCATAAATTTTTGATTCTGATATCTTTAATTCTTGCAAAGATTGTAACTTCTGTATTTTGGTTAAAGTTAATGGTTTTACTTGAGTGTGATATAACTCTAATTGCTTAACTTGATTTAAGAGTCCTTGATCTAACCATTGATTAAAAAGTGCATCTTCGATAGACCAGATAGATAGATTATCGGCAAAAATATTCTGCTTTGCTAGTAAATCATTAAAGGTTTTAAAATCAATCTCCAAATCATCGCGAGGAACTAAGTATGATACATAAGCATAATCACCTTTTATATTTACATGTTGAATTTGATTTTGATCATTAAAAAACAATACTAATTCACCTGTATGATGTGTGTCTTGATAATCTAAATAACGTGATTCAATTCTTTTAAATGAATTATTTTCCGACTCCAAATACCAAGTTCTATCGCCTGTAGTTTCGGTGGGGTCAATATCATTTTTTTCATAAAGTCTTATTCTGCCGGTTCCATCAGGATAAAAACTGATATGTTCAATTAACCAACTATTAATAAATATTGCTTCAGACAAAACAAAACCAAATCTGTATTCATACATAACACCAGTAAATGGTTGACCTTGGAAATAATAAGGTAATTGATTCATCTCATAATCAAAATTCTCACCACTTTGTAACAAATCGTAATCGACTTTAATCATACCGTTAGTTTCAAAAAAACCATAATCTCGACTGCCAGTAATCTCGCCGTCGGTTATTTCATAGACTTGATAGAGCTGATTATCGCGATGATCGTACGCCTCGCCAGTAAATAAAATGTCATTATAAAAGTAATAATTACTACGATTTTCTAGTTGATTGAGTTCTATTCTGACTATCATGATTTTTTATTCTTCTTTAGTAAGCTGATGCTTTAAGTCATTTGGTAAATATTTTTCTAAAATATTTTCATCATCATCAACTAAAATAACATGAATAGAACAACTCTCTTTTAATGAATAAAGTGCTGATGCTAATTCAGTGAAGCGTTGTTTTTGTAGTTTAATTGATAAAGGGTCATCATCTTCATAAATTTTTGATTCTGATATCTTTAATTCTTGCAAAGATTGTAACTTCTGTATTTTTGTTAAAGTTAATGGTTTTACTTGAGTGTGATATAACTCTAATTGCTTAACTTGATTTAAGAGTCCTTGATCTAACCATTGATTAAAGAGTGCATCTTCGATAGACCAGATAGATAGATTGTCGGCAAAAATATTCTGTTTTGCTAGTAAATCATCAAAGGTTTTAAAACCAAGTTCTAAATCATCGCGAGGGACTAAGAGGGATACATAAGCAAAATCATCTTCAATAATGACACGGTTAATCTGTTCTTTATCATTGAAGAGTAACTTTAAGTAACCCGTATGGTTAGTGTCTTGATAATCTAAATAACGTGATTCAATTCTTTTAAATGAATTATTTTCCGACTCCAAATACCAAGTTCTATCGCCTGTAGTTTCGGTGGGGTCAATATCATTTTTTTCATAAAGTCTTATTCTGCCGGTTCCATCAGGATAAAAACTGATATGTTCAATTAACCAACTATTAATAAATATTGCTTCAGACAAAACAAAACCAAATCTGTATTCATACATAACACCAGTAAATGGTTGACCTTGGAAATAATAAGGTAATTGATTCATCTCATAATCAAAATTCTCACCACTTTGTAACAAATCGTAATCGACTTTAATCATACCGTTAGTTTCAAAAAAACCATAATCTCGACTGCCAGTAATCTCGCCGTCGGTTATTTCATAGACTTGATAGAGCTGATTATCGCGATGATCGTACGCCTCGCCAGTAAATAAAATGTCATTATAAAAGTAATAATTACTACGATTTTCTAATTGATTGAGTTCCATTCTGACTATCATGATTGTTATTCTTGTTTAGGAAGCTGCTGTTTTAACTCATCGGGTAAAAAAGCTTGAAAGTAGTCAACTCTACCATCAGTAAACGTTATTTTTATATTGCTATTTTGTTGTAAAGCAAATAAAGCAAGTGCTTGTGCTCGATATTGTTGTTTTTGTTTTTCAGCATGGACTAAATCCGTTTGGTATAACGAAGATTCTTGATAGTTTAGTCTTTCTAAAGAAGGTAATTTAATCAATCTAGCAATAGTTGAAAGTTCAATTTTTGTTTTATATAACTCTAATTGCTTAACTTGATTTAAGAGTCCTTGATCTAACCATTGATTAAAGAGTGCATCTTCGATAGACCAGATAGATAGATTGTCGGCAAAAATATTCTGCTTTGCTAGTAAATCATTAAAGGTTTTAAAATCAATCTCCAAATCATCGCGAGGAACTAAGCATGATACATAAGCATAATCACCTTTTATAATCACTTGTTGAATTTGATTTTGATCATTAAAAAACAATTCTAATTCACCTGTATGATGTGTGTCTTGATAATCTAAATAACGTGATTCAATTCTTTTAAATGAATTATTTTCCCATTGCAAAGACCATTCTCTATCACCCGTGGTTTCAGTAATATCAATATGTTTTTCTTCGTATATTCTTAATCTACCCGTACCGTCAGGATAAAAACTGATATATTTTACAATCCAACCATTAATACAAAGTGCTTCACCAGATACAAATCCTGCAAAATAATCATAAAATAAACCAGTAAATGGCTTACCAAGATAAGTATAAGGAATATCATTCATCACATAGTCAAAATCTCCACTATGGACAAGTTCAGAATCCACTTTTACCATACCGTTAGTTTCAAAAAAGCCATAATCTCGACTGCCAGTAATCTCGCCGTCGGTTATTTCATAGACTTGATAGAGCTGATTATCGCGATGATCGTACGCCTCGCCAGTAAATAAAATGTCATTATAAAAGTAATAATTACTACGATTTTCTAATTGATTGAGTTCTATTCTGACTATCATATTATTAACTCCTTAATCTTTTAATCATCAACGCGGCCAGTAGGAATACTAATTCCTTTTGATTTAGAGAGAATACCGCTACAGTGTCGACAGGCAGGAAAGGCTTTTCCTTGTTCGTATTCGGTTAAACGAATAGTATTGACTTCAATTTTATCCAGATAAGCTTCAACATTTTTCCCTTTAGCCTCTAATTGCTGAAATACGTTATTAGTGGATAAAACTTCGGCATGCATTCCCGGTAACCCATCAATTATACGAAACTGTTGATGATTAGCAAGAAACTCTCTGATTAACCGTTCGGTAGTTGGATGCATATCAGTGAAACCGAAAGGTACACTGGAATAGAGACCATGGGACTTCCTATAAGATTCTTTCAATAAATTCATATATTTTTCAACATCAATAAATCTATAATAAGTATTATCAATTGCTTCAATAACCCCAACTTCTGGTTTTTTTAAAATTTTATAATTTGGTATTTGGAGATTATAAAAATTAGCTTGTGAAACTATTCCTTCTACTTCGCAACGAGTTTGAGCTAAGGCTACACGTTTTTTAATTTCACTAGGATTCATCTTACTATTTTTTAGTGTATTCAACTCATCTTCTAATTCTTGCAGCCCCTTTTTCTTAGTCGCATGATTAGTATAAACCGTAGTTTTGCTTTCAGGTTCATTTGTATTGGCTTTTCTTTTACCTGCATCTAAATTGGTGGTATTTGAAGGTTCACTAGACGTTAATGAAGATAATTTTTTACCTTCGATTAAATTAGATTGAAGTAACTTTTCAAAAAATTCACCTCCATTTATTATGGAACGTTGCTCTACACTTTCTTTGTGCCATTTCGGTAAATAAATGGCAGAAAATGTTTTCTTTACCCCGTTATCATCCACTTGTGCTGTAACTATTTGAGTTAATTTTTCATCTTTTATTTTTGGTTTTAAATTCTCAATATCATTAACCAGATTCGTTATCATTTTATTGTTAGTTTCTATTATATTGTTCGCCTCCATTTTATTGGTTTCTGGTGGCGTTTTTGTATTTGGTTTATTTGATAATGAGTCTTCAATATCGACTTTATTGAAAGCTTTTTTGCCAGATATATATTGATCAACTTCTTCCAAACTCATCATAATTTGAGAAGAAGATGTTTCATTTTTTAATGCTGTAAGATTTTTTTTGTTACCGTGAATATTAACAGTAATTAACACACCATCAATGACACCACGTGAAAGAAGTGCCGATATCTTGGATAATTTGATATCTGCTGGTATCTCTTTGTTATTCATTACTGAATAAATCGCTAATGCTAATTCTTCGGTCATCAAGATACCTTGTAATGAATCCGCACTTATTTGACCTATAAGTGTGATTTTTACCACCTGTTTTTGACTAATATTGGTTAAGGTTAGTGCTTTACTAGCCCATTTTGTTCCTGCAGATAACGTGCCAGCGGAAAATGCATTGGCAATAATGGTTAAAGTATCTAGTGAATCATCTCTCCAATTACCAAAGCCTTCACTATGACGATCAGCTATATTGATTACCGCGGAAGTAGTCGAAGCAGCCATAGAAGTCCATATTAGTCCAGACACAACTCTTGAACCGGGCACTGGAGCAACTAATGTTACGATACCAGCAACAATTATCGCCGCAATTGCTAATGTATTGAGAAAATCAGAAAGGGTATCCAAATCACTCTTTCCATCGGTTTCAAATTCTATTTTGATAAGACGGGTGGGAGTAACAATTATTGGTGGTAAATGAGCTTCACCTTCTATCTTTATGGTTTCTTCTACTTCTACTTTATCTTTTTCATTGTCCTCTATTGGTCTTTTATTGTTTTCATACTGTATTCTTCCTTTCATAATTCCTTCAGGATATCGATTCTCATTATCCCAACTGTTTATCGCATCTCTGATTGCGTCTTCCTCATTATCACCCTTACCAACATATACGCCACAAGCTATGCGTTCTAATGGATTAGTCCAATCAATCAAATATGCTTCTTTATCATAACAAAAACAACCGACTCTTAATGATATAGATTCAGCATCACCATAAAAGCTCGCAATATGTTTAACGCTTACAGAAATAAAATTATCACGACAATCATTTGGTATTTTATCAAGTAAAAATTTAAGTTTTTCTTTAAATTTTTCAAGTAATTCCATCCGATTTTGATAAGCTTTTTCATCTTCATCTGAGAGTTGTTGATGTTTTTCTTCTCTTCGCGTCCATTCAATCTGTTCGGATAAATTTTTATAAAATATGAATGGATTTTCTGATTCCTCAAAAGTATTTGACGAATAGGCAACTGTTTGCTTAGCATTAATTACATTTTGAATATGTTCAACATATTCTGTATTGTTCGCATATTTTATTTCACAAACAATTTTGTGTTGACCTTCAATACTCCATTTGGCTTCGTTCCATTCAAGTGAATTTCGGGGGCCGTTAACCGGTTTCGCCAGATATTTGTCATGATTTCTGTATGAAATATGGTTATAACAAATCCATGATGCTCGAATGTGTTCAAGTGCAGGTGCGTTAGGATTGATCCTTTGTAAGGAAAACGACATGATTTTGCCACGTATTACATTAGTTAAATTTGGCTTAGCTAAAATCTTATAATTTTGCATGGTTATTCCTTATTATTTATTGTTATTCCTTTTTATATTTGCTTTTGCAAAAAGATAATCAATAGCTTTTTTATCTTTATGGAATGGTCCTAAAGCTAAATAAATAGCTTTTATCATATCCTCATCATATATCTCTTTGTATGCTTCAATTGTTTTGTGAACGATAGTTTTCGAATAAGCTAAATAACCAATAATTTGTTCTGAATTTATTGTTTTTATTGCTTTGTTTAGACGTTGGGCATTGGCTTTTGATATGATGTCATCATCGTCTGGAAATTGATAATAATAATCCATGTTTGGAGGCACATGCTTCAATACTACTTTCCCTTCCCGATCTAAACGTCCTTGCCTGAATTCACCATTTTCGAAACGCACTTGATATTTAGTTGTAGGAATCGGATAACCATCATCTGTTTCAAGATATAGTGTAATACCTTGTCGTTTATCTTGTTCAGTAAAGGTTTTGGGAATTTCACCAGATAATAATGTTGAACGATAATTTAATACCGCCGGTCCCATCTTTTGAAAAGCTGCACTTTTAATTGAGACACTCCCAGCAGTACCAAGTGTTATTCCTTCACTATTTATTTTGATATAGGATCCTCCGCAAATTAATTCAATGTCTTTTACCGCGGATAAAGCAACTTTGCTATCAACACTGTCAATTTTAATATCTTGTTTGGCTGCTATAGATAGGTCGGAATTTTGCGCTTGTACTTCAACATTCCCTTGATTTGAAAGTAATTTTATTCCATTTTTGTGAGCGAATAATCCTATTGCTTCACCGGAAGATAGGGTAATATTGTTGAGCGCATTAATATCGGTTTGATTGTTAGCTGCAAGTGTTACACTATTCCCCGATGATAGTTGAATATTCTCTGGGCTAGTTAAGGCGATGCCCTCCTGTGCATAAGCGAGTATACCGCTTTCTGTTAGTTGACTAAGATTAGCTTTTAGTTGACTTTGACTCTCTGTGTCGGTTGGGTGAGCTTGTGCTTGAATAGCTGCATTTTGAAGAGCTTTGGCAATGGAAAGAGCACTTTCTAGTTGCGCAATGGCGCCTTGCATATCAAGTTGTTTTCCTTGTGCCCTAGCTTCGGTTTGAGTGGTTAAATATAATCCTTTGTTAGCAGCGATTGTTCCCCATTCATCGGTTCGTAATTCAAAACCTTCTCCACGTTGTTCTTTATTGTTATTAACCAAATGTCCTAAATTAAGCTGAGTTTTACCATATTCTGTAGCAAGCTTTATGTGTTCTTGTCCACGCTTATCATCCATACGTAATTTATTATTGGCAGGTGTTCGAATAACATTGCGGTGTTTATTTGCTGTTGAAACATGATCGGGATGAGAACTATCATGCATTGCATGAGCAATATAGGGACGATTGGGGTTACCATTGGTAAAGGCAACGGCGACACCAGTCCCATCTATTAATGGGAAATGGAAACCATAGGTATCACCGGAATAGGGTTTTGCTAACCTTAACCATAAACTTTCTTCGCCATTTTTCCATGTTTTCAGATCAAAATTAAATTTAACCCGATAGCGTCCGTGAGTATCAATATATCCATATGTATCATTATCAGGACTGGTGATCGTTGCTGGTAACGTGCCGTTAATTTTGGGCATTGGTAGCAATGGTGGACGGTATGGTTTTAATAGATTAAATGGCATTGCTGTAAATTCAATATAATAACTATCGGTACGGTTGCCTTGACTTTGGGTACTAAGAATAATTAAGCCTTCACTTAAACTAGTTTCGAGGGGATTTTCTAAGAGGGTAATATGTTGTCCTGGTGCTAAGTGGTATTGATTAGTTTTACCTTTGATAATATTTTGTTCACTTATATATTGCTGGTGACGAATTTTAGCGTACCAGCTACCGGTTTCCACAATATCTTTGTTATCCTTTTGTTTATAATGCTGATCTAAAAGATACTGAATACCGACAGTTGTGCTATCATTAGGTTGGCTATTGGCATTGGCTAGCATATCATTGTTAGATTCACGATAATTATAATCTTTAACTAGCACGGATTGCGGAACGGATTTACTGTGTTGTTGTAAATCCCAAATGCTAAGTGTGCCATTATCCACTGTACCACTCGGTTGTTTATAAACAATGCTACCACCATTAATATGACCTTGTTCTGAATCACTTATCACCATTACTTCACATTTGTGCTTATCATTTGTTTCAAAGCAGAACCAAACACCAATATCAGCTAATAATCGCTGAATGAAAGCTAAATCACTTTCTTGCCATTGAGTAATGAATTCACGTATAGGATAAGTTTCATGTAATTCTAAACGATAGTCTATTCCGGTAAATTGGTGTTTACGTAATGTTTGTTCAATTACTTCAATGACACTTTGATTTTGATAAATAGCATTGTCATTGTGTAGTTCTAATAGAGCTAATCGTGGTTTTAGTATGACTTTATATCGTGCTTCTTGTTTATTGACTGATATCAAACCAAATTCAGTAATTACACCATATAAAGTGCGTGGTTGTTCAGAAGGTATCAATGAGCTTATTTGTTGTGATAGTAAAGATGTCGAATGTGGCTCAAAAGTAAAACTTGCTTTTTGATTAAGAATTAAATTAGGCGATATTATTTTATCAATGGAGGTAAAAATAATTTCATAACGCCATGGTTTGTTTAATGCTTCTTCTCCAGTGACTGTATGGACGGATATTGGTATATTTAAGTCATTGATTTGTAAAGTCTATTGATTATTGCTGTTTAGTTGGCTTTCAAGTAATTCCTTAGCGCTCTTAAATGGTTCTAGCATGTCGTATTCCTTATTATTATATAACAGCATAGTAAATAAATGTTAATTTAGGTTAACTATCTATTTAAATTAATAATTTATTGTAAAAATTGAATTAGATTACTTGCTGCCTTTTCATTATAGATTAATTTTATAATTTAAAAAACTGTACTAAAGTGCAAAGAAATTCAGTATAAATGATAGCACTTGCAATAAATCAAGTGACTTACGGTACTATCAGAAATCTGTGATGCTAGTGATAATAGCCTATATTGTTAATAACTTATTATAGAAAAGTAAGTAGTTTATTGGTTAGCTTTTTTCATAATAACAAACAAATGTAACTAACATGTCTTTAATTACGAATTAATTTTGCCCATTGGGAATACTACCAAAATACTAAAATTTAAAAAATTATGGAATCACTGCACATTTCTATGTGCACGTTTGTTTGATTTTAATTGTATGCTAGTCGATGAAAAATATTATATGTTCCTTGATATTTTAGACATATTAAGATGGACTTGATTAAATTATCAATAAAGGATTGGAGCGGGAAACGAGGTTCGAACTCGCGACCTCAACCTTGGCAAGGTTGCGCTCTACCAACTGAGCTATTCCCGCATTTGAAGTAGTCTCGAAAAGACGGTGCTCATTATACAAAAATTTTGCGTTATGACAACACCTTTTTGAGTACTATTGTTTATTTTGTTTCCAACTGAGTGCTTCTAGGCTATTTATTCTTCTACTATTACTGAGGTAATTTAATATTCATGAAGAAGATAAGGATGACGACGATATAATAGAAAGTGCAAAGTTCTCATCAAAGAAGTCTGATACTTGTTAAGTATTTACTAAAACTAATAATGAGGAAATATAACTTTAATATTTAAAGTGGCAATAAAGATTATCTTAATATATGACCTGACATAAAAATTGAATATGTTATTTAAGTCAGATCATATAGAAAATCACATTCATAGTCATTTTAGTCTATCTTTAAACTACTATCACCTTCGTCAATTGTACCTCCATGTGCTGTCGCATCACCGATTCTGGCTACAGGAATACCATTTATTCTCACGCAACTGGAACCGGTTGCTATTGTATCAATTACACCCGCACCTTCACATAATAACTGATCCCCCACTAATGCAATAGGGACACCATTTATTTTAACAAAGTCCTGTTGGCATTGAACAATTGGACCACCTACATGCGGCACGTTTCCTTCTTTATCGGGACAAGTATGATGATGCCCTTTTAATGCTACAGCTCGGCTCATTAATAACCTCCTGATGGTTTAAAAGCAGATATAATATTATTATGAGTTAATGTTGGTGCATTATGTATTATTTTTTCGAACCAACGTATGCTTAATGGATCATTAAAACAATTAATACCGTCATAATACTGTGCAACGGTAAGAAGAAAAGTGAGAAATTCATCACTACTTTTTAGTTCATTTCGAGCCCGTAATGTTAGTGTTTGAAATAACGCTTGTTGTTCTTGATTTTCTTTAGGTTTAGAAATGCGCCAGTCATTAATTAATAAACGTTTCATCCAATCTTCATAATCTAAATAAGTTAGAATTGAGGTTGATAATTCACTTAATTGCGGTAATTGTTCCTTAAAAGCATCTTTCGACCAATCAGATTTAATCGTTAACAAATATTGATTGATGGGATCATCATCGGTTAAACGATATAAACTCATTTGCTGTTTAACAATATTTTGTAAATCGCTGTAACGAGGATCTTGCATAAAAAAAGAACCTAAACACAACCGTGCACATGCAATTCTAACTGCTAAAAGTTGACTTGATCTTGCATGTTCTTCAGTCCAAATATAAGTATCTGTTATTAAGTTTAAAAGTGATTGGTGAGACAAATCCCTCCATTGAATAACATCAGGATATAAGCGAATTAAAATATCCGCTCCTCTTTCACAAAAAGCACGTAGCTGATTTTGTTTAACAATAGTTAAACTATCCTGAGTTAATCTCATGAATTAAATAACTCTTTAATAAAGTTTAGTTCAGGATTTACTTCTATTACTTTATCTACCATCTTGTCAAACCACATTGGTTTTTGCCATGTTGCAAAATTAGGGAAATGGTCAATTGCCATTGGTGTCTTTAACAGAGGGTGATCAATTTCTGGGGTAGAAAGACCATGACGAGCTCGAAAATTTTTGACTGCCTGATATTCAAACGGCCAAAGAAATAACATCTCATCATCAATTTCATAACCAGTTGCTGGCTGCTTTTCATCATTATCAAGAAATAGTGATACCCATTCTAAATGATTATCACAAAGCTTTGTTAACCAGTATACCAATTCATTTTCATTGGTACTATATAGTGCTTCATGACAAAAACGATGATAAAAAGGGTCAATTGGGATATTTGCGTTATTCCAATCAATGGTTTGTTTACGTTCACTAGCCATCATTTCAATCGCTAATACTCCTAAGCGCTGTGGTCTCGGTGGTACAACATTACCTCTACCATCCCCCCCCCAAGGTAAACTTCGGCTCATATTACCATTGAGAATACTTTCAACAATTTTAGGGTAGCAAGGCACAATTAACTCAAATCGGTTACAGGCAAACATCATTAGTAAGATTTGACCATGATCTGATAGATTATATATAAAACGGTCTTGTTGTGGATATATATTATAATAGTCAAGTAACAAATTTAATGCTGATGTAGCAATATAACCACATAAATAAGGATTCCTTTCTTGTTTAGAGTTTAGATAAAGGGTAGAATGGAATTCTTTCATATCAGACATCTTGATTGATGTATAACCTATAATATATTCTTTATTTTCTTTATAAATATTCTCTAATCCAGATTCAAACCTATTAATTTCAGTTTTTTGATAATCATTCAGATCTTTTTTCAAAAAAACATATTTATTATAATACTTATTAATTTCATTAATAGAGACCATGCTATGTTTTCTCCTTTATTTTCTCTAAAACGATCAGTTCACCATATTTTGAATTTTTAGCAACATTGAATCCTTTTGTTAAACCTATGTTAGCAACATAACCATCAACTAATTTTCTATTCAAACTTATATAATTAATAAGTTGTTCAAAATCGTAAAACTCTTTTTTAGAAAGGTTATAAGGGTTATCTGTTGCATATTTACGTATAGCTTTTCTTAAATGATATAATAAATTATTAACGGGGCTTTCCTGTTTATCACCTAAACTAGGCCCACGAGGTGTTGCGTAATCACCGTATTTGCCACGTAATGTTGATTTGGCATCAATAGTAATATATTTTGGCTCAGGAGGGAAGGGTTCTACTTCAGCAAGAAAATCAATACCATGTCCACTTCTATTTTGAATTGCCCACACCCTATTACTTTTAATTGTTTTACCAGTGGCCTCATGAAAAGTTTTCGCTTTTATTTTACCCAACGTTTTCATATAAGCTTTATTGTGCAATATACCGTTAAGAGCATAATCCATTAATATTTGCTCTCCCATATAGCCAGTAAATTGATTTAATTTAGTTATAGCTAGTGCATCGTAAAATTCTTGCTTTAAAAGGAATTTATTCAATTCATCACCCGTCAAATTTATTTCAACATGAGCTTTTAAAATTTTCTCTCCGCTTAATGGTTTTGCCGTTATACGTAAAACACTTGTGCCATTAGGTAAAGGACCAATTATATGAATCGTGGCATTTTTAAGATGCTGGGTAAAAATGTAAGTAACAGCTTTGATTTGTTTAGTATTTTGTAAATCAAATAATTTTGCTATTTCGTAATTATTAACATTTTTACTATTAACAACTTTTATTGTTGCTCTCCCTCTCATTAATGTACCTCGCTTTTGTATTATTATTTTTAGTGTGTATCACAATTCACGTTTTCAAAACTTTCAATGACTTGTTGCTCACCACCATCGTCAATAATTAAGTATATTCCTGCTGCGGTACCTGCTGCCCCGGTTGTTAATGCAGACAAAACTTTTGTCACAGGTTTTTTTCCAAAAGCAATCATCATATTGAGTCCATGAAATGTAGCTTCAAAAGGGTGACGATCTTTCGCAATTTTTTTATCTAAATAGCGAGAAGCTTCTAAAAGAGGGTTATAACCAGTATGATTCGGACCAAGAAAACGGGTGGTAGTCTCAATCAAATTACTGCTTTCCATTACTACCATACCGATTGATGCTGCTCGCGCTAGCTTTGTGGTTGCCACCAAAGCACCGCCTACACCCGTACAGATTGCAGCAACTGTTAACACTATTTCTACTGCAGTCAATGTTGTATCTGTATACCAATCCACTGTGTTATTTAACTTAATAGTGTCGTAAATTTCATCAATAAGTAAGTCAGCTAATTCATCAATCGTTTTTACTTGAGTAGCCTCTACTTTATAAGTTTCTTTTCCCTCATAATCATAAGAACGGATATGGCGAGTAAATTGAGGAGAGACGCAGATAGTAAAATTGTCATTACAAAATGTTGATCCTGTCCTAAAAACATTATCACCTTTATTTCCTATATCATAACCATCTGAACTAACTACGACATAATCATGTTTTAATTTAAAATCAACCTTGAATTCGGCATTTTTAGCATTAATTTTTTTTCCATTAATTTCTACTTTCCATTTACCTTTTTTATTATTTTCACCAGCGGGATTACTTTTACGACTAGCAAGAGAGAATAAGCCTAAAAAGGCTACGAGTTTTTCTTCGCCTATTTTATTCTTTACTTTATCAAATAACTCATCCATTTTAAGTAATTCTTCGCTCAGATAAGCTAAATTTTGGGATATGTTATCATTTTCTTTTCCATCTGTATTTTTATTACTCATTTCTTGAATACAGTTTTCAAAATCGCTCCAAGGTACCCCTAGGGGTTGAGGTTCGGTTACAGCATTAACCCACTCATTTTCCTCAGATGGTGATTCTTCTAAATCCATACTCAATAAACTAGCGATTTTTTTTATCAACTCCAGTGCCTTTTCTTCATCTTCTATCTGCATTATTCCATCTAAAACTTGGCAGGGTTTTATTTGCTCGTTACTGCTCGATAGTAGACCATCATCAGGTACGTCATGGGTACTTACACCTGTTTGTTCATCCATTTAGTTTCCCTTTTCTTATAAATTCATCTAATTATCATCAGACTTTTTTCGGATACTTCTGACATCAATTGATTAATCTGTCGCATAAAATCGATAAAATCATTGCCTGGTAAATAAGGCAAGACTTGTTTTATAGCTACGGGTGAGTAATAACGAAACATTAACCAAATTTTATCTACATCACTGTATACTTGATTGAATTTACGTAAATGATCAGTTAATTCATTGATGGAATAATAACTACGTAAGAAAATACCCCATCCTTTACCAAATCCCTGAGATAATAACCAATCTGTAAATTCATTATCTTCCTTAAGTTGTGCGATATAAGGTGCATGGAGTGCAAATTTTTCAGCGCTTTCCCCTTTCCATAAACAGCGCCAATCAAGGTTATATCCTTCAAATAGCACAGTAATATCGGGGCGATGTATAGCATCAATAATTACATAAGTGGGGCAAATTGTTGGCGTGTTACTACTGATCACTTCTAATGTGTCATTAAATTCTATTAAAGCACCGAATAATACATGTTTTAATAATTCAATTTTAGCTGATTTATCATCGGGTAACTGAATCTGTTTCATTCTCTGTCGCATTATCATGATTTATCATCCTTTTTTGCTTTCGCACAGATTTCACAAAACGGTTTACCTTCTTGAACAGCAGCTTTAAGTGCCGTAACTTGGTTTGAACCGCCGTTGATAATATCAAAAGATGGGGTAATAATTTTTAAGGCGGTGGCTTTTAGTGTGATACCATTATTATCAATAGTAATACTACCGCCGGGTCCAGCTATTGTCATTTTATCTTGAGCATGAAGAATATAATGCTTCGTTCGAGAAAAAATTTTAGTTTTAGCTATTTCATCATAGGTACCTTCAATTTCTAATCTTTGATTACCGCCTGTTTTAGTAATATTATCAGCATAAATTTCTTGCTTTCGAGAACTATTGATGATAGTTGTTTGATTATTTTCAATTTCAATTTCTTGATCAGACATTACTCTAATTATTGAATTACGACCAATAGTCTCATAGTGATCTTGTCCAACATTAGTGCGTTTATCTCGACCTACTGTTTCTTGTTGGTCTAAACCAATATTTTTTGTGCGATTATGATCAATATCAATAAATTGATCATTAAGTACATTAGTTCGGTGATTCCGTTGAGCATGAAAATAAATTTCTTCTAGCCCTTTTTCATCTTCAAAGCGCATTTCATTAAATCCTTCTCCTTTATGTGTTTTAGATTTAATGGTCATTTGGGTTTTATGCCTAGGAAGATCAATAGGAGGACGGTTTTTACCGTTATAAGTCGTGCCTGTAATAATAGGGCGATCAATATCGCCATTTAGATAAGAGATTATTACTTCCTGACCGATACGTGGGGTTGCTAGAAAACCATAACCATCACCATTCCAATTTTGTGCTACGCGCACCCAACAAGATGCATTCTCGTTAAGTTGGTCATAACGATTCCAATGGAATGCTACTTTTACTGCACCATCTTCATTAACATAGATTTCTTCTCCAGCAGGACCAACTACTGTCGCCACTTCATCACCATCTGCTAGCGGTTTATGAGTAAATTTCGGACGCCAATCATTTTTTCCAGGCACAAAAGAGAATTCATTAGTTAAGGTTGCAGCATTATTATCACTTTCATCTTCTAATGATTGTGGTAAGGTACCCTTATGAACAATATGTACTACCTGCCAACTATTATTCATTGATTGTGTTGGATGTTCTAATAGGCTAAAAATAACACCAGGCATTAATGGAAAACAATTGCTGAAGGCTTGTCCCTGCTCACTATCAGATTGTAATGCATCAATCCGATATGAACTAAATAACTGTCCTATATCACTATTATCGTAGCGACCATAACTGTCGTAGGTTTCATAAACGGGTAATTGTTTTGATGTGATACTTCTTGCATCCATTGGCACATCAGGATGGGTATATAAATATTCTTTAGTTTTAATCTCAGTCGAACGCATTGTACATGCGAATTTAAGTTGGTTAATCACCCAATCTTTAGTTGAGTTCTGAGGGTGAGGATTGTAAATGATTTTAGGTCCAGCTCGCATTCCAAGGTGACTATCACTATAAAATAGTTTATCTTCCTCAAACCAAAAAATAATTCCTTCCTCAGAAGCTAGGCGAGAAACAAATTGATAATAACTTTCTCTTTTTTGTGTGACATATTCACGTACACTATGTCTATCCATTAATTGTTTATCAAAAGGGATATTAAAATCTTTTAAGATTTCATCAATAATGTCAGGTACGCTTTTAAAATGGTAAATCCGACTATCTTGTACTAATGTCAATAACCACATAGCAGGACGAATAATAAAAGTGTAGAAACTTCGTTTGAATCCTATGTCACCACATTCCGCTTTTTCAACAATGCCATTAATTGTCCGCTGTTTTTTACCATCTACATAAACGGTAAAACTTGCCTTTTGTAGCAACTGTTCTTGTAAATTAATATTAGCATCAGTGGTACTGATCTGAACACTTAATGTGAAAAGAGAAGATAATGCTTCTTCTAACCTAAAGCTGACGACATCCAGTTTATGTTGATTAAGCTCACCTATTTGAATAGAAAAATACAATCCTGTTTGCATTCGTTACCTACTGTCTTTTTATTATTGGAACAGGTTAATTGGATTGAATAGCTTTAAATATAAAATAGAAATTTAAAAAAAATAAAGATCAACAAAACTACTATGTTCATTATGGCTGGACAAGTAGCTAAATAGATATGCTACACTTACAATTTGCGCTTTCATTATATGTAAAGAATTGAAGTGCTACCGATAACTATAATAGCGATTATACAAAAAATTTACTTCATGACAACAGCTTTTTGAGTACTATTGTTTATTTTGTTTCCAACTGAGTGCTTCAAATATTCCAAATAAGAATATTTTCAAAATTCTGTATGGATATTGCTTTTTTTCATGGTTGGTAAGTGTTGCATTTAATAAACAGGCTTGTAGACCATGCAAAATGATAAATGTCGCTAATGACACGTAAGCGATGATATTAGCTGGGGCAGGGTAAGGGTGAACTAAGTTAAATAACAAGAATAACCAAATGAATAGATAAGCGATTTTACCAATTAAAATAAACATATTATGAATCTGCTCTAATGAATAAACGAGAATGAACTTGCCCAGCAATTTTTTCTCGATGTAAATACCAGTTACTAGGGATTTGTTGCGCTAATTGATTATATAGCGTTTCAGTTTCAATATAGATATAGCTACCATTTTTTAGCCAACCATTATTTTCTAACAATGAAATCGTTGCTTCAGTTAGATTTTGATGAAAAGGAGGATCAATAAAAACAAGATCAAATTGTTGGCTAGCTGGTTTATTTAACCATGATATTAAATCATGGTTAATAATTTCAATATTTTGAGCGTTCAATAATTGGCAATTTTTTTTCAATTGTTTGGCTATAGTTACATTTTTTTCAACTAACGTACTTTTATAAGCACCCCGCGAAATTGATTCAAAGCCTAATGAACCACTACCACTAAAACAATCTAAGCAATTCGCATCTTGAATAACTGGCATTAACCAATTAAATAATGTTTCTTTGACTCGATCAGTTGTAGGTCGTAAACCATTACTATCTAACACCGGTAATTTACGTCCACGCCATTTTCCGCCGATGATACGAATAAATCCAATCATTATAACTATCTCATTTCCTACATGTTATTAGAATAATTCCGATGTAACACCTTGTGCATCGGTAACTTTTGTTCCAACTTCTTTTGTTGCATATTTAGTTGGTTCAGTTCCTTTAATGAAATATTCAGGTATAGCATTGCTATTAGGTTGTGGTGCTAATAACCCTGTTTTTTTATCAATAAGAACACTAATTATTGAAGGTGGTATTATCTCTTTTTTCTCAGGTACATTTTTTAATACTACTTTCATATAATCATTCCAAATTGGACCGGCAGAAATTGCTCCTCCTTCGGAAACGCTTGCAGATTTATCGTTAAAAATATCACGTCTTGCTTTTCCTAGTTCACGCCGATGGTCATCAAAACCGAGCCAAACCGTCGTGAGTAAATTTGGACCATATCCGGCAAACCAAACATCTTTTGATAAGTTAGTTGTACCTGTCTTACCACCGATATCATGTCTACCTAGTGAACGTGATCGCCAAGCTGTACCACGCCATTGATTATCACGATCTCCCCAAATTGTGGATTTAAGAGCATCTCTAATTAAGAAAGCATTCTCTGAACTTATAACGTGAGGAGCATAAGTTGGTCCTTGAGATTGTAATTGCTTCGTTTTATCAATATTAACTGTACCATCTGGATTAATGAGTTGCTTGAACGGAATATCTGACTTAGGCAGAAGAATACCATCATCCGCTCTTAATTTATCTTGTTCTGGTTCGTCCAACTCACTGGATTGCGCAACGTTTTCAACGTTGTCTAAGTTAGCGGTGTCAGCGTTCCCATTGCTATAAGAAGATTCAGTAACACAATCAGTACAGGCGATTTCAGGTTGATGTTGATAAATTACACCGCCTTCACTATATTCAATTCGGTCAATTAAATATGGCGTGATCAAATAACCACCATTAGCAATAACAGAATACGCACGGGCAACTTGTAATGGCGTAAAGGATGCCGAGCCAAGAGCTAGCGATTCATTACGCGAAATATTATCATGTGGGAAGCCAAAACGTTCCAAATAATTTGCTGCATAATCAACACCAATTGCGCGAATTGTTCTAACCATCATAACGTTTTTCGACATATTTAAACCAATTCTTAAACGAAGTGGACCCGCATAGTTTGGTGGAGAGTTTTTAGGTCGCCATGCTTCACTACCCGCATTACTTCGCATAATTGGAGCATCATTTAAAACAGTAGCTAACGTTAGACCTTTGTCTAAAGCTGCGGAATAGATGAAAGGTTTAATCGTAGAACCAATTTGTCGAATAGCTTGGGTCGCTCGATTGAACTTACTTAAACCATAATCAAAACCACCAGTCAATGCTTTGATTTCACCATTTTCTGGATTAATTGAGACAACAGCACCATTGATAGCAGGGATTTGTGACAACATCCAGCTTTCGTTTTGTTGTTTCACCCATATTTGTTGACCAGTTTTGACTACAGCAGAAACCGAGGTCGGAAGTGGTCCTTGTTGATTGTCATTAATAAATGCTCTTGCCCATTTAATACTGTTACGATCAAGTGTGATTGTCGTACCGTTATTTATTTTAGCTTTAGCAAATTCTGGATTTGCTTCTATTACTACGGCAGGGCAAATTTCTTGATAGCAAGAATAACTACTTAAAGCCTTTTGGATTTCATCATCATTCCAAGCTTTTTCACCTGAATTCCATAATGTTTTTTCTGGACCGCGATAACCATGGCGAATATCATAATTGATAATATTCTCGTTCATTGCATGATTGGCAGCCTCCTGATTGGCTTTTGTTATTGTTGTATAGACTTTGTAACCATCGGTGTAAGCGCTATCACCGAATTTATCATACATAAACTGTCTTGCCATCTCAGCAACATAAGGTGCTGAAAATGAAATTTTTGGCACAAAATAACCAACATTTAAAGGTTCTGATACAGCTTGTTCATATTCTGCTTGGGTAATAAATTCTTGATTTAGCATACGATGTAAGACCCAATTACGTCGATGTAATGCCTTATTAGGGTGATATATCGGGTTATATGCTGATGGAGCATTAGGTAATCCAGCTAAAAGAGCGGCTTCACTTAAAGTAAGATCTTTTGCTTCCTTACCATAGAAGGTATAGGCTGCGGAACCAATACCATAGGCACGTGAACCGAAGTTAATCATATTTAAATATAATGCAATGATTTCTTCTTTACTTAACTCTTTTTCCATGCGGATAGCCAAAATCATTTCGCGGATTTTACGTCCGATGCTTCTTTCGGGTGTTAGAAAGAAGTTTTTAGCCACTTGTTGAGTAATGGTACTACCACCCTGTGAAAAATTGTGCGTTTTTACTGCTATGTATAATGCTCGCAAGATTCCTACCGGATCAACACCGAAATGCTCATAAAAACGGGAGTCTTCTGTTGCAATAACTGCATTGAGGACTACAGGCGGAATATCTTCATATTTTAAAGGAAGACGGCGGTGTTCTCCAAAAGTAGCAATAAGTTCTCCATCACTACTTAAAACTTGCATTGGAGTTTGTAATCTTACGTCTTTTAAACGCGTAACGTCAGGTAGATCTTTGGAAAAGTATACGTATCCGGCATAACCAATAATCATACCTGCTAAAATACCGATAATTGTAAATATCAGCAAAAATTTTAATAAACCGAGAAAATACTTCACAAAATTATTCCTAAATCAACATGATAGGTAGTTAAGATTACATTTTAGAGGTTATCGGTATCTTAACATTATTTTCTAATTACTTGTAACTCATTGTAAAAAAATATTTTTTTAATGTTATTAGATTATGATTGAAGGATCTAATTAACCTTTGAGAATATAGTCAGAATTATTGTAAATATATAAAAACAAATAAATAGCTAAGTCCCAATTTTATTGGGACATTATTATACAGCAAGATACTGCCTGAATAATCATTTTTTATTATTTAAACTAATAAAATTTACTTATTCTAGTTTGAGATACTGGAAACATAATGATAAAACGAGTTGATGTCTTATCTGATTCAACAGAGATTGTACCATTATGAGCTTCAACTATTGATTTAACAATAGCAAGTCCGATCCCTGCGCCTTGTCCATTACTATGTCTTGATTCATCAATGCGATAAAAGCGATCGAACAAATGTGGCAGATGTTTTTTGTGAATTTCTTTTCCAGGGTTAGCAATAACAATCTTAATTGTTTTTTGGTTAACTTGATTTAAAGTTACAGAAATGGTTTCACCGTTAGGTGTATGATGAATAGCATTTGAAAGTAGATTACCAATTGCTCTATTAATCATCAGCTTATCACCTTGCATTAAATTACAATGTCCTTTTAAAACAAGTTTAATATGTTTTTCTTCCGCTATAAATTCTAAGTAATCAAACATGTTATTAAACATTTTGACTAAATCAATATCACCAAGATCAGGTTTTAATAATTTATTATCAGCATGGGCAAGAAAGAGCATATCCGTAATAATTTGCGACAAACGTTCAAATTCTTCTAAATGAGAATAAAGTACTTCTTTATATTCATTAGTCGTCCTTGCGTTATTAAGAGCGATTTGCGTTTGTGTTGTTAAATTAGTAATGGGGGTTCGCATTTCATGGGCAATGTCTGCGGTAAAATTACTTTGTCTTTGAAATACGAATTCCATACGGCTTAACATATTGTTAAATGCTTTTATTAAACTGATATACTTTGGTGAAACCATAGATACAGGAATACGATAATTTAAGCTCTTACTGTTTAAAGATTCGATAATCTTAATTAATCGGTTGATCGGTTTTTGTGTAATATAAATAGTTAATAAAGTGCCTAAAAGTGTAAGTAAGCAGGCTATGCAAATTAATATTAACAGCCCATCGTGTAATCGAGTGATAAATTCAAGTTGAAAATCTCGTTCAATCGCAATAATTGTTGTATATTTTTCTTTTTTTAATGTCAGAAATTGTGAAGCTGCAATGCGATAGGAATGATGATCATTATCCCAAATGGATGTTTTTTCTTTATTGATAATTGAATCAAGTTTAAATGCTTTACGGGTTAATAATAAGTTGGGTCCACGGGTTTTGTATAGGATATTATTATTTTCATCAACAATACAAACTAACAATTGATTATGACTTGCTAAGATCAATAAAATGTTTTGAATCAGATTTTCACGATCATCTTGTGGGTCATAATATGAAAATTCTCGCTCAATTGATTCCATAACGGAATGTATTTCAGCAATATTTTGTGCTACCGAATATTTTTCAAAAGAGCGCTCAATAAAAAGACTTAAGCCATAAAGTAAAATGCAAGTAAAAAAGCAAACCATTAAAGGCATGCGAATTATTGTCGAGAAGTGCAGTATCTTTCTATATTTCGTTTTCGTTAAAGACATCCAATTTATATCCCATTCCGCGAATTGTATGAATTAGCTTTGGTTCAAAAGGGGTATCAATTTTGTTGCGTAAACGTCTTACAGCAACATCTATTACATTAGTGTCGCTATCAAAATTCATATCCCATACTTGAGAAGCAATTAATGAACGTGGTAAAACTTCTCCTTGATAACGTAAGAAGTATTCTAAAAGAAGAAATTCTTTGTTAGTTAATTCAATGCGTTTCCCAGCACGTGTAACTGTTCGTTTGGGTAGATCCATCACTAAATCGGCAATGGTTAATTGATGTAGACTGACTTGAGGAACATTACGTCTTAGAAGCGATTTGATTCTAGCTAAAAGTTCGGCAAAAGAAAAGGGTTTTACGAGATAATCATCGGCGCCAAGGTTAAGTCCTTTGACTTTATCCTCAACACTGCCCATGGCCGTTAAAAATATTATTTGAGTTTCTTTACCTGCATCACGGAGTGATTGAATAATTTTCCAACCACTAATATCTGGGAGCATAACATCTAGAATAATAAGATCATACTCTTCTGTCATTGCACGATGGTAACCATCTAAACCGTTATTAGTCAGATCAACAATAAATCCGGATTCAATCAAGCCTTGGCGGAGATATTCACCTGTTTTAGTTTCATCTTCAACAACTAATAGTTTCATTTTGGATATATTTCCTTAATAGGTTTTAGCCTCGGATATATGAGTAATATAATAAATAAATAATCAATATTAAATAATGATAACTTAATGATATAATTGTCATTTTATTGTAATGTTACTGACGGTATTTGTAGTTTATAGTATAAAAACAATGAAGCCTAAGGCTATTTGGTAGTTGTTGTTTCATTGTTTTATTTCCTTTCATCCATTCCTTGCAATTATGCACCCCTAATTTTAATTAGGGGTTTTTTTTACTTATATTTTACCAAATTAATCCGATATTAATCCGGTTTATACAAGTTTTCCTATTAGTTATTTGTAGACATAACAATATTTAAATCAAAAGAAAATAATTTAGATTGATTTATCTTATTATTAAGATATGGAATATAGTTTTTTAATAGAAAATTCATTGTCAGTATTTTATTTGACAATGAATAATCTCTAACAAAACGAATCTTTTTATAACGTTATGATATTATTAACTATTTTATCAGCATGTTTTATATAAAACAACAGCACATTCTAAATGATCGGTATAAGGGAACTGATCAAAAAATGCCATCTTTTGGATGTGATGGGTTTGAGTTAAATAGTTTAAATTCTCTTGTAAAGTTAATGGATTGCAAGAAATATATATAATGTTCTGATATTTTGCGATCATTTTTAATGTATTAATATCTAAACCACTTCGTGGTGGGTCAACTAATACTGTATTGCACTGATAATCAGATAAACAGATTCCTTTGAGTCGATTAAATTCCCTTTCATTATTTATTGCTTGAGTTAATTCTTCCGCAGAAAGTCGAATGATCTTTAAATTCTCAATTTTATTGACTGCAATATTATATTGGGCTGCTTTAACTGAAGATTTAGCGATTTCAGTTGCAAGCACGCGTTTGAAATTTTGCGCCAAAGCAATAGAAAAGTTGCCATTCCCACAATAAAGCTCCAACAAATCGCCTGAGAATTCTTTTGTTGCATTGATAGCCCAACTTAACATAGCAATATTAATAGTTGCATTTGGTTGGGTAAAACTATTTTCAACTTGTCGATAGGTATATTTTTTTCCCAGTATATTAAGCTGTTCGTCTATGTAATCATGCTCTAAACATATTTTCTGATTAGATGCACGACCAATAATATGTACATCTAAACCTTTTTTAATAAGTTCTGTTCTTAACTTATTTGCTTCGGTAGTCCAGTCATCATCAAGTTTTTTATGATAAACCAGTGATATTAATAACTGATTACTTAGCGTCGACAAGTAATCAATTTGAAATAATTTGTATCTTAAAAGATGATTATATTTTATCAATGGCACAATTAACTGCATTGCTTGATTAATAATTTTTGTCGCAACAGGGAAATCGTTAATATAGATTCTTTTTTTATTAACTTTATCAAACATAATATGATGTAAATCGTCACCATTGTGCCAAATTCTAAATTCAGCACGCATACGATAATGCGTTTTTGGTGAAGGATAAATGGCGAGTTCTTTAACATCAAATTGATTAAATAAAGCCATAGTGCGAGTGACTTTCTCGTCAAGCAATTGTTGATAATTTTCAGGGGTTACAAGATTGGTCATATTATTCTTAATTACGGTATTTAAGATTTTTGTATAAATGGTTAATGGCTAAAATAGGATGATATAATAACATTCTTGGTCCAGAAAATCGCATGACATGTTTGATTTTTTGTTGATAATCTTTCCTATAACAATGTTTGGGACACTTTTCACAAGTGGTTTTTTGTTCTCCAAATCGGCAAGTCGTTAGGCGTTGTAAAGCATATTGTTTAAGTTCATTACATTCATTACATAATTTATTTTTTGGATGATGATGCTTTTTCTGACAATAAAGACCAATCATAAAACTAACTGTTTTCTTTTCGCGTTCTATAATTGGTCCATTATTATTCTTTACCATACTATTTTGTAAGAATTTGGTTCACCTTGATTAAATAATTACGTGATTCTTGAGATGCATGGGACGTTATAAGTTTTTTATAAACTTGTTCAGGGCTCATACGATTAATCACATCAATGGCCTTAACGCGATCTTTAGAGAAGGTGGTTAATACACTACCCGCACCACCATTATAGGCACAAATCATTGCATAACGCATTGAAATTGGATTTTTAATACCTTTCAAATAAGAGTCGCGAATTAATGCTAAGTAGGCTGACCCCATTCTAATATTATTTTTAGGATCGAGTAAATAAGATTTACTTGGCTCACCACTTTTACCCCATCGATGATAAAGGTCGCGTCCAGCAGTATGTTGTTGTAATTGCATTAACCCTAGGGCATCGCTACGACTTACCGCAAATGGATTGTAATTAGATTCAACCTGAATAATAGCCAAAATTAATCGTTCATCAATTTGGTATTCATGAGCAGATTGGCGAACTAATGGTATAAATTTATGTGCCCGTTCATTAACATGATCCGGTACTAAATTAATTTTAACGTAACTAATCTGTTTATCACCTGATTTGCGCGTATGTAATTGGTTTTCAACTAAGTAATCGGCAAAATGCGCTGCTCGCCAGTCCCATCTGATTGGTTCACCGTTTTCATCAAGTATCTGTTTGTATAAAAAAGGTTCTTTAGTATTATCTAACGGCGAGTCCGATTGTTTGATTATATCTTCGGGTTCAGGCATTAATAAAGTCGTAACAATCGCTGATTTTAATTGCTTAGTTGGATCTTCTGATAATGTCTCAATAGCTAATTGACCCGATACGAAGTTAATATGAACACGCGTTAATAAATCATTACTATATTGAACATAATCTTTCGGGCCAGCAATTAACACTTCATGCGGTCCCCAAATTTGTTCTATATTATTAGCATACTGATTTATTAATATATTTAGAGCATTTGTATTTTTGATATAGACCGGTTTATCAATGTCGTTATGTGAGCTCGGACATGCTGCAAGTAAAGCAGATATACCTAATAAACTAACTATTTTGATATAACGAGATTTCAAATTTCTGATCTGTGTCATTCCTTAAATATCCAATTAAATCTGTGGCTTATAGCCAGAAATGGTTATATTTTGCCCTTGAAATAAAAATTTTACCATCTCATTTTCAATTTGTTTACGATGTTCCGGATTCATCATATTTAATTTTAATTCATTGATTAACATCGTTTGTTTTTTTATCCATTCGTTCCAAGCTTCCTGTGATATTTCATTAAAAATCCTTTTTCCAAGCTCGCCCGGATATAATTGAAAATCTAAACCAGGTGCTTCTTTTTTTAAAAAATGGCAATAAATCATACGACTCATAACGGTATCCTTAAATTGTTCTTTAAAATGTCTATTTTAAAGATTTTGTTAAAGTTATAGCTAAAAACTGTTTAGCTAAAAAGTAATGTTGGTGATTGTATCTGATGGTGATTGTATCGCCAATTGTTTCAGTAAGTTATTTACCGGTGTCGCCAATCCTATTTTAGCGGGTTGATCCAGATTGTACCAACAACCATTCGGTTCATTTAAGCGAGCACGATTTTTTAATAATTGCGTATAAATGGGTACAATTTCAAGATGAAAATGGCTGAATGTATGTCTAAAAGAAATCAATTGTATTAATTTTGATGTTATCAAATGTTGCTGTTTAAGCCAATCGTGTATAGCTTGAACGTTATCAAATTGTGGAAAACAAAAAAGGCCCCCCCAAATTCCTACTGGTGGTCGTTTTTCTAACCAAATATTTTGATGATTATCTAAAATCAAGAAATAGGCTGTTTTAGTTGGTATAGTCTGTTTCGGTTTTTTAGTCGGGAATTCTTGCCAACGATTAGTATTATATCCAATACAATCCTTTGATAAAGGGCAAAGTGTGCATTTAGGTTTGTTGCGTAGGCAGATCATCGCACCGATATCCATCATAGCTTGATTGAATTTTTCAACATCTTTCACAGGCGTGACGCGTTCTGATAATTGCCACAGTTGATTTTCTATTTTTTTGTTGCCAGGCCAACCATCAATGGCAAAAAAACGTGTTAATACCCGCTTAACATTCCCATCTAATATAGCGTAATGCTGCTTTAGTGATAATGATAAGATGGCACCAGCGGTAGAACGACCAATGCCCGGTAAATTTACAACATCTTCAAAACAAGTTGGAAAAATACCGTTATATTTTTCAACAATTATTTGCGCAGCTTTATGTAAATTTCGCGCTCTAGCATAGTATCCTAGCCCAGTCCATAAGTGAAGTACATCATCAATGGAAGAACGCGCTAAGTCCGCAATGGTTGGAAAATGTTGAATAAAACGTTCGAAATAGGGTATGACTGTTACAACTTGGGTTTGCTGTAGCATGACTTCCGACAGCCAAACATGGTAAGGTGTTTTTTCAACTTGCCAAGGCAATGTTTTTCTGCCGTATTGTTCATACCAAGTCAAAACAGATTTCGCAAAATCAATCATATAACTTTAGTGTAATTTATTGTGTAACATTATCACTTGGGTAGCAACCTAGTACTTTTGTAAATAGTGTAATTGAAGACAGCTCTTTTAAAGCTTGTTGCATCACAACACTTTCGATGTTTCCTTGTAAATCAACATAGAACATTTCTTCCCACGGGTTTCCATGTATTGGTCGTGATTCAAGTTTAGTTATCACTATATTATGGTTACGTAGTACTAACAAAGCATCAACCAGAGCACCAGCTTGTTGTCCAGTTTTCATTAATATAGTCGTTTTAGCGGAAATTTGTTGAGATACTTCGATCGCTTCTCGTGACAAAATAATAAAACGAGTTATGTTTTCTTTTTGATTTGCAAAATTATGTTCTAAAACTTGTAATCCATATAATTCTCCGCCATCTTTATTACCAATAGCTGCGACATTGTCTTGATTCAAATCTACTACAGTTTGCATTGCCGATGAGGTACTGTCGCAATAGATAATTTTCCAATTTGGATATTTATCTATGAAATTAGTACATTGTTGAAACGGCTGAGGATGACTATAAACAGTTTCAATTTTAGCTAAACTTGCTTGGTTGTTAGCTAAAATACAGTGATCAATAAAAAGGGATATTTCACCAATAATGTGTAGATTTGTTTTTTGTAACAGGTCATACACTTCATTAATTGAACCTGAACTACTATTTTCAATTGGAACTACACCGTAGTCGACCAATCCTTTATCAACACTTTCAAAAATATCTTTAAAGCTTGAACAGCTAGATTCTTCAATATGATCAAAATGATTCGCAGCGTATCGACGCATTGCCGAATGTGAATAAGAACCTTTTGGACCAAGAAACGCTATTTTTGCTGATTTAACAGCATTCTGATTTAGCTGTTGCTGCAAAATGCGTTGTTGCAATAACACTGAATCTTCTATAATAATTTGATAAAGCCTTTTAACAAAGAGCTCATCAAGCGAAAACTGATTGCCCTCTTCAATAAGCGTTTTGACCAACAAACGCTCTCGTTCAATATCACGTACTGGAATGTTGGCTTTAATTTTTGTATTGACTACTTGTGTAGATAATTCACGTCGTTGAGCAATTAATTGCAATAATTGTTTATCTAGTGCAGTTATTTTATCTCTTAAAGTTAATAATGGATTATGTGACATAAGACTGTTTCGGCTAAAAAATGATGGCATATTATATACTAATAATGCTTAAATGTGATGATTAGATTTCAGTCATAATCCAATTGAAATATTCAAAATAATTAGATTTTATTCAATATTAGAGAATAGCTACTTTTGAACTTATATAATAAGCAGTAGCGTTTAGAGAAAATATCAGCGATAATATACGCCACAATTTTTAGAATGGGTATTGTTACATGTCATTGTTGCGTTTTATTATTGTTGCAATTACTACGTCATTTTTATTAGTAGGTTGTTCTTTTGTTGACCGTTGGGTATATCGTCCCGATATCAATCAGGGAAATTATCTTACTCAGGAAGCCGTAGATAAGTTAAAGGTTGGTCAAACCAAAGAACAAGTATTATTCATAATGGGTTCGCCAATGTTAACTTCTATATTTGGTGACGATATTTGGTATTATGTATTTCGTCAAAATCCGCAACATGGTTACACTAAACAAATCACATATACGATTTCATTTAATAGTGCAGGTAACGTAGCTGATATTAAGCGAACAGCAAGCGATAACACAACTCTTGATGAAATGGAATAATACTTACGTGTATTAAAATTCTTAAAAAACCCGTCACTGACGGGTTTATTTATTTCGATTGATTGGAAATTAAAACCATTATTTAGTTAAATCAAAGTATAGTAAATAGTGATATTAGAAGAGTAATTTTAATTTACATTCCAGAAGATGTATCAAATATAAGTAGTTTAGATTAAGCCAAGTAAAATAAATACGCAAAATGAAATCAACTTTAAATAAATTTTCCGTAGCGCCAATGCTTGATTGGACCGATCGTCATTGTCGCTACTTCCATAGGATTTTAACTAAGCAATCGTTACTATACACCGAAATGGTGACAACTGGCGCGATTTTATTCGGTAAAGGGGATTATTTGACCTTTAATGCACAAGAACATCCGGTATCTCTACAATTGGGTGGTAGCGATCCCGTGTCATTAGCGAAATGTGCAAAACTGGCTGAGCAAAGGGGTTATGATGAGATCAACCTTAATGTCGGCTGTCCCTCCGATCGCGTGCAAAATGGTATGTTTGGTGCCTGTTTGATGGGTAATGCAACTTTAGTTGCTGATTGTATTAAAGCAATGCAAGATGCCGTAACAATACCGGTTACAGTTAAACACCGTATTGGAATAGATCAGCAAGATAGTTATGAATTTGTATGTCATTTTATCGAAACTATTATGCCCTATTGTCAAACATTTATTGTGCATGCACGAAAGGCGTGGTTATCAGGGTTAAGCCCGAAAGAAAATCGCGAAGTACCACCACTTGATTATGAACGTGTTTATCAACTTAAACGCGATTATCCAGAATTAGTTATTGCTATTAATGGTGGCATTACGTCGCTAGAACAAATTAAAATACATTTACAACATGTAGATGGAGTAATGGTTGGACGCGAAGCTTATCAAAATCCGATGCTTTTAAGTGAAATTGATCAACAAATTTTTGCAAAGGATCATGTAATTACCAATCCTATATCTGTAATTGAACAATTATTTCCTTATATTGAAGTCGAGTTAGCTAAGGGAACGCAATTAAATCACATTATGCGTCATACCTTAGGTATTTTTAATGGTAAAAAAGGCGCAAAACAATGGCGTCGCTATTTGAGTGAAAATGCTCACAAAAAAGGGGCTGGCTTGGAAGTCGTAGAGAAAGCACTAAGTTTTATTCAATTGCATTAATCAAGTTTATTTTATCTTTACAACAGATTTAATCCTGCAGATATCTATTTAATGGGATATCTGCTAAAATCGCTGCCATTATTTTTGCTTATAGTTTAATAGTTAAATATCATGACCGATCAAGCTTATTTAGATGAAGTGGCAAATCGTCGAACCTTTGCCATTATTTCTCACCCTGACGCAGGTAAAACTACCATAACTGAAAAAGTGTTACTATTTGGACAAGCCATTCAAACAGCCGGAACTGTGAAGGGACGTGGTGCGAATGCGCAACATGCCAAATCAGATTGGATGGAGATGGAAAAGCAGCGGGGAATCTCTATCACCACTTCCGTGATGCAGTTTCCTTACGCTAATTGTTTAGTAAATTTACTTGATACTCCCGGTCACGAAGACTTCTCGGAAGATACTTATCGTACTTTGACCGCGGTCGATAGCTGCTTAATGGTAATTGATGCAGCAAAAGGGGTAGAAGACAGAACTCGCAAACTTATGGAAGTAACTCGGCTACGTAATACGCCAATTTTAACCTTTATGAATAAACTTGATCGCGATATTCGCGATCCTATGGAGTTACTAGATGAGGTTGAAAATGAATTAAATATCATTTGTGCACCAATTACATGGCCAATTGGTTGTGGTAAGTTATTTAAGGGCGTTTACCACTTAACAAAGGATGAAACTTATTTATATCAATCTGGTAAAGGTCACACAATTCAAGAAGTACGTATAATTAAAGGATTAGCCAATCCGGAACTCGATCAAGCGGTCGGTGAAGATTTAGCTGCTCAACTTCGTGAAGAACTGGAATTAGTGCAGGGTGCTTCGAATGAGTTTGATT